>NZ_HG424509.1:0-67510 GCF_000336385.2 Lysobacter antibioticus HS124 | reverse complement strand
ACCACGGCCGATCCGGGCCGGCGCCGCAGCCGAGCCGGCGCGGTCGCGGCTTACGCCGCTCCTACAGGGATCGCTGCCATCGAGCCTTCTCCCGCCAGGGAGGGGCTCTTTGTTGTATGGCTATGGGCGCAAGCATCGCCCCTCTTGTAGGAGCGGCGTGAGCCGCGACCGCAGAACCACGGCCGATCCGGGGCGACGCCACAGCCGAGCCGGCGCGGTCGCGGCTTACGCCGCTCCTACAGGGATCGCTGCGCTTGCGCCGTGGCTGTGGCGACGCGGTCGCGGCTTGTGACCAGAGGGAATCCCTGAGGGACGCCGCTCCTACCCTGGAATGGTGCGGCGCGTCCTGCGGAATGCGTCCGCAGGCCGGCATCGGCGAGGCGCGACGGGGCGTGCGGAAACCGCCACGGCCGGCGGGTTATGCTGGCGGCCTGTTCACGGAGCCGCCGATGACCGCGACGCCCCGCATCGCCTTCCTCGCCAGTCACACCGACGATGCGCAGCGCGCGCTCGCCGTCCTGTCGGCCCGGCACGGCCAGCACGAACCCGGCGATGCCGATGTGCTGGTCGCCCTCGGCGGCGACGGCTTCATGCTGCAGACCCTGCATCGCCACGGCGCGCTGGGCAAACCGGTATACGGCATGAAGCTGGGCACGGTCGGCTTTCTGATGAACCAGTACGCCGATGCCGGCGACGGCCTGCTCGAACGCCTGGCCGCGGCCGAACCGGCGGTGCTGCGGCCGTTGGAGATGGTGGCCCAGACCGAGTCCGGCGCGACTTTCGGCTCGCTGGCCTATAACGAGGTCTCGCTGCTGCGCCAGACCCGCCAGGCCGCGCACCTGCGGATCGACCTCAACGGCCAGACCCGTCTGGACGAGCTGATCTGCGACGGCGTGCTGGTGGCGACGCCGGCCGGCAGCACCGCCTACAACTTCTCCGCGCACGGGCCGATCCTGCCGCTGGGTTCGGCGGTGATCGCGCTGACCCCGATCGCCGCGTTCCGGCCGCGGCGCTGGCGCGGCGCGCTGCTCAAGGCCGATACCGAGGTCAAATTCCGCGTGCTCGACCCGTACAAGCGCCCGGTCAGCGCCACCGCCGATTCGCACGAGGTGCGCGACGTGGTCGAGGTGATGATCCGCGAATCGCGCGACCGCACCGTGACCCTGCTGTTCGACCGCGAGCACAACCTCGAAGAGCGCATGCTGATCGAGCAGTTCACCAGCGGCTGAGGCCGCGGCTCAGGCCAGTTTCAGCAGCAAGTCGCGCATCCAGGGATCGGACAGGTCGGGTCGCGCGGCGGCCTGCGCCGGCTCGAACCAATGCAGGCAGCGGTGCTCGTCGCCGCAGGCCTGCGGCTCGCCGCGCCAGGCGTCGACGCGATAGATCCGCAGCCGGATGCCGTCGCGCTCCACTTCGGCCAATGGCGCGCAGACGTCGATGCGAACGCCGGCTTCTTCTTCGATTTCGCGCCGCAGCGCCTGTTCGGGCGTTTCGCCCGGTTCGACATGGCCGCCGAGCATGTCCCAACGGTTCGGCGCCAGGCGCTTGAAGCCGGCGCGCAGGCCCAGCAGCACCAAGCCGTCGCGCATCAGTAGGGCGCCGACCAGACCGACGCGGTGGCTTTCGGAGTTCATGTCGGGTCGGCTCCGCCGCCCCGTCGGCTGCGGGCACGGCAGCTCGAAATGACATTAAGTGACGCGCGATTAATTTCTTCGATCAACGACTTGGCCCATATTTCTAACGACGAATCGAGCCTGGATCAGCGGCCCGCCCGCAGGCGCCGGGCGACCTCGCTGAGCGCGGCGATGACCAGGGTCAGGGCCACGGTCGACAGCAATTGCACGCGCGGGCCCGGGGTCATCAGCGCCAGGGCGAACACCAGGGCGAGGATGCCCAGCCCCAGCCACGTCACGTAGGGGAAGGCCCACATCTTGAACGGCAACGCGGTGCCGGCCCGATCGGCGCGGCGGCGCAGGATCAGCTGCGAGAGCAGCGACAGCGTCCACACCAGCAGGCAGGTCGAGCCGACCACGTTGAGCAGCGCCGGCAGCACTTTCTCCGGGTACAGCAACTCCAGCGCGGTGGCGACGAAACCGAAAGCGACGCTGGCCAGCACCGCCGCCACCGGCACCTGGCTGCGGCTGAGGTGGGTCAGGAAGCGCGGCGCCTCGCGGCGCTGGGCCAGCGAGTAGATCATGCGCGAGGCGCCGTAGAGGTTGGCGTTGAGCGCCGACAGCAGGGCCACGACCGCGACCAGGGTGATGGCGGTGGCCGCGCCCGGAATCCGCGCCGCCTCCAGCACCGCCGCGAACGGCGACTTCAGCGCCTCGCTGGTCCACGGCACCACGGCGATGATCACCGCCAGCGAGCCGACGTAGAACACCAGAATGCGCCAGGCCACGGTGCGGATGGCCTGGGTGATGCTGCGTTCCGGGTCCTGGGTTTCGGCTGCGGCGACGGCGACGATCTCGGTGCCCCCGAACGCGAACACCACCACCAGCAAGGCCGCGCCGACCCCGGCCCAGCCCTTGGGCGCGAAGCCGCCGTGATCGGTGAAATTGGACAAGCGGGGCGAGGCCACCTCGGGCAACAGGCCCAGCAGCAGCGCCGCGCCGATGGCGATGAAGGCCAGGATCGCGCCGACCTTGAGGATCGCGAACCAGAACTCGAATTCGCCGAAATTGCGCACCCCGAGCAGATTGACCAGGGTGAAGGCGGTCATGAACACCAGCGAGGTCGCCGCCACCGGCAGGCCCGGCCAGACCGTCGCCAGCAAGCCGGCCGCACCGACCGACTCCGCCGCGACCACGATGACGATTTGCACCCACCACAGCCAGCCCAGGGTCGCACCGGCGGTCGGCCCCATCGCATCGGCGGCGTAGACCGAGAACGCGCCGCTGGTTGGGCGCGCCGCCGCCATTTCGCCGAGCGCGCGCATGACGATGATGATCAGGGTGCCGGCGATCAGATACGACAGCAGGACCGCCGGTCCGGCGGTCTGCACGCCGACGCCGGAGCCGAGGAACAGGCCGGCGCCGATCGCGCTGCCCAGGCCCATCATCACCAGTTGCCGCGACTTGAGCGCGTGGCCGAGCTGCGGATCGGAAGCGGGCGAGGCGGGGCTGGCGGGCATGGAGCGGGTCCGGACTGGCGAAAGGGCAAGGATAAGGGCAGACGCCAGCGGATAGGAGCCGGGAGGCCGGCGGCCGTCGGAGCGTTGCGCTGTCATCGGGTCGTCCGCTGCTTCTCTCCGCCGCCGCCACATCCGCCCGGACGCGTCCTACAATGCCTCCATGCCCGACCGTGATGCCGACCCCCTGATCGTCGCGATTTCCTCGCGCACCCTGTTCGACATGGAGGACAGCCACGCGCTGTTCGAGCGCGAGGGCATCGACGCCTATGCCGCGTTCCAGCGCGATCACGAGGACGACGTGCTGCGGCCTGGCATCGCGTTTCCGTTGGTGCGCAAGCTGTTGGCGCTCAATCACGGCGCGCAGGCGGAGGCGCCCCGGGTCGAGGTGATCCTGATCTCGCGCAATTCCGCCGACAGCGGCCTGCGCATCTTCAATTCGATCGCCCATCACGGCCTGTCGATCAAGCGCGCGGCCTTCAGCAACGGCGCGCCGCCGTTTCCCTATATCCGTCCCTTCGGCGCCGACCTGTTCCTGTCGGCCAATGCCGAGGACGTCGGCGCCGCGCTCGCCGCCGGCGTGGCCGCGGCGACCCTGCTGCCGGCGACTCCGCCGTCGCGGCTGGCGCCGCATCTGAGTCCCGATCAATTGCGCATCGCCTTCGACGGCGATGCGGTGATCTTCGACGACGAAGGCGAGCGCGTGTCGCGCGAGGGCGGCCTGGCCGCGTTCACCGAGCACGAGCGCAGCCACGCCGGCGAGCCGCTGTCGGGCGGCCCGTTCCGCGGCTTCCTCGACGCCCTGCATCGGCTGCAGGCGGCGTTTCCGGTCGGCCAGGACGCGCCGATCCGCACCGCCTTGGTCACCGCGCGCTCGATTCCGGCGCACGAGCGGGTCATCCGTACCCTGCGCGAGTGGAACATCCGCCTCGACGAAGCCTTGTTCCTTGGCGGCCGCTCCAAGGGGCCGTTCCTGGAAGCCTTCGGCGCCGACATCTTCTTCGACGATTCCGAGCACAACATCCGCTCGGCGCGCGATCACGTCGCTGCCGGTCATGTGCCGCACGGCGTGGCCAATCGCTGAGCCTCCGTCGCGGCGCGAACCACAGACCACGCCCGCGCGCGACTTGCGCGGCGTCGTCGTCCGACCCTGGGAAAGTTGAGACGACCTGGTCCGGACGGCGGTTGTTTCGAGCCGGCGTCGCGCCGGTTCGATCGGGCGCCTCAGTCGTTGCGCCGATCGCCGAGTTGGCTGCGCACTTCGCCGCCCGGGAACTTGCTGGTATGCACGTTCGCGTAGGCGTTGCCTTGGCGCAGCGCGCGGACCAGCTCCTCGAATTCGCCGGCGGCGATGCCCTGGCCGGCCGGGCCGACCACGTCGGCGGGCAGGATGGTGCCGGTGATGCGCGCCGGCGGCGCCGGGCAGGCCTGCACGCCGGGCGGCGTCGGCGGGCTGGCGAGATTGGAGCACAGCCATACCGCAATGCCGCCGTTGACGCCGCGCTGGCCCAGGTGGATGTGCGCCTGGGTCACGGCGCCTTCGAGATCGGAATAGGACAGCTCGTAATGGATCGCGCCGCCGTCGCCGATGCGGGCGCGGAAGCCGCCGCCGCCTGCGGTGGAGACCAGGGGCACCTCTTGTTCGCCTTCCAGGACCGCGCGGAATTCGTGGTGCTCGGCTTGCGCCGGGGCGATGGCGAACGTCGCGATCAACGCGCTCAGGGCGATGCGTTTCATGTCGTCGACCCTCATGACTGCGGATGGACGAGCGGACGCTGCGCCCGACGGCGTTAGTCGAGGGTGAAAAACCGGCCGGCACGAATCGTGCCGGAGGCGCGGTCGACTACGGCGACCGGCGGTGCGGCTCTTGGCACGGTCGATGCGTCGCCGGCGCGCCCGGGCGAGGCGGCGGGGCGGGTCAGGGCAACATGCGCTCCAGCGGCACACGCACGTCGGTGACGGTCCAGTTCAGGCCGTCGCGGGTCAGCACGAACACCACCGGGTCGCCGTCGGCGTTGGCGACGGTGGCGGTGAAGCGCGAGGGCGATTCGAAGCGATAGCTCAGCTTCTTGAGCGGTTCGGCCGGCGCCACCGGCGCGTAGGCGTCGCGGTCTGCGGCGCTGCCGTCGACGCGGCGCAACAGCTTGCGGCCTTCCAGTACCGCGCCGATGCCCATCGGCGTAGCGATCGCATCGACCGCGGTGCCGGCGACGCTGCCGGCCAGGCTCAGACCGATCGCACCGAATGGATTGGACTGCACCTCCGGCCCGGCGCGGCGCACCAGGTAGTCGTTGACCTGGGCTTTCAGGCTGAGCCGTATGGCGGCGAAGTCGACGTGTTTGGACAGCTCGCCGGGGTTGCCTTCCTTGACCGCAGCACGGATCGCACGCACGGTCAGGAACGGGCCGGCGGCGACGTAGCCGAGCAGCAGGGCCAGGACGAGCGCGAGCGCGGCGATCCATTTCTTCATCGGGGCGGTCCGGTGAGGGTGAGCCGACAGATTAGCGGTGTCGGCCTTACGCCGGCTTAAGCGGCGCGATAGTTCGTCGCCGGCGTGGGCCGGCGGCCTCAGTGTGCGAGGACCGCCTTGCCTGTAGGAGCGGCGCGAGCCGCGACTCACCGCGGCGACGCACGCGAGCGTGGCCGCCGGAGACGCGATGCCGCACGGCTCTCACCCCAACCCCTCTCCCGCAAGCGGGAGAGGGCCTACCTAGATGCGAGGCTGCTGCGCGGGGCGCTGACGGCTAGAAAGCGTAGCCATCGCCCGGCAAGCCGGAGACGGGGCTTTGAACCGCGAGCGACGCGGCGCTCAGCGCCCGATTCGCGCGGCGCGTTCGCGCCGCTCGACCGGGGCCAGGCGGCTCTGGTCGTTGAGTTCGAGCTGGCGCAGTTCGAACGGTGCGCCGAAGCCGGACGGCAGTTGCTGGCGGTCGAAGGCCAATTCGATCCGGCCCTGGCCGCGGTCCAGCCACTGTGCGCTGTGGGCGATGGCGACCGGGCGCAGAGCGCGGTCGGGGCCGCTGGCGTACAGCGTGCCGCGTACTTCGTAGCGGCCCGGCGAGGCGGCGCGGACCGGCAGATCGAAGCTCATGCGGCGCGGGTCGAAGGCGTAGCGGCCTTCCAGGCGCGCGGTCGGCTGGGCCACCGCGAGCGCGGTGCGCACGTCGCGCTGGACGTCGCCGGCGGCGGCGAACACCTGAACCTCCCACAGTCCCGGCGGTTGGTCGCCGGCATCGGCCGGCAGCGCCACCGGCGCGCGCAGGCGGCCGTCGCGGCCGCGGCGCAGCGGCACCGGCCAGCTGCGGCCCGAGGGCGCGACCAGCAAGGCGCTGCCTTGCGCGTCGGCGATCTGGCGCGGGCCGTCGCTGAGGTCGACGATCACCTCGCTGCGGCCGCCGGCCAGGGCGCGGTCGCGGCTCAGCGATGCGTGCAGGCGCACCGGGCTGTGCGGTTCGTACACGTGCACCAGGTAGCGGCCGCGCGCCTGCGCGACCTGCAGGGCGTAGTGACCCGGGCCGGCTTCGTCGGCCAGTTGCACCGCGGCGCTGCCGTCGGCGACCTGCAGCCCGGCGGCCTGCAATTGCGCCGCGTCGTTGCGCTGGGCCAGCGCGACCGGCCGGCCGGCGCGACGCAGTTGCACCGCATCGGCGGGTACCTGCGCCGCGCCGGCGACCGGGCTGACCCGGATCAGGGCGCCCGGCGCGCTGGTGGACAGGTCCAGGCCGCGCTGCAACTCGGCGCCGTCGGCCTCTTGCCAGTACTCGCGGCTCTCGACCACGCTCGGTTGCGTATCCGCGGTCAGCGGCGCATACGGGTCCAGCGCCCAAGAGAAGCGCACCGGTGCGCGCTCGATCGCGGCCTTGGGCGCGGCCAGCGCGCTCAGCCGCTGCGGCACCTGGTCGGCGCTCGCCGGCGGCAGCATCGGCGCATCGGCGGCGAAGGCATCGGCGACTGCGGCGAGCAGTGCGAGAGTCAGGATCGTTCGCATGGTCGTCGGCCTCATTGGGTCATGTCGCTGCGCAGGATGGTGTTGAGGTTGAAGCAAGCGCGCCGGCTCTGGTTGTGGCTCAGCGGCTCGCCGCCAGCGGTGCGCTGCTTGTCCTGGAACCAGACGCTGCCCGCGGCCGACTGGCTGGAGCAGTTGAGGAAGCCGTCGGAGCAGCTGTCGAGCCAATTCTGGGTGGTCTCCAGGCCGACGTTCTCGGCGTAGCCGCCGCAGTAGCTGTCGCCGTCGAACGGCGAGGAATCGACGTCGGTGCCGACCACGCTGCGGAACGGCTTGGGCAGGGCCGGGCGGCCGGCGGTGCCATAGAGGTTGTTGCGGTTGTAGTTGGCCATCCAGCTGACTTGCTGCATCTTCACCGCGTCGGATTTGTAGCCGAGCAGCCAGCCGACCGCCTGTTCGAACACGTTGCCGTTCATCGCCGCATCGGCGAGCGGGGTGCCGGCCGAGGACGGCGCGATCGCGTTGACCCGCACGGTCTTGGCGATGATGTTCGGATAGCGGCTGTCGTAGGTCGGGTTGGACAAGATCCAGCGCATCACGTTGCCGCCGTTGGAGTGGGTGATCACGATCAGGCGGGTGATCTGCTTGGCGGCGATGAAGTCGGTCAATTGCTGGGCCAGGCAGCCGGCGGCGCGGCTGTCCCACATGTACTGCTCGAAGTCGCAGTTGACCACGGTGTAATTGGCCGGGTTGGCCAGGCCCTGGCGCACGCTGTCGACCATCGCCGGCTTCCAGTAGTCCTGGTAGGCGTTGGTCTGTTTGCCGGTGCCGTGGACGAAGGCGACGCCGGTGTTGGCAGCGGCGGCCAGCGGCGCGGCGGCGAGCGCAGCGGCGACGGCGGCTGCGGCCAACGGTCGCAACCGATTGCGGAATTGTTGCATGTCTGCTCCCCGAGAATGCCCGACGCGCGATGCCGAATTCCTTTCGGCACGTCCGGCGATCCGGCCGTCGCTTCCTGCGTGGCCCAGGATTTCGAGCATACGTAGGCGCATGTTGCTGTCATGCGGCAGTGCGGTAGCGGGGCGATGTAAAGCGTGATCCTTTGTGCAGTTCGCGCAACTGTGCCGCGTCGCTGCGCGAATCGGCGCGCAGCGCTGCGCGACGGCGGCGATCGGATCAGGCGTGGGCTTCGGTGCGGCGACGTTGCATCGACACGTGCACGGCGAGTGCGGCCGCCGAGCAGGCTGCGCCGGCGGCGAAGGCCAGGGCGCCGCCGCCGCGTTGCCAGGCCAGCGCGGCCATGCCGGCGCCGAGCACGCCGCCGATGCCGCCGCTGAAGCCGTACAGCAGGCCCTGCGCCGCGGCCATGTCGCGCCGTTGCGGGAACAGTTCGGCCATGCGCCGCATCGTGCCGGCGTGGAATGCGGCGAAGCTCAGCGCGTGGCTGACCTGGGCCAGCGCCATCCAGGCGAACGAGCCGGCGAAGGCGGCGACCAGCACCCAGCGCACGGCGGTGGCGAGGATGCAGGCGGCGATCAGGCGCGGCGCGCCGAAGCGCTGCACCAACCGCGGCGCCTGCCAGAACATCGCGATCTCGCACAGCACGCCGATCGCCCACAGCAGGCCGACCGCGAAGCCGTCGTGGCCGTGCGCCTGCAGATGCAGGGTGTAGAACACGTAGAACGGGCCGAAGCCCAGTTGCACCAGCAGCACGGTGATCAGCAGCGGGCGCATCCCCGGGCGCCGCCACAAGGCGTCGCGCGGCGCGTCGGCCGCCGGCGGCGGCTGCGCCGGATCGGCGCGATGCAGCCAGGCCGCGAACGCAGTCAGCGCCAGCCAGGGCAGGGTGAGCCAGATGAAGACGTCGTCGCCGAGCCGGTCGAGGAGCCAGCCGTAACTGGCCGCGACCAGCAGGAAGCCGATCGAGCCCCACATGCGGATCTGGCCGTAGTCGTGATTGCGCGGGCCGAGCGCGTTGAGGGTCATGGCCTCGAACTGCGGCATCACCGCATTGAAGCAGACCGCGAACAGCCCCATCACCGCGAACAACGCCAAGCCGCCGTCGTAACGCAGGAAGCCGGCGAAGATCAGCGCCGCGAGCAGGCAACCGGCGAACAGCCAATGGCCCGGGCGCGGGCTGCGCGCGACCCAACGCGCCCAGGTCGGCGGCGCCACGATGCGGCCGCCGTACCACAGCGCCAGCATCGCGCCGACCGCGTAGCCGCCGTGGCCGTGGCTGGCGACCCAGCGGCCGATGTAGGGCGTGTAGGCGCCGAGCACGCCGTAGTAGCCGAGGTAGAACAGGGCGTAGCGGCGGAAGTCGGCGGGCACCGGGGCGGCGTCTTGCGGAGGGCGGACGCGTATTAGAACAGGAGGCGGCGGGCGGGAGACAGGCGGCGCGTGCTGCGACCTTCGCTCCCCCTTGTGTCCCGGCCGCGGCCGCCCGGTTCTCAGAATTCCAGGTCCAGCGCCGCGCACAGGTAGTCGGTGAACGGCGCCAGGCCCTGCAGGTCTTTTTCCAGGGTGGACAGCAGGCGCGGGCCGGTCATGGTGGCGTCGTCGATGGCGCGCAGGGCGACGAAATTCTTGCGCCGCAGGTCGTCGGCGAATTCGAACTCGGCCGGGAAGCCGCGCGGGGCGCGGGTCAGCATTTCGCTGTCGTCGAGGTCGAAGCGCTTGCGGAACGCGGGCGCGTAGGCGGCCGCTTTCCAACTGCCCGGGTTGTCGAGGACGAAATGGCGGATCTTGCGCAGGGTGTCCGGCTGCGGATGCCAGACGCCGGCGGCGATGAAGCACTCGCCGCCCTGCAGGTGGATGTAGAACGAGGGCGCTTCGATCTGGCGCCCGCGCTCGTGGAACAGCCGCGCGCCCTGATGGGTCTTGTACGGCGCCTTGTCGTTGGCGAAGCGGGTATCGCGCTGGATCCGGAACAACGAGCCGCCGACGTTCTTGGGCTCGCTGCGGTAGTGCTCGCTGACCTGCGCCAGCACCGGTTGTAGATCGGTCAGCAGGCGCAGGAAGGGGCCGCGTACGTGCTCCTCGAAGGCCGCCTTGTGGGCGTGGAACCATTCGCGGTTGTTGTTGCGCGCCAGCGAACGCAGGAATTTGAAGCTGGCCTCGGAGAAGTAGCTGGGCATAAGGCGGAAGTTGGCGGCAGAGTGGGTAGACGGCCGAAACGGAACCGGCGGAGAGAGAGTAGCCCGGGGCGGGACGGAGCGGTGTGGAGGTCGCGTTCGGCCGGGCGCGGCGGAAGCGCGTCCCGGCCGTGCTCGCTGCTCGCCCTACGGCCCCGACTCAGCCCAGGCTGCGCTCGATCTCCGCCGCCCAGGCCTGCAGCCGGTCCAGCAGCACCTGCTTGGCGCCGTCCTCGCCGGCCATCGCGCGGGCCTGCTGCAGTTCGGCGCCGAAGCGCTCGAACCCGTATTCGGCCAGGCCAGCGTCCTGGGTCAGGCGCCGGCGCCGGTAGTCGTCCCAGCGCCGGCGTTCGCCGGCGTCCAGGGTATGCGGCCAGTTGCGCGCCCGGTAGCGGAACAGCAGCTCGGGCAAGCGTGCGTCGCGGAAGTCGAAGACCACGCTGTTCAGCGCTTCCGGCGCGGTGCTGCGGACGATCCGGAACAGGCGCTTGTCGGCTTCGTTGATGAAGGCATCGTAGAGCGAGCCGTCGACATCGCCGGGCTCGCGCGCCGAGTCCTGGGCGTAGACGCAGCGGACTTTCTCGACCAGCTCCGGCCCGGCCTCGCGGATTTGCGCGGCGCGGCGCTCGACCTGGGACGGGTCGATCCGAAGTCGGTCGAAATCGGCCGGACGCAGATGGTTCCAGGCGATCAGCGACGGACAGCGGTTGAGGTGCACTTCCTTGAGCGCGATCCGCTCCTCGCCCTCGGGCAGGTCGGCGGTCGGCGTGTACAGACGGTCGGCGATCTCGTCCGGCGCCAGGTTCAGCAGCGCCAGCGGGTCCTGGGCCAAGTCGAACACCAGCACCCGGTTGTCGATGCGCGGGTGCCGCGCCAGCGGCAGCACCGGCGCGGCGCACAGCCGCGCGGCCGGATAGCGCTGGGAGACATGCAGCACCGGAGTCATGCCGATGACGTCGAGCAAGCCGGCGGCGAAGCGCTTGTCGCGCAGGCGCAGGGCGTACTCCCACAGACGCGGCTGCGCGGTCTTGAACTTGCGCGCGATGCCGATCAGGGCGCGCACGTCGGACAAGGCCTCGTGCGCGTCGCCTTCGCGCACGCCGTTGGCCTCGGCCAGGTGTTCGAGCTTGAACGAGGTCGCGCCGTCCTCGCGTTGCGGCCAGACCACGCCGTCCGGGCGCAGCGCGTGCGCCAAGCGCAGCACATCGAGCAGGTCCCAGCGCGAATTGCCGTTGCGCCACTCGCGCTCGTACGGGTCGTAGAAGTTGCGGAACAGGCCGTGGCGGACGAATTCGTCGTCGAAACGCAGCGAGTTGTAGCCGGCGCTGCAAGTCTGCGGGCGCGCCATCTCGTCGAAGATGCGGGCGAAGATTTCGGCCTCGCCGACGCCGTCGCGCAGCGCGTCCTGCGGCGCGATGCCGGTGATCAGGGTGGCGATCGGCGAGGGCAGCAGGTCGTCGGCGGGCTTGACGAACATGCTGATCGGCGTCTCGACCGGGTTGAGGTCGGGGTCGGTGCGGATCGCGGCGAACTGGGCGATGCGCGTCGTGCGCGGATCGGCGCCGAAGGTTTCCAGGTCGTAGAACAGGAAGCTCGCGGCCATGGGCTCACTCGTCCGTGGGCAGCGGGCTCAGGCGCGCGCGCACGGTCGCGTCGACCGCGTCCCAGTCCAGGCTGCCCAGGCTGTCGTGGCCGCGGGTCAGTTCGACCAGCAGTTCGCGCTGGCGCTGGCCGCGCTCGAACGCGACTTCGTAAGGCATGCGGTGGAAGGTGACCATGGCGTAGCGCGGCATGAACCGGTCCGGGTGGCGCTCGGCCAGCTCGCGCTCCAGGGCGCGTTGCAGCAGGTAGTCGTCGTCGTCGACCCGGTCGCGCATCTCCAGATAGTTTTCCAGCGCCATGGCCTGGATCGCGCGCGCACTGGGCAGGCGCCGGGCCTGGAACTCGGCGAAGGCGCGGGCGCGATCGTCGTCGGCGAGCAGGCGCTCGGCCAGGGCGACGCAGTCCTCGAATGCGCAGTTCATGCCCTGGCCGTGGAACGGCACCATCGCGTGCGCGGCGTCGCCGAGCAGCACGGCGCGGTCGTCCAGGTGCCAGCGGTCCAGGTACAGGGTCGCCAGCAAGCCGGTCGGATTGCGCTCGAAGTCCTCTTCCAATTGCGGAATCAGCGGCAGCGCGTCGGCGAAATCGCGTTCGAACAAAGCCCGCGCGTCGGCGCCGTTGCGCACGCTGGCGAAGCTCGGCTCGCCTTCGTTGGGCAGGAACAGCGTGACGGTGAAGGTGCGCTCGTCGTTGGGCAGGGCGATGCACATGTAGCGGCCGCGCGGCCAGATGTGCAGGGCGTTGGGTTCGATGCTGAAGCCGCCGTCGGCGGCCGGCGGGATCTCCAGTTCCTTGTAGGAATGGCCGAGGAATTCGGTGCGTTCGCCCAGGTCGGCGGCCTGCTTCATCGCCCCGCGCAGGGCCGAGCCTGCGCCGTCCGCGCCGACCAGGCTGTCGAACACGATCTCGTGGGAGCTGCTGTCGCGGTCGTCGTGGAACACCGCCAGCCGGCGCTCGAAATCGACCGAGTGCAGGCCGCGATGGAAGTGCAGCTGCGCACCGGCGTCCTCGGCGATCTGCAGCAGGATCAGATTGAGCTCGCCGCGATGCACCGACCAGATCACTTCGCTGTCGTCGCGGCCGTAGCGCTGCAGGTCGGTGCGGCCGTCGAGGAAGTGGACCATGCGGCCGCGCATCATCACCGCCTGCGCCATCACCGCGTCGTCCGCCCCGGCCAAGCGCAGCGCGTGGCGGCCGCGCTCGGCCAGGGCCAGGTTGATCGAGCGTCCGCCCTGGTAACCCTGCTGGCGCGGATCGCCGCGCTTCTCGTACACGTCCACCTGCCAGCCGCGGCGGGCGAGCAGGGTGGCGAGCAGGGCGCCGGCGAGGCCGGCGCCGATGATGGTGAGGTGCTTGGGAGCGGCGTTGTTCAAGGCGTCGGGTCCTTGGGATCGACGAAGCGCGGGTTGGCGATGCGTGCTTAGGCGGGATGGACCCAGGCTTCGACGGTCGCCGCGAAGCGCTGCACGTCGGCATGGGTGTTGTACAACGGCGCCGGCGAGATCCGGATCACGTCCGGTTCGCGCCAGTCGCCCAACACGCCGTGCGCGGCGAGGTGGTCGAACAAGGCGCGGCCGGCCTCGCGGCCGACCAAGCCGCGGCCGCCGATCACCCGCAGCGAGAGCTGGCAACCGCGCTGGGCCGGGTCGGCCGGGGTCACGATGTCCAGGGTCTGTTGCAGGCGCGTGCGGATCAGCGCTTCCAAGTAACCGGTCAGGCGCCGCGACTTGTCGCGCAGCGCCGCCATGCCGACCCGGTCGAACAGCGCCAGCGAGGCGCGCAGCGGCGCCAGGCCGAGGATCGGCGGGTTGCTGAGCTGCCAGCCTTCGGCACCGACGGTGGGGACGAATTCCGGCCCCATGCGGAAGCGGGTCGCGGCCTGGTGGCCCCACCAGCCGGCGAAGCGCGGCCGGTCGGTGTCGGCATGGCGTTGGTGGACGAAACAGCCGGCGACCGCGCCGGGGCCGGCGTTGACGTACTTGTAATGGCACCAGACCGCGAAATCGGCGCCGCTGTCGTGCAGGCGCAGGTCGAGGTTGCCGACGCCGTGAGCGAGGTCGAAGCCGCACAGCGCGCCCTGGGCGTGGGCGAGGCGGGCGATTTCGGCCAGGTCGAAGGCTTGCCCGGTGCGGTACTGCACGCCCGGCCACAGCACCAACGCCAGGCGCGGGCCGTGCTCGGCGATGGCGCGTTCGATGCGTTCCATCGAGATCAGGCCGCCGGGGCGGTCGGGTTCGAGCTCGATCAGGTCGGTGGCCGGGTCGAAACCGTGGAAGGCGATCTGCGAAGCCACCGCGTAGCGATCCGACGGAAAGCTGCCGGCCTCGATCAGGATCGCCGGCCGCTCGCGGGTCGGGCGGTAGAAGCTGACCATCATCAAATGCAGGTTGGCGGTCAGCGAGTTCATCGCCACCACTTCCTGCGGCTGCGCGCCGACCAGGCGCGCCAGCGGCTCGCGCACCAGCTCGTGGTAGGGCATCCACTGCGCCTGGCCGGTGAAGTGGCCTTCCACCGCCTCGGTCGCCCACTTGTCCAGCACTTCCTCGACGTGGGCGCGGGCCCCGCGCGGCTGCAGGCCGAGCGAGTTGCCGACGAAATACGCCTGTTCGGCGCCGCCGTGGCGCGGGACCAGGAACTGATCGCGCAGGCTCGGCAACGGATCGGCGGCGTCCAGGGCGGCGGCGTGGGCCGCGGAATGCAGGTCGGTCATGGGCTCAAAGCGGGTCCGGTGCGAGTACATGTTTGCGATAAACGTCGGCGACGATCTCGTCGACTTCGACGCAGAGTTGGAATTCGGCCGCGCCGGCCGAAGCCGGCAACAGCGTGCGCAGCGCGTCGAGCACGGCCTGCGACAACGCCGCGCGCACCGCAGCGTCGCGGCCGGGCAGGATCTTGAGCTGGACGTGGACGAAACCGCGGCCGGCATCGGCGGTGCCGATCCGGTAGTGATCCAGGCGCAGAGCCCGGCTCTTGATCGAGACCTCATCGAAATGACCGCTGTCGGCGAGGACGCGGTTGATCGCCGCCAGCGCGGCATCGGCGTCGAAGCCGGCGAGGTTGGCGGTGTAGTGCAGGGTCAGGTGCGGCATGCGGGGCTCGTGGCGGTTCGGTGCGGACGCGTTGCGGCGCAGGACGCGGCGATGCGGCAGCGGCTCATTCGAAGCGCGACTTCGGCAGTCCCAGCCATTCCAGCGCGGTGCCGTGGTAGAGCCGGGCCTGATCGGCGGCCGGCAGCTGCAGCGAGGCGATGCCGGCGCCGGGCGACTGCTCGCCGAGCGGGAAGGGATAGTCGGTGCCGAGCATGACCCGCGACACGCCGCAGGTGTCTAGCAGGTATTGCAAGGCGCGCGGATCGGCGACCCAGGAGTCGAAATAGAACTGGGACAGATAATCGCGCGGATTGCGCGGGTTGTCGGTCGCGACCAGATCGGGACGCATGTTGAAGCCGTGCTCGATCCGGCCGATGGTGTAGGGGAAGCTGCCGCCGCCGTGGGCGAGGCAGATCTTCAGCTTCGGCAGGCGCTCGAGCACGCCGCCGAACACCAGGCAGCAGGCGGCGCGCGACTGTTCGGCCGGCATGCCGACCAGCCAGGGCAGCCAGTACTTGGGCATGCTCGGCGTGCCCATCATGTCCCAGGGGTGGACCAAGATCGCCGCGCCGAGTTCGCTGGCGGCCTGGAAGAACTCGAACAGTTCCGGCGCGTCGAGGTTCCAGTCGTTGACGTGGCTGCCGATCTGCACGCCCTGCAGGCCCAGCTGGTCCATGCAGCGCTCCAGCTCCTGCACCGCCAGCCGCGGCGACTGCAGCGGCACCGTGCCGATGCCGGCGTAGTGGCGCGGGTAGTCGCGGCAGGCCTGGGCCATGTGCTCGTTGAGCGCCTGGTGCAGGTCCAGCGCCTGGTGCGCCTTGGCCCAGTAGCTGAACATCACCGGCACGGTGCTGATGACCTGCACCTGCACGCCGAAGCGGGCGTAGTCGGCGATGCGTTCTTCCGGGTCCCAGGTCTTGGACCAGATCTCGCGGAAGAACTTGCCGTCCTTGTAGATGCGGTGGCGGCCGTCGTCGGTGTGGTGGATCACCGGAAAGCGGTCGTCGCCGTACTTGCGCGCCAGGTCGGGCCAGTCGCGCGGCAGGTAGTGGGCGTGGGTGTCGATCTTGAGCATGACGGCAGTCTACTTGGCCGGTTCCGGCGCTGGCGATCCCGGGCTGGGTTCGGCGCGGTCGTTCAGGCAGGCGGGCCGGTCGTGTTTCATGACCATGCGCACGTGTTGCGCGGCGGCCGCGAGCCGGCCGTTGGGCGGGGGCGACGGCGGTGGCGAGGGCGCCCGCATCGGTCGAGGCTCAGGTGTCGGGCATCGCGTAGCGCGCCGGCGCCGGGTTCAAATGCCCGCACTGGCCGCAGGTGCGGTGCTCGCGCGAGGAGTAGAAGCGGTCGAATACCGGCGGGAAATCGGTCTCGATGTTGCGCAGCTTGAAGAATTCTTCGTACAGCTTGTGGTTGCAGCGTTCGCAGAACCACATCAGGCCGTCGTCCTCGTGCGCCAGGCGCTTGCGCTCGATCACCAGGCCGACCGAGTCGGGCAGGCGTTGCGGCGAATGCGGCACGCGCGGCGGCAGCAGGAAGGTTTCGCCGGCGCGGATCGGAATATCGCGCACCGCGCCGTCCTCCTGAATGCGCAGGATCATCTCGCCCTCGAGCTGGTAGAACCACTCCGGGCCTTCGTCCCAGTGGTAGTCGGTGCGTTGGTTGGGCCCGCCGACCACCATGACGATGAAGTCGCCGACGTAGATCACCTTGTTGCCGACCGGCGGCTTGAGCAGGTGGCGGTGTTCGTCGATCCAGGCTTGCAGGTTGATCGGGCCGGGCAGCATGGTCAGTCCTCGGCGACGCCCGTCGGCAGGCGGGCGATGCATTTGAGTTCGATCGCGATCGGGGTCGGCAAGGCGGTGATGCCCAGGGTGGTGCGGCAGGGCGCGCGTTCGATGTCGGGGAAGTACTCGGCCCAGACCGCGTTGTAGGCGGCGAAATCGCGCGCCATGTCGGTCAGGTAGACGGTGACGTCGACCAAGTCGTCCCAGGACGCGCCGCTGGCTTCCAGCACCGCGCGTACGTTGGCGAACACCGAGCGGCATTGCAGCTCGATGTCGTAGGCGATCAGCCGGCCCTCGGCGTCGTGGACATTGCCGGGCACGGCGTTGCTGGCCGCGTCGCGCGGGCCGACTCCGGACAGGAACAGCAGGTCGCCGACCCGGCGCGCGTGCGGGTAGCGGCCGACCGGGCGCGGCGCGGCGCTCACCGCGTCGCTCATCGCGGCGAATCCCCACGATAGCCGTTGACCCGCGCCACCGCGGCGGCATAGAGACCGTCGAGTTTGTCGTAGGCGTCGACGTCGATGCCCATGTCGTGGACCAGGCCGTTGCGCAGGCTGTAGACCCAGCCGTGCACGGCCAGCGGCTGGCCGCGGGTCCAGGCGTCGCGGACGATGGTGGTCAGGCACACGTTCTGTACCTGTTCGATCACGTTGAGCTCGCACAGGCGGTCGTGGCGCTCGTCGCTGTGCGCGTGGTGGATGCAGCCGGCGTGCTTGTCGGCGACGTCGGCGACATGGCGCAGCCAGTTGTCGGCCAGGCCGACGCGCTGGCCGTGCAGGGCGGCGTGCACGCCGCCGCAGCCGTAGTGGCCGACCACCAGGATGTGCTTGACCTTGAGCACGTCGACCGCGAATTGGATCACCGACAGGCAATTGAGGTCGGTGTGCACGACCACGTTGGCGATGTTGCGGTGGACGAAGACCTCGCCCGGGGCCATGTCGATGATCTGGTTGGCCGGCACGCGCGAATCGGAGCAACCGATCCACAGATACTCCGGCGCTTGTTGGCGGGACAGGCGGGCGAAGAACTCGGGGTCTTCGGCGTTGATCCGTTCGGACCATTCGCGGTTGCGTTCGAGCAGGTCTTCGAGCGGACTGGTGGCGGTACTACTCATTGCAGCGGTCATCCCAGATGGAGGCCGACGTTCTTGGCCTCGGTGAAGAAACGCATCGCCTCGACGCCGCCTTCGCGGCCGAGGCCGGACGCGCCGACGCCGCCGAACGGCGTGCGCAGGTCGCGTTGCAGCCAGGTGTTGATCCAGACCATGCCGACGTTGAGGCGTGCGGCCAGGCGGTGGGCGCGGTTGAGGTCGCGCGTCCACACGCTGGCGCTGAGCCCGTAGTCGCTGGCGTTGGCCAGGGCCAGGGCCTGCTCGTCGTCGTCGAAGGCCTGCAAGGTCGCGACCGGGCCGAAGATCTCCTCGCGGTTGCTGGCGCAGTCCGGGCCCAGGCCTTCGATCAGGGTCGGGGCGACGTACCAGCCGGGCCGGTCGAGCGCGTGGCCGCCGCACAGCACGGTGCCGCCTTCGCCGCGGGCGCGCTCGAGCGCGGCGACGACCTTGTCGAAATGCGCCTGCGAGACCAGCGGGCCGAGCGCGGTGGCTTCGTCGCTAGGGTCGCCGACGCGCAGCGCCTGCGCGCGCTCGACCAGGGCGTCGCGGACTTCGGCGTAGATGCCGCGTTCGATCAGCAGGCGCGAACCGCACAGGCAGATCTGTCCGGAGTTCTGGAACGCCGAGCGGACCAGGGTGTCGAGCTGGGCGCGCCAGTCGCTGTCGGCGAACACCAAGGTCGGGTTCTTGCCGCCCAGCTCCAGCGAGAGCTTGCGCAACATCGGCGCGGCGATGCCGGCGATGCGTCGACCGACCGCGGTGCTGCCGGTGAAGGAGACCGCTTTCACGGCGGGGTGGCGGACCATGGCTTCGCCGACTTCGGGGCCTAGGCCGTGGACGATATTGAGCACGCCCGGCGGGAAACCGATCTGCGCGGCGAGTTCGCCGAGCAGGGTGGCGGTCGCCGGGGTCACCTCGGAGGGCTTGGCGATCACCGTATTGCCGGCGGCCAGGGCCGGGGCGATCTTCCACGTGAACAGGTACAGCGGCAGGTTCCAGGGCGAGATCGTCGCGACCACGCCCAGCGGCGAGCGCAGGGTGTAGTTCAGCCCGGCCTGGCCGTGATGGGATTCGCTGGCGAACTGGGTCGCGGCCTGGGCGAAGAAGCGCAGGTTGGCCACGGCGCGCGGGATCTCGACTTCGCGGGCGAGCCGGATCGGCTTGCCGCTGTCGCGCGACTCGGCCCGGGCGAAGTCGTCCGTGCGCGCTTCCAGCGCCGCGGCCAGCGCCTCCAGCCAGCGTGCGCGCTCGCTGGGCGGCAGCCCGGCCCACCCCGGCAGAGCGCGTTGCGCCGCCGCTGCGGCCAAGTCGACGTCGCCGGCACCGCCGGCGGCGACCCGCGCATACGCCAGCGCACTGGCCGGATCGTGGACATCGAGCCAACGGCCGCTGCCCGCATCGCGGGCCTGTCCGTCGATCCAGTGCCGGAATGTGTGCATGGCGCAAGCTTAACGCGTGGGCCGGGCGGCGCCCATAGCGCGGTCGGGTGGTGTCGGCGATGCGGGCGGCGAGGGCGAGTTCGCTGTCGAGCCGCAGGGCGGGCCTCAATCGGCGCGTGAGGGCGGTTGCCAGTATCGGTTCAGATCGCCGCGGGCGCGGGCGTGCTCGATCAATTGCCGGCGCCGGTCCGGTCCGAACGGTACCGCGAGCACACCGCTGGCGTCGCCGCCGTACCAGACTTCGCAGCCGGGGATGTGCGCATCGAGCCAGTCGGCCACCGCCGCATGCAACACCGGATCGCCGCATGGGTAGTCTTCATAGTAGTAGCTGCCGGACAAGCGGATTTGGAGCAGGCATTCGCCCGGATCGGCGTCTATCGGCGGGCCATCTTGCTCGTAACGCGAACCCGGCGGCGGATCGTCGGGTTCGCGGCTGAGATTCATGCTGCGCTGGACGACCCGCTGGCCTTGCAGGGGGCGCGGATCCAGGTCGTCCTGCATCAGCGCCCACAGTTCGTGCTTGCGTCGGTCGGCTTCGTGGCACAGGCCAGGCTCGTAAAGGTCTGGGTCGCAAAGGCAATAAGCCTCGGCCAGCGGATGTGCGGCGAGTCGTGCATGCCAAGCGACGAGAAGCGCATGCAGATCGGGGTCTGCCCGGTTTTCGATCCAGACGAACCGGTCTGTGCCGATGGCGCGGCAAAGTCCGGCCGAGATCGCGTCGAGCCATGCGTCGTCGACGCGGTCGGCGGCGACGCGGCGGATCAAAATGTTCGCGTAGATGCCCAACGTCGGCCGCCTGTAAGGTTCGCGCCGGCGATGATAGCCCCGGTGCGGACGCCGAGGCTTCGCCGATCGCACCCGGCCAGCGATCTGGCGGTCGGCGGTCTAGGTCGAAAGTCATGCCCGCAACGCAACATCGGCACAATCGCCTGCATTGCCGGGTGATTGTTCGCCCGATTCGGTACGCGTCGTGCGCAAACGTGCCGGTATGCACTTGACGCCCGTGAATGACGCTGCGCACATTCCGGCGGGTTCATTCACTCATGCCCGGCGCGCTCGCGCGGGGCCACTCAGGGCAGGACAATCACGTGGACAGACGCAACTTCCTGGGCATGACCGGGCTCGGCATCGCCGGTCTGATGATTCCCTTCGGCAGCGCTATCGCCGCCGAAGCGCTGCTGGTTCCGCTCGACGTGGCGCGCAAGAAGCGCCTGGCCGACACCGCGCTGACCGCCGCCCGCGGCGCCGGCGCCGGCTACTGCGACGTGCGTATCGGCCGCTACCTGCGCCAGTTCGTGATCACCCGCGAGGACAAGGTCGAGAACGTGGTCAACACCGAGTCGACCGGCATCGGCATCCGCGTGCTGGTCGACGGCGCCTGGGGCTTCGCCGCGACCAACCGCCTGGACGACAAGAGCGTGGCCGAGGCGGCCAGGCAGGCCGCGGCGATCGCCCGCGCCAACGCCAAGACCCAGACCGCCAAGGTCGAGCTGGCCCAGGCCCCGGGCGTGGGCGAGGTGGCCTGGAAGACTCCCATCCGCAAGAACGCCATGGAAGTGCCGATCAAAGACAAGGCGGACCTGTTGTTGAGCGTGAACGCCGCCGCGCTCAAGGCCGGCGCCGATTTCGTCAACTCGATGCTGTTCCTGGTCAACGAGCAGAAGTACTTCGCCTCCACCGACGGCTCCTACATCGACCAGGACGTGCACCGGGTGTGGGCGCCGATGACGGTCACCGCGATCGACAAGGCCAGCGGCAAGTTCCGCACCCGCGAGGGCCTGTCTTCGCCGATGGGCATGGGCTTCGAGTACCTGGACGGCGCGGCGTCGGGCAAGGTGGTGTCGCCCAACGGCGTGGTCAATTACAGCCACTCCTACGACATGGTCGAGGACGCGATCGCCGCGGCCAAGCAGGCGCGGCAGAAGCTCACCGCGCCCTCGGTCAAGCCGGGCAAGTACGACCTGGTGCTCGATCCCTCGCATACCTGGCTGACCATCCACGAGTCGATCGGCCACCCGCTCGAGCTCGACCGCGTGCTCGGCTACGAGGCCAACTACGCCGGTACCAGCTTCGCCACCGTCGACAAGCTCAAGTCGGGGTTCAAGTACGGCAGCGACCAGGTCACCGTGTTCGCCGACAAGACCCAGGCCGGCAGCCTGGGCGCGGTCGGCTTCGACGACGAGGGCGTCAAGACCAAGCGTTGGGACCTGATCAAGGACGGCGTGCTGGTCGACTACCAGACCATCCGCGACCAGGCCCACATCCTGGGCAAGACGGAATCCGACGGCTGCTGCTACGCCGACTCCTGGTCCAGCGTGCAGTTCCAGCGCATGGCCAACGTGTCGCTGGCGGCGGGCAAGAACAAGCTCAGTGTCGCCGACATGATCAAGGACGTGGAGAACGGCATCTACATCGTCGGCGACGGTTCGTTCTCCATCGACCAGCAGCGCTACAACGCCCAGTTCGGCGGCCAGCTGTTCTACGAGATCAAGAACGGCAAGATCACCGGCATGCTCGAGGACGTCGCCTACCAGATCCGCACGCCGGAATTCTGGAACTCCTGCGTCGCCGTCTGCGACGAAAGCGATTACCGCCTCGGCGGCTCGTTCTTCGACGGCAAGGGGCAGCCGGGCCAGGTCTCGGCGGTCTCGCACGGCTCCGCCACGGCGCGCTTCAACGGCGTCAACGTCATCAACACCGCCCGCAAGCTCGGCTGACCGGCGCAGGAGAAACGACCATGAGCATCTTCACCGAAGCCGAAGCCAAGGCCATCCTGGACAAGGTCATCGCGCTGTCCAAGGCCGACGAATGCACCGCGACCCTGACCGGCTCGATCGACGGCAACATCCGCTTCGCCCTCAACGACGTTTCGACCAGCGGCATCGTCAGCAACGTCGACCTGGCCGTGCAGGTGGCCTTCGGCAAGCGCGTCGGCGTGGCCACCATCAATGAGTTCGACGATGCCGCGCTGGAGCGCGTGGTGCGCCGCGCCGAGGACCTGGCCCGCTTGGCGCCGGAGAATCCCGAGTTCGTGCCGGCGATCGGCAAGCAGGACTACAAGCCCAGCCCGACCTTCAGCGAATCCACCGCGGCGATCGATCCCGAATTCCGCGCCAAGGCCGCCTCCGATTCGATCGCGCCGTGCCGCGCCGGCAAGCTGACCGCCGCCGGTTTCCTCGAGGACGGCCAGAGTTTCGTCGCCATCGCCAACAGCAACGGCAACTTCGGCTATCAGAAGGCGACCAATTTCAACTACACCTGCACCGTGCGCACCGACGACGGCCGCGGTTCGGGCTGGGTCGGCCGCAACCTCAAGGACGCCGCCGACTTCAAGGCCGACAACGAAGTGCGCATCGCCATGCGCAAGGCGACCGAGTCGGCCGAGGCCAAGGCCTTGGAGCCGGGCAAGTACACGGTGATCCTGGAACCGGCCGCGGCCGCCGGGCTGATCTCGTTCATGATGGGGTTCTTCGACGCCCGCCAGGCCGACGAAGGCCGCAGCTTCCTGTCCAAGAAGGGCGGCGGCAACAAGCTCGGCGAACAGGTCTACGACAGCCGGGTCAACATCACCGCCGATCCCTGGGACGCCCGCGCCGCGGTGCTGCCCTGGGACAACGAAGGTCTGCCGCGCGAGAAGATGGCCGTGGTCGAGAACGGCAAGATCGCGGCGCTGGGCTATTCGCGCTACTGGGCCCAGAAGCAGGGCAAGAAGGCGGTCGGCCGGCCGGGCAATCTGCTGATGGCTGGCGGCGACAAGTCCACCGCCGAGCTGATCAAAGGCACCCAGAAGGGCATCCTGGTCACCCGCACCTGGTACATCCGACTGGTCGACCCGCAGACGGTGCTGCTGACCGGGCTGACCCGCGACGGAACCTTCTACATCGAAAACGGCGTCATCAAGCACCCGGTGAAGAATTTCCGCTTCAACGAATCGCCGGTGATCATGCTCAACAACATCGAAGAACTCGGCCGCCCGGTGCGGGTGGCGGGCGACGAGTCCAGCTTCGTGATGATGATCCCGCCGATGAAGCTGCGCGATTTCACGTTCACCTCGCTTTCGGACGCGGTCTGAGCATGGCGGTGCGGGACGGTTCGCCGCTGCGGCATCGCGGACCGCCCCGGTCGGCGCACGCCGGCAGGCCAGGGCGGCGGTGAACCGCGCCGCCTTCCTGCGCCTGCTCGCCGGCGGCCTGGCCGGTGCCTGGCTGGCGCGCTCGCCGCTGGCGCGGGCTGCGGCCGATTACGACTTCTGGTTCACCCGGCTCAAGTACGACTCCGGCGACTGGGACGTGGACCAGCGCATGCCGGCCAATCTGCTCACCGCGCTGATCGACTACACCGACCTGCGCGTGGACCCCAAGGAACACGTGCTGGCCTTGTCCGACCCGAAGATGCTCGGCGCGCCGTTCTGCTACCTGGCCGGGCACAAACTGGTCGAGTTCAACCCCGAGGAGCGGCGCAACTTCGAGCGCTACGTGCGCAACGGCGGCTTCGTGTTCGTCGACGATTGCAACCACGACATCGACGGCCTGTTCGCGCGTTCGTTCGAAAGCCAGATGGCCGCGATCTTCGGCCGCAAGGCGCTCAAGCGCCTGCCCCGGAACCACCCCATCTACCGCAGCTTCTTCGTTTTCGACGGCCCGCCCGCGACCGGTTTCGAACTCAACGGTTGGGGCGACGACCTGGTTCACGATTACCTGCAGGGCATCGAGATCGACGGCCGCCTCGGCGTGCTCTACAGCAACAAGGATTACGGTTGCGAATGGGACTACGACTGGCGCAACAAGCGTTTCCTGGCCGAGGACAACACCAAGTTCGCGGTCAATATCGCGATGTATGCGTTGATGGGGTGAGGGGCGGGAATAGGGAATAGGGAATAGGGAATAGGGAATCGTAGGGGCACGGGCGAAGGCGCAGGCAAAGGCAGGGCAGAGATTCGGAAAGGCGCGGGAAAGGCGCGGGAAAGGCTAAGGGCCGGGCGCTTGCGACCAGCGCTCGCGCCTTTGCCCCCTTCGACAAAGGGGGTGGCGTCCGCGCAGCGAACGCGGGGGATTTGCTGTTGCTGTTGCTTTCGCTCTTGCCGTTGCATTCGACGCAGTAGGAATCGGGACCAGACATGAACACCAAGGCGGTAGCGGACGAAGTGGGCGGCGAAGCCGGATTGCAGGCGTTGCTGGCGCGATTGGGCGAGTTGCGCGGGGCGATCGCGCAGGCGATCGTCGGCCAGGACGAAGTGGTCGAACAACTGCTGATCGGACTGCTCGCCGGCGGCCACTGCCTGCTCGAAGGCGTGCCGGGGCTCGGCAAGACCTTGCTGGTGCGCTCGCTGGGGCAGGCGCTGGAATTGCAGTTCCGGCGCGTGCAGTTCACTCCCGACCTGATGCCCAGCGACCTGCTCGGCACCGAGCTGCTGGAAGAGGACCACGGCACCGGCCACCGCCACTTCCGTTTCCAGCCCGGCCCCATTTTCACCCACCTGCTGCTGGCCGACGAGCTCAACCGCACCCCGCCCAAGACCCAGGCCGCGCTGCTGGAGGCGATGCAGGAGCGCACCGTCAGCTATGCCGGCGTCACCCATGCGCTGCCGGCGCCGTTCTTCGTGCTGGCGACCCAGAACCCGCTCGAACAGGCCGGCACCTATCCCTTGCCTGAGGCGCAGCTCGATCGGTTCCTGCTGCATATCCGGGTCGGTTATCCGAGCGAGAACGAAGAACACGACATCCTGCGCCAGACCACCGGCAGCCGCGGCGCACAGGTGCCGCGGGTGATGCACGGCGCGGACCTGCTGGCGCTGCAGGCGCGGGTGCGCGAGGTGCATCTGAGCGAAGACCTGCTGCGCTGGATCACCCGCCTGGTGCGCACCAGCCGGCCCGGCGACGGCGCGCCGGCCGAGGTCCGGCAGTGGGTGAAGTGGGGTGCCGGCCCGCGTGCCGGCCAATCGCTGGCTTTGGCCTCCAAGGCGCGCGCCCTGCTGCACGGGCGCCTGGCCGCGACCCGCGAGGACGTGATCGCCCTGGCCGCGCCGGTGATGCGCCACCGCCTGTTGCTGTCGTTCGCGGCCGAGGCCGAATCGCGCAGCGCCGACGACGTGGTCGCCGCGTTGCTGCGCGCCTTGCCCGCGCCGGACGCCTGAGCCGGCGCGGATGCACGAGCTGATTCCGCCGTCGGTGCGGGCCCGCCTGCGCAGCCTGAGCCTGGTGTCTCGGCGCGCGGTCGGCGCGCACGGCCTGGGCCAGCACCGCAGCCGCAGCCGCGGCGCCGGCCTGGAATTCGCCCAGTACCGCGCTTACGAGCCCGGCGACGAGCCGCGCCAGATCGACTGGAAGCTGTACGCGCGTTCGGATCGTTTCTTCGTCCGCGAGGCCGAGCGCGAAAGCCCGCTGGCGCTGTGGCTGCTGATCGACGCGAGCGCGTCGATGGGGCAGGGCGACGCGGCGCGTCCGGGCTGGAGCCGGCTCGACGCGGCCAAGGCTCTGGCCGCGTGCGCGGCGGAGCTGGCGCTGCGCCAGGGCGATCGTTTCGGCCTGATCGCATTGCAGGAAGACGGTTTGCGCCTGATCGCACCGGCGACCGGTACCCGTCAGCGCGACCGGCTGTGGCGGGAGCTGCACGCGCTGCGCGCACGCGGCCGCTGGCCGGCGCCGGAGCGGCTGCGGCCGCTATGGGAGCGCATCGGCGCCGGCGATTTGGTGCTGATGCTCGGCGACGGCTTCGACGAAGCCGCGCTCGACGTGGCCGAACGGCTTGCCGCGGCGCGGCGCGAAGTGTTGAGCATCCGTATTTTGACTGTGGAAGAGCGCGACTTTCCGTATCGCGGCGGCCATCGCTTCCGCGATCCGGAAACCGGAGAGGAGTTGCTCGGCGACGGCGCCGACTTGCGCGAGGACTTCCTGCGCCGCTTCGCCGCCGCGCGTCGCGCGGTCGATGCGCGCCTGCAGGCCTGCGGCATCCGCCATGCCGAGTTCGTGCTCGACGAAGCACTGGATCTGCCGTTGCGCCGGCTGTTCGGCGGCCGCGACGCGGCGGAGGGCGCGTGAGTCTGGCGCTGTTGCTGCCGCTGGGCTTGGCCGCGCTGGCGGCGTGGCTGTTGCCCATGTTGATCCACCTGGCGCGGCGCAGCGAACAGCGGCCGACCGACTTCGCCGCGCTGCGTTGGCTGCGGCACAGGCCGAAGCCGCGCCACCGGCTGCGCTTCGAGGATTGGCCGCTGTTGCTGCTGCGCCTGTTGTTGCTGGCCTTGCTGGCGCTGTGGCTGGCGCGGCCGGTGCTGTCCGGCGCCGAGGGCGACCGGCCCTGGATCGCACTGGCGGCGGGTGCGGACCCGAGCGCGGCGCGTGCCGCGGCCGCCGCGCACGACGCGGAACTGCGTTGGTTGGCGCCGGGCTTTCCGGCCGTCGCCGACGGCGCTTCCGCGCCGCCCGCCGAGGCCCGCGCTGTGCCGGCCGGCAGCTTGCTGCGCGAACTCGACGCGCTGCTGCCGGCGCAGACCCGGCTGACCGTGTTCGTGCCGGAACGTCTGCATGGCCTGGACGCGCAACGGTTGCAGCTGTCGCGGCGGGTGGAGTGGGAGATCGTTGCCGGCGGCGCATCGCAGCCGCCGGCAACGCCGGACGCGACGGTGCCGCCGCCGGCGTTACGGTACGTCGCCGAGCGCACGCCGGACGCGCGCTACATCCGCGCCGCGCTGTCGGCCTGGGAGACAGGCAGCGCCGGGCCCCACCGGCCTGCCGACATCGCAACCGCGTCGACGCCGCCGCGGTCGGACGCGAACGGCTTGATCTGGCTCGCGCCCGGCGCGGTGCCGGCAGCGGTGCTGGACAAAGCGCGCAACGGCGCCATCGTACTGCTCGATGCGCAGGCGCAATGGCCGCGCGGCGTCGGCACACGGCGCACGGCGGCGTGGCGCGATCGCAGCGGCGCCGTGTTGGCGGAGGGCGTGCACTACGGCCGCGGCCGTCTGCTGCGATTGACCCGCCCGTTGGCGCCGGCGCAACTGCCGGAACTGCTCGAACCCGGTTTCGTCGCCGCCTTGCGTGCGATGTTTCAGCCGCTCCCGCCGGCGCCCGCCCTGGCGCTGGCGCGCGACATCGCGCCGCGCACCGGCGCGGTCGCCGCGGCCCTCCCGCCGCAGGATCTGCGTCCTTGGCTGGCCGTGGCGATCGCGCTGGCGGCGCTGTTGGAACGTTGGCTGGCGACGCGAGCGCGCGGCGGGAGTGGGCCGTGAACGCAGCGGCGGCCGCGCAACGACTGCAACAAGCGTGGCGCGCGGCGCGCTGGCGCCGCGGCCTGGATCGCGCCGCCTTGGCGTTGCCTTGGGCGGCTGCGGCCGCCGCAGTGCTGTGGCGCGCGTCCGGCGCCAGCCTGGCTGCGGCCGGTTTCGCGTTCGCCGCGGTCGTGGTGGCGGCCTGGGCGTGGCGCGCGGCGGCCGCGTTCGACCGGCGCTGGCTGATCCGCCGGCTCGACGGTCTGCGCCGCGACATGGACGACAGCGCCGAACTGTTGTTCGCGCGCAGCGAAACGCTCAACGAACTGCAGCGCCTGCAGCGGGCCCGGTTGCAAGCGCGCCTGGCCGCCGGCGCGCCGCCCGACCTGCGACCGGCGTGGTCGGGGCGAGGTATCGCCCTGTCCGGCGTCGCCGCGAGCGTTGCGATCTCGGCCGTCCTGCTGTGGCCGACCTCGCCGTCGGCGCGGCGCGAAACCGCACTGGCGCCGGCTCCCGAGGTGGCAGCGGCGCCGGGACAGCCGCGCCTGCTGGCGCAGAACCTGCATGTGCGCGCGCCGGCTTATACCGGGCTGCCGGCGCGCGACGAACCCAGCTTGCAAGGGCGCGTGGCCGAAGGCTCCAGGCTGGATTGGACCTTGCGGTTCGCACCGCAGCCGACGGGCGCCGAACTGGTGTTCCTCGACGGCCAGCGCCTGCCGCTGCAGCGCGGCGAGGACGGCGACTGGCGCGCGCAACGCCCGCTGATCCGCTCCGCGCTGTACCGGATCGTCGCCCACGGCGCGCCGGCCGCGCAGTCGCAGCGCCTGCATCGGCTCGACGCGATCCCCGACCGGCCGCCACAACTGCGGGCGATCGCGCCGGATCGCAGCCTGAGTCTGGTCGGACCCGATCAGCGTTCCTGGTCCTTGATCTTCGATGCCAACGACGACTATGGTCTCGCCGCCGATGCCAGCCTGCGCGTCACCCTGGCCCAAGGCAGCGGCGAGAACATCGTTTTCCGCGAGCGGACCCTGCGCGTGCCCGGCCGCGGCGGCGCCGCCGCCAAGCGCTATGCGCACCGGCTGGACCTGGCCGCGCTGGGCTTCGCCCGCGGCGACGATCTGATCGTGCAGTTGAGCGTCGACGACAACCGTCGCCCGCAGGCGCAAAACGTGCGCAGCGCCAGCCTGATCCTGCGCTGGCCGGCCGACCAGGGCAGCGAAGCGACCGGCGTGGAGGGGCTGGTCAAGACGGTGATGCCGGCTTATTTCCGCAGCCAGCGCCAGATCATCATCGATGCCGAGGCGCTGATCGCGCAACGGCGCAAGCTCGAGGGCGAACGCTTCGTCCAGCGCTCCGACGCGATCGGCGTGGATCAGCGCCTGCTGCGGCTGCGCTACGGCCAGTTCCTCGGCGAAGAGTCCGAGGGCGTGCCGCCCCTGCCGACCAGCGATGCGCACGACGACGGCGACGCCGAGCGCGATGGCCAAGGCCGCGACGGGCACGCGCAGGAGGGGGGCGAGGGCGGCGTGGCGGACAAGCCGGCGCCGCCGGACGAAGACGGACACGACCACGCCCGGCCGCCCGTGCCCGCGCGCTTCGGCGAGGCCGGTTCGGTGCTGGAGCAATTCGGTCATACCCACGACATCGCCGAGGCGGCGACCTTGCTCGATCCCAAGACCCGGGCCTTGCTCAAGTCGGCCCTGGACGAGATGTGGCAGTCGGAGCTGCACCTGCGCCAGGGCCGGCCGCAGCAGGCGTTGCCTTATGCCTACCGCGCCCTGCGTTTCATCAAGCAGGTGCAGCAGGCGAGCCGGATCTACCTGGCGCGTGTCGGCCCGGAACTGCCGCCGATCGATTTCACCCGTCGCCTGAGCGGCGAGCGCGCCGGCCTGGCGCGACGCGACGATCCGCTGGCGGCGGCGACTGCGGCCGATCCCTTGCCGGCGGCATTGTGGCAGGCGCTGCAGCCCGTGCCGGGCGCCGCCGCGGCGCCGGTGGACTACGCCGCGCTGGAACGCTGGCTCGACGCGCATCCCGAGCGCGTGAGCGACCCGCTCGCCTTCGCGGCCGCGCTCGATGCGGTCCGCCAGCGCAGCGATTGCGCCGACTGCCGGGCGCGTTTGCGCGCCCTGCTGTGGCCGGTGCTGGCGCGACCGCCGGCCGCGGTATCGCGCCGCGCCGCGGGCGATGCCGGCGACCGGCGCTATTTCGAGGCCTTGCAGGCGGAGGCCGGGCGATGACTCCGGGCCTGCTGACCGCCGTGGTCCTCGCCCTGGCGTCGTTCGCCGGCATGCTGCGCTTGCTGTGGCGGCAGTACCGCGCCGAGCCCCCGCACCGCGCGCGCGCCTGGCGCCTGGGGCTGTTGTTGCTCGCCCAGCCGTTGTGCGCGGCCTTGTTGCACTTGACGCTGTTCCCTCCGCCGCTGCGCACGCCGCAGGCGGAGCTGACGGTGTTGACCGCGGCGGCGGCGCCGGGCGCGTTCGCCGCCGATACGGCCCGGGTGTCCTTGCCGGAAGCGCCCGCCGGTTTGAGCGGCGAACGCGCGCCGGATCTGGCCACCGCCTTGCGCCGGCACCCGCAGGTACGACGCCTGCGCGTGATCGGCGCCGGCCTGGAGGCGCGCGACCGCGAGGCCGCGCAGGGACTGGCCTTGAGCTTCGTCCCCGCATCGCAGCCGCGCGGCCTGCTCGAATGGTGGCCGCCGCAGCGGGCCGGCCTGGGCAATGCCTTCGTCCTGCATGGCCGCGCGCACGACCTCGCCGGCGGCAGCGCGGAACTGCTCGATCCGGCCGGACAACGCATCGACCGGGTCGAGCTAGGACGCGACGGCGGTTTCCGCCTCGAAGGCCTGGCGCGCGCGGCCGGACCGGTGGAGTTCGCGCTGCGCTTGCGCGATGCGCGCGGCACGGCGGTGGAAACGCTGTCGTTGCCGCTGACGGTGGTCGCGCCGCCGACGCCACGGGTGTGGCTGTTGGCCGGTGCGCCGAACCCGGAGTCGAAGTATCTGCGGCGCTGGGCCGAAGACGCCGGGGTGCGCCTGCACACTCAAGTCGCGCTCGGTGCCGGCCTGCAGATCGGCGACGCGCCGCTGCCGATCGATGCCGCGACTCTGGCCGGTTTCGACCTGCTGTTGATTGACGAGCGCGCCTGGGATGGATTGAGCGATGCGTCGCGGGCTGCGGTGTCGGCCGCAGCGCGCGACGGGCTCGGCGTGCTGTTGCGCGCGACCGGGCCCTTGTCGGCGCGCACCCGGGCGCAGTGGCGCGGACTGGGGTTCGCGCTCGGCGGCGGCGCGGATGCGCTGCCGGCGCGCTGGCCGGCGCAGCCGCGCGACGAGGCTGCGGTGCGGGCGCGGCTGGGGCCGGGCAGTGCCGATGCGCCACGGCGAGCGGACCAGGCGCCCGGCGAGGCGCCGTTGCTGAGCCGGCGTGCCTTGGCCTTGCCGGCGGATGCGCAGATCTGGTTGCGCGCGGCCGACGGCGCCGCGCTGGCGGCGTGGCGCCCCTACGGCCGCGGCCGGGTCGCGGTGTGGACGCTCAGCGACAGCTTCCGGCTGGTGTTGGCGGGGCGCGACGAACTGCATGCGCAGCTGTGGAGCGAGGCGCTGGCCACGGTGGCGCGGGCTGGTGCCGAAGATGCGCCGGTGCGCGACGAGGCGTCGCCGCTCGATCCGTTCCGCCAGTACCGGCGCAGCGCGCTGTGTGGGCTTGGCGATTCGGCCCGGGTGATGCAGCCCGACGGCCGCGTCGCGGCCTTGCCGATCGATCCGGCAGCCGGCGCACGGCGTTGCGCCGGATTCTGGCCGCAGCATCCCGGCTGGCATCTGCTGATCGACGACGAACGGCGCGTGCCGTTCGTGGTGCGTGCGCAGGACGAAGCGCCGGGCTTGCGCGCGAACGAGTTGCGCCAGGGGACCTGGGCGTTGGTGCGGTCGACGCCGGCGACGATCGTCGCCGGCGCGGCGCCGCCGCGTTGGTTCGCGCCGGCGGCGTCGGCGCGCATGCCGGCCTGGCCGTGGTTCCTGGCCTGGCTGGCGGCGGCTGCGGCGTTGTGGTGGTTCGAGCGTTCGCGTCTGGGCCGGCGTAATACCGCCTCTGCGGGAGCGGCGTAAGCCGCGACAGCGCCGAGCCGGACGGACCCGCCGCGAGGTCGCCGGTCACGGTTTCGTCGCACTGTGTGGCGGCAGCGGCGCGAGCGGCTGCAGCACGTGCTCCCCGCGGAAGCGGTAATCCGCGGCTTCATCGCGCCATGGCGCTGAAGCTGCGGATGGCTGCCTTTCCGTAGGGGACGGCAGGCTGGGGGAGGGCGAGTCGCTTGGTCGCGGCTTGCGCCGCTCCTACAAGAAGGGCAGGGCGCTCAGATGGACTGCATGCGCCCGCCGTCGACGGCCAGGCTGACGCCGTTGACGTAGCCGGCCGCAGGCGAGCACAGGAAGGCGATGCAGGCGGCGATTTCGCCCGGCTCGGCGAAGCGCTGCGCGGGCACGGTCTTGCGCATGGCCTCGATCACCTCCTGTTCGGACTGGCCGCTGCTGCGCGCGCGATCGGCGATGATCTGCTCGATGCGGCCGGTCCGGGTGTAGCCCGGCAGGACGTTGTTGACGGTGATGCCGTCGCCGGCGAGTTCGCGCGACAGGGTCTTGGCCCAGCTAGCGACCGCGCCGCGGATGGTGTTGGACACGCCCAGGCCGACGATGGGCTCGCGCACCGAGGTCGAGATCACGTTGACGATGCGGCCCCAATGCGCCGAACGCATGCCCGGCAGCACGGCGCGGACCAAGGTGTGATTGGCGATCAGGTGGCGCTGGAAGGCGTCGAAGTAGGCCGTGTCGGCGGCCGCGTGGGCCGGTCCGCCCGGCGGGCCGCCGGTGTTGTTGACCAGGATCTGCACCGGTTTGCCGGCGGCCAGGGCTTCGACCTGGGCCGCCAGGCCGGCCGCATCGGCGACGTCGGCGGCGATCCAGCCGTGCGCCTGCGCGCCCTGGCGCGGCAGCGCGTCGGCGACTGCGGCCAGCGCGTCGGCGCGGCGCGCCAGCACGGTGACGTCGCAGCCGAGCAGGGCCAGCTCGTGCGCGGTCGCGCGGCCGATGCCCTCGGAGGCGCCGCAGACCAGGGCATGCTTGCCGCTGAGGTTCAGATCCATACGCAGTCTCCGTTTCGAGGATTTCGATTGATCCGGCCGACTCACCCGGTCGATTCACTCGAACGAGTCACCCTGACGATTCGTCCAGCCGGACCACGGGAGGCGGCGGAGCGGCGCGACCGAGCGCGCGGTCGGTGCGATCGATCCGCGCGCCGGCTCAGTCGCCCGCAGTCGCCGGTTCGGCGCGCTCGCGCATCAGCGCGGCAACGGCGCGGCTGTCGTCGCGGTCCTGCGCCTGCAACTGCGCGGCGACGCTGTCGCGATTGGCCGCGGGGTGGTTCTGGCTGAGCTTGAACTTGAGTTCGATCCGCTCGGCCACGAAACGGAAGCCGACGATGCCGCGCAGCTGGCGGCGATGGTCGTCGCGTTCGAATTCGAAGCGCCAGTCGCTGCCGATGCGGCTTTCGTGGCGGCGGCTCAGCTCGTCGACCAACTGCGCCAGCGCGGTCTCGTCCTCGAACGGCTGCAATTGTCCGTGCAGATGCGCCAGCGCGTAGTTCCAGGTCGGCACCCGCGCCGCGCTTTCCTTGTCCGGGTACCAGCCCGGCGAGACATAGGCGTGCGGGCCTTGCAGCACCACCAGGGCCGGGCCGGCATGGCGCGCCTGCGGGTTGGGCCGCGCCCAGTGGCCCCGCAGTTCGATGCGCTCGCCCTCGCGCCGGTACAGCAGCGGCAAATGGCTGACCTCGGGCGCGCCGTCGCGCACCGTGATCAGGCTGGCGAAGTCGTAGGCGTCGGCCAGGCGGTCGAGCGCGCCCAGGTCGGTCTCGGCGAAAGCGCGTGGCAGGTACATGGCCGGGCTCAGTGCCGTTGCGGCAGTTTCTGGATCATCAGCGCGGACAGGGCCGCATCGTCGCCGGCCTGCGGCGGCGCCAGCTCGGCCAGGACGAAGCCGCGCGAACGCGCATCGTCCTCGTCGAGGCCGTCGAGTTCGACGAACTCGGCGTCCATCAACGCGGCGCGGGCGGTGTCTTCGCTGTCGTAGGGCAGGGTATTGCCGTCGCTGTCGAAGACCTCGGCGGTGCCGGCTTCGCGTACACGCAGCCGGGCCCAGATCACGGTGCGGCCGAGGGTGGCCAGCCACCACTGCTCGCTGCGGGACCCGCCGGCATCGCCGGCGGAGGGGAGTTCGGATTCGGTCATGACACCACCATGGAAAGCAGCCACAACAGGCCGGCGCAGCCCAGTGCGGCGAATACGATCAGCAACGAGATCCGCGCCGGCGTCGCCAGGCCGTCGAGGTTGCGGTCGCCAGCGCCGCGATAGCGCTGGGTCAGCAGCCAGCGCCAGGCCTGCGGGCTGACGAACGCGGCCTCGCCGAGCTCGCCGCGCAGCGCGGGGTGGCGGTCGCGCAGGTGCACCAGCGCCAGCGGCCAGAAGATCGCGAAGGCGCACACCGCGGAGATCGCGATGCCGACGAAGGTCAGGGCCAGGAACAGGATCACTCGCTGCCTCTAGTTGGGATTGCGGTCTGGCGCGGGTTCGCCGGCGGCGCCGATCGGCCACGGGAGCCCGCGCTCAGAACTCGGCATTGCCCGGCGCGCGCGGATACGCGATCGCATCGCGGATGTTGGCCAGGCCGCAGACGTAGACCACCAGGCGCTCGAAGCCCAGGCCGAAGCCGGCGTGCGGCACGGTGCCGTAGCGGCGGAAGTCGCGGTACCAGCCGTAGTGAGCCGGGTCCAGGCCGAACTGGGCCATGCGCGCGTCGAGCACGTCCAGGCGCTCCTCGCGCTGGCTGCCGCCGATGATCTCGCCGATGCCCGGGGCCAGCACGTCCATCGCCGCGACGGTCTTGCCGTCGTCGTTGAGGCGCATGTAGAAGGCTTTGAAATGCTCGGGATAGTTCAGCACCACCACCGGGCGGCCGACGTGCTCTTCGGTTAGCCAGCGCTCGTGCTCGGTCTGCAGGTCCAGGCCCCATTCGACCGGGAACTCGAACTTCTTGCCCGACTTCTGCAGCAGCGCGATCGCGTCGGTGTAGTCGATGCGCTCGAACGGCGAATTGATGAAGGCTTCCAGGCGGGTGACCGCGTCGGGCTGGACGCGCTCGGCGATGAAGGCCATGTCGTCGCCGCGCTCGTTCAGCACCGCGCGGAACAGGTACTTGAGGAAGTCCTCGGCGACCTGGGCGTTCTGCATCAGGTCGGCGAAGGCGATCTCCGGCTCGATCATCCAGAACTCGGCCAGATGGCGGGTGGTGTTGCTGTTCTCGGCACGGAAGGTCGGACCGAAGGTGTAGACCTTGCTCAGCGCCAGGCAGTAGGCCTCGACATTGAGCTGGCCGGACACGGTCAGGAAGGTTTCCTTGCCGAAGAAGTCGCGCGAGAAATCGACCGAGCCGTCCTTGTTGCGCGGCAGGTTGGCCATGTCCAGGGTCGACACGCGGAACATCTGTCCGGCGCCTTCGGCGTCGGAGGTGGTGATGATCGGCGTGCTGATCCAGTAATAGCCGTTTTCGTGGAAGAATCGGTGCACCGCCTGCGACAGGCAATGGCGGATGCGGGTCACCGCGCCGAACAGGTTGGTGCGCGGGCGCAGGTGGGCGAATTCGCGCAGGTACTCCAGCGAGTGCTGCTTGGGCTGCATCGGGTAGGTCAGCGGGTCTTCGACCCAGCCCACCACGTCGACCTTGCTGGCCTGGATCTCGAAGCTCTGGCCCTGGCCCTGCGAGGCGACCAGGGTGCCGGTGGCGATCACCGAACAGCCGGTGCTGAGGTGCTTGATCTCGCTGTCGTAGTTGGCCAGGTCGCCGGTCGCGACCACCTGGATCGGCGCGAAGCAGGAGCCGTCGCTGACGTTGACGAAGCTCAGACCAGCCTTGGAGTCGCGCCGGGTGCGCACCCAGCCGCGTACCGTGACCTCGCCGCCCGCCGGAACCTTGCCTGCGAGTGCCTGTTCGACGCTTACCACCGTCATGTCGTGCCGCCTTAGCGCGTTGCGTGTGAGGGAGGGCGATCATAACGGATGGCGCAGGCCGCACGCGCCGGGGGCGCGGCCCGCGGGAACCGCGGCCGCGGTCACGGCGCGCCGATCGGCCGATCCGGCATCGGCGAACCGGCCCGGGTGATCCGCTCCCCGCGGGCGGGCCGTGGCATGAACCCGGGCTTGAACCGGCCGGGCCAGCCGCCATATCGGGAACAGCCGGCCGCGGCCGGACTGCTAACATGAACCCGGCGCCGCGTCAGGCCGCCGCCCCTACGAGAACCCCGCATGGCCGTCACCCTCGCTCCCGCCGCTCTCGCCCGCGTCCAGCACTTCCTGGCCGAATCGCCCGGCGCGCTGGGTCTGCGCTTCGGCGTGACCAAGACTGGCTGCTCGGGCTGGCAGCACACCGCCGACCTGGCGCGCGAGGCGCGCGAAGGCGACACGGTGTTCGAACAGGACGGCGTACGCATCTACGTCGATCCGATCAGCCTGCCGTTGGTCGACGGCACGCGCATCGATTTCCTCAAGCAGGGCCTGGGCGAGATGTTCGTGTTCCAGAACCCCAACGCGACCGCCGAGTGCGGTTGCGGCGAGAGCTTCACTACCTCGGCCGACGCGGCCTGAGGCCGCACGACGCGGCACGGATTCCGCCGGCTGCCGCCGAGCGGCGGCGCGCGTCCCAACTTTCGTCATAAGGCGCCGCCGGCGTCGCCGGCTAGACTCGGGGGCTGTTTCCCGGGAAGCCCCGCCATGCTCCGAACCGTCCTGCTCGCCGCCGCGATCGCGGCCGGCCTCGCCATGCCCGCCGCCGACGCGCTGGCCCGGCCCGAGGCCGCTGCGGTCCAGCGCAACGCCAGCGCCCAAGCCCTGCATCGCCTGTTCGATGAGGAGTGGCAGCGCGGCCTGCGCGAAAACCCGGAAGGCGCCACGTTCAACGGCGACAAGCGTTACAACGACCGCTGGAGCGATGTCAGCCTGGGTGCGATCCAGGCCCGCCAGGCCGCCGACCGCGAGGCGCTGGCGCGGCTGAAGGCGATCGACCGCAGCCAGCTGTCGGAAGCCGACCAGCTCAATTACGACGTATTCGCCTGGAACCTGGAAAAGTCGGTGCAGCGGCAGAAGTTCCGCGAGTACCTGATCCCGATCGGGCAGAGCGGAGGCGTGCAACTGGCCGACGGCATCCTCGAGGCCCAGCCGTTCCAGACCGTCAAGGACTACCGCGACTGGCTGGCGCGGCTGCGCGGCCTGCCGGCCCTGATCGAGCAGAACCAGGCGCTGATGCGCGAAGGCGTCAAGGCCGGGATCGTGCCGCCGAAGGTGCTGATGCAGCGGGTGCCGGCTCAGATCGCCAAGCAGATCGTCGACGATCCGGCCAAGAGTCCGCTGTACAAGCCGTTCGCGCGCTTCCCCGAGGGCGTGCCGGCGGCCGAGCGCGCGGCCCTGCAGGGCGAGGCGCAGCAGCTGATCCGCGAGCGGGTGGTGCCGGCCTACCGCGACTTCGCGGCCTATTTCGATAAGGAATACTTGCCGGCCGCGCGCAGCGGCATCGCCGCCAGCGAACTGCCGGACGGCAAGGCCTATTACGACTTCCTCGCCGCCGACTTCACCACCACCGCGCTGAGCGCCGAGCAGATCCACCAGATCGGGCTCAAGGAAGTGGCGCGGATCCGCGCCGAAATGGAGAAGGTCAAGACCGAGGTCGGCTTCAAGGGCCGCCTGGCCGAGTTCTTCGCCTACTTGCGCAGCGATCCGAAGTTCTTCCACAAGACGCCGGAGGCGTTGCTGACCGCCTACCGCGCGGTGTCCAAGCGAATCGATCCGGAGCTGGTCAAGATCTCCAAGAAGATCCCGCGCCAGCCCTATGGCGTGCGTCCGATCCCCGACAACGTGGCTCCCGACACGACCACCGCCTACTACCTGCCGGGCGCGGTCGACGGCACCCGGGCCGGCTTCTATTACGTCAACCTGTACAAGCCCGAGACCCGGCCGACCTGGGAAATGATCCCGCTGTCGCTGCACGAGGCGGTGCCGGGCCACCACTTCCAGTTCGCCAGCGGCCTGGAGCTGGCCGATGCGCCGATGTTCCGCCGCACCGGTTACTTCGTCGCCTACGGCGAGGGCTGGGGCCTGTACGCCGAGCGCCTGGGCTACGACATGGGCCTGTACGACGACCCCTACGACCGCATGGGCCAGCTGGCCTACGACATGTGGCGGGCGGTGCGGCTGGTGGTCGACACCGGCATGCACAGCAAGGGCTGGAGCCGCGACAAGGCGATCGCCTTCTTCCTCGACAACGCGCCCAAGACCGAGCAGGACGTGGTCAACGAGATCGACCGCTACATCGGCTGGCCGGGCCAGGCCCTGGCCTACAAGATCGGCCAGTTGAAGATCTCCGAGCTGCGCGAGCGCTCGCGCCAGGCCCTGGGCGAGGGCTTCGACCTGCGCGAGTTCAACGACGAGGTGCTGTCGACCGGCTCGGTGCCGCTGGCGGTGCTGGAAAAGCACATCGACGGTTGGATCGCCCGCAAGCGCAATGGTCTCAGAGGGGGTTGAGATTCAGAATTCGGGATTCGCTGAAGCCGGGGCGTCGGGCCAGAAAGGCCGCCTGCGACGGTCGGCCCGAGTCGGGGGCGGATGGGGGCGATTTGCCCCACAGGCCCCGGGCTGCCATACTTTCCGGCTCCCGCGCGGCCTCAGGCCGGGCAGGGGACCTTGCTCCACCGCGCCGTTGCGGCGTTGGGGGGCTGAACCGGGCCGCCGTCGGCGGCCCTTCATCCACAAGGAATCACACCATGCGTCATTACGAAGTCGTGTTCCTGGTCCACCCGGACCAGAGCGAGCAGGTGCCGGCCATGATCGAGCGCTACAAGTCGCTGATCGAAGGCGGCGAGGGCAAGATCCACCGTCTCGAAGACTGGGGCCGCCGTCAGCTGGCCTACCCGATCGAGAACCTGGTCAAGGCCCACTACGTCCTGCTCAACATCGAAGTCACCCAGACCGTGCTGAACGAGCTGGTCGACGGCTTCCGTTTCAACGACGCCGTCCTGCGTCACCTGGTCATGAAGCGCGACGAAGCCGACACCGAGCAGTCGCTGATCATGAAGTTCAAGGACGAGAAGGGCGACAAGCCCGAGCGCGGCGAGCGCCGTCGTCGTGACGACGACAGCGACAACGCTGTCGGCACCGCCGACAACGCCGACGACAACGCCGAAGCCGCCTGAGGATCGCCCCCATGTCCAAGTTCTTCCGCCGCCGCAAGTTCTGCAAGTTCACCGCCGAGGGCGTCAAGGAGATCGATTACAAGGATCTCAACACCCTGCGCCAGTACCTGACCGAGACCGGCAAGATCGTGCCGAGCCGCGTCACCGGCACCAAGTCGAAGTACCAGCGCCAGCTGGCCACGGCCGTCAAGCGCGCCCGTTTCCTGGCCCTGATCCCGTACACCGACAACCACAACGCTTGAGTGAAGCGGTCCGCCCGCTGAAGCGGGCGAACGCTTTGTCCCCCTCTCCCGCTCGCGGGAGAGGGCAGGAGCGAGGGCGCGGGCCGCGCAGTTCTTTCGCGATCCGACCCTTGCCTCCGAGCGCATCCCGATTCCAGCTCTTCGGACAGCGAATCCTGCTGCGGACCTAAAGGCCCGCTAACGAATACGGAGCACACCCATGCAACTGATCCTCCTGCAGAAGGTCACCAACCTCGGCAACCTCGGCGACAAGGTCAACGTCAAGCCGGGCTACGGCCGCAACTTCCTGGTGCCGCAGGGCAAGGCCGTCCCGGCCACCGCCGCCAACCTGGCCGAGTTCGAAGCGCGCCGCGCCGAGTACGAAGCCAAGGCCAAGGCCCAGCTGGACGGCGCCGAAGGCCGCAAGGCCAAGCTGGAAGGCGCGCAGATCACGGTCTACGCCAATGCCGCGACCGAAGGCAAGCTGTACGGTTCGGTGACCCCGCGCGACATCGCCGAGGCGCTGACCAAGGCCGGCTACGAAGTCGGCAAGTCGGAAGTGATCATGGGCGAAGGCCCGATCCGCCGCACCGGCGAATACGACGTGCTGCTGCATCTGCACGCCGACGTCGAAATCACGGTCAAGGTCATCGTCGCGGCCGAAGCCGCCTGATCGACCGCCCAACCGTGGCATGCGAAGGGCGCCGTCACGGCGCCTTTCGTTTTTTGCCGAATCACATCGCCGCACCGCGACTCCGCGCGATCGCGGCCGTCCGTCGCCGTTTCCACGCCGGTCTCAGTCCGTGAGATGGTGGACGGGCATAGCAGGGGCAGTTGTCCCCTTCTTATCCACAGACTTGTCTGCAACGGCATGAGCGATGTCGCGACTACGATGAGGGTCCGGCCCGGGCCGCTGCGCGAGTTCGCGCGTGGCCGCAGCGAGAGCCGCCGCCGTGCCCTTGTCCATTTCCGATCGGCCGCCATTGCGGCCCTGCTGAGCAGAGGAACGCCTTCCCGATGAGCGCACGATCCGGTTTCCGCGGCGAGAAGCGTTTCGAGACCCGCGCCGAGCAGCGCGTCGACCAATTGCGGGTGCCGCCGCAATCGGTCGAGGCCGAGCAGGCCGTGCTCGGCGGCCTGATGCTGGCGCCCGACGCCTACGACCGCATCGCCGACCAACTGGTCGAGGAAGACTTCTACCGCCGCGATCACCAGCTGATCTACCGCGCGATCCGCGAGCTGGCCGAGCGCAGCCGGCCGTTCGACGCCGTGACCCTGGGCGAGTGGTTCGACTCGCAGGGTCTGTCCGAGCAGGTCGCCGGCGGCGCCTATCTGATCGAGCTGGCCAGCACCACGCCGTCGGCGGCCAACATCGCCGCCTACGCCGAGATCGTTCGCGACAAGGCGGTGATGCGCAAGCTGATCGAGGTCGGCACCGAAATCGTCAACGACGGTTTCCAGCCCGACGGCCGCGACAGCGGCGAAATCCTGGCCAAGGCCGAGCAGCAGGTGTTCGCGATCGCAGAAGCCGGCGCCCGCGGCCGCACCGACTTCACTCCGGTGACCAAGGCGCTGTCGGAAGCGTTCGACGTGCTGCAGACGCGCTACGCCAACGGCGGCGCGGTCACCGGCTTGCCGACCGGCTACACCGAATTCGACGAGATGACGGCCGGTCTGCAGAACACCGACCTGCTGATCCTGGCCGCGCGCCCGGCGATGGGCAAGACCACCTTCGCCCTCAACATCGCCGAGCACGTCGCCTTCCGTACCAAGAAGGCGGTGGCGGTGTTCTCGATGGAAATGTCGGCCAGCCAGCTGGCCCTGCGCCTGATCTCCTCGGTCGGCCGGGTCAACGCCCAGCGCCTGCGTTCGGGCCAGCTCGAGGACGAGGACTGGGCGCGCGTCACCGGTGCGATCCGCCAGCTGCGCGAGGTCAAGATCTTCATCGACGACACCCCGGGCCTGTCGCCGGAAGTGCTGCGCGCCAAATCGCGCCGACTCAAGCGCGAACACGACCTGGGACTGATCGTGATCGACTACCTGCAGCTGATGTCGGTGCCGGGTAACAGCGAAAACCGCGCCACCGAAATCTCCGAGATCTCGCGCTCGCTCAAGCACCTGGCCAAGGAGCTCAACCTGCCGGTGATCGCGCTGTCGCAGCTCAACCGTTCGCTGGAACAGCGCGCGGACAAGCGCCCGGTGATGGCCGACCTGCGCGAATCCGGCGCCATCGAGCAGGACGCGGACATCATCATCTTCATTTACCGCGACGACTACTACAACAAGGAAACCTCGCCGGACAAAGGCCTGGCCGAGGTCATCATCGGCAAGCAGCGATCCGGCCCGACCGGCTCGCTCAAGCTCAAGTTCTTCGGCGAATACACCCGCTTCGACAACCTCAGCCACGACTCGATCGGCTCGTTCGAGTGAATCGGTCCGGCCGGGTCCGCACCGCGATACGCGCGGTTCGTCCCGGCCCCCGACCACCGGCACTGGCCGGGCTTCGGCGCCCGGCTATGCTCGGCGCCGGCGAACCGCTCCGGTTCGCGTCCGCGTTCGATGGAGGCCAGGATGTCGATGTTTTCCCTGCTGTTTGCCGCCGCAAGCGCCGCCGCACCGGCCGCACAACCCGATCCGGCGACGATCGCCGCGATCGAGGCCACCTGTTTCGATTACGTCGACGGCCAGCTCGAGGGCGATCCGCAGCGGGTGGCCCGCGCCCTGCATCCGGACCTGGCCAAGCGCGCGGTGATCGGCGACACGCCGTACGAACGCCTGGGGCTGCGCCGTATGTCCAAGGAAGAACTGGTCGAGCTGACCAAGCAGGGCGTGCTGAAAACCCCGAAAGAGCAATGGAACCGCAGCTGCCGGGTGCTCGACGTGGCCGGCAATGCCGCGGCGGTGCGGGTGGAAACGCCGTGGTTCGTCGACTACTTCCATATGGGCCGCTTCGACGGCAAGTGGATCATCGTCAACGCGCTCTGGCACAGCAAGCCGCGTTGAGCGCATGAGCGCACGCGGCCGCGCGGACCGGCCTCACGGGCGAGGCGCAGCGACCCGGTTGGATGCCACCGCCCGGCGCCGGGCGATGAGAGCCCGCGAATCGGTGATGGCGCGCACGTTGTCGAATGCGGCATGGCACCGCGAATGCCGGCGCGCCGATATTGCATCGCCCGTTCAGCCGCACCGCGCTAGCCTGCTGCGCGATGCGGCCGCTGCGCGTCGCACGAACCGCCGCCGCCTTTCGGTTGACGTGTTCGTGACGCAGCGCGGCGCATCGTATCGCTCGATTCTTTCCTCCCTATCATCGGTGCGTCCATGAACTCCAACCTGAAATCCACCCTCGCGATCGTGCTGATGTCCTGCGTCGCGGCGACCGGCGTCGCCGGCGCTCAGAGCAAGTCGAAGAAGACCCCGCGTTGCTACGACGTGGAAGTGCAGCGTCCCAAGCAGATCAAGGACCAGCACAAGATCGCCGGTACCGCGATCGGCGCGGTCGCCGGCGGCCTGCTGGGCAACCAGGTCGGCGGCGGCAACGGCAAGAAGCTGGCGACGGCGGCCGGTGCGGTCGGCGGCGCCTTCGCGGGCCGCAAGATCCAGGAGCACCAGCAGAACAAGACCGAGACGGTGATCGAGCGTCGCTGCGACTGAGCCTGATAGCTCGGGAGTTGGCGCGTAGGAGTTAGGCGGCGGCGGATCGGACGGCGGTTTGCGGGCTGGCCCGTTTTCCGTCGAAGTTCCGCACGCCCGGCGACCGTTCCAGGCTCGAACTCGAAGCCGCGCGGGCTTTTGTCCGCGCGGCTTTTTCGTTCTTGCCGCAGTTCTGTTGGAAAAGTGGGCTAGGGGGATCGGCCTGCCGTAGTTTTCGCCGCTTCCGCCAGCTCGTCGTCGCGGCTTGCGCCGCGCCTACCCCTTGGCGTGCTCAGCGAGACGAATGGGCTGCGCGGGCCAGCGGTCGCGACTCACGCCGCTCCTACAAGAACATTCGTCGCGCGCCGGCGATGTTTCGCGCGGCTGCCACGAGCTGCTGCCATTTTCCGGCACTGCTGTTCTCCCGAGCTGTCGCTGTTCCCCCTTGAAAATGGGGGAGGGGGATCGGCTCCTGCTTCGTGACCCCGTCCCGCAGCCGGCGTCCCCGGGCTTTGCCCGTCCTGCGCAAGCGCGGCGACTTCACACTCAGCTCATAGGGCGGCCGGCTGCGGTCGCTAGAATGCGGCGCATGGCACGACCGACTTGCGCAAACATTCACACCGACGCGTTGCGTCATAACCTCGCCCAGGCCCGGGCGCTCGCTCCGCACAGCCGGGTCATGGCGGTGGTCAAGGCCGACGGCTATGGCCACGGTCTGGAACGGGTCGCCCGCGCCCTGGAAGGCGCCGACGCCTTCGGCGTGGCGGCCCTGTCCGACGCCGACCGGCTGCGCGCGGCCGGCCTGTCGCAGCCGATCGTGCTGCTGTCAGGCTTCGACGAGGCCGACGATCTGCCGCAGCTGCGCCGGCTCGGGGTCGAATCGGTGATCCATCATCCCAGCCAGATCGAGATGCTGGAACAGGCCGCTCCCGGCGAACCGATCCGCTGCTGGCTCAAGGTCGACAGCGGCATGCACCGGCTCGGCTTCGCCCCCGACCAGGTGCGCGAAGCGCACGCGCGCCTGCGCGCCAGCGCCGCGGTCGCCGACGGCATCGTGCTGATGAACCACTTCGCCAGTTCCGACGAGCTCGACCCGGCCCAGGCCGGTTACGGCCAGACCCGCGCCCAGTTGCGCGCATTCGCCGCCGCCACCGAGGGCCTGGACGGGCCGCGTTCGCTGGCCAATTCGGCCGCGGTGCTGGGCTGGCCGGACGCGCACGCGCAATGGATCCGCCCCGGCGGCCTGCTGTACGGGATCAGCGTGGTCGAGGGCCGCAGCGGCGCCGACTTCGGCCTGCGCCCGGCGATGACCCTGTCGACCCGGCTGATCGCGGTCAACCGCGTGCGCAAGGGCGAGAAGATCGGCTATGCCGCGACCTGGGAGTGCCCGCAGGACATGTGGGTCGGCGTGGCCGCGATCGGCTACGGCGACGGCTATCCGCGCGCGGCGCCGTCCGGCACCCCGGTGCGGGTCGCAGGCCACGACACCCAGGTGATCGGCCGGGTATCGATGGACCTGATGACCATCGACCTGCGCGGCGTGCCCGGAGCCAAGGTCGGCGACCCGGTGGAGCTGTGGGGGCCGGAGCTGCCGGTCGAGCGTATCGCCCGGGCCAGCGGGACCATCGGCTACGAGCTGACCTGCTCGATCACCCGCCGGGTGCGCTTCGTCGAAAGCTGAGCGGCGCGGACCCGACGGTGTGGCCCCGTCCGGCGGCCCTTCCCCGGATGCCTGCAGGCGGGGCGGGCCTGCACTCTAGGGGAGGCGTCCGCAGGCCGGTCCCGGGGGCGTCGGTATTCTTCCGTCGGACCGATCCACCGACTCGCGCGCCGCCGGGCTGAGCCGGCGGTCACCGTCCGGCGCGGGTGGTCCTTGCGATAGCCAAGGCGCCTGCCGGCTTCGAGCGTGCGTAGCCGTGGACCGAGCTGGCGTCGCGCGTTTTCCCGACTGGATCTAACGAAACGCATAAACGTCGTGTCCACCCTACAGCGGACAGAACCGCTGCATTCATCATAATAAATTTGTGACGAAAGTCACAAAATTATATGTTCCCTGAGGGGTTTCACTCATTCCCGTGCCGCCACCGATGCGGCTAGCGTCGGATGTGCGTCGCGGCCCAGACCGCGACGTATCGCTATCGGTCCGGCGCGTCCGGGCCGCCTTTCATCTCGGGGAGTCACGAATGAAGCAACGCAAGTTGGTGTGCGCACTGGGCCTGGGTCTGTCCATGCTGGCGGTATCGAATCTGGCCGCGGCGCAAGGCCCGGATCCCAATCGCGTCTGGGTGAAGTTCAAGCAGTCGGCCGAGCGCGAGAACGTGCGCAAGGCGCTGCAGGCCGGCGGCGGTGCGATCCACTTCCAGTTCGACAAGCTCAACGCTTTCGTGGCGACCCTGCCGCCGCAGGCGCAGCAAGCCCTGCGCAACAACCCGAACATCGCCTCGATCGAGCCCGACCTGCCGCGTTATCCCTCGGCCCAATCCGTGCCTTACGGCATCGACAAGGTGCAGGCCCGCGACGTGTGGGACGCCAACCGCGACGGCACGATCGATGCCGGTGCCGCGACCGGCGCCGGGATCAAGGTCTGCGTGATCGACTCGGGCATCAATTCCGCCCATGAAGATTTCGCCGGCATCGCCATGACCGGCTATCCGACCGGCTGGAACAACGACACTTGCGGCCACGGCACCCATGTCGCCGGCACCATCGCTGCGGCCAACAACGCCACCGGCGTGGTCGGCGTCAGCCCGGGCAAGGTCTCGTTGCACATCATCAAAGTGTTCGGCACCAACGGCTATTCCGGCGAGGGCCAGTGCTCCTGGACGTACAGCTCGACCCTGGTCGACGCGGCCAACCGCTGCGCTACCGCCGGCGCCAAGATCATCAGCATGAGCCTGGGCGGCAGCGGCAGCTCGACCACCGAGCGCAACGCGTTCCAGAGCCTGGCCGACCAGGGCATCCTCAACATCGCCGCGGCCGGCAACGACGGCAACGCGACGCTGAGCTACCCGGCCTCGTATCCGAGCGTGGTCTCGGTGGCCGCGGTCGACGCGAACAACGCCAAGGCCGATTTCTCCCAGTACAACAGCGAGGTCGAGCTGTCCGCGCCGGGCGTCGGCGTGCACAGCACGTTCCCGTTGGTCGACGACCCGCTCAAGGTCGGCAACAGCAGCTTCGCGATGAACCCGATCGACGGTTCCAAGCAGGCCACCGCCAGTGCGGGCTGGGTCAACGGCGGCCTATGCACGGCGTCCAGCTCGACCTGGCGCAACAAGGTCGTGCTGTGCCAGCGCGGCACCAACAGCTTCCTGGAGAAGGTGCAGGCGGTGCAGAAGGGCCGCGGCGTCGGCGTGGTGATCTACAACAACGTCGACGGCGCTCTGCACGCCACCCTCGGCGTCACCGCGACCGGTGCGGCCAATCACAGCACCATCCCGGCGGTCGGCATCGCCAAGGCCGACGGCGAGGCGATCATCGCCGGCCTGTCCGGCCAGAGCGCGACCGTCGACACCGTGCCGCAGGCCAGCAACACGGCTTACGTCGACATGGACGGCACCTCGATGGCGACCCCGCATGTGTCCGGCGTGGCCGCGGTGGCGTGGAGCGCCAAGCCGACCGCGACCGCGCAGCAGGTGCGCGATGCGCTGGCGGTGACCGCGATCGATCTGGACGCGCCGGGCCGCGACGACAACACCGGCTGGGGCCTGGTCCAGACCCAGGCGGCCATCGCCGAGCTGCAGGCGCAGTAAGCTGAAACGAGGCGGCGGCTGCGCCGCCTCGGAGGAACCGGCGGCTACGCCACGCTCGTTCCTGGCGTCGATGGGTTAGGGGACGTGCCGGGGGCGGAGGGGATCAAGCATCGCTTGCCCCCTCCGTCCCTGTTTCGTTTCCGCTCCTCTCCACTTTTTCCTCGCTCATGCATACTGCCGGTCCCTGACGCCGCTCGCCGCCGCATGCCCGACGCTCCGCCCGTCGCCCTGGTGTGGTTCCGCAACGACCTGCGCCTGGCCGACAACCCGGCCTTGCGCGCCGCGCTCGAGGCCGGCTATGCGCCGGTGCCGGTCTATATCCATGCTCCCGACGAGCACGGCAGTTGGCGTCCCGGGGCGGCCTCCGACGCCTGGCGCCATCGCGCACTGGCCGCGCTGGACGCGGACTTGCGCAAGCGCGGTTCGCACCTGCGGCATTTCTTCGGCCCCAGTCTGGCGACCCTGCAGTCGCTGGTGCTGGCGATGGGCGCGCGCGCGGTGTTCTGGAACCGGCGCTACGAGCCGTACATCGAGCGTCGCGACACCCGCATCAAGCAGGCGCTGCGGCGCATGGGCGTGCGGGCCGAAAGCCACAACAGCGCGTTGTTGTTCGAGCCGTGGACGTTGCGCACCAAGCAGGGCGGGCCGTTCAAGGTGTTCACCCCGTTCTGGCGCGCCGCGCTGGCGGACTGGCGAGATGCGGCCTGCTGGCCGGCGCCGGCGTCGCTGCCGGACGTTGCCGAGGGGCCGGAGGGCGTGCCGCTGGCGGCGCTCAAGCTGGCGCCGGCGTTGGACTGGGACGCCTCGTTCTGGCCGCACTGGACGCCGGGCGAGGGCGGGGCGCAGGCGGCGCTGGATACCTTCGTCGAAGGCGCACTGCGCGGTTACGCGCAGCAACGCGACCGGCCCGACCGGGTCGGCACCTCGCGCCTGTCGCCGCATCTGCACTTCGGCGAGATCGCGCCCTGGCGCGCGGTCGCGGCGCTGCAGGCCGAACGCAACGCCGGCAACGCGGGCGACGTCGACGCGGCGATCCGCGAGCTGGGCTGGCGCGAGTTCGCCCACCACCTGCTGCATCACTTCCCGGACACCCCGGAGCAGAACTTCAATCCGCGCTTCAACGACTTCGCCTGGGCGCGGTTGTCGCCGCTCAAGCTGGAAGCCTGGCAACAGGGCCGCACCGGCGTGCCGATCGTCGACGCCGGCCTGCGCGAGCTGTGGGCCACCGGCTGGATGCACAACCGCGTGCGCATGATCGTCGCCAGCTATCTGACCAAGCATCTGCGCTACCACTGGCGCCACGGCGCGCGCTGGTTCTGGGACACCCTGGTCGACGCCGACCTGGCCAACAACACCCTGGGCTGGCAGTGGGTCGCCGGCACCGGCGCCGACGCCGCACCGTACTTCCGCATCTTCAACCCGGTGACCCAGGCCGAGAAGTTCGACCCCGACGGCGCCTACATCGCGCGCTGGCTGCCGGAACTGGCGCCGCTGCCGCTGCCGTTGCGCTTCGCCCCCTGGCAAGACCCCGCCCGCCTGCGCCGCGTCGCCCCCGACTACCCGCCGCAGCCCCTGGTCGACCTGGCCGCGGGGCGGGATGCGGCGTTGCAGGCCTATCGGGGCCGGGATTCGTGATTGGGGATTTGGGATTCGTCGAGCAAGAGCAGACGATCCCGCTTTAGCCAATCCCGAATCCCGAATCTCTAATCCCGAGCAAGCGCGTTGACCGCTCCCGCGACCGCATGATTCACTCGCCGGACATCCGGGGAGGACGCATGGCCAAGGCAGAGGCGGGATCGGGATCGGCGACGCAATCGCGCAAGCGCGCTCGGCGCGAACCGATGTCGCGGGTCGATACGGCCTGGCTGCGGATGGAGCGCCCGACCAACCCGATGATGATCACCGGCGTGCTGATGTTCGCCGAGCCGATGTCGGTCGAGGCGCTCAAGCGCGTGGTCAAGCAGCGCTTCCTGGCCTATACCCGGTTCCGGCAGAAGGCGGTCGACACCGCCGCCGGCGCGTATTGGCAGACCGACGACGATTTCGATATCGACTGGCACGTGCAGCACACCGCGCTGCCGGGGCGCGGCGGCAAGCGCGCGCTGGAGCGCTTCGTCAGCCAGCTCGCGTCCAGTCCGCTCGACGGCAGCCGGCCGCTGTGGCAGTTCCATCTGGTCGAGCGATACAACGGCGGCTCGGCCCTGGTCGCCCGCATCCATCACAGTTACGCCGACGGCATCGCCCTGGTGCAGGTGCTGTTGTCGCTGACCGACACCACCGCGCAGCCGGCCAAGGGCAGCGATCTGGCCCAGGCCTGGCTCAAGCAGGACGGCGTCGATGTCGCCCGCCGGGTCGGTGCGGTCGACCGCTACATGAAGCTCGGCAGCAAGGTGGTCGAGAAGGGCATGGAGATGTACCGCGACCCGACCCTGGCGGCGATGCTGGCCAAGGAGGGCGGCGAGATCGCGCGCGAACTGCTGCACGCTCTGTCGCTGTCGGACGATCCGCCGTCGCTGCTGCGCGGCAAGCTCGGGGTCAGCAAGCGAGTGGCCTGGGCCGAGCCGCTGGACCTGGAAGAGGTCAAGGCGGTCGGGCGCGCCTGCGACTGCACGGTCAACGACGTGCTGATGGCGACCGCGGCCGGCGCCCTGCGCAGCTACATGATCGAACGCGGCGACCAGGTCGACGGCCTGACCCTGCGCGCCACCGTGCCGGTCAACCTGCGTCCGCTCGAGCACGCGCGCAAGCTCGGCAACCATTTCGGCCTGGTATTCCTCGACCTGCCGGTCGGCGAGGACAACCCGATCCGCCGGGTCGAGCGGGTCGCCGAGTGTATGAATAACCTCAAGAACTCACGCCAAGCCATTGTTGCATTTGGCCTTTTGGCGGCGCTCGGCATGGCGCCGTCGCAGGTGCAGGGGCTGGCGCTGGAGCTGTTCAGCCGCAAGGCCACCGCCGTGGCGACCAACGTGCCCGGGCCGCAGCAGCCGCTGTACCTGGCCGGTTGCCGGCTCGACGGGATGATGTTCTGGGTGCCGCAGACCGGCTCGATCGGCGTCGGCATCTCGATCCTCAGCTACAACGGCAAGGTTCATTTCGGCCTGATCGCCGACGGCAAGCTGATCCCCGACCCGGACGCGGTGATCCAGCGTTTCGGCAGCGAATTCGACAAGCTGCTGTACCTGGCGCTGATGGGCAATTGGGACGTGACCCTGGACGCAGCCGGCGCCGATGCCCTGATGCCGGAGCCGGTCGTCGCCTGAGCGGTCGGTACGCCTCCTCGCAAGCTGAATCGCGGCGCAGCGCCGCGCGCGCTCGTCACCCGCCCGCGACGGCGGCGTGATTAGTTTGAGCGCGCACGTAACGCAGCCACCGCCCGAGGAACGTCCATGAAAACCCAGATCAAGCTCGCCCTGGCCGCCGCCACCATGACTGCGATGCTCGCCGGCTGCGCGACCGGCGGAGGCGGTTACTACGGCGGACAGCCGCAGCAGCCCTATCCGAATCAGAGCTATCCGAATCAAAACCCGCCGCCGCAGCAGCAGGGCGGCATGAGCAAGACCCAGAAGGGCGCGTTGATCGGCGCCCTGGCCGGCGTCGCTGCCGGTCTGCTCAGCGGCGACGACGCCACCGAGCGTCGCCAGCGCGCCCTGATCGGCGCCGGCGTCGGCGGCCTGGCCGGCGGCGCGATCGGCAACTACCAGGACCGCCAGGAGCGTGCGCTGCGCGAACGCATGGCCGGCACCGGCGTCGACGTGGTCCGCAACGGCGACAACATCACCCTGAACATGCCGAGCAACATCACCTTCGCCTTCAACAGCGCCAACCTCGACCCGCAGTTCTATCCGGTGCTCGACAACGTCGCCGGCACCCTGACCGAGTACAACCAGACCATCGTCGAGGTCGCCGGCCACACCGACAGCATCGGCACCGACGCGGTCAATCAGCGCCTGTCCGAACAGCGCGCCGCCAGCGTCGGCAATTACCTGATGTCCAAGGGCCTGATGCGCGATCGCTTCATCCTTACCGGTGCCGGCAAGACCCGGCCGATCGCCAGCAACGACACCGAGGCCGGCCGGGCGCAGAACCGCCGGGTCGAAATCACCCTGGTGCCGGTGCGTTCCTGAGCGAGCGAACCGTGCTGAGTTGATCCACGGAGCCCGACCGCCGCGTCCGCGTCCGCGACCGGCGGGATCAACGCGATGCGAAGTACACGACGGGCCGCGCAAGCGGCCCGTCGTCGTCTCGGCCGCGATTGCGAACCGTGCGGCGGAACGCGACGCCGATCGCGTGTTCGTGCGCGCCATGCCCACCCCGGTGGCCCGAGATGACGAAAACGCCTGCTGCCAGGTGGCGTGGCTGAAACCCTCGCACGAGCGCGAACGCGCTGCTCAAGGCCCCCAGCGCCGGCTCGCCTGGCGCCGGCACCGACGACGCGGTCCCGGTGTTCGCCGGCGATGCCGCCCCCCGCATCGGCGCGAGCCGGATCGCGCTGCGATCGCTGGACGTAGCCGCGAGCTCGCTGGAGTGGATCCACTGGCCGGGTGAATTTCACCCTCCTGGCCTCGGTGCCGCCTGCGCAGATCCGCCGCCAGCGCATCGCGGGCGGCGCGACCGTGGAGACCGACGGCCGCCGCCCAGGTGCACGCGGCCGCCGAGGGCCATCCGGCCTTCGCCGAGTTCGCGCCGGCCGAACGCTGATCCGGGCAGGGGCCGGCGCGAGCGCGCCGTTACCGCCTCAACGCGATCGTTCGAACGAGAACAACTGCGCCAGCGGATGCGCGCGGCGTTCGATCGCCGCGCGCAGCAGGCCGGCGCCGATCATGCTGTAGGTGATGCCGTTGCCGCCGTAGGCCATCGCGAACAAGACCCGCGGGCCGTGCTGCGGGTGCGCGCCGAACCAGGGCAGGCCGTCGGCGGTTTCGGCGAAAGTGCCGCCCCAGGCGAAGACCGGCTGCAGGGCCAGCCGCGGGAAGCGATGCGCGACCGCTTCGACCAGTTTTTTCGCTTTGTCCGGCACCCGCCGGTCGCGGCGGGCGGGCCGGTCGACCGCATCGTCCGCGCCGCCGACCAGCAGGCGACCGTCGCCGGTGGAGCGCAGGTACAGGTACGGCCGCGCGGTTTCCCAGACCAGGGTGTCGCGCAGGCCGTCGAGCATGGCCTCGTCGAGCGGATCGGTGACGAAGGCGTAGCTGCTGCGGTTGCGCGCCAGGCGCTGACGGATCCAATGCTGGCCGGCATAACCGGCGGCGATCACCGCATGACCGGCCCGCACGCGCAAGCCGTCCTGACTGCGCAGTTCGACCGACCGCGATCCCGCGCGCACGAGCTCCAGGCGGGTGCGGTCGTGCACGGCGATGCCGCGCCGTTGCAGGCGGGCCAGCAGGCGCAGGGTCATCCGATACGGGTCGACCCGCGCGGCGCAGGCGCTGAGGATGGCGCCGGGCGCGCGCAGGCCGTAACCGGCGGCGAGTTCGCCGGCGTCGAGCCAGCGCAGCTTCAGGCCGTGGCGCAGCCGTAACGCGGCCTCATCGCGCAAGGCATTGCAATGGCGCGGCTTGCTGGCGTAGTACAGGCTGTCGCAGCGGGCGAAATCGACGTCGCGCAGGCCGTGCGCGACCGATTGCAGGGCCGGGATGGCGTCGGCGCAGGCGCGGTACGCGGCGACCGCCGCGTCTTGTCCGTAGCGCCGGCACAGCTCGAGCAAGGGCGTGTCGATTTCGTACTGGAGCAGGGCGGTGCTGGCGGCGGTGCTGCCCCAACCGATGTCGCGCTGCTCGAACAGCGCGGTTTCGATGCCGTGCGCGGCCAGTTCGTCGGCGATCAGGGCGCCGCTGATGCCGCCCCCGATCACCGCGACCTCGCAGCGCAGGTCCTGCCGCAGCGGCGGAAACGCGTGCATCAGGCCGTTGCGGATCGCCCAGTACGGGGTGCCGCTCTTGAGGTCCATCATGACCGGCGCTGCATCCGGGGCATGCGCCCAGCAAAACCGCTGCGGCGTCAGCGCGGAGTGATTGCGGCGGCGGGGCGCGGCGCAAGCGCGCCGCAGCGGATCAGTGGCGCACGCCGTCGGCGGCGCCGAGCCCGCCGTGTTGCGGGTCGGGTTCCAGCGCCAGTTCGCGTTCGAGTTCGGCGCGGAATTGTTCGAAGCTGATTCCGCGTTCGGCGACTTCGCTGTCGGCGGCGCGGCGCAGCGCCGGCGAGCAGCCCAGGCTGACTTCGCGGCCTTCGCGGCGGTGCAGGCTGGCGGCACGCTCGAGCAGGGCCAGCACGCGCGCGGCGCTTTCCGAGCCGCCGACGATGCGGCCGCCCAGGCCCAGGGTCCATTCGCCTTCACGACGCACGATGCCGCCGAGCAGGCGGCCGGCGTCGTCGCGCAGCTCGGCATGGGGTTCGATGCCGGGGCCCGGCGGCGGCGCGCTGCGCGCCTTGGCCAGCTTGCGCTTCTTGGCGTCGCGGCGGGCCTTGGAGGTGATCGACATGGCGTGCTCCTCGACTCGGGCCGGATCGTCCTGCGGGGGATCATAGCCTGTCGGCCTCGTCGCCCCAAAGATCGGCGCCGGTCGGCCGCGGCGATGCCGGATCGCCGCGGCCGGGGGCGTTACACAGACCGGAGGGCGCATTCAGTGCCGATGCGAGTGTGCTTCATGGTCGGCGGGCGTGGTTTCGACATCGCTCGGGGGCTGCGTTGAGGGCGTCGGGCCAGAGCGAGCCGGCGCGGGCTTGGGAGGATGAGCAGGGTTTCCGCCGTGTCCGTCGTGTCCGTGTGCGCTCGCGGCGGCGGTATCGGAGGGCGAGGGCGGCGGCGGTGCCGCCGGTGCGGCCTGCGGCGAAGCCGCCGTCGCCGGCCGGCGCGGTTTCGCTGCGGGATGCGTCATGGCGGCGTGGCCCGCCGGGTCGGCGCTCGCGGAATCGCCCCTCCTGGCGTCGGCCTGCTCCGAGTGGGCGTGCGCCGGGTAGGCATGTCCGGGACCGGCGTGGCCGGAACCCGCGCCGGCGGTTTCGCCGCCGCCGTGCGAATGCCCGTCGCTGCGCTCGATCCAGTCGCGATACTCGGCCGCGTCCATGCGCGGCATGCGGCGCACGAATGCGACCAGATTCCACAGGTGCGCCTCGTCCATGCTCGCGCCCCAGGCCGGCATGCCCGAAGCCTTGATGCCGTGGCGGATGGTCCAGAACGCCTGGGCCGGGTCGACCGAATGCCGGCTCAGGTTCGGCGGCGCCGGATACAGCCCGCGCGAGAGTTCGGTCGGACCGCGGCCGGGAGCGAGGTGGCAGCCTGCGCACATGGCCTCGTAGTTGCCGGCGCCCTGGCGGATGCGTTCGGCGTCGTCCAGCGTCGGGACCGACAGTTCGCGAGCGCGCACGGCGACCGAACGTTCGCGTGCGTAGTCCAGCAGGGCGTAGACCGGGCGCGTGTGCGGCGCGTCGGCGCCGACGTCGTACAGCCCGGCCCATAGCGCTGCCGCGCCGAGGCCGAGCGCGGCCGTCGCCGCGGCGCCGAGCCGCAGCGTATTGCGTAGCGTGTTGTTCATGGCGTCCTCGTCAGAACCAGAGCCGGATGCCGGCGACGAATCGGGTGTCGTCCACGTCCTCGCCGTCGGCGCGCCGGTAATCGGCGGTGTCGCCGAAGGCGCGCTCGCGGCTCAGGCCGATGTACGGCGCGAAGCGGCGGCTGAACTCGTAGCGCAGGCGCAGGCCGGCTTCGACCGTGCTCAGCCCGCGGCCGACCCCGCGCCGCGCGTCGTCCTTGCCGTTCAGGTCGACCTCGATCAGCGGCTGCAGGATCAGCCGATTGGTCAACAGCAGTTCGTACTCGGCTTCCAGGTTGAGCGCGGTGCGTCCGGATTCGCCGACATAGGCGGTCGCGGCCACTTCGAACTTGTACGGCGACAAGCCCTGCACGCCGAACGCGGCCCAGCTCTGCGACGACTCGGGGCGGAAGTCGTGCTTGATGCCGACTACCGCATCCCACCATGGCGAGATCGCGCGGCCGTACAGCACTTCCAGATCGGCCGATTCGGTGCTGCCGTGCTCGCGCTCGCCTTCGCTGCGCAGCCACAGCCGATCGGTGTCGGTGCCGATCCAGCCCTGCGCTTCCCAGGCCTGGGCGCCGCCGTGCTCGGCCTCGACCGATTCGAGCCGGTTGAACAACAGATAGTGATTGACCGCGGGCGCGTGCTGCATGTGGTGCTGCAGCGGCGGAAACGCCGCGGCGCGGTCGGCCTCGGTCGGCACCGGAATCGGCTCGCGCGGTTCGCCGGCAACCGCGGCCGCGGCGGGCGAGCCATCGGCTACGCCGTGGCCCATCTTCGAATGATCGGCCTCGCCGTGACCCATCTTCGAGTGATCCGTCTGCGAAGGGTCGCCTTCGCCGTGGCCCATCTTCGAATGATCCATCTTCGAATGATCGACTTCGGCCGATTGCGCAGCGGGCGCGTCAGTCTGTTGCGGAGCGTGCCCGGCGTGCGCCGATTGCGCCGCGGCCAGGCCGGGTGCCAGGCCGGCGGCGCACAGCGCCAGGCTCAGTGCGGAAATACGCGAACGACGACGGCTCATTCTTCGACCCTCACTTCGCGCATCATCCCGGCTTCCATGTGGTAGAGCAGGTGGCAGTGGTAGGCCCAGCGGCCGAGCGCATCGGCGCGCACGCGGTAACTGCGGCGCGTGCCGGGCGGCATGTCGATGGTGTGTTTGCGCAGGTGGAATTCGCCGCGCTCGTTCTCCAGGTCGCTCCACAGGCCGTGCAGGTGGATCGGGTGAGTCATCATGGTGTCGTTGACCAGCACCACCCGCAGGCGCTCGCCGTAGGTCATGCGGATCGGCTCGGCGCCTTCGAACTTCTGCCCGTCGAAGGACCAGGCGAACTTTTCCATGTGGCCGGTCAGGTGCAGCTCGATCTCGCGGCCGGGCTCGCGCCCGTCGGGATCGTCGAACAGGCTGCGCATGTCGGCATAGGTCAGCACCTTGCGGCCGTTGCCGCGCAGGCCGATGCCGGGGTCGTCGAGCTTGGGCGCCACGCTCATCGCACGCATGTCGATCAGGCGCGGGTCGCCCTGGGGCGCCGCCGCGGCGCCGTGCTGGGCGTGAGCGCCGCCGCCCATGTTCGCGCCGCAGCCGCCTTCCATGCCCTTGGTCCCTCCGCCGTGGCCCATGTTGGCGCCGCAACCGCCTTCCATGCCCTTCATGCCGCCCATGTCGTGGCCGCCGTGACCCATGCCGCCGTGGCCCATGTCGTCCATGGTCAGCAACGGCCGTGGATCGTTGCGCGGCACTTCGGCCTGCAGGCCCTCGCGCACCGCCAGGGTGCCGCGTACATAACCGGTGCGGGCGTTGTCCTGGCAGAAGATGGTGTAGGCGTCCTGGCCGCTGGGTTCGACCAGCACGTCGAAGGTCTCGGCCACGGCGATGCGGAATTCGTCGACCGTGACCGGGTGGATGTACTGGCCGTCGGCGGCGACCACGGTCATCTTCAGCCCCGGAATGCGCACGTCGAAGTAGGTCATCGCCGAGCCGTTGACGAAACGCAGCAGCACCTTCTCGCCGGGCCGGAACAGGCCGGTCCAGTTGCCGGCCGGCGTGCGGCCGTTGAGCAGATAGGTGTAGGTGTGGCCGTTGACATCGGACAGGTCGGTCGGGGTCATGCGCATCCGTCCCCATTCGCCGCGGTCGCGCAGGGTCTCGCGCAGACCGCGCTCGCCCGCGTCGCGGAGAAAATCGCCGACGGTGCGCTTGTAGTAGTTGTCGTAGCTCGACATCTTCTTGAGCCGGCGGAACAGCGCCGCCGGGTCCAGGTCGGTCCAGTCCGACAACAGCAGCACGTGCTCGCGGTCGTAGCGGAACGGCGCCGGTTCGCGCGGGTCGATCACGATCGCGCCGTACAGGCCGGCCTGTTCCTGGAACAGGGAATGGCTGTGGTACCAGTAGGTGCCGGATTGGCCGACCTTGAACCGGTAGACATAGCTCTCGCCCGGGCGGATGCCGTCGAAGCTGAGTCCTGGCACGCCGTCCATGTTGGCCGGCAGGATCAGCCCGTGCCAATGGATCGAGGTCATGCCCTCGCGCAGGCGGTTGGCGACGCGCAGGGTCACGGTGTCGCCTTCGCGCCAGCGCAGCAGCGGCGCCGGCAGGCTGCCGTTGACGGTGATCGCGCTGCGCACGCGGCCGGTGAAATCGACCGGCGCGGCGCCGATCGACAGGTCGAATTCGGTGCCGCTGAGCACCTGCGGCGCGCCGGCCAGCGGCGCGGCCGCGGCGTGGCGCCACAAGCCGCTGCCGGCGACGAGGCCGCCGACGGCGAGGCCGGTGACGAAGCGGCGCCGGCTGGCGTCGGGCGGATGCGCGGCGTCGTTGCCGCCGAGACGGGGATATCGGTTCATGAGACCTTCCTTGCGGGAAGCGTCGCGAGCAGTGTCGCGAAGCGTTCGGGTCCGGGCAAGCGGCACGCGCAAGGGGCGCAGCGGCCACGGACAGTCGCGGCAGGCGCGCACGCGGGAGGCGCGCGGCGATGCCGGTCAGCGGAGCGCGAGCTCCGGCGAAGGACTCAGGCGATGGGAGGTCGGATCAGGCGGTTCGAGCCGGCGTCGGGCGCAACCGTGTCCGGCGCCGGCGCCGGGCGCGCGGCGGCCAGCGGCGCCGGCAGGGGCAGAGCGATGCGGACGATCGCGGCGGCTTGCAGGCAGTCGCACTGGCACAAGGCTTTGCCGCAACAGTCGTCGGTCGGCGGGCCGCGGTCGGGCGCCGGCGATTCGGGGGCGAGGGCCGGTGCGGAATCGGTCGCCCGTTCGCGGCCATGGCAATCGCTTGAAGCGTCGTCCGCCGCCGATCCGGTCGCGGCCAGCGCGACGGCGCGGTCGGGGGCGGCATGCATGGCATGCGCTCCGCTCACGGACATGGCCGCCGCCGCATAGCCGTTCAGGCTCAGGGCGACGACCAGCAGCACGCGCAACAGGAGCGAATACAGAGTCATGAAACGCCGACAGGAGGGCGGGGCACAGAATGGTGCAGCGGCCGCCGGGTTTCAAGCCGCTGCCGATGGGTCCGCGCGATGCAGCATGCAACCTTCCCACGTGGGAAGGTCAAGCCGCGGGTCGCGCCCCTCACCGCGCCAGATCGCCGTATTCGGTGTACAGCACGCGCTCGACCCGGCCCCGGCCGATGCCGTCGCCGACCCGCAACTCGCCGCTGCCGCGCGCCTGCGGACGGCGTAGCGTCTGGCCTTCCGGCGCCGCATCGCCGTCGATGCGGACGATCTGGTCCATGTCCGGAGCGCCTTCGATGCGATGGGCCAGGAAGCGTTCGCGGCCGCGGCCAAAGGCGATCCAGGCGCCGGGGTCGGGCCTGCGGCCGGGTTCGAAGCGGCGGAAATGCACGATCCGGCGCACCGTCACTTCCACCTCGCGCGCGATCGGCGTCCCGTCGCGTTCGAAATGGCCGCGATAGAGGTCGGCGCGGAAGCGCGCTTCGGGCTTGATCGTCTGCACCAGCGCCCAGCGCTCGCTCGGCGCCAGGGTGTAGTAGTCCTGCGGGTGGCGGCCGGCGTCGTCGCGGTACGACGCCAGCGCTTGCGCCGGCAGTTCGGCCTCGAAGATCAACTGGTAGTCGTGCGGCGAATGCAGCATCGGCAGATGCGAGAGATAGACCGTATCGACCCCGGCCACCAGCATGCCGTGGGTGTTGGGCGCATCGGCGAACTCGCCGGCGTGGGGCACGCGGGCGAAGGCGTACTGAGCGCGCGTGTCCTGGTGGAGGAAATCGCCGAGCCCCTCGACATCGGCCCGCCAGCGGCGCAGGACCGCACCGTCCAGCGCCAGGCCGTGCTCGTCCGGCTGCAATGCCGTGCCGATCGGATACAACTCGCCGGGGCGGGCGCTCATCTCGACGTGCGCGCCCAGGACCTGCGCGACCGGCCGGCGGCGGGCGAATGCCTCCAGGCGCGCCGCGCTGGCGCGGTAGGCGTTCAGATCGCGCACGGTCAGCAGTCCCGGATACAGGCTGTCGCCGCTGAACAGGCTGCGGGTGGGCGGATCGTAGACCGCGATATGCGCCGGGTCGTGCCCCGGCAGCGGCAGCACGCGCAGTTCGCGGCCGCCGAGGTCGAACCCGGCCTCGCCTTCGGGCCAACGCGTCAGGCCGAAGAACGCGGCGACTTCCTCGACGGAACGGCCGACGACATGGGTTTGCGGGCGATCGCGGAAAGCGGCGTCGCCGTGCGTGTGGTCGCGATGCGAATGGGTGTGCGCGACGACCAGCGGCAAGGTTTCGCCGCGGCCGTGTTCGCGCTGCCATTGAGCGAGCAATGCGTCGACGGTGGCACGCAACGGGAGATCGCTGCCGGCGACGGGTTCGGCGCCGCTGTCCAGCAGCAGGGCGCGGCGTTCGCCGGCGATCAGATACAGGAACGGCGCCTCGAAATTGGAGCGCTTGGACTGGCGCAGCACCCATAGCCCCGGTGCGGCGGCCTGTACTTGCAGGGTGGGTTCGCCGGCGGCGCCATGGACCCAGCGCTGCGGCAGGTCCAAGGCGCGGCCGGGCAGGGCGGCGCACAGCAAGACGGCGGGCAGGAGCGTACGTAGCAGCAGGCGCGACAGGGGCATGCGGGCCGGGACCGGAAGCAAAGCCCGATTATCACCGTCCGCGTCCGATCCGCGAGCCCGGCGCGACGCCGGCGGGTGCTGTCCTGCAGCACGCGGAGCAGCGCAGCCGCACGCCGGCCACACCGGAAGCGTGAACCCGGCCGGCAATCCGGCGCATCCGCGCCGCGGTAAGCGGCCTCAGCCGTTGACAGCGCTGTCATAGCGAGGACATTCGGCCGGTCTGCCGCGGCAGACGCCCCCACTGGCTGCAGGAGAGTCCGCCCATGAACCTCGTACGCTTCGCATCTTCGGCCTTGCTGGCATCGCTGTTCGGCGCCGTCTGCGCACCGTCGCCGGCCGCCGCGCAGACCCTGGTCTGGCAGGACGAATTCAACGGCCCGGCCATCGACCGCAACCGCTGGACCTACGACGTCGGCGACGGCTGCCAGATCGGCCTGTGCGGCTGGGGCAACAGCGAGCTGCAGTACTACACCAGCCGGCCGGAGAATGCGCGGATCGAGAACGGTCGCCTGGTGATCGAAGCGCGGCGGGAGGCCTTCGGCAGCCGCGGTTTCACGTCGGCGCGACTCAAGACCGAAGGTCGCCTGCACTTCAAATACGGCACGTTGGAGGCGCGGATCAAGGTGCCGGACCTGCGCAACGGCCTGTGGCCGGCGTACTGGATGCTGGGCACGGTCGGCAACTGGCCGGCGCGCGGCGAAATCGACCTGATGGAGATGGGCTCGGCCGCGGCGATCGGCGCCGGCTTGACCAATCGCCGTGTCGGCGCGGCGGTGCATTGGGACTACCGCGGTTCGCAGGCCGATTACGGCCGCGACTACGACAGCGCGTCGGACCTCGCCGGCGGTTTCCACGTGTACCGCATGACCTGGGACCCGCAGTTCATCCGCGTGTCGGTCGACGGCCGGCAGTTCTTCGAATTCGCGATTTCCGACATCGAAGGTGCGTCGCTGCACGAGTTTCACCAACAGCACTTTCTGCTGTTGAACCTGGCCGTCGGCGGCAGCTATACCGGCATCCTGTCCAATGCCGGCATCAGCGCGCCGCTGCCGGGCAGGATGGAAATCGACTACATCCGCCTGTACCAGAACCCGGGCAGCGAGCTCTACACCGGCGCCGAAGCGCCGGCGGGCAAATTCGGCGTGTACACCGAGCGCGGCGATATGAACGCGCGTCTGAACTACGGCCGCGACGCGGAACTGTATCTGTGGAACAACCTGACGCCGATCGCCGCGCCGGCCTACGAGGGCAGCCAGTCGATGGCGTTCCGCGCCAACGCCGGCGCCTGGTACGGCCTCGGGGTGTATACCGGCTATCGCAACCTGAGCCGTTTCGGCAACGGCCGGCTCAAGTTCCATATGCGCACCACCGCGACGAACAGCTTCAAGATCGGCCTCAACAGCTCCTTCGGCGACAGTTGGATCGTGTTCGCTCCGGGCGGCCAGCAGTACGGGCTGGTGCGCGACGGCCGCTGGCACGAGGTCAGTATTCCATTCAGCGCTTTCCATGATCTGGATCTGCGCGCCTTGAAGCAGATGTTCATGCTCGCGGCCGATCCGCCGGGCAGCAACGTCGACGTCTTCGTCGACAACGTCTACTACCAGGACTACTGATCGCCGCGCACGATCGCACGCAATGCGATGCCGCACGGTCGTTCCGGACCGTGCGGCGCAGCACACAACTCGCAGCGAAGCGCGCGCGCTTCGCCTTGCCAACGCCGCCCGCTGCGCTTACTTTATCCGGCACTCGACGGCGCTGTTGCGGCCGTCTCTCAGCCAGCCGGCGCCCGCGCCCGCAAGCTCGCCCCTCTCCCAGAGCTTGCAGGTGCTTCCGTGAAATCCTCTCGCGGCGCGCATATCGCGCCAGTCCGTGTCCTTGCGCGCGCGCTTCCGCGGCCGCACACGTCCCACCTTGTCGCCGCCGCCTGCGGAGGCGCGCCATGATCGGCGAAGCCAATGGACTGGCGCGTCAGGATTCCGCTCCCGTTTCGGCGCAAGCGACCGTCGCTGCGCCACCGTTGTTGTCCGGCTATCAGGCGCAGGACTCGCTGTTTTCCTCGTCGCAGCAACAACTGCACGCGCGCGGCCTGCTCGCGCCGCTCGGCCGCGCCATCGACGAGGATCTCGCCGGCGCCGCCGAAGGCCTGCTGGCCGACATCGCGATCGAACACGGCCGTTTGCCTTTGCTCGGCGCGGTGCCGTTCGACCGCAGCCAGGGCGCGCGGTTGTGGTTGCCGACCCAGGCGGTGTTCGCGGCCGGACGCGCGCGCCATCGCGGAGCGGCGCTCAGCGCCGTGCCCGGCGGCGAAGCGCGCGCGCGGCCGGCGATCGAGCCGGTGCCGGCGCCGGCCCAGTTCAAGCGCAACGTCGAACGCTCGCTGGCGCAGATCCGCGACGGCGCGTTGCGCAAGGTGGTGATGTCGCGCAGCCTGCGCATCGGCGCGCGAGTGGACGTACCGCAGTTGTTGGCGCAACTGCTGGCGCGTGCGCCTTCGGCGTACACCTTCGCCATGGACCTGGCCGCGTTGCAAGGGGCGCCGGCTTGCCTGATCGGCTCGAGCCCGGAGTTGCTGCTGGCCAAGCGCGGGGCGCGCATCGTGTCCAATCCGTTGGCCGGGTCGATTCCGCGCGCCGCCGATCCCGACGAAGATGCGCGCCGTGCCCGCGGTTTGCTGGAATCGGCCAAGGACCTGCACGAGCACGCCCTGGTGGTCGAGGCGGTGGCGGCGAATCTGGCGCCGTATTGCCGCGAGTTGCGAGTGCCGCCGATGCCGTCGTTGCTGGCGACGCCGACCATGTGGCACCTGTCGACCCGGGTCGACGGCGTGCTGAAAGACCCGGCGACCGGCTCCCTGCGCCTGGCGTTGGCGCTGCACCCGACCCCGGCGGTGTGCGGCGCGCCGACCGAGCGCGCGCGCGACGCGATCCGCGAACTGGAAGGCTACGACCGCGGACTGTTCACCGGCCTGGTCGGTTGGTGCGATGCCGACGGCGACGGCGAATGGGCGGTGACCATCCGTTGCGCCCTGGTCGAAGAGCAGCGGACAACGGTGTTTGCCGGCGCCGGCATCGTCGCGGGGTCCGAGCCGGAGGCCGAGCTGACCGAAACCAGCGCCAAGCTGAGGACCATGCTGGGAGCGATGGGGCTGGCGCACGCCGTGGAGCCGGCAATGGGGGAGGGCGGGGCATGAGCGCCGCATCGGAGAATGGGCCCGATCGCCTGGACGGCTTCGTGCCCTGGCCGGCGGAATTCGCCCGACGCTACCGCGAACGCGGCCACTGGGCCGGCATCGGCCTGTACACGCGGCTGGCGCAGCTCGCCGCGCAGCATTCCGGGCGCACAGCGCTGGTCTGCGGCGATCGCCGCTGGTCGTATGCGGAGTTCGACAGGCGCGTGCGCGCCTTCGCCGCCGGATTGCGCCGCGTGGGGATCGCGGCGCGGGACCGGGTGGTGTTGCAGCTGCCGAATCTGGCCGAGCATTACGTCGCTTGCTACGCGCTGTTCCGGGTCGGCGCGCTGCCGGTGTTCGCGTTGCCGGCGCACCGGCGCGCGGAGATCGGGTACTTCGTCGGCCACGCCCAGGCCCGTGCGGCGATCGTCGCCGACCGCGAAGCCGGTTTCGACTATCGGGCGATGCTGCGCGAACTGCAGGCCGAGCACGCTTGCCTGGAGTCGGCGATCGTGGTCGGCGACGCGCAGGAATTCCACGCGTTCGACGCGCTCTACGACGAACCGCTGCCGGCCGGGGAGCCGGTCGATGGCCCGGATGCGGGCGAGGTCGCGTTTCTGCAACTGTCCGGCGGCAGCACCGGCGTGCCCAAGCTGATCCCGCGCACTCACGACGACTATCTGTACAGCGTCCGCGCCAGTGCCCGGATCTGCGGCCTGGACCCGCATTGCGTTTATCTGTGCGCTCTTCCGGCCGCGCATAACTTCCCGATGAGTTCGCCCGGCGCCCTGGGCGTGTTCGATGCCGGCGGCTGCGTGGTGCTGGCGCGACGCCCCGAGGCGGACGCCTGTTTCGAACTGATCCAGCGCGAGCGGGTCACCCTTACCGCGGTGGTGCCGGCGCTGGCGCTGGCCTGGCTGGAGTCGGCCGCGCGCCGCCGCTACGACCTGTCCAGCCTGCGCACCATCCAGATCGGCGGCGCGCATCTGGCCGGCGAGGTCGCCCGGCGCGTGCCGGAGGCCTTCGGCTGCCGCCTGCAGCAGGTATTCGGCATGGCCGAGGGGCTGGTCAACTACACCCGCGACGACGATCCGGCGGAGCTGGTGTTGGGCAGCCAGGGCCGGCCGATCAGCGACGACGACGAGATCCGCATCGTCGACGACGAAGACGTCGAGGTCGCCGAGGGCGAAGTCGGGCATTTGCTGACCCGCGGCCCTTACACCATCCGCGGTTACTACAAGGCCGAGGCGCATAACGCGCGCGCTTTCACCGTCGACGGCTTCTATCGCACCGGCGACCGCGTGCGCCGCCTGCCGAGCGGTCATCTGGTGGTGGAGGGGCGGGCCAAGGACCTGGTCAACCGCGGCGGCGAAAAGATCGCCGCGGAAGAAGTCGAAAGCCATTTGCTCGCCCATCCGGCGGTGTTCGACGCCGCCCTGGTGGCGATGCCGGACCGCTGGCTGGGCGAGAAGAGCTGCGCGTTCGTGGTGTTGCGCGAGCCGGCGCCGGCGCCGCGCGAGCTGCAACGTTTCGTGCGCGAGCGTGGCGTGGCCGCCTACAAGGTGCCCGACCGGATCGAAGTGGTCGCGCAGCTGCCGCGGACCGCGGTCGGCAAGATCGACAAGAAGGCCTTGCGCGCGCGCCTCGCCCCGGGCGCCCCCGTTTCCGCCGCCGCGCCGACCGCGGCGGCTTTCCCTACCGTTATCGCAGACCCTTCATGACGATCCCGACTATTGCCAGTTACCCCATGCCGGGCGCCGAGCGCCTGCCTGCCAACCGCGTCGACTGGCGACCCGAGCCGGCGCGGGCCGTGCTCTTGATCCACGACATGCAGGACTATTTCCTCGGCTTCTACGACCGCAGCCAGGCGCCGGTGCCGGCGCTGATCGACAATATCCGCGCCTTGCGCGAAGCCTGCGACGGCGCCGGCGTGCCGGTGGTCTACACCGCCCAGCCCGGCGCACAGAGCGCGGCCCAGCGCGGGCTGCTGCAGCCGTGGTGGGGGCCGGGCATCACCGCCAAGCCGGAGCTGACCCCGGTCGCGGCGCAGATCGCGCCGCGGCCGCAGGACACGGTGCTGACGAAGTGGCGCTACAGCGCGTTCGTCTCCAGCGACCTGGGCGAGCGCATGCGCGCGCAAGGCCGCGATCAACTGATCGTGTGCGGCATCTACGCCCATATCGGCTGCATGATGACCGTGGCCGACGCCTTCATGCACGACATTCAGCCGTTCCTGGTCGGCGACGCGGTCGCGGATTTTTCCGCCCAGGAACATGCGATGGCGCTGGATTACGTCTCGCGCCGCTGCGGCGTGGTGATCGACCGCGCCGGCTGCGAGGCGGCGCTGAGCGCGGGCCTGGGACTGCCGCGCAGCCTGGTGCAGCTGCGCAGCGAACTGGCGCAGATCGTCGAATTGCCCTTGGATGAAGTCGGCGCCGACGACAATCCGTTCGAGATCGGCCTGGATTCGATCCGGTTGATGAGCTTGCTGGAACGCTGGTCGGCCGGCGGCGAGCGCATCGGCCTGGTCGAGTTGGCCGAACGCGCCAGCGTCGCCGACTGGTGGCGGTTGATCGATTCGCGCCGGGCAGCCTGATGAGCGGACCGGAGGTTTTGGGCCTGACCGGGCCGCAATACGGCATGTGGGCCGCGCAGCAACTCGACCCCGACAGCCCGTCGCTGTGGACCGCCGAAGCGGTGGAACTGGAGGGCGAACTCGATGTGGAGGCCCTGCAGGCGGCGGTGACGCAGACCCTGCGTGCCTGCGATGCGCTGCATATGCGCTACCGCGACGGTGCAAGCGGTCTGATCCAGGCGTTGGACCCGGCTCGCTGCGTCGAATGGCCGTCGATCGATTTCTCCACCGCCGCCGATCCATGGAGCGAGGCGCTGGGCTGGATGCACAAGGACCTCGCGCGCCGCGCCGATCTGACGCAGGGGCCGTTGTTCGCCAGCGCGCTGCTCCGGCTCGGGCCGCGACGGCATCTGTGGTATCTGCGCGTCCACCACATCGCGCTGGACGGCTTCGCCTATTTGCTGCTGATCCATCGCGTCGCCGAACTGTACAGCGCCGCCGTCGGCGGGCCCGCGGCGTCGGCGGCGCGCGACTGGTCGTTGGCGCCGGTGGTGGCCGAAGACGCCGCTTACCGGCGCTCGGCGCGCTGTGCAGAAGACCGCGCGTTCTGGCTCGGGCGTTTCCAGGGCGCGGGCGAGCCGGTCACGCTGGGGCGCAAGTGCGCGCCCGACGCCGCTGCGCATTCGTTGCGCCACTTGCTGCCGTCGGCGCAGTACCCGGCCTGGCAAGCCGCCGCGAGGGCGGCGGGTGCGGATTGGGCGAGCTGGCTGGTCGCAGCGATCGCGGCCTGGATGCATGCCCGCAGCGGTGCGCGCGAGATCGCGCTCGGTCTGCTGGTCATGAACCGGCTGGGCAGCGCCGCGCTGGGCGTCCCATGCATGGCGATGAACGTGGTGCCGCTGCGGATCGCGCTCGACCCGGGCCAGAGCTTCGATGCGCTGGTGCGCGAGGTCGCCAGCGAACTGCGCGCCCTGCGCCCGCACCAACGCTACAACTACGAGTGGCTGCGCGGCGACCTCGGCCTGGCCGACAGCCACGCGCAATTGTATGGGCCGGTGCTGAACCTGATGCCGTTCGACCGCGGCTTCGTCTTCGACGGCTTGCGCAGCCGCGCCCATCCGATTTCGGTCGGCTCGGTCGAAGACCTCGATATCACCGTCTCGCCTTTGCCCGACGGCCTGCGCCTGGACCTGGAGGCGAACCCGCAGGCCTATCCGGCTGAGGTGCTGGAAGCGCACCAAGCGGCCCTGCTGAACTTGCTCGATGCGGTCATCGCCCGCCCGGACACCAGTCTGGCGACGCTGGCGGCGCACTGCGGCGGCACCGCCGCGGAGGCCGCATGAGCGCGCCGTCGCGGCCGCGGTTGCTGCGGGTCGCGCGCATCGTCCAACGCAGTCCGCAGATGCGCCGCATTACTTTGTCGGGCGCGGACCTGGCCGGGTTTCCGGGCGGTTGCGAGGGCGCCCACATCAAGCTGTTGTTCCCGGCCGTGGCCGGCGAGGCGCCGGCGCTGCCCGGCATGGGCGAGCGCGGGCCGGTGTGGCCGGCCGATGCGCCGCGTCCGCATGTGCGCACCTACACCGTGGCGCGCCACGACCCGCAGGCCTGCGAGCTGGATGTCGATATCGTCCTGCACGGCGACGACGGTCCGGCCTCGCGCTGGGCGGCGACTGCACGCCCGGGCGACCCGCTCGGCCTGGCCGGTCCGGGCGGTCCGCCGTTGTTCCAGCCGCAAGCCGAACGCTTTGTGCTGATCGGCGACCCGAGCAGTTACGCATTGCTGTGCGCGGTGATCGCGCAACTGCCGGCGCAGGCTCGGGTGGACGCGTTGCTGGAAGTGCCCGATGCCGGCGAGATACTCGACCTGCCGTCGCACCCGCGCCTGCATGCGCGCTGGTTCTCGCGCGACGGAGCGCCGGCGGCGCCGAGCCGACGGCTGCTGGACGCGCTGCGGGCCATGCCATGGCCGACCGGGCAGAGGCTGTCGGTGACCTTGGCCGGCGAAACCGCTCAAGTGGTGGCGATCCGCGACTTCCTCGCCCGCGAGCGCGAGGTGCCGCGCTCGATGATGTACGCCGTGCCGTACTGGAAAGAAACTTGGGATGAGGACCGGTATCACGAAGAGCGGCATCGGATCATGGATGCGTTCGAGGAAGCGGCGGCATGAACGCCGTCGCTGCGAGCGCGAGCGCAGGCGAATTCGCCGGCCGCTTGGTGCTGGTCACGGGCGCCGCCCGGGGCATCGGCGCCGCCACCGCGCAGCGCTTGGCGGGCGAGGGGGCGCGGCTGGCGCTGATCGATCGCGACGGCGACACGCTCGCGGCGACCGCCGCGAGGTTGCGCGAATGCGGCGCCGAAGTCGGCGCGATCGCGCTCGACCTAGCCGACGCCGCAGCGGTGGATTCGGCGGTCGCGGCGATCGAGCGCGAGCGCGGCCCGATCGAGCACCTGGCCCATGTCGCCGGCATCCTGCGCGTCGGCGCCAGCCTGGAGCTCGATCTCGAAGATTGGGACGCCTGCATGGCGGTCAACGCGCGGGCGGTGTTCGCGACCACCCGCGCGGTCGCCCGGCGCATGCGCGACCGCGGCCGCGGCAGCATCGTCGCCGTCGGCTCCAACGCCGCCGCCGCGCCGCGGATCGGCATGGCCGCCTATGCCGCCTCCAAGGCCGCCGCGCACCAGTACCTGCGTTGTCTGGCGCTGGAGCTGGCGCCGTTCGGCATCCGCTGCAACATCGTCTCGCCCGGCTCGACCGACACCGCGATGCAACGCGCCTTCGCCGCCGACGAGCGGGCGCGGCGCGACATCCTCGACGGCGTGCCGGCGTCCTATCGGCTC
>NZ_HG424508.1 GCF_000336385.2 Lysobacter antibioticus HS124 | reverse complement strand
CCTTCCCGACGGCCGCGTCGGTGCGCCGCGGCTGGTCTCGGCGCAGCCGGCCGGGGTGTTCGACGAGGCCGCGCTGGCGGCGGTGTCGCGTCTGCGCTTCGAGGCCACCGGCGAGGCGCACAGCGCCCGCCGCACCCTCAATTTCAAGCTGCCCACGCGCTGAGGCCCGGCGCGGGCGATTGCGACGGCGGACACGCCGCCGGCGCCCGCGCTTGGCGCGGCGCGCGCGCAACCGCCACAATGCGGCCGATGACTACGTCCGCCCCCGAACTGCTCGAAACCGTCGAACACGAAACCGGCCCGGCGCCGGCCTGGAGCGTGCTGTGGCTGCACGGCCTGGGCGCCGACGGCCACGACTTCGCCCCGATCGTGCCCGAACTGGTGCGTCGCGACTGGCCGGCGCTGCGCTTCGTGTTCCCGCATGCGCCGGTGCGTCCGGTGACGATCAACAACGGCCTGCGCATGCGCGCCTGGTACGACATCCGCGACTTCAACGACCTGGCCAACCGCGCCGACGAGACCGGGGTCGAGGAATCGATTGGCCAGGTCGAGGCGCTGATCGCGCGCGAACACGAGCGCGGCGTGCCGGCGTCGCGGGTGCTGCTGGCCGGCTTCTCGCAGGGCGGTGCGGTCACCCTGGCCGCCGGCCTGCGCCGCGGCGAGCCGTTGGGCGGGCTGGTCGGACTGTCGACCTATCTGCCGATGGCCGACCGGCTGATCCGTGAAGCCACCCCGGCCGCCCGCGCCCAGCCGGTCTTCATGGCCCACGGCACGCACGACCAGGTGGTGCCCTACCGCGGAGGCGAGCTGGCCGCGGCGCGATTGCGCACGCTCGGCGCCCAGGTCGACTGGCACGCCTACCCGATGGCGCACCAGGTCTGCGCCGAGGAAATCGCGGCGCTCGGCGACTGGATGTCGCGACGTTTCGCCGCCGGCTGAGCGGCCCGGGCCATGAACGAGCCGGTCGGCGAGCGCGAATCCTGGCTGCCGGACCTGTGCCGGCTGCCGCGCCTGCTGGTCATGCTGAGCATGGCCGAGCTGATCGTGATCGTGCTCGCCCTGGTGCCCGACGGCAGCCAGTGGAACTACGGCCGCTTCGTTTCCTCCAGCGCCTTCGCGCTGTGGCTGGCGCTGGCGATCTCGGTGCTGTTGTGCGGCTCGCGGCGCCTGCTGGCGCAGCTGCCGCCGGCGCTCGGCGGTTTCCTCGCCACCGTCACCGCGGCCGCGATCGCCGCCGCGCTGGCGGCGATCACCCACCGGATCGACGACGCCACCTCGGTCGCCCTGGTGCCGGAAGGGATCAGCTTCGCCCGCTTCGTCGGCGGCACCACCGCGGTGGCCGCGCTCGCGGTCGGCGTGGTCCTGCGCTACCTCTACGTCAACGACAGCTGGAAAGCGCAGGTGCGCGCCAATGCCCGCGCCGAGGTCGAGGCCCTGCAGGCGCGGATCAAGCCGCACTTCCTTTTCAACAGCATGAACACCATCGCCGGCCTGGTCCGCAGCGACCCGGTGGTGGCCGAGCGCGCGGTGCTGGACTTGTCCGACCTGTTCCGCGCCGCGCTGGGCGCCTCGCAAGGCGATTCCAGCCTGGCCGAGGAGGTCGAACTGGCCGAGCGCTATCTGGCGATCGAGCAGTTGCGGCTGGCCGACCGCCTGCGGGTGGTGTGGCGCAAGCGCGAACCCCTGCCCTGGAAGATGCCGCTGCCGCGGCTGATCCTGCAGCCCCTGGTCGAGAACGCGGTGCTGCATGGGGTCTCGCGCCTGCCCGCCGGCGGCGAGGTCGAGATCGAGCTGACCCAGCTCGCCGACCGGCTGCTGTTGCGTATACGCAACCCGGCGCCGGCACCGGCCGAGGGCCGGGCCAGCGGCTCGCGCCACGCCCAGCACAGCATCGGCCAGCGGCTGCGTTACGCCTACGGACCCACGGCACGGATGACCGCAGGCTGGGACGAGGGCTACTATCTGTGCGAACTGCACGTGCCGACCGGGGTGGAGGCGCAGCGCCGATGAAGGTTCCGATGAGGCAGTCCATGAGAGTGGTGATCGCTGACGACGAACCGTTGGCGCGCGAGCGCCTGCGCGGCCTGCTGAGCGAACGCGACGACGTCGAGATCGTCGCCGAAGCCGCCGACGGCCAACACGCCTTGCATGCTTGCGCCGAGCATCGGCCCGACCTGGTCCTGCTCGACATCGCCATGCCCGGCATCGACGGGCTGGAGGCGGCGCGCCACCTGGCCGCGTTCGATCCGCGCCCGGCGGTGGTGTTCTGTACCGCCTACGACGCGCACGCGCTGTCGGCGTTCGAGGCCGAGGCGATCGACTACCTGGTCAAACCGGTGCGCGCCGAGCGCCTGGACGCGGCGCTGGAGCGGGTGCGCACCTTCGCCGCCGGCCGCGAGCGCAACAGCGAGACCGGCGCCGCGCCGGGGCAGAGCCGCAGCCATCTGTGCGCGCGCCTGCGCGGCAGCCTGCGCCTGATCCCGATCGAGGACGTGCATTACCTGCACGCCGAAGAGAAGTACGTGATCGTGCATCACGCGCGCGGCGAGGATCTGATCGAGGAGTCGTTGAAATCGCTGGAGGACGAGTTCGGCGAGCGTTTCGTGCGCATCCACCGCAATTGCCTGGTGGCGCGGCACGAAATCGTCGAGCTCAAGCGCGATTCGGAAGGCCATGTCCAGGCGGTGTTGCGCCACGGCAAGCAGCCGTTGGAGGTCAGCCGCCGCTGCGTGGCGGCGCTGCGCGAGACGCTCAAGCATCTTTGAGCGGTGGGGCGGGAATGGGGATTCGGGACGGGGCGTCGGCAGAGCAGCCGCCAGGAACGCCGCGCCGGTTTTTGTAGCAGCGGCGCAAGCCGCGACCCCGGGACGCGCAGAAGCTCCAACGCCAGCGTCATGGATCGAAGCCTGAAACCGTCGTGGGGTGTGTAGGAGCGGCGCAAGCCGCGACCGCGTCCTTGCGATCTCGCCGCGTTTGTCGTTCGAAAGCCTCTGAAACTTCGAAGCACAAAACCCAAGGCACCAAACAAAGCCTCCGTCCGCAGGCGGCCGGGTCACTTTCTTTGTCCAAGGCGACAACGTCCGACGGGTTTTCCCTCAGTCAAAAGTAACCAAAGAAAACGCCATGGCGGTTTCGTATCGAGGGCCGCTATGGGACGTAGCCTGCGCAGGGCCGCTCCGCACAGGCCCTCCCTGGCCTGGCTGTGCGCGGCCCGCCTCCCGGCCGGCCGCCCTTCGGGGCTTCGATTTGTCTTCGCGAGTTCGAGGCGGCGCCAAGCGCTTCACGGCAACAACCGCAACCTCGCTGCCAGACACGTTGTCCGGTTCCCTCCTTCCCCGGTGATTCCGGCCCTTGGGCCAAACCCCGTCCAGCGGCGATAATGCCGGCATGAAGACCCTGCGCATCGCCACCCGCAAAAGCCCGCTCGCCCTGTGGCAGAGCGAGCACGTCGCCGACCGTCTGCGTGCGATCCACCCCGGACTCGCGGTCGAGTTGGTGCCGATGAGCACGCGCGGCGACGAGGTGCTGGACCGCTCGCTGGCGGCGATCGGCGGCAAGGGGCTGTTCCTCAAGGAGCTGGAGCTGGCGATGCTGCGCGGTGAAGCCGATTGCGCGGTGCATTCGCTCAAGGACGTGCCGATGGCGCTGGAGCCGGGCTTCGCCCTGCCGGCGATCCTGGAGCGCGCCGATTACGCCGATGCCTTCGTCAGCAACGGCTTCGACGGCATCGACGCGCTGCCGCCGGGCGCGCGAGTCGGTACGTCGTCGCTGCGCCGGCAGGCACAGTTGCGCGCGCTGCGCCCGGACCTGCAGTTGTTGGACCTGCGCGGCAACGTCAACACCCGCTTGGCGCGGCTGGACAGCGGCGACTACGACGCGATCGTGCTGGCCTGCGCCGGGTTGCAGCGGCTGGGGCTGGACGCGCGCATCCGCCGCCGCCTGGAGTCGCCGTATTGGTTGCCGGCGCCGGCGCAGGGCGCGATCGCGATCGAATGCCGCGAGGACGATGTGGTCGCGCGGGAATTGTGTGCTGCGCTCGATCATGCCGACACCCGCACCTGTGTGGAGGCCGAGCGGGCGATGAACCGCGCCCTGCACGGCAGCTGCCACGTGCCGGTGGCGGCGCATGCGCACCTGGACGGCGCGCATTTGCGCCTGCAAGGGCTGGTCGGTTCGGCCAGCGACGGGCGTGCGGTGCGCGCACACGGCGAGGGCCGCGGCGATGCGCCGCAATGCCTGGGCATCGAGATCGCACAGCGGCTGCTGGAACAGGGCGCGGCCGATTTCATCGCCCAGTCCTTGCCGACGATCTCCGGGGACGCCGACTGAGGCGCGTCGCTTCGCGGTAGGCACGGCGTAAGCCGCGGCCGTCGAAGCGAGGGCGAAGGGGGCGTTTCATCGCCCAGCCAGGCGTCGGGCGGCGACGTGGTGTCCCGCCGCTGCGGCGCCGCTCCGGCAGGGAGCGGGGCTCAGAACCGCCGGATCAGCTCGATCGAACTTTCCGCGCTTTCGCTACCGCCGCCGCCGTTGGAGTCGTGGCGGATGGCGAAGTCGGTTTCCAGCTTCCAGTTGCGCCACACATCGACGTCCAGGCGCACGCTCTGCTTGACGAAGGTGTCGCCGTGGCCGCTCTCGACCTGCACCCGCTGGCTCCAGCGCGCGCGGTCGCCGAGCTTCTGGCCGAGGTTGAGTTCGCCGCGGAACACCGCGCCGGGGCGGTTGATGCCGTCGTCGTGCAGCGGCGCCAGGCGATAGCCGGCGCCGAAGGTCAGGCCGAGTTGGGTCGGGCCGTCGCGCAATGCCTGCACGCCGTAGCGGGTGCCGATGCGGTAGTCGTTGGAGTACATGGCGCGGCTTTCGCGCGAGGTGGCCGGCGCGCGGATGCCGCCGACCCGGCGCTGCGAGCCGGGCAGTTGCACGTTGCGCAACGGCGGCAGGTCGAGCGGATCGATGTCGGGGGCCTTGGCCGGCGGCGGCGCCAACGCCAGGCGCCATTCCTCGTCGCCGCAGCGGGTCGAGAGGCAATACAAGCGCATGCGCGCCGGATCGCTGGCGATGGCGATCAGGGTCGGGTCGCCGCCGAAGGCGGGCGTCGGCAATGTGACCAGGGGCGCGCCGAGCAGGGCGAGCCCGATTGCACCGAGCATCGTCTGAAGGGTTCAGCAAGAAACGGCCGCCATCATGCCATGAAAGCGATTACAGGCCTGCGACGGCGGTTGCCCGCGGATAGGCGGCGTTCAAGCGGTCGGGCCGGGTGCAGGCGCGGTCGCCGTTGCCGCCGGGGTTCCGCGCCGCTGCGCCGGCGTTCAGTAATACAGGGTCACCACGTGGCGGGCCTGGGCGAAGAACAGCCAGCGCTCGACCAGGGTGCCCGTCAGCACCGCCAGCGCGCCGGCGGCGGCCACCGCCGGCGCCGGTCCCGGCGGCAGCCAGAAGGCCAGCGCCGCCGCCAGCCAAGGCGCCAGCGCGAACAGGATCACGGCGATCCGGCGCAGCCTGGCCGCGTGCTTGCGCGCCAGCACGTAGCCCATCTCGCGGGTGAGGTAGTTGGCCTCGGTATGCGGTCGTTCGAACACCGTCGCCTCGCGTCCGGGCAGGCCGAGCGCGTCGCCGCGGTCCACCGGCAGCGGTTGGCGATCGATCGCGCGCCAATAGGCCAGCTTCAGCGCCGCGGCCAGCGGCGCGAGCAGGAGCGGCGCGGCCCAGGCCCAGCGCGCTTCGGTCGCCATGCCGGGCAGCAGCGGCAGCAGGGCGCCGCCGCCGAGCAGGGCGAACAGCAGATAACCCGGCACCACCAGGCGATGGCGCCAGGCGGGGATCGGCGGCAGCGAGGCATAGATCATCGCGGTGCACGCCACGGTGAGCAGGGCGCAGGCCGCCGTCGCCGCGGCCAGCGCTGCCGGTAGCCACGTGCCGGCGCCGCGCAGCGGGCCGGCGAGCCACAGGCCCAGCCCCACGGCCGGCAGGTAGGTCGCCAGCGCCAGCACGCCTTCGCGTGACAGCCAGGAGCTGCGCCATTGCGAGAACGCGCGCCAGGCCCGCTGCGGCTTGCCCAGGTGCAGGGTCGAGCTGAGCAGGCCGACGCTGACCAGCAGCAGCGCCAGCGCCAGGCCCCAGCCCAGGCTGCGCTCCGGCAACGCGGCGGCGTGGGCGCCGTATGCATGGCGCCAGAACGCGAACACGCTGAGCCAGGTCAGCAGGCCATAGCCCGCGCCCGACAAGGTGGTGAAGAAAATGACCGAGAACGCCGGGTGCATGTCAGCCTGCGGAGGAGCGAAAAACAGAAAACGGCGCGACCGGACGGGCCGCGGTTGCAGCTGCGGCGCGAGGCCGCAGGGCGCAAGCGTTTGCGTTCACCGCGACAACACCTTGTCGAGCCATCGCAGCACGCCCGGCAAGGCGCCGGTGTCCAAGGTTTCGGCCGGGGCCGGCGGGCTGTCGTCGCCGCCGCGGCGCGGGCGCGGCGGCAGGTATTTGTTGGTCGGCCGATAGCCCAGCGAAGCCATCAGGTCGACGCCGCCGCGTTCGGCGACCAGCCTGGACACCTCGGACTCGGGATCGCCGAGGTCGCCGAAATGCCGCGCCCGGGTCGGGCAGGCCTGCACGCAGGCCGGCTGGCGTTCGGCTTCGCTGAGGTTTTCGTTGTAGATGCGGTCGATGCACAAGGTGCATTTCTTCATCACCCCTTCGACCGGACTGTACTCGCGCGCGCCGTAGGGGCAGGCCCAAGAGCACAGCTTGCAGCCGATGCACTTGTCTTCGTCGACCAGGACGATGCCGTCCTCGGCGCGCTTGTAGCTGGCGCCGGTCGGGCACACGGTGACGCAGGCCGGCTGCTCGCAGTGCAGGCACGAGCGCGGGAAGTGCAGGGTCATCGCCGGCTGCGCGGGGCTGGCGCAGTGGCTGCGCGGCGCCGGCGCGCCGGCCGACAGCGTCTGCGAGGGCGCGGCGCGCACCGGATCGGCCAAGGCCATCGGTGCGATCTCGTAGCTGTGCACGCGATTGAACCACACGCCCGAGGGCTCGCGACCGTAGGGCTGCTCGTCGGTCAGGGGCGCGGCGAATCCGCCGGCGTTCCATTCCTTGCAGCTGACCGCGCAGGCGTGGCAGCCGACGCAGGTGTCCAGGTCGATCACCAGGCCGAGCTTCTTCTTGGACGGCGGCGGCAGGCCGGTCATCGCCGCCTCCCGGTCGCCAGCAGCCACAGGCCCAGCGCGAACACGGTCACGCCGATCGCCACGCTCGGCATCAGCGCGACCAACGCCGGCGAGCCGCCGACGCCCGCCGCCGGCCCGAGCAGTCCCAGGCCGAGCAGCAGCATCAGGGCCAGGCCGAGCAGCAGGCACAGCACGCCGGCGAACAGGCGCACCGGCCGCAGGCGCCGGCTGGGTTCGCGCTCAGGCGGCGTCATCGTCGCGGCCCTCGTGTCTCTCGCGTACGGCGCGGAAGCCGGCGCCGTAACGCAGCGGCGCGGCGCCGGCTTCGGCATACGGCAGCGGCGCGAACTGCGGCTGGGTCGCCTCGCCGGCCTCGGCCTTGCGGATCGCCACGCGCAGATCGAACCAGGCCGCCTGGCCGGTGACCGGGTCGGCGTTGGCGTAATCGCCGCGCGGGGTCAGGTCGGAAATCAGATGGTTCATCAGAAAGCCCTTGCGCCCCTCCGGCGCGTCCTTGCTCAGGCGCCACGCGCCGCGTCGCTTGCCGATCGCGTTCCAGGTCCAGACCGTATCGGGCTGGACGTTGGCGGCGAACTTGGCCTGCACGACGATGCGGCCGTGGTGCGATTCGACTTCGATCCAATCCTCGTCGGCGAGGCCGTAGCGCGCGCCGGTGGCCGGATGCAGATACAGGTAGTTGCGTGCGGCGATCTGCCGCAGCCAGGCGTTCTGCGAGCCCCAGGCGTGATACATGAACATCGGCCGCTGGGTCACCGCGCTGAGCGGGAAGCGCTCCGCGTCGGCGAGCTGGGCGCCTTCGAAAGGCTCGTACCAGATCGGCAGCGGGTCGAAGTAGGTCGCCACGCGCTGGCGTTGCGCCGGCGGCGGCCGGTGTTCGCCGAAACCCTGTGCGGCGAGCCGGAACTTCTGCAGCGTCTCCGAGTACAGCTGCAGCACGATCGGCTCGGCATGGCCGAGGAAGCCCATTTTCTGCGCCCAGTCCAGATAGGCGCGGTTGGCCATCTTGTAGTAGCGCGCCGACTCCGGCACCGGGCTGCTCCAGAATCCGCCGTGCTCGATGTAACGCTGCAACTGTTCGGGGTTGGGCGGCCCCTTGGCCTCCAGCTCGCCGCGTTCGCCGCGCCAGCCGGCGAGCAGGCCGACCCCGGGCGCGCGCTCGTGGCGGACGATGTAGTCGGCGTAGTCGCGATAGCGCGGGCTGCCGTCGTCGTGGACCATGCCGGGCAGGCCGAGCCGCGCGCCGAGGTCGAGGAGGACCGATTGGAATCCGCGCACGTCGCGTTCGGGCTCGTTCGGGTCCAGGCGCTGGCTCGCGGCGTCCACCACCGGATGGCGGATCGCGTCGCAGGCCGCGTCGGCGTCGGAGATCGGCCGGTCGAGCAGGCTGATCGCGTCGAAACGCTCCAGGTAGGTGGTGTCGGGCAACACCAGGTCGGCGTAGGCGGTCATCTCCGAGGCATAGGCGTCGGCATAGATGATGTGCGGGATCCGGTACTCGCCGTCGTCGCCGCGGTCGGTCAGCCAGGCGATGGTCTGGCCGGTGTTCATCGCCGAATTCCAGCTCATGTTGGCCATGAACATCATCAGCGTGTCGATCTTGTACGGATCGCCGGCCCAGGCGTTGCGGATCACGGTATGCATCATGCCGTGCGCCGACAACGGATAGGCCCAGGAGTAGGCGTGGTCGATCCGGCGCGGCGCGCCGTTCTCGTCGACCACCAGGTCCTCCGGGCCGTGCACGAAGCCCAACGGTGCGGCGTCCAGCGCGCCGTTGCCCTGGCGCTTCCGGCCCGGCCGGTTCGGCGGCGGCAGCGGCTTGGGGAACGGCGGCTGATAGCGGAACGAACCCGGCGTGTCGACCGCGCCGAGCAGCAACTGCAGCAGATGCAGGGCGCGGCAGGTGTGGAAGCCGTTGCTGTGCGCGCTGATGCCGCGCATCGCGTGCATCGCCACCGGGCGGCCGAGCATGTCGGCGTGTTCGCGGCCGTGCGCGTCGGTCCAGGGGATCGGCAGGCGCAGCGGATCGTCGAACGCGGCCTGGGCCAGTTCGCGGGCGATGCGGCGGATGGTGTCGGCGGGGATGCCGCAGCGGTCGGCCACGGCCTCGGGCGCGTACTGCGGATCGAGGTAGCGCTCGACCACCAGGTGGAAGGCGGGCGTCGCGCGGCGGCCGTCGGCAAGCCGGTATTCGCCGACCACGGCGGGCGCGATGCCGATGCTGTCGGCCGGCACCGCGCGGCCCTCGCCCCGGCCCGCTCCCGCAGGCGGGAGCCGGGATTCTTCGGGTAGGCGCTGCCGCGGCGCTTCCGGGCCCGCTTGCGGCGAGAGGCGTTCTCCGTGCGACTGACTCGGCTGCTCTCCCTCTCCCTCTCCCTCTCCCGTTTGCGGGAGCGGACCGGGATGAGGACCGCTCGCCCAGCACAGCGCGCGCCCCTGTTCGTCGCGCGCGAACAGACCGTCGTCGGCGCCGCCCGGATTGCGGATCACCAGCCAGTGCGCGTTGGCGTAGCGCACCAGGTACTCCAGGTCGATCCGGTCGGACTTGAGCAATTCGTGGATCAGCGCGAACGCGAACAGGCCGTCGGTGCCCGGGCGGATGCCGATCCACTCGTCGGCGATCGCGCCGTAGCCGCTGCGCACCGGATTGACCGCGACGATCTTGGCACCGCGCGCCTTGAGTTTGCCCAGGCCGAGCTTGATCGGGTTGGAATCGTGGTCTTCGGCCACGCCCCACAGCATCAGATAGCGCGTGTGCTCCCAGTCGGGCTCGCCGAACTCCCAGAACGAGCCGCCGAGCGTGTACAGCCCGCCGGCGGCCATGTTGACCGAGCAGAAACCGCCGTGTGCGGCGTAGTTGACCGTGCCGAACTGCTGCGCCCACCAGCCGGTCAGCGCCTGCGACTGGTCGCGGCCGGTGAAGAAGGCCAGTTGGTCGGGATCGCGCGCGCGGATCGGCGCCAGCCAGTCGACGGCGATCTGCAGCGCCTGCTCCCATTCGATCTCGCGGAACTCGCCGCTGCCGCGTTCGCCGACCCGCAGCAGCGGCTTGCGCAGCCGCGCCGGCGAATAGTGCTGCATGATCCCGGCCGAGCCCTTGGCGCACAGCGCGCCTCGGTTGACCGGGTGCTCGGGGTTGCCCTGGATGTAGCGGATCGCCTTGCCCTGGGGACCCGCGTCGGCCAGCCAGACTTTGATGCCGCACCGGCAGGCGCACATGTAGCAGGTCGTGGTCTTGACCTCGTCGCCGGGCGAGGGCGACAGATCGATGGCTGGCTCTTGGGGGCCCGGCCCAGGGGGAGCGCGCTCTCGCATACGGGCATTGTGCACACCCGGATCGGGCCCGGCGAGCTTGCGCGCGCGGCGCGCTTGTGCCAGCGTCGGATGCAGTCTTTATCGCATTGCAGCACGAAAATGCGCGGCGAGGTCGCAACCGGTGCGACCGCGCCGGTGTCTACTATCGCTTCGGCGCCGGCATCGCCGGCGGGTCGATCCGCAGCCCTGGATCGTTGTGGCGCGAGTAGCGCACGGTCGAGGTGTAGCTCTTGTTCTTGGCCGTGGTCAGCGTCGTCTTGACCTGCAGGGGGTAGCCGTGGGCGCCGATCCAGAACGTCGACGACATCCGCGGCTGGCTGTTGTCGGCGCGATACACGCGGATCGGTTGGCCGGCCACGGTCTGTTCGCCGAGCAAGGCCACGCTGAGGGTCTGTTCGCTGCCCAGCTGCTTGACGCGGCTGTGCATGGCCGATGCCCAGTTGCCGGGCATCGGCGTTTTTCGCGTATTGCCTGCATAGGTTTCGTACATGGTGGTGCCGACGACGACCCGTTCGCCGAGCTGTCCCATGCGCACGCGCATGCGATCGGGAGCGACGAATTCGGTTTCCACCGTCAGTCCGGTGTCTGCGCTCATGACCGAGCGGTAGCTGCGGGCGGCATTGAGCCGGTCCACCGCCGCGATCAGCTCTTCCTTGGGGCCGGCCGCGGCCGGCGCTGAGGCGAGCAGGGCGATCAGCACTGCCGCCCGAGCCGGCGTTGCGGATAATGCGGGCTTGATCACGTACGATCCTTCAGTTCGATGGTGGCGGCCGGACAGCGGCCGATGCCATGCTAATTGCGACCCCACCGCCTCCTCCAGACCCTGCCGACATGGAACGTATCGAACGCATCCACGCGTTGCATAGGATTCTCACCGCGGCCCGGTACCCGGTCACGGTTCAGCGACTCCAGGAAGACCTGGAGTGTTCGCGCGCGACCGTGTACCGCGACCTGGCCTACCTGCGCGACTACCTGATGGCGCCGGTGGTCGGCAACGGCGAGGCCGGTTTCCGCTACGACACCAGCGAAGGCGACCGCTTCGAGCTGCCCGGGCTGTGGTTGAGTTCGGAAGAGCTGCACTCGCTGCTCGCCGCCCAGCAGTTGCTGATGCGCAGCGGCGGCGGGGTGCTGTCGAACGCGCTGGCGCCGTTGCAGCAGCGGATCGAGAAGCTGCTCGACGAACACGCCGGCGGCCGTCGCCTGCCGGTGGAGCGGGTGCGGGTGATCCCGCACCGCACCCGCCGGCTCGACGAGACCGCGTTCCGCACCGTCGCCACCGCGGTGCTGGACCGCAAGCAGCTGACGTTCGAATACCGCGCCCGCTCCACCGACGAGCGCACCCGCCGCAGCGTCTCGCCGCAGCGCCTGACCCACTACCGCGAAAACTGGTACCTCGACGCCTGGGATCACGAGCGCGATGCGCTGCGCAGCTTCTCGGTCGACCGGATCAGCGCGGCCAAGGTCGGCGAAGCGGCGGCGCGCGATGTCGCCGACGAGGAACTCGATCGCCACCTGGCGTCCAGCTACGGCATCTTCTCCGGCGCGCCCAAGGGCTGGGCGACGATCGTGTTCAGCGCCAAGGCCGCGCGCTGGGTCGCCGACGAGCATTGGCATTCGCAGCAGCAGGGCCGTTTCCTGCCCGACGGCCGCTACGAGCTCAAGGTGCCCTACAGCGCCGGCCGCGAGCTGCTGATGGACGTCATGCATTACGGCAGCGACGCCGAGATCGTCGAGCCGGTGGTGCTGCGCGAACAGGCCAAGTCGATGCTGGAACTGGCGCTGAGCAACTACGAACGCTGATGCCCGGCGCCGACGCCCCGCGCATCGCCGCCGGCGAACCGGTCGCCCTGGTACTGGGCGCGGGCGGGGCGCGCGGCCTGGCCCAGATCGGCGTCATCGAAGCCTTGCAGGCGCGTGGCCTGCGCATCGTCGCGGTCGCCGGCTCGTCCAGCGGCGCCCTGGTCGGCGGCCTGTTCGCCGCCGGCAAGCTCGAGGTCTACCGCGACTGGCTGTTTCGCATGAGCCGCACCGACATGCTGCGCCTGCTCGATCCCTGGATCGGCCAGCCGGCGTTGTTCCGCGGCGAAAAACTCATGCGCGCGCTGCGCGAGCTGACCGGCGAGCCGCGCATCGAAGACCTGCCGGTGCCGTTCACCGCGGTCGCGGTCGACTTGATCCGGCAGCGCGAGGTGTGGCTGCGCGAAGGCGATCTATGGGATGCGGTGCGCGCCTCGATCGCGATTCCGGGCGTGTTTCCGCCTTATGAGTTGCATGGGCGCGAGTTGGTCGACGGCGGCTTGCTGGCGCCGCTGCCGATCGCCGCCACCCGCCTGGCCGATGCGCACCGGCTGATCGCGGTGGACATGCACGGCTGGCCGGAGCGGCCGCCCGGCGCGTTGGCCTTGCCGAACGGCGCCGCCGAACCGGCCCAGGCGTCGCCCTCGCTGTTGATGCGCTGGTTGCGCCGCGATGCGATCGCCAGCGACCCCACCGGCGAGGAGGAGCGGCCCAACGAATTGGGCTTCAGCGAACTGATGGCGCGTTCGCTGGACATGATGCAGGCGCAGATCGCGCGCGTGCAGCTGGCCTTGGACCCGCCCGAGCTGGTGATCCGGATTCCGCGCGACGCTTGCCAGTTCTACGAGTTCTGGCGCGCCAAGGAGCTGATCGAGCTGGGCCGGGCCGAGGCCGACAAGGCGTTGGACAAGGCCGGCTACTGAGCCGCCCGGCCGGCGCGCCGACGAACGGCGCGGGGCATCGCAGCTTCTGAGACGTGGCGCGGCGAAGGTGGCTCCAACGCCCTTGAGCCGCCACCGGAGCCCGCCATGACCGCCGCCGACCGTACCGCCGATGCCGTCCGTGCCGAACTGGACACCGTCCTGCGCTACGCGGTCGCGATCGGCGCCTTGCTGGTGCTGATGCTGCCGGCCGCGCGCGGCCATCACGGCACACTGGGCTGGCTGCCGCTGTGGCTGG
>NZ_HG424507.1 GCF_000336385.2 Lysobacter antibioticus HS124 | reverse complement strand
CTGCCGCCGCCGCCGCCAAGGCCGCCGACGCCACCGCCGACGCCGCGCAGAACGTCGCCGACAAGGCCGACGCCGCTGCCGACAAGGCCAAGGAAGAAGCCGCCAAGCACTAATCGCTGGCGCTCTCCCGCTGCACCGGAAGGCCCGCGCGAGCGGGCCTTTCTTTTTGTCCGACGAGCTCGGCGCGAACGCCCCAGCCCGACTGCGCCGCGAGCAACCGGCCAAGGCGCAAGCGCAGCGGCGCCTGCGATGTTCCGTGCCTCCGTGCGCCGGCGTGCGTTGTCGCGCGCCATCCGCCAGCGCTTGGCCGCGCGGCGCGCTTTGTGTTCTGATGCCGCGTCCAAAACCCACGGCCGTTGCGCGATGCCCGCCCTGACCTCCCAGCTCGACCCACGCTCGCAGGACTTCCGCGACAACGTCGCCTATCACCAGGCCCTGGTCGAGGAACTCGACGCGCGCTTGGCGCGCGCGGCGCACGGCGGCGGCGACAAAGCACGGGCCAAGCACACCGAACGCGGCAAGTTGCTGGCGCGCGACCGCATCGCCGCCCTGCTCGACCCCGGCTCGCCGTTCCTGGAAATCGCCCCGCTCGCCGCAGAAGGCATGTACGACGACGCGGCGCCGGCCGCGGGCATGGTCGCCGGCATCGGCCGCGTGCAGGGGCTGGAAGTGGTGATCGTCGCCAACGACGCCACGGTCAAGGGCGGCACCTACTTCCCGATGACGGTCAAGAAGCACCTGCGCGCGCAGGAGATCGCACGCGAGAACCGCCTGCCCTGCGTCTACCTGGTCGACTCCGGCGGCGCCTTCCTGCCGCTGCAGGACGAAGTGTTTCCGGACAAGGAGCACTTCGGCCGGATCTTCTACAACCAGGCCCGTCTCAGCGCCGAGAACATCCCCCAGGTCGCAGTGGTGATGGGCAGTTGCACCGCCGGCGGCGCCTACGTGCCGGCGATGTGCGACGAGTCGGTGATCGTCAAGGAACAGGGCACGATCTTCCTCGGCGGCCCGCCGCTGGTGAAAGCCGCGACCGGCGAAGTGGTCGACGCCGAAGCGCTCGGCGGCGCCGACGTGCACACCAGCGTGTCCGGCGTGGCCGATCACTTCGCCGAAGACGACCGCCACGCGCTGCAGATCGCGCGCGACATCGTCGCCACCTTCAACCGCAAGAAGTCGCTGCCGGTCGCCGCACAGGCGCCGCGCGATCCGCTGTATCCGGCCGAGGAGTTGTACGGCATCGTGCCCAAGGACACCCGCAAGCCCTTCGACATCCGCGAAGTGATCGCGCGCGTCGCCGACGGCAGCGAGTTCCAAGAATTCAAGGCGCGCTACGGCAAGACCCTGGTCACCGGCTTCGCCCATCTGCACGGCTACCCGGTCGGCATCGTCGCCAACAACGGCATCCTGTTCGCCGAAAGCGCGCTCAAGGGCGCGCACTTCATCGAGCTGTGCAACCAGCGCGGCATTCCGCTGGTGTTCCTGCAGAACATCACCGGCTTCATGGTCGGCAAGAAGTACGAGAACGCCGGCATCGCCAAGGACGGCGCCAAGATGGTCACCGCGGTGGCCTGTTCGCACGTGCCCAAGTTCACCGTGGTCATCGGCGGCAGCTTCGGCGCCGGTAACTACGCCATGTGCGGCCGCGCGTACGGCGCGCGCTTCCTGTGGATGTGGCCGAATGCGCGCATCAGCGTCATGGGCGGCGAACAGGCCGCGTCGGTGCTGGCGACCGTGCGCCGCGACGGCATCGAGGCGGCGGGCAAAGTGTGGACGGCCGAGGAAGAAGACGCATTCAAGGCGCCGATCCGCGAGCAGTACGAGAACCAGGGAAACCCTTACTACGCCACCGCACGTCTGTGGGACGACGGCATCATCGATCCGGCCGACACCCGCCGCGTGCTCGGCCTGGGCCTGTCGGCCAGCCTCAACGCGCCGATCGAGGATCGCACCCGCTTCGGCGTGTTCCGGATGTGATCCATCGCGCCGCCGCAAGGCGGCGCGCGCTTTTGCGAGCCATCCCGACAGCGCGTGCGCCATCGCGCTATCGCGCAGCGGCATCGATGCGACCATAGACGGCGCGCCGGGCACCTTGCCCGCGCCGGCTTTGGCCCCCGCGCGCGCATCGCCCGCGCGCGCCGTTCCATTGCGCGATTTCGTCCGCGACTTCGCCGCGCTTCGCATCGAGTCCGAGCCGGTTGCGGGGCATGCGAGACGACGATCCGACGGCGCATGGCCGTGCCGCATCGCATTCGAACACAACGGCGCGACGAAACCGTTCGCCTAACACTCCGGACCGGTGCCATTGCGCGTCGCGACCGATCCGCGTTGCGCGATCCTCTTCGTCGGCTGCCGATGCCGAACGCGCCTGTCGAAGCAGCGCCGGCTATTCATCGTCATGAAAACAAACTGAATTCTTTTTGTCATGAGCGCAGCGGCTGAAATCGACTGAATGCGCTGTGCTCCGCGCGCTTTTCCGCATCGCCGATTCGCGCGCGAAATCTGAATCGGAGTCGCCGTTTCCTGCAACTCGGATTGGTGAGATGCATCACAGTGGGGGCTTCGGATCAGCGTGTTAGGCTCCGTCGTTCACGCGTGTCATCACTTGATCCCCCGACCTGAGGAAACACCGCGTCATGGCTATCTTCAACCAGCCCGCTCCGCCCAAGCGCGACAATCCGGTTCCGCCGCCGCAGCCTGAAACCGCGCTCAAGCGCGAACCCGACACGCTCAACGAGTTCAGCTTCGGCCAGCCGACGCCGCCGCAGACACCGATCGCGCCCGCTCCTGCCGCGGCCGCGCCGGCACCGCGCGCGCCCGAGCGCGAGACGGTGAAGGAATCGCTGATCGCCTCGGACCTGTCGATCGAAGGCAAGATCCAAGGCTCGGGCCATATCCGCATCGCCGGCCGCTTCAAGGGCGACGTGCAGGTCGACGGCGACCTCACCGTCGAACTCGGCGCCAAGCTCAACGGCGGCGTGCGCGCGCGCAAGGTCGTCATCGCCGGCGAACTGGAAGGCAACATCGAATCGGCGCAGCGCGTGGAGCTGCTCGAAAGCGGCGCGATGATCGGCGACGTCAAGGCCGGGGTGGTCACCGTCGCGGCCGGATCGCGCATGCGCGGCCAGGTCGAATTCGGCTGGGAAGACAAGGACAGCGGCAACGCCAAGTCGTCCAAGCACGAGAAGAACGGCAACGGCGCCAAGACGGAGAACGGCGCCGACTCATGAGCGCCGTCCGCCAGGGCCAGCCCGGCGCGACGCGCGTATGTCCGCACTGCAAGGCGACGATTCTCGACAGCGCGAGCGTCTGTCCCGCGTGCAAGCACCATCTGCGTTTCGACTCCGATGCCGCTCAGCGTGCGGCGGCGAGGTTCTCGCCGCTGCACGTCGAAGGCACGATTCGCCCACCCCAGGGCGACGTCGCCTGGGAATACTCGATGGTGCTGTCGATCCGCAACGAGCGCGGCGACGAGATCACCCGCCAGGTGGTCGGCGTCGGCGCGCTGCACCCGGGCGACGAACGCACTTTCACCTTATCGGTCGAGGCCTTCGAGGCCGTCGGCTGGAAAGCCGCGAGCAAAGGACGGCTGCGCCGCTGATCCGCGGCGCCACGGTCACAGGAAAGGATCTTCTGGATGTCGCAACCGGCAGTGCCGCAACCGCTTTCGCTGTATGCGAGGTTCACGCTCGACCTGCAGCGCTATCAGGCCTACATGGATTCCGCCCCGGCGCGCCCGGATGAGTTCGGCGACTGGCCGGCGGCATCGGCGTTGCAGGCGGGGCTGGGCGGTCGCCGCGGCCACGCCGAGGCCTTGACCGATCCGCAGCCCGCCACCGTCGCCGAGGCGATCAAGGCCTGGCGCCAGGATTCGTGGACCGGCACTCCGCCGGTGGAATACGACGAACTGCGCCGCGAGCTGCGCATCGCCATGCTGCAGGTGTCCGGACACCCGATCGAGATGCTGCGCGTGCTCAGTCCGCTGCGCGGTGCGGCCGGCTTCAACGACGCCGGCTCGGACGACTTCATTCTCGCCTTCGACTTCCGTCGCGGCCGCGGCGAAACCCCGGCCTATCTGCGGCTGAGCGACGGCGCCAGCCGCTTCGAACGCGCGCCGTCGGCGCCGCATATGGACGAGGCGCGCAGGCACCTGGACCGCGCCGAGGCCTACCTGCGCGAGCGCGCCGGCTGAGGCGGCGCGCAATCGTTCGGCGCCGGCGGGCCGAGCGGCGTCAGCCGGAAGGGCCGCAGTTGTCGCAGCCGGCGCAGTTCGGGCCGCTCGCGCGCGGCGCCGGGGCGATGCGCCGGCCGAGCTTGCGCATCCAGTCCGGCCGCCCCTCGCGCACCAGCGGCAGAGCGCAGGCGAGGCGCAGGCGACGCACGCCGCCGGGGAACTGCTTGCGCGCGACCACGGCCGCACTGACCGCGACCGCGATCGCGATCACCACGTATTGCGCGAACAGCCCCGGGTCCATCGCTCAACCCGCTCCCAGCCAGACCGCGACCTGATAGGTCAGCAGCGAGGCCAGATACGCCAGCGCGAACAGATAGCCGGCGGCGATCCCCACCTGCTTCCACGAATTGGTCTCGCGGCGGATGGTGGCCAGGGTGGAAATGCACTGCGGCGCGTAGATGAACCACACCAGCAGGGCCAGCGCGGTCGCCAGCGACCAGGTGTCGGTGATGATCGGGGTCAGCGCCTGCGCCGCGGCTTCGTCGTCCGGCGCCGACAGCGCGTAGACGGTGGCCAGCGAGGACACCGCCACTTCGCGCGCGGCCAAGCCCGGAATGAGGGCGATGCAGATCTGCCAGTTGAAGCCGATCGGCGCGAACACCGCGGTCATCGCGTGGCCGATGCGGCCGGCGAAGCTGTAGTCGATCGCCGGCGCGGTGGCGCCTTCCGGCGCGCCCGGGAACGACAGCAGGAACCACAGCAGGATGGTCAGGGCCAGGATGATGCCGCCGACCCGGCGCAGGAAGATCCAGGCCCGCTCCCACAGGCCGATCAGCAGATCGCGCGGATTGGGAACGCGGTACGACGGCAGCTCCAGCAGCAGCGCATGCTCGCTCTTGTCGCGGCGCCACTTCTTCATCACCCACGACACCGCCAGCGCGCTGAGGATGCCGGCCATGTACAGGCCGAACAGGACCAGGCCCTGCAGGTTGAGCAGGCCCCAGACCTGGCGCTGCGGAATGAAAGCGCCGATCAGCAGCGCGTACACCGGCAGCCGCGCCGAGCAGGTCATCAGCGGCGCCACCAGGATGGTGGCGAGGCGGTCGCGCGGGTCCTGGATCGAACGCGTGGCCATGATCCCGGGGATCGCGCAGGCGAAGCTCGACAGCAGCGGGATGAACGAACGCCCCGACAGGCCGGCGCCGGCCATCATGCGGTCGAGCAGGAAGGCCGCGCGCGGCAGGTAGCCGGACTCTTCCAGCGCCAAGATGAAAGCGAACAGGATCAGGATCTGCGGCAGGAACACCACCACGCCGCCGAGGCCGGCGATGACGCCGTCGACCAGCAGGCTGCGCAGCGGCCCGTCGGGCAACAGCGCGCCGGCTCGCTCGCCGGTCCACGCGGTCAGCGCCTCGATCCCGTCCATCAACGGCGTGGCCCAGGCGTACACCGCTTGGAAGATCAGGAACATCACCACCGCCAACGACACCAGGCCCAGCACCGGATGCAGCAGCCAGCGGTCGAGCGCGTCGTCGATGCGCGCGGTGCGGGTCGGCATGCGCACGGTCAGCTCGAGCAGACGCCGGGTTTCGGCGTGCAGGTCGGCGCCCTCGGCCAGGCGCACGCGCGGCTCGTGCGGTTCGCGCGGCGCGACCGCGATCCGGTCCAGCAGGGCCACCAGCTCGCGCGCGCCGTCGCGCTTGACCGCGACCGTCGGCACCACCGGCACGCCGAGCTCACGTTCCAGCGCGGCCAGGTCGATGTCGATGCCGCGGCGCTTGGCCGCGTCCATCATGTTGATCGCCACCAGCATCGGCCGGCCGAGCTCGCGCAGCTCCAGGGCGAAGCGCAGATGCAGGCGCAGGTTGGTCGCATCGACCACGCACAGCAGCACGTCCGGCGCCGGCTCGCCCGGATAGAAACCGCGCAGCACGTCGCGGGTCACCGCCTCGTCGAGGCTGGCCGCGCTGAGGCTGTAGGCGCCGGGCAGGTCGAGCACGGCATAGCTGCGCCCGGACGGCGCGTGCAGCCGGCCTTCCTTGCGCTCGACGGTGACGCCGGCGTAGTTGGCGACCTTCTGCCGGCTGCCGGTCAGCAGGTTGAACAGCGCGGTCTTGCCGCAGTTGGGGTTGCCGACCAGGGCCACCCGCATCGGTGCGGTCGCGGGCATGGCGCCGGCCTCGGCGGCGATCGCGCTCATGCCGGCGGCTCCAGCCGCACCCGCACTCGCGCCGCTTCGGTGCGGCGCAGGGCGAAACGGGTGTAGCCGACCTGCACCAGCAGCGGCTCGGCGGCGATCGGACCGGCCGCCATCACTTCCACCCGCTCGCCGGCGACGAATCCGAGTTCGCGCAAGCGCCTGGCAATGGTGTCGTTGGGAACCTGATCATCGACGGACTCGACCGTGGCCGCAGTACGGCGCGGCAGTTCGGACAGCTTCAAGAGGCGGCTTCCAGGAAGGAGGTGGCGACCCAAATGGGAATTGTTCTCATTCTAGCACTGGTACAACGGACAGGGGCGGAGCCGGCAAGCTGAACGGTATCATTCGCCAACTCCAATCAACTCCCCCGCCCGATGACCCACCCGCTGCTGAGCCTGCGCGAGGGCCCTGTCGCCCGCCTGCGCCTGAACCGTCCCGAGCTGCACAACGCCTTCGACGCCATGCTGATCGCCGCGCTGACCGGCGCCCTGGACGCCGCCGCGGGCGACGACGAGGTGCGGGTGGTGGTGATCGAAGGCGAAGGCGCCTCGTTCTCGACCGGCGCCGACCTCCACTGGATGCGCGGCATGGCCGCCGCCGGCGAGGCCGAGAATCGCGAGGACGCGCTGGCCCTGGCGCGGCTGATGCGCACCCTCAACGAGCTGCCCAAGCCGACCGTGGCCCGGGTCCAGGGCGCGGCCTTCGGCGGCGGGGTCGGCCTGGTCGCCTGCTGCGACATCGCCATCGCCGCGCCGGCGGCCAAGTTCGGCCTGACCGAGAGCAAACTCGGCCTGCTGCCGGCGGTGATCTCGCCCTACGTCATCGAAGCCATCGGCGCGCGCCAGGCGCGGCGCTGGTTCGCCACCGCCGAAATCTTCGACGCCGCCACCGCGCTGCGCATCGGCCTGCTGCACGAACTGGTCGACGAGGATCAGCTCGACGCCGCGGTCGCGCGCCAGGTCGAGCTGCTGCTCAAGGCCGGCCCGCGCGCCGCCGCGCAAGCCAAGCAACTGGTGCGCCGGGTCGCCGGCGAACGCGACGGCGCGCGCCTGGACGCCGACAACGCCGCGCTGATCGCCGCGCTGCGGGTGTCCGCCGAAGGCCAGGAAGGCCTGAGCGCCTTCCTCGACAAGCGCAAGCCGAACTGGGCGCGCTGAGCCCGCGACGCGCCAGGGCGTCCCGTGCGGACGCCTGAGCGCATGCGCATACCGCTACGTACGCACGCCGACGGCGACGCATTCGCCCACGCCGGGGCGACACGAGGCCGCCGCATCGGCGAAAATCGCCGGATCGCGTCCGCCCCCGGCGCCGCGGCTCCCGACCACGCGCCTCGCTGCGCCCCGACCTGCGGCCTGCCATGTTCGAAAAGATCCTGATCGCCAACCGCGGCGAGATCGCCTGTCGCGTGATCCGCACCTGCCGCCAGCTCGGCATCCGCACCGTCGCGGTGTATTCCGAGGCCGACGCCGACGCCCAGCACGTGCGCCAGGCCGACGAGGCCTATCCGATCGGCGGCCCGCGCCCGGCCGACAGCTACCTGCGCGGCGACGCGATCATCGAGGTCGCGCGGCGCAGCGGCGCGCAAGCCATCCACCCCGGCTACGGATTTCTCAGCGAGAACGCCGACTTCGCCGACGCGGTCGAGGCCGCCGGCATCGCCTTCATCGGCCCCAAGGCGGCGTCGATGCGCAAGATGGGCAGCAAGGCCGGGGCCAAGGAACTGATGCAGGCCGCCGGCGTGCCGGTGGTGCCGGGCTACACCGGCGCCGACCAGGACCCAGCGCTGCTGCAGCGCGAGGCCGACCGCATCGGCTACCCGCTGATGATCAAGGCCGCCCACGGCGGCGGCGGCAAGGGCATGCGCATCGTGCGCGAAGCGGGCGAATTCGCCGCCAATCTGGAGAGCTGCCAGCGCGAGGCGCGCAACGCCTTCGGCCGCGACCGGGTGCTGCTGGAGCGCTACGTCGAGCGTCCGCGCCATATCGAGATCCAGATCTTCGGCGACAACCGCGGCGAAGTGATCCATCTCAACGAACGCGAGTGCTCGGCCCAGCGCCGCTACCAGAAGGTGCTGGAGGAATCGCCCTCCTCCTTCCTCAGCGCCGAGCTGCGCGCGCAGATGGGCGCCGCCGCGGTCCAGGCCGGCCGCGCGATCGATTACGTCAACGCCGGCACGGTCGAGTTCATCGTCGGCCAGGACGGCGGTTTCTACTTCATGGAGATCAACACCCGCCTGCAGGTCGAGCATCCGGTGACCGAATGGGTGACCGGCGTGGACCTGGTCGAATGGCAGCTGCGCGTGGCCGCCGGCGAACCGTTGCCGCTGGCCCAGGACGCCATCGTCCAGCGCGGCCACGCGATCGAAGTGCGGCTGTACGCCGAGGACCCGGAAGCCGGCTTCCTGCCCGGCTCGGGCAAGCTCGAACGCCTGCGCCTGCCGGCGGCCGATGCGCACGTGCGCCTGGACTCGGGCGTGGTCGAAGGCGATACGGTGACGATCTTCTACGACCCGATGATCGCCAAGCTGATCGTCGCCGACGCCGACCGGCCGCGCGCATTGGCGCGGTTGCGCGCGGCGCTGGCGCAGTGCGAGATCGCCGGGCCGAAGTCCAATATCGAATTCCTCGAGCGCCTGGCGCGGCATCCGGCGGTGGTCGAGGGCACCATCGACACCGGCTACCTGGACCGCCATCTCGACGAGTTCATGCCCGCCGCGCACCGCGACGACGCCGGCGAGCGCGACCTGCTGCTCGGCGCGGCGGTATGCGAGCTGCTGGCGCAGGAGCGCCGCACTCGCCAGGACGCTGCGGCCTCCAACGACCCGGGCTCGCCCTGGGCGGTCGCCGACGGTTGGCGGCTCGGTCACGGCGGCCGTCGCAGCCTGGCCTTCCTGAGCCGCGAACAGCGCCTGGAGCTGCAGGCGCACGGCAGCGCCGGCGACTACCGCATCGAACTGGCCGGCGCCGACGGCACTCATCGCATCGAAGGCGCGCGCCTGCACGGCGACGAGTTGAGCCTGCGCATCGACGGCCGCGCGCGCCGGTTGCGCACGCTCGGCGACGGCGCCCGCTTGGTGCTGCACGACGGCGAACGCCGACTGCGCCTGGAATCGGTGCCGATGTACCGCCACGAACAGGGCGCCGCCGCCGGCTCCGGCAACAACGTCAACGCGCCGATGCCGGGCCGGGTAGTGGTGGTCAAGGCCGCGCCGGGCGATGCCGTGGAGGCCGGCCAGGAAGTGCTGGTGATCGAGGCGATGAAGATGGAGCTGAGCCTGAAGGCGCCGCGCGCCGGCGTGATCGCCGAGGTGCGCGCCGCGGCCGGCGATTTCGTCGAGGCCGACGCGGTGCTGGCGACCCTGGCCCCGGCCTGAGCGGACCGTACGGCGGCGCAACATCGACCGCTATCGAAATTTCCGCAATGATGGAGGCCCCGGCTGGAGCGCCGGGGCCGTCCCGCCGGCGCCGCTCGGCGCACCGGCCTCGCATCGCCAAGAGGGATCTCGCATGCTTCGGTATCCGATCCTGAGTCTTGCGCTCACCGCCGGCCTGGAACGGCTGCGCGGTCGCCGAACGGCCGCCTTCGGCCGCCCTGCCCTGCGACCCACCCCAGATCGGCGACCAGGGCCCGGTCGAAGGCCGTCCGATCCTCGGCAACGCCGCGCCGCCGACGCCCTCGCCCCGACCGTCGAGCCAATGTCCGCCGCCGCGCGCGCCCTGCGCCCGCTTGTGCTCGCCGCGCTGGCGCTGTGCGCCGGCTGCGTCGCCTTCGAGCGCAGCCCGGTGGCCGAACGCCGCTGCGACCGCGACCTGCCCGGGCACTGGCGCCTGCGCGCGGAAGGCATCGACAAAACCCTCCGCATCGATGCGCGCTGCCACACCGAAGACTGGCCCGGCCTGCGCGAGCGTCCGGTCGCGCTGGACCTGACCGGCTTCGCGATCGGCGAAGACCGCTACATCGTGCTGTCTCCGGCCGAAGCCGAACGCGCGATCGGCGCCGAAGGCCGCAGCCTGACCGGCGCGGCGCCGGCCGGCGCAGTGTTCCTGGTCTTGTATCGCATCGAGGACGGCCGCATCAGTGCCTGGCTGCCCGATTCGCAACGCGCACTGGCCGCGATCGCCCGCGGCGAGCTCGATGGGCGCAAACTGGAGGACCGCTTCGCCCTCGTCCAGGGCGACGCCGAGCGCCTGCGCGCCACGCTCGCCCGGCACACCGATCTGCTATACGACACGCGCGCCAAAGCCATGTCGCTGCAACGCGTCCCATCCAAGGAACATCCGTGACTCAGCCCTCCGCCGTACGCATCGTCGAAGTCGGTCCCCGCGACGGACTGCAGAACGAAAAGACCCCGATCGCGACCGCCGACAAGATCGCCCTGATCGACCGCCTGTCCGCGACCGGACTGCGCAGCATCGAGGCGACCAGCTTCGTCAGCCCCAAGTGGGTGCCGCAGTTGGCCGACGCGGCCGAAGTGTTCGCCGGCATCGCCCGCCGCCCCGGCGTGCGCTACCCGGTGCTGGTGCCGAACGAGCAAGGCTACGACCGCGCGCGCGCGGTCGGGGTGGAGGAAATCGCGGTGTTCACCGCGGCCTCGGAAGCCTTCAACCAGAAGAACATCAACGCCAGCATCGACGAGTCCCTGCAACGCTTCGCGCCGGTGCTCGCGCGGGCCAAGGCCGACGGCGTGGCGGTGCGCGGCTACGTCTCCACCGTGCTCGGCTGTCCTTACCAGGGCGCGGTGCCGGTCGCCGACGTGGTGCGGGTGGCGCGCTCGCTGTTCGACATGGGCTGCTACGAGATCTCGCTCGGCGACACCATCGGCATAGGCACGCCGGGCAAGGCGCGGGCGATGTTCAAGGCGGTCGCCGCCGAAGTGCCGGTCGCGGCGCTGGCGGTGCATTTCCACGACACCTACGGCCAGGCCCTGTCCAACATCCTCGCCTGCCTGGAAGAAGGCGTGGCGGTAGTCGACTCGGCCGTGTCCGGCACCGGCGGCTGCCCCTACGCCAAGGGCGCCAGCGGCAATGTCGCCAGCGAGGACGTGGTCTATATGCTGCACGGCCTGGGCATCGACACCGGCATCGACCTGGATGCGCTGGCCCGGACCGGGCGCTGGCTGGCCGGCCTGCTCGGCCGCGAAACCGGCAGCAAGGTCGGCAAGGCCCTGGCGGCGGCGTGAAGCGCGACGCGCCCGCGCCGGAGCCGCCGCCGAGCCGCACGGACGATCCGGCGCGGGTCCTGGCGGCGCTGGAGCGGGCGCAGCAGGACCCCAAACTCGACCCGGCGCTGCGCGCCCTGCTCGCCGAAGCCGCGGCCGCGCTGCGCGCGCGCGGCGGCGATGCCGAACACCGCTGCCTGTACCGCGCCCTGTTCGACTCGATCCCCGACTTGGTCACGGTGCTCGACGAAGAAGGCACGGTGATCGAGATCAACCGCCAGGGCACGCATGCGCACCGGCGGGAGCGCGAGGACATCCTCGGCCAGCCGATCCACGTGCTCAATCCGGAGCTGCCGCAGGACCACCTGGTCCCGGTGTGGGAATCCCTCAACCGCGGCGAGACCTACGTCATCGAGGTCACCAACAAGCGCGGCGACGGCACCCGCTTCCCCGTGGAGGTGCACTCGGCCGCGTTCGTCCACGAGGGCCAGCGCCGGATCATCGCGGTCGCCCGCGACCTGAGCACCCGCCAGGACGCCGAGCTGCGCTTCCGCGAACTGGTCGAACTGATCGACCGCGGCGTGATCGTGCAGGACGACGGCCTGCGCATCGTCTACGCCAACAGCGCGGCGATGCGGCTGCTGTCGCTGCACAGCGGCGACAGCATCGTCGACGAGTTGCGCTCCGGCCATTGGATGGTGATCGACGAACGCGGCCGCGAGCTGCCGCCCACGCAATACCCCTCGCGCATCGCCCTGGAAACCGGGCGCGTGGTCGAGAGCACCGTGCTCGGCCTGTACCCCCGCAACCGCCACGAACTGATCTGGCTGTCGGTGACCGCGGTGCCGAAGTTCCCGCCCGGCGGCGACCGGCCGAACCAAGTGTTCGCACTGTTCTCCAACGTCACCGCGCTCAAGCGCGACAGCGCGCTGTTCGACCGCGCCCAGGCCCTGGCCCACATCGGCGGCTGGGAGTGGGACGCCGGCCGCGACAGCCTGTATCTGACCGACGAAGCCGCGCGCATTCTCGGCCGCGAAGTCGTGCCGACCACCATCGAGGAATTGCTCGACTGCCTGCGCCCGATGGACCGCCATCGCTTGCGCAGCCACCTCGACCGCAGCGTCGGCGGCGGCCGCGGGCTCGATCTGGAGCTGCAGGGCGTGCGCCCGGACGGCAGCGTGTTCTGGGTGCGGGTGATCGGCGACGCCGGCGCCGGCGATCCGGTCGGCCAAGTGCTGACCGGCACCCTGCAGGACGTCACCGAGCGCAAGCAGGAAGAAGAACACCTGCGCATCCAGGCGCGCAGCGATCCGCTGACCGGCCTGCTCAACCGCGACGCGGTGCTAGCCGAGCTCGAACAACGCCTGGACACCTTCCCGCAATCGCCGCTGGCGGTGCTGTACATCGACCTGGATCGCTTCAAGGTGGTCAACGACGTGCTGGGCCATGCCGCCGGCGACCGCCTGCTGGCCTCGGCCGCGCGCCGCATCCGCCAGGCCATCGGCAACGATCCGGCGCAGATCGCCCGCTTCGGCGGCGACGAATTCCTGGTGGTGTGCCCGCTCGACGGCGAGCCGCTGCGCGCCGAACGCATCGCCGACGCGATCCTGGAAAGCTTCGGCGACAGCTTCCGCGTCGACGGCGAAGAGTTCAGCATCACCGCCAGCATCGGCATCGCCCAGGCGCCCCTCGACGGCCGCACCGCGCAACAGCTGATCCAAAGCGCCGACGTGGCCATGTACGACAGCAAACGCCGCGGCCGCAACAGCTGGCAGGCCTTCACTCCGGAACTGGCCGAACAGCAGCTGCACCGCCTGCAACTGGAAACCCACCTTCGCCGCGCGGTGCACAACGACGAGTTCCATCTGGTCTACCAACCGCAGGTCGACCTCGGCGACGGCCGGGTGATCGCGGTCGAAGCGCTGATCCGCTGGCGCAACCGCTCGCTGGGCGAAATGCGCCCGGACCGCTTCATCGGCCATGCCGAAACCACCGGCGACATCGTCGGCATCGGCGGCTGGGTGCTGCACGAGGCCTGCCGCCAACTGCGCCGCTGGCGCGACGAAGGCCTGCGGGTCGAACGCGTCGCGGTCAACGTCTCTTACCGCCAGTTCCTCGGCGACGACCTCGCCAGCAACGTCGCCGCGGCGTTGTCCGAACACGGCCTGCCCGGCAGCGCGCTGGAGCTGGAATTCACCGAACGGGTGCTGATCGAGGACGCGCCCGACACGGTGCGCACTTTCGCCCGCCTGCGCGAACTCGGCGTGCACCTGTCGATCGACGATTTCGGCGAAGGCTACAGCGCGCTCAACTACCTGCGCCGCCTGCCGATCCACGGCCTCAAGCTGAGCCAGTTGTTCGTCCAGGGCGTGCCCGACAACCAATCCGACGTCGCCGTCTGCCAGGCCGTCACCGGCATCGCCCGCAGCCTGGGCCTGGGCCTGGTCGCCGAAGGCATCGAGACCGAACGCCAGCGCGGCTTCCTGCGCGAGCTGGGCGTCGGCATCGGCCAGGGCTTCTTGTTCGCTCCCGGCTTGTCGCCGGGGGACCTGCGCGATTACTACCTGAGCCGTACGAACTGAGCCCGGGCCTACGCGACCCGGCACACGCCGCGACGGCCGGTCAACGCGCCGCGAACTCGTCCATCGCCTCGCTGCGCCCGATCGCCGCCAGCCGAGCCCGGACCTCGTCCAGCCATTGCGCTTCCGGCCGGCGCGTGGCCCAGCCGTAGCTGCGCGGCAACAGCAGCGGCCGGTCGTCGAACGCCGCGATCAGGGTGGCGTTGATCGAGTCGGTGCCGATCGGCCGACGCTGCGGCAGCCTCAGCGCCAACTCGCGGGCGTGGCGCTCGTAGGAATCGAGAATCGCGCGTTGCGCGGCCGGATCGGGCCGCACCGCCTGTTCGTAGGCCGAATAGGCGACCAGAAACGACGGCGGCCGATCCTCGAGCAAGGCCGCCTGCAGACGCAGATGGCCGTCGACGATGACATAGCCGTTGAGGCAGCTCAGATACCACAGCAGCACCGGCGGCAACGCCTCCTCGCGCGCCTTCTTGCGCCACCACTTGAGCCGGCCGTCGTCGACCGCGGCCGGCGCGCGCAGGTTCAGCAGCGGGTAGCGTCCGTGCCACCAGTCGATGAAGAACAGCGGGTCTTCGCGCAAGGCGTCGCGAGCATCCTCGAGCCACCAGCTCGCTTGCGCCCGGCGCAGGGGCTCGGTTTCGAACGTCCAGGTTCCGGGCTTGGGGCGCATCGCCATCAACACCCACAGCCCCGGGTACAGGAACGAGGCCGGGCCGTCCGCCAGCGCCTGCGCGAACACCCGGCTCCATCCGGGCAGGCGTTGCGCCTGCGGCAACGCCGCATGCCGCTCGACGATCGCCGAATCCAGCGTCGACGCCGGCACTGGCGCCGGCGCCTCGTCGGCGCCGCGCAGCCAATAAACGCCCTCGTAGTCGCTCAGCAGCGTCGCCCAGAAGCGCACTACCGATTCATCGCTGCCCGCGCACTCCTGCACCAGCCGGATCCGGCCGTTGTCGCCGCTCTCCAGGTGCAACGGCGGCTTGCGATGGCGGCCGTCGTCCATCCTGCACTGCAGGGCCAGGCCGAACCACTGGCCGCCATCGGTCTCCAGGTCTTTCCAGTGCAGGTTCATAGGGCCGGACGACTGCGTTCGCGCAAGGCGCGTATCGCCTGAGGACGGGGGTATCGCAGCCGCGCGAAGACAGTGTCGGGATCGCGCTGGCGATGGTGTTCGCCGGTAGCGAACGCCCCTTCGCTCAATGCGCATCGCGGCATCTGGCCGACGCTGAGCTGGAGCCGCTCGAAACGGTCCTTTTCCTTGGCTGTGGGTATATGCGTCAAGATGCGATCTCGTCCGTCGCCCGACTCAATGCGGCTGTGCCGCTGCTTCGTCTGCCGGATCGTAAATGTCCAGTTCCAGCTCGATTCCGCGCTGCCCCAGCGCGAGCAGCGCTTGGGGCGAAAGCCGCAGATTGTCGTTGCCGCTTTCCATGAACACTCCGCAGAACAGGTCCACTCGGTAGCGCTCCCCCAGCGAGCGCCAGACCGCCAGGTCGTCGGTCACGCCGCCGAGGATCGTGAAGATCTGCGCTTCGATGTTTTCAGGCCTGTTGTCCACGGCGCTCAGGCTCCAGCGGCCTGTCTTGAGGATACGCACCCGCCCGGTGGCCGCGTTGACCAGCCGGTCGCCTTTGCGCGCCGAACTGCTCGGGCTGCTGCCAAGCAGCGTGCTGACTTCATCGGGGTCCAGGTCGTCGCCGAACACCCGCAACACCGCAGTAGACCATTCCGCCCGACTCATCCGTGCTCCGTAAATATCGCTGCCGTTCCGCCCCCGGGTACGGGCATCGGACTCAAGCCGTCAGGTGCTTGGCCGCCCACGCGTCCGCCACCGCCGTCGCCCGCGGCCGGTCGGCCTTCATGTGTTCGATCCGGCGTGCCGCCGCCTCGCGGTCGCCGGCCGCCAGCGCCGCCGCCGCGGCCAGGATCGTCGGCGCCTCGGCCAGCCGTGCGGCGACCTTGGCCAGATCGGCATAGCCCTCCAGCCAAGGCAAGCCGTGGGCCGCGAAGGCGTCGGCCAGTTCGGGCGCCAGCAGCGCCGGGTCGCTGTCGGGCGCGAGCGTCCACCAATGGTCGCGGGCCTGCGGCATCAGCGCGCCGATGCGCTCGCGCAGGGTGCACTCGTACTCCTTGGGCTTGCCGGCCAGCGGAGCGTTTCCAGCCAACACCTCGATCTCGGGGATGTACAGGCCCAGATTGAGGGTGAAGCGCGCCTGCGCGGCGCTGTTGCCGCTGCTGGCCTGGACGTTCACCACCTGCCAGCGATCGCCGTGTCGGCGGTGGAAGCTGCGGCCGGCCTTGGCGAAGCCGTGAGATTTCAGCAGCGGGGCCAGTCCTGAAGCGACGACGGCGTCGATATGCTTGGCGGGGTCCATGGGTCTTGATCGGCGTCCTGGGCGTTGCGCCGCGCTCGGCGGCAGGGCGAGACTCAACCGCCGTCCGCGGCCAACTCGGCCGACAGTTCGCGGGTCATGGTCGCGATCTCCTCGGCGATCTGCTCGGGCGTGCGGCCGTTGTCCTCGCCGATGAAATTGCCGCCGCTGTAGTCCGAGCCGCTGCACAGCGGCAGGCGCCACAAGCGGCACTCGCCGGAGCGGGTACCGCGCTGGCACTCGGCCATGGCGGTGCGCGCGGCCACGCGCGGAATCAGGTCCAGGCCGCGGTAGGTCTTGCGCGCCTTGTCGATCACGATCGACTGGCATTGATCGACGAACGAGCCGAGCACTACGCATTCCTGCCCGGTCTGCTGGCGGCAGTAGTCCAGCGCCAGGCTGGAGGCCTTGGCGACGTCCAGCGAGTAGTTGGACGAGTACAACTGCGAACGCGCCGGATCGCTGACGTGCACGCCGAAGAACCGCAGGCGCTGCGGCGTAGGCATCATGGTGATCGCGGGCATGGTCGCCGGTGCGGTGCGCGGCGGCGCCGCGCGCTGCACCGGGCCGTTTCCGTAACCCGGCGTGGGGACGCAGATCGGTCCGGGCGCCCGGCCGATCGGACTCAGCCCTTCCGGACACCCCTGGTCGGCATGGGCCTGCTGGACGAGCAACGCCGACAGCAGCAGTCCCGCGGCCCGACAGGCCAGCTTCCTCATACGATCTCTCCTTGGCTTGCGATCCATGCCCCTTGACCCTGCCGACGGGCGGTCCGGGCGCCGGCCGTTACTGTACAACCGGCTCCGCAGCGCCTGCGCCCTCCCGGCGCCGAGTCCCGATGCGGCTACCGGCATCTTCGCATCGGCCCCGTCCTGAGCGAGGATGTGCACCGGTCCCCGACACAGAGTTATCGCATGGCCCTGCCGCCCGGCGTCCAGTTGCGCTCGATCCTGCCCCGCGACGATGCCGCGCTGGCCGCGATCGCCCGCCAGGTGCAGGCGGAGTTCGGCGCGGCCGCGATCAGCGACCCGGAACTGGACGCGATGCAGCGCAGTTACAGCCGCCCGCGCAGCGCCTACTTCCTGGTCGAACGCGACGGCAAGCTCGGCGGCGGCGCCGGCATCGCGCCGCTGCTCGGCGGCGACGAGCGCATCTGCGAGCTGCGCAAGTTCTACCTGCTGCCGTCGGTGCGCGGCATCGGCCTGGGCCAGGCCCTGCTCGACAAGTGCCTGCTGACCGCGCGCGGCTACGGCTATACGCAGTGCTACGTCGAATTGCTGGACCGCATGAGCGAGGCGCAGCGGCTGCTGGAGGCCAACAGCTTCCAGTTGCTGGACGCGCCGATGGGTTACGCGGAGCTGGCGGGCAGCCATACCTGGTACTTGCGCACGGTCTGACCGCGTCCGCGGCCGCCGGCCGCGGTCGGCGCCGATACCCCGGCTCCTTTAGAATGGCGGCTTTCCGCCTTCAGGAACCGCCCATGCAACTCGAAAACGCCCGCGCCGTCGTCACCGGCGGCGTCTCCGGCCTCGGCCTGGCCGTGGCCCAGCACCTGGTCGCCCGTGGCGGCAAGGTCGCCCTGTTCGACGTCAACGACGACAAGGGCGCGCAAGCCGTGGCGGCGCTGGGCGCGGACAAGGCGCGCTATTTCCGCACCGACGTCACCGACGAGGCCGGGGTCGCGGCCAACCTGGCGGCCGCGCGCGAGTTCCTGGGCGGGCTGAACGCGGCGATCAACTGCGCCGGCATCCTCGGCGCCGGCCGCGTGCTGGGCAAGGAAGCGCCGATGCCGCTGGGCCAGTTCCAGAGCACGGTGATGGTCAACCTGGTCGGCAGCTTCAACGTCGCCAAGGCCGCGGCCAACCTGATGCAGCACAACGAAGCCGGCGAAGACGGCGAGCGCGGCGTGATCGTCAACACCGCCTCGGTCGCGGCCTACGAAGGCCAGATCGGCCAGGCCGCCTACTCGGCCTCGAAGGGCGGCGTGGTCGGCATGACCCTGCCGATGGCGCGCGAACTGTCGCGCTTCGGCATCCGGGTGATGACCGTCGCTCCGGGCATCTTCTGGACCCCGATGGTCGACGGCATGCCCGAATCGGTGCAGCAGTCGCTGTCGGCCTCGATCCCCTTCCCCTCGCGCCTGGGCCGCCCGGAAGAATTCGCCGACCTGGTCGGCTACATCCTCGGCAACCGCTACCTCAACGGCGAGACCATCCGCCTGGACGGCGCTACCCGGCTGGCGCCGAAGTAAGCGAGGCCGGGATTCGGGTTTGGGAATTCGGGATCGGCAAAGCGATCCCCGCTCCGCCCGGCGTCCCCCTCCGCTTTTGCCAACCCCGAATCCCCAATCTCGAATTCCGAACAACGATGAAAGCCTACGACGTCAAAAAAGGTAACGTGGTCGAACACAACAACACCGTGTACCAGGTGCGCGATATCGAACGCAGCTCGCCGCAGGGCCGCGGCGGCAACGTGAAGTACCGCTTCACCATGTACTCGGTGCCGGGCGGCACCAAGTTCGACCTCAGCGTCGGCGCCGAAGACGAGCTCAAGGAAGTCGAGCTGAGCCGTCGCCAGGCGACCTTCTCGTACAAGGACGGCGACGCCTTCGTGTTCCTCGACGACGAGGACTACACCCCCTATACGCTCGATGCCGACGTGGTCGGCGACGCTGCCGGCTACATCGTCGGGGACCTGTCGGGCTGCTACGTGCAGATCATCGACGACCAGCCGGTGGCGCTGCAGCTGCCGCAGAGCGTGGCGATCGAAGTGATCGAGACCCCGCCGGAGCTCAAGGGCGGTACCGCGACCAAGCGCCCGAAGCCGGCCAAGCTGTCGACCGGCATCGAAATCATGGTGCCGGAATACATCGGCAACGGCGAACGCGTGCTGGTCAACACCACCACCGGCGAGTTCGCCGGCCGTGCGGACTGAGATCGCGCTGTGGGCCGCCGGCGCGCTCGCGCTGGCGGCCGGGTGCTCGCGCCTCGGCGCGGACGCCGGCGCGGGCTGCCAGACGCCGCCGCGCATCGAAGCCGGCCATGCCGGCGGCTGGTGCGGCTT
>NZ_HG424506.1 GCF_000336385.2 Lysobacter antibioticus HS124 | reverse complement strand
GGCCGCGCCGCCGAGCAGCGCGCCGGCGGCCCCCAGCGGCGCCCGCACGGCGGCCTCCGCCCTGCCCGGCAACCGCGCCCCGCAGTACCCGGCGCAGGCGCTGCGCCGCGGCGAAGCCGGCACGGTGCGGATCCGGGTCGAGGTGACCGAGTCCGGCGATGTCGGCAGCCTGGAAGTGGCCGAAGGCAGCGGTTCGCGCCTGCTCGATCGCGCCGCGCTGGCGGCGGTGCGGCAATGGCGGTTCCGCCCGGCCACCCGCGGCGGCCGCCCGGTCGCCGACACGGTGATCGTGCCGATCACCTTCAACGCCAATCAGTAAGCGCGAACTGCGTCGCAGGATCGCGCCGCGCTTACGCGGTGTTCACCCCTGGCTAACCTGCGCGCCGGGAAGCTCGGCCGGCGCTCCCGCCCCCGGGGAACGCACGCAAGGGACCCGTTCATGACCGCAATCCAGTCTTTCGAGCCGGCGGCGCCCGCCGCCGGCTCCGAGCGCGACGCCGCCGAAGCCCCGGCCGCGTACGCATCCTCCAGCACCGGCCTGTGGTTGCTGCTGATCCTGCTCGGCGGCGCCTTCATGGGCTGGTACTACTACGGCAAGCGGCCGGTGGCGCGTCCGCCGGCGCCGGCGATGCCGCTGGTGGTGCTGCCGCCGATCGACCGCCCCGGCGAGGCCGCGCCGCTCGACGAGCACGGTACGCCGGCGCGGCTGGCCGTGCGCCGGGTCGGCCCGATGTCGCCGACGCAGAGCGCCGCCGCCAACGCGGCGCTGCCGGCGCTGGCGGTGGTCACTGCCGCCCGCCCGTTGTTCGACCGCAGCCCGGAACCGGACTACCCGCCGACCGCCCTGCGCCGCGGCGAAGGCGGCACGGTGGTGGTGCGGATCGAAGTCGGCGCCGACGGCGTGCCGGGCGAGGTCGGCCTGGCGCGGCGCAGCGGCTCGCGCGAGCTGGACCGCGCGGCGCTGGCGGCGGTGCGCGACTGGCGCTTCCGCCCGGCGACCCGCGACGGCACGGAAGTGGCGTCGGTGGTGGAACAGCCGGTGGAGTTTCGGCCGCGGCAGTGAATCGAAGACGAGATCGGATGCGAGAACGGCGGCCTGGGGCCGCCGTTTTTGTTTTGGGGACGATCGCGGGCTGAGCGTCCTCCCGCGGCGCAGGCGGATAACGCGCCCGATTCGGTCGACGCAGGCGCCCGCCCCCTTTTGCGAAGGGGGCGAATGGTCTTGCATCACCGGCCGGCAACGCCGGCGTCGGCGCCCTGCGCAGGGGGCGCCGGCTGTCGTTACGCCGGATCGACCCGCATGCCGGCTTGCGCCGCCAAGGCTTCGAAGCCGGGGAACGAGGTGGCGACGTTGGCGACGTCGCCGATCCGCACCGCACCGCGGGCGCACTGTGCGGCGACGGCGAAGCTCATCGCGATGCGATGGTCGCCGAGGCTGTCGACTTCGCCGCCGTGCAATGCGCCGCCGTCGATGATCGCGCCGTCCGGGGTCTCTTCGATGCGCGCGCCCAGGGCCCGCAGGCCGGCGGCCATGCTGGCGATGCGGTCGGACTCCTTGACCCGCAGCTCGGCGGCGCCGCTGACCACGGTGCGCCCCTGGGCCAGCGCGGCGGCGACGAACAGCGCCGGGAACTCGTCGATCATGTCCGGCACCAGCGCCTGCGGCACCTCGACGCCGCGCAGCGGCGCGTGGCGCACGCGCAGGTCGGCGACCGGTTCGCCGCCTTCGCTGCGCGGGTTCTGCTCGACGATGTCGGCGCCCATCAGGCGCAACGCGGCGAGCAGGCCGGTGCGGCGCGGATTCATGCCGACCGCGTCCAGCACCAGGTCCGAGCCCGGCACCACGCTGGCGGCGACCAGGAAGAACGCGGCCGATGAGAAATCGGCCGGTACCGCGACGTCGGTGGCGCGCAGCGCATGGCCGCCGCGCAGGCGCGCGTAGCCGGGCGCGAACTCGATCGGCCAGCCGAACGCGGCCAGCATGCGTTCGGTGTAGTCGCGGGTTGGGTGCGGTTCGTGCACCACGGTTTCGCCCTGCGCGTACAGGCCGGCCAGCAGCAGCGCCGACTTCACCTGCGCGCTGGCCACCGGCAAGGTGTATTCGATGCCCTGCAGCGCGCGGCCGCCGTGGATGCGCAGCGGCGGCAGGCCGCCGTCCTGGGTGTCGATGCGCGCGCCCATCGCCGCCAGCGGTTCGGTCACGCGCCGCATCGGCCGCTTGGACAGCGAGGCATCGCCGATCAGCACGCTGTCGAAGGCCTGCCCCGCCAGCACGCCGGCGAGCAGGCGCATGCCGGTGCCGGCATTGCCGCAGTCCAGCGCCGCGTCGCTGCCGCGCAGGCCGTGCAGGCCGACGCCATGGACGATGCGTTCGCTGGCGCTCGGGGTTTCGATGCGCACGCCCAGGCGTTCGAACACCTTGGCGGTGGCGCGGGTGTCCTCGCCTTCGAGGAAACCGGTGACGCGGGTGACGCCGTCGGCCAGCGCGCCGAGCATGATCGCGCGGTGCGAGACCGACTTGTCGCCGGGCACGCGCAGGCGGCCGCGCAGGGGCGAGCCGGCCACGGCGGTCCAGGCCTGTTGCAGTTCGGTCGCGGCGCTCATGCCAACACCTCGTCCAGCGCGGCCAGCAGGCGGCGGTTCTCGTCGGGCGAGCCGACGCTGATGCGGATGCAGTCGGCCAGGCCGTAGCCGCCCATCGGCCGCAGGATCACCCCGCGCTCGACCAGGGCCGCTTCGACCTGCGGCGTGCGCGCGCCGAATTCGGCCAGGACGAAGTTGGTCTGCGACGGGAACGCGCGCAGGCCGCGCGCGCTCAAGGCGTCGCTGAGCGCAGCGCGCTGCTCGGCGTTGCGCGCGCAGGCCCAGCGCAGGTGTTGCTCGTCGCCGAGCGCGGCTTCGCAGGCGGCCAGCGCCGGGCCGTTGACGTTGAAGCTTTCGCGCAGGCGGTCCATCACCGCGATCAGCCCGGCTTGCGCGATCAGATAGCCCACGCGCAGGCCGGCCAGGCCGTAGGCCTTGCTGAAGGTGCGGGTCACCGCGACGTTGGGATAGCGATCCAGCACGCTCAGCGCGCTGGCGTAGTCCGGCGCCTCCGCCATCTCGGCGTAGGCTTCGTCCATGACCACGATGACCTGGGGCGGGATCTTGTCCAGGAACGCGACCAGCGCGTCGCGGCCGAACCAGGTGCCGGTCGGGTTGTTCGGGTTGGCGACGTACACCAGCTTGGTGTCCGCGCTCACCGCTGCGGCGATCGCGTCGAGGTCGTGGCCGCAAGGCATCGCCGCCTCTCGCGGCAGCGCGTCGACGATGCGCATCGCCGCGCCCGCGGCCTGGGTGGCGAGCGCGAACACGGCGAAGCCATACCGCGAGAACACCACTTCCTGGCCCGGTCCGGCGAACACCTGGCCGAGTTGCATCAGCAATTCGTGCGAACCGTTGCCGAGCAGGATCTGCTTGACGTCCACCCCGTGCTTGCGCGCCAGCGCGCGCTTGAGGTCGCCGCCGAGCGGATCGGGATAGCGGTGCAGCGCGTGCAGCGAATCCAGGATCGCTGCGCGCGCGGCCGGCGACGGGCCGTAGGGGTTCTCGTTCGAGCCCAGTTCGACCAGGTTCGCTTCGCCGTAGCGACGGCGCAGCGCGACCAGATCGTGGCCGGGGTCGTAAGCCTTGAGCCGCTGCACGCCCGGCTGGGCGCGCGCGGCGAACCAAGCTTCGTCGAAGCCGGCTTCGACGACGCGGGCCTGATCGACGCGGGCCTGGTCCATAGCCGGCGCGGCCGATTGCGGGGCCGGCTGGCTCATGCGATCGCCACCGGGTAGGAACCGAGCACCTTGACCTCGTGGGCCAGATCCTGCAGCTCCTCCAAGGCCTCGCGCATCGCGTCTTCCTGCACGTGGCCGCCGATGTCGACGAAGAACGCGTACTGCCAGCGGCCGGTATGGCCCGGGCGCGATTCGATCCGGTTCATGCTCAGGCCGCGCTTGGCGAACGGCGACAGCACGTTGTACAGCGCGCCGGGCTGGTCCTTGATGAAGATCAGCAGCGAGGTGCGGTCGTTGCCCGAGGGCGAGAACAGCTCGCGGCCGATGACCAGGAAGCGGGTGGTGTTGTCCGGCCGGTCTTCGATCGGCCCGGCCACGCTGCGCAGCCCGTACACGGTCGCGGCGGCGACGCCGGCGATCGCCGCCGCGTCGTCGGCGTTGCGCGCGCGGCGCGCGGCTTCGGCGTTGCTGGCGACCGGAATCTTCTCCGCCTTGGGCAGGTACTGGCGCAGCCAGGCCTTGCACTGGGCGAAGGACTGCGGATGCGAATACACCCGTTCGATGTCCTCGATCCGGCCGCTGCGCGAGAGCAGGTGCTGGTGCACGCGCAACTCGACTTCGCCGCTGATCTTGAGCCTGGAGGTCAGGAACATGTCCAGGGTGGACTGAATCGTGCCCTGGGTAGAGTTCTCCACCGGCACCACGCCGAAGTCGGCGTTGCCGGCTTCGACCTCCTGGAACACCTCTTCGATGCTCGACAGCGGCAGGCCGTGGATCGAATGGCCGAAATGCTTGTACACCGCCTGCTGCGAATGCGTGCCTTCCGGGCCGAGGAAGCCGATCTTGAGCGGCTCCTGCTGGGCCAGGCAGGCGGACATGATTTCGCGGAACAACCGCACCAGCACTTCGTCGTTGAGCGGACCGTCGTTGCGGTCGACCACCCGGCGCAGCACCTGCGCCTCGCGCTCGGGGCGGTAGTAGTCCACTGCCGCCGCCAGCTTGCCCTTGGCCTTGCCGACCTGGTTGGCGAACTGGGCGCGCTCACCGATCAGCTGCTGGATGTGGCGGTCGATGCCGTCGATGCGTTCGCGCAGGGTGGCGAGGTCGGGAATCGCGGCCGCAGGCGCCGATTCTTCGAGCTTCGCCGCCTTCGGCGGGACGGCGGCCTGCTTCTGCGCCGCGCGCTTGGCGGCGGGCTTGCCGGGCTTGGCCGGCTTGCTGGTATCGGATTGCTTGGTCTTGCGGGACTTGTCGTTCATGGTCGTCTCATCGCTTCCGAAGGCGGTCGCCGCCGAACCTGGCGGATGGTGTGCCTCCGGATCGCCAGCCCGGCCGTCCTGGCCGGGCGCATGCCGCCGCGGCCGATGCCGGTGAGGCATCGGCCCTGCGCGGCGGCTCAGCCGTGCCGCTTCTGGAAATCCTGCATGAACGAGGCCAGCGCCTGCACGCCCGCTTCCGGCATTGCGTTATAGATCGAGGCGCGCATGCCGCCGAGGGCGCGATGGCCCTTGAGCGAGATCAGGCCGGCGGCTTCGGCTTCCTTCAGGAACGGCTTGTCCAGCGCTTCGTCCTTGAGGAAGAACGGCACGTTCATGCGCGAACGCACCGCGGCGGCGACTTCGTTGCGGTAGAAGCCGCCGGAGTTGTCGATCGTCTTGTACAGCAGCTCGGCCTTGCGCGCGTTGCGCTTGGCGAACTCGGCCACGCCGCCTTCGGCCAGCATCCACTTGAACACCAGCCCGGCCAGGTACCAGTTCCAGGTCGGCGGGGTGTTGAGCATCGACTCGCCCTTGACGTGGGCGCGGTAATCGAAGATCTCCGCGCGCGGCTGGCCGGCGCGCTCGAGCAGCTCGCGCCTGATGATCACCACGCTGACGCCGACCGGGCCGAGGTTCTTCTGCGCGCCGGCGTAGATCACCCCGAACTTGGACACGTCGACCGGCTCGGCGGCGATCGAGGAGCTGAAGTCGGCGATCAGCGGCACGTCGCCGACGTCCGGTACGTCGCGGAACTCGACGCCGTGGATGGTCTCGTTGGCGGTGTAATGCACGTAGGCCGCATCGGCGGACAGGTTCCACTCCGCCCGCGCCGGGATGTCGCGGAAGCCGCCGGCCTCGCCGTTGGCGGCGACGTTGGCGCTGACGTAGGGCTTGACCTGCTTGAGCGCGGTCTTGCCCCAGTGCCCGGTGACCACGTAGTCCGCCGTCTGGCCGGGATTGGCGAAGTTGAGCGCGATCAGCGCCTGCTGCGCGGTCGCGCCGCCCTGCAGGAACAGCACCGCGTAATCGTCCGGAATCGACATCAGGGTGCGCAGATCGCGCTCGGCCTCGGCGGCGACCTGGATGAACTCGGGGCCGCGGTGGCTGAGCTCGACGATCGAGGCCCCGGCGTTGTTCCACTCCAGCATCTCCGACTGCGCCTGCAGCAAGACCGATTCGGGCAGGGTCGCGGGACCGGCACTAAAGTTGAACGCGCGGGACATCGGAGGCTCCGTGGATGGGGGGTTGGCCCCTCAGTATGCCGCAGTGCAACACCCTGTGCGCCTCCGTTTCGTGCGCAACTTTTGCCCCCTCGGGCGCCTCTATGCTGGTAACGGGTCCGCTTGCCTTCGCGACCCCGCCGACCGCCCCGGAGTCCCCCATGTCGTTGCGTTCCGCCCTGAACATTCCCGCCTCGCAGATCACCGACGAGACCGTCTACCGCGAGCGCCGCCGGCTGCTCGGCGCGCTGACCCTGAGCCCCGCCCTGGCCCTGTCCGGCTGCGCCGAGGCCGAGCCCCCGCCGCCGCCGGCCGGCCGGCCGCTGAGCCCGGAGCAGGCCCGCGCGGGATTCCGCACCGACGAACCCCTGACCCGCTTCGAGGACGTCACCACCTACAACAACTTCTACGAGTTCGGCACCGACAAGTCCGATCCCTCCAACGCGGCCAAGACCCTGCGCACCCGGCCGTGGACGGTCGCGGTCGGCGGCGCCTGCGCCAAGCCGGGCCGGTTCGGCCTGGAAGAGCTGATCAAAGGCCTTGCGCCCCAGGAGCGGGTCTACCGCCTGCGCTGCGTGGAAGGCTGGTCGATGGTGATCCCCTGGCTGGGGGTGCCGCTGGCCGACGTGCTCAAGCGCTTCGAACCGACCTCCAAGGCCAAGTACGTGGCCTTCACCACCCTCGCCGACCGCAAGCAGATGCCGGGCATCGCCTACCCCTCGATCGACTGGCCGTACCGCGAAGGCCTGCGCATCGACGAGGCCATGCACCCGCTGACCCTGCTCGCCACCGGCCTGTACGGCAAGCCGCTGCCGCAGCAGAACGGCGCGCCGCTGCGCCTGGTGGTGCCGTGGAAGTACGGCTTCAAGAGCATCAAGTCGATCGTCGCCATCACCTTCGTCGAGCACCGGCCGATGACCAGCTGGAACGATCTGCAGCCGAGCGAGTACGGGTTCTTTTCCAACGTCAACCCGAACGTGGACCATCCGCGCTGGAGCCAGAAGACCGAGCGCCGCATCGCCGGCACCGGCAGCAAGCTGTTCGCCGAGCGCATTCCGACCCGGTTGTTCAACGGCTACGGCGAGCAGGTCGCCGGCTTGTACGCGGGCATGAACCTGCGGACCTGGTTCTGATGGCCCAGGAATCCGCGCCGGCCGCGCCTTCGTCCGCCACCTCGCCTTCGCCCCCGCTGCGCCGGGGCGCCGCACCGCCGTCGAAACGCCGTACGCCGGTCGGCGTGATCGCGGCCAAGGCCCTCGTGCATGTCCTGGCGCTGACCCCGGCCGCGATCCTGGCCTGGCAGATCCGCGAGGAACTGGCCGGCCGCGGCGGCCTGGGCGCCGACCCGGTGGCCGAGATCGAGCACCGCCTCGGCCTGTGGGCGCTGCGCCTGCTGCTGATCGCGCTGGCGGTGACGCCGCTGCGCCAGCTCAGCGGCCAGCCGGTGCTGCTGCGCTTCCGCCGCCTGCTCGGGCTGTACGCGTTCTTCTACGCCAGCCTGCACCTGGCGGCGTACCTGATCCTGGACCTGAAGCAGTACTGGGCGCAGATCTTCGAAGAGATCGCCAAGCGCCCCTACATCACCGTCGGTTTCGCCGCCTGGCTGCTGCTGGTGCCGCTGGCGCTGACCTCGACCCAGGGCATGATGCGCCGGCTCGGCCGGCACTGGGGTCGGTTGCACAAGCTGGTCTACCCGATCGCCGTGCTGGCGGTGCTGCATTTCTGGTGGCTGGTGAAGTCCGACATCCGCGAGCCGCTGCTGTACGCAGCGATCCTGGCCGCGCTGCTGGGCTGGCGCCTATACAGGCGCGTCGCCGACGCGCGCCGGCGCAAGGCGGCGAAACCGCCGTAGGAGCGGCGTGAGCCGCGACAGCCGAAGCGACGATCGACGCGCGGCATTCGAAGCCTGATGCTTCGGGAAGACTTTACCCGGCGCATCGCCGATGCGCGGCGGCGAAACCGCCCCCTGTAGGAGCGGCGTGAGCCGCGACAGCCGAGGCGACGATCGACGCGCGGCATCCGAAGCCTGGCATCCGCAAATTTCGGGGTAGGAGCGGCGCAAGCCGCGACCGCCCGAAGCGGCGATCGACGCGCGGCGTCCGAAGCCCGATGCTTCGGAAAGACTTTATGAGGTCGACACTCTGAGTCGTCCGATCTTCGGGACGGACGCTTACGTACGCTTCTTCGCTTAACTCAGCGCGCGCCGTACAGCAGCAGCAGGCCGAGCAGGCCGGCCATCGCCACCGCGGCGAGCAGCAGCCAAGGCATGCGCCGCACCGAAGCCGGCAGCGCCGAAGGCGGCACCGGGCGTTCGTCGTTGGCCGCCGCTTCCTGCGCCAACTGCGCCTGCAAGGCTTCCGACGCACTGAGCTGGCGGGTCGGCGCTTCGATCACGAAGCGATGCTGGCCGTCGAGCAGCAACTGGTCGCCGGGCTTGAGCAGCGCATGGCGGACCGGGTTGCCGTTGACCACGCTGCCGTCGACCGAACCGACGTCGCGCAGGACCACGCCGTCGGCATGCGCCTCCAGGCGCGCGTGACGGTCGGCGAAGGCGGGTTCGTTGATGCGGATGTCGCAGTCGCCGGCGCGACCGATCACCCGCGGCTGGTCCAGGGTGTAGCAACGCCCGTGATGGATGCCGCCGACGCCGCGCACGACCATGCGCGAATCGGCCGGGATCTCGACCCCGAACGGCGGCGCCGGTTCCGGCTTGTCGTCGACCAGCAGCAGTTCGACGCCGTCGAGAAAGATCGCGTCGCCGGCGCGCAGCATGGCCATGCGCTTCACCGGCCGACCGTTGACGTGCAGGCCGCGCAGGCCTTCGCGCACCTGCAGCCAGATGCCGCGGCGGTCGACGCTGAGCTGGGCGATCGCCGCGCCGGCGTCCTCCACCAGCACGGCGCGGCCGGCGGCGTCGCGGCCGATCGCATGCACGCCGGCCCGCAAGGGCAGGTCGGCATGTTCGCGGTTCGGGTATCGGAGTTTGAGTGCGCTCACGCTGCGGGAATCTAGCAGGTTGTCGCACGCCGCACACCCCGCCGCGCCGGCCTGCTTGGATGCGCCCGCCCCTGCCCGCACAATAAGCGGTTCCAGGGAGAACCCAGACCATGTCCAGCATCGATATCCGCCACCCCCATTCGCTGGCTCCGGCCAAGGCCCGCAAGGCCGTCGAGGAAGTCGCGAAGAAACTCGCCGAACGCTTCGACGTCGAATACGACTGGGTCGGCGACACGCTCAACTTCGTCCGCAGCGGCGTCGACGGCAAGATCGACCTCAAGCCGAACCAGTTGCACGTGACCGCCCAACTCGGCTTCCTGCTCGGCGCGCTCAAGGGGCCGATCGAGTCGGAGATCCGCCGCGTGCTCGAGGAGCGGTTCAAGTAAGTACGGCGGGGATTCGGGATTCGGTAAAGCGGTTCGGTCCCGGCCCGAAGCGGCGCGCAGCCGGGCGGACGACGCGGTCAGTCCGGTTCGGGACAGGGCGCCGGGTGACCGGCGAACAGGCGCTCGGACACGGTGCGTTCGTCCAGTTCGATCTCGGCGATGAACTCGCGCACGTCGCCGAGTTCGCCGAAGGCGACGAAGCCCCGCTCGAGGAAGCCCTGCAGTTCCGACAGACCGGCCGCGCGCGCCGGGCCGCGCGAGAATTTCAACAGGGTGCGGATGCCCGGCATGCGCACCGCCCGGCCCAAGCCCAGGCCGACGCCGCCGATCAGGTCGATCTGGCGCGCACGCAGCCGCGGCAGGCCGCACTCGCGATACGCCTGCGCGTACAGCGCCCGGTCCAGCCGCTGCCGGCGCGGCGCCAGCCGGTGCAGGCACTGCGCCATGCGCAGGTCGAAGGCCTGGGTCAGCACGCCGAGCTCGATCGCATCGGCCACCGTGCCCAGCAGCGGCCCCGGCAACAGCTTCTGCATCATCGGCAGGACCCGGGCGATGTCGGCGTCGCGGCGGCTGAAGTCGCGGTCGTTGTAGACGTCGCTGAGGAAGAACTGCGCCGCCGGGCGCCGCCGCGGGTCGCGCAGGAAGCGGTCGAAGCTGGCCTCCAGCCGCCGCGCCTGCCAGCGCCGCAGTTCCGCCAGCCAGCGCAGGCGGTTGCGCGGCTCGCGCTCGGGATCGTGCAGCGCCTGATGCCGGGCCAGCAGGCAGCCCATGCGTCGGCTGGTGTCGGTCGTCCTGGCCATCTGCCGCGGATCATCGCGGCCGGACGGCCGTCCCGCAAGCCGGCCGCGGCCGCCTACGACCATCGTCCGGGGCCCCTGGCGCGCCCGCCGTCCTGGGCTACACTCGACCGAATTCCGCCAGGGCCGTGCCGCCGATCACATGCTGTCACTCCACTCCGCCCGCCACCGGGCGAGCCGTAAAGCCGGCGCGAACGGCGGCGCCAAGCATGCGCCGGCCGGCCCCAAAATCGGCCTGGCGATCGCCGGCGGCGGCCCCATCGGCGGCATGTACGAGCTCGGCGCGCTGCGCGCCCTGGACGAGGCGATCGAAGGCCTCGACCTGACCCGGCTGGACTGTTACGTCGGCGTCAGCAGCGGCGCCTTCCTCGCCGCCGGCCTGGCCAACCGCATGGACACGGCCGAGATGTGCCGGATCTTCGTCACTGGCGACAGCGCCGACGTCGAATTCCGCCCCGAAACCTTCCTGCGCCCGGCCTTCCTCGAATACGTCAAGCGCGCGGCGAGCTTCCCGCGCCTGGCCGCGGAATGGTGGCGCGAACTGCTGTTCTCGCCGCTGGAGGCGCGCTGGTCGGACCTGATCACCCGGTTCGGCGGGCTGATCCCCAACGGCCTGTTCGACAACGCCGAGGTCGAGCGCTTCCTGCGCGAAGTCTTCACCCGCCGCGGCCGCAGCAACGATTTCCGCGAGCTCGACGCCAAGCTGTACGTGGTCGCGGTCGACATCGACAGCGGCGACGCGGTGCGCTTCGGCGGCGACGGCTGGGACCAGGTGCCGATCTCGCAGGCGGTGCAGGCCAGCGCCGCCCTGCCCGGCCTGTATCCGCCGGTGGAGATCGGCGGCCGCCACTTCGTCGACGGCGCCCTGCGCCGCACCATGCATGCCTCGCTGGTGCTGGAACAGGGCATCGACCTGCTGATCGGGATCAATCCGCTGGTGCCGTTCAACCACGCCCAGGGCGCGCCGGTGGTCAGCGAAGACCGCAGCCTGGCCGCGGGCGGCCTGCCGGCGGTGTTGTCGCAGACCTTCCGCACCCTGCTGCAGTCGCGCATGCAGGTCGGGCTGGCGCGCTACGCCCAGCAGTACCCCGACATCGACCAACTGGTGTTCGAACCCAACGCCGAAGACCGCGAGCTGTTCTTCACCAACGCCTTCAGTTTCTCGGCCCGGCAGCGGATCTGCGAGATCGCCTACCGCAACACCCTGGCCGACCTGCGCCTGCGGGCCGACACCCTCGGCCCGCTGCTGGCCGCGCATGGGCTGCGCCTGCGCGAGGACGTGCTGGCCGACCGCGAACGCTCGATCCTCGACGGCATCGTCCCGCCCAAGCGCGACAGCGAAACCACCGCGCGCCTGCGTCGCGCGCTGGACGACGCCGAACGGCTGGTGGCCGGGCAGCAACAGCGCCGGCCGCGGCGCAGAGCGCCGCGCAAGCAGGCCGGCTGAGCGTCGGAACGAAGGCGGAAAACCGGCGGACGAGGACGCGCGCGCAGCGGTGAACGCCGTGATCGCGCCGCTTCGCGCCATAGACGGCGCCTGCGCGCGGAGACTCGTCGCCGGTGGCTCGGCCCCGCCGACGGGCTGGTGTGAATACTCTAGACAGCCGCTCCATCGTGACCTACAGCGCTCACCCTAATTACAGGACGTCCATGGCCGCCAAGTTCAAGAAGACCGCGAAGAAATCCACCGGCAAGAGCGGCGCCAAGCGCGGCGCGGACAAGCCGGGCGCGCAGGAGCAGGCCGAGCGCCTGTCCAAGACTCTCAGCGAGTCGGCGCAGCAGATCTGGCTGGCCGGCGTCGGCGCGTTCGGTCGCGCCCAGGCCGAGGGCACCAAGCTGTTCGAAGGCCTGGTCAAGGAAGGCCTGAACCTGGAGCAGACCGCGCGCAAGTTCACCGGCGGCCAGGCCGGCGCGCTGCGCGATGCGGTCGAGTCCAAGGTCGGCCAGGCGCGCGAGCGCGCATCCGACACCTGGGACCGCCTGGAGAAGGTGTTCGAGGACCGCGTCCAGCGCGCCCTGGTCAAGCTCGGCGTGCCGGGCCGCGACGACCTCAACGAACTCAGCGAGCGGGTCGAGAGCCTGACCCGCGAGCTGCGCCGCCAAGGCGGCGCGCCGGCCTCGCGCAAGGCGCCGGCCAAGGCCGCCGCCCAGCCGAAGCCGAAGAAGGCCGCCGCGGCCAAGAAGCCGCGCAAGTCGATCGCCAAGCCCAAGCCGCCGGTCGCACCGTAAATCCGCTCCATCCGCGTCGCGCGGCCCGCGCGATGCGACGCTTAAGCCCGCCAGTCCGCGCTTCCGTATGCTCCCCTCCCCTTACGGTTTCGGACTGGCGGGCTTTCTTATGCCCGACGCCGCCCTCTGAGGCCTTCACTAACCGCGGCTGCGCGCGTTGGGCGAAGGACGAGGCACACAAGACGCAGTGATTTCGCTAACTACATCGCAGTTTTTCGGACTGTGCTTCGTGGCAAACCCGTTATCCTCAGCGACTTTTATGGGCCCATCGTTGCATGTCGAGTTTTTCCCTGTGGGCCGCTGTCGCCGTCGCCCTGACGGTCGGGCTGGCGTCCACCGCTTATCTTTGGACCCATCGCCGGCAACGCACTGAAGTCGCGACCGGCGTCGCCGTGCTGGCCAAGATGCGCTGGCGCGAATTCGCGCGCCTGATCGTCGATGCGCTGCGCGAGCGCGGCTTCGAAGCCGAATCGGTCGAAGAATCCCTGGCCCGCGGCACCCAGGCCGAACTGCGCCTGCTGCGCGCGGGCAAGCCCTGGCTGCTGGCGTGCAAGCTGGGCGATGCCGACTACCGGGTCGCCGCCGCGACCGTGGCCGAGCTGGCCGACGCGGTGCGCTTCAACGGCGCCGCCGGCGGCATGCTGGTCACCACCGGCCGTTTCGACGCCAATTCCGAACGCGTCGCCAACGGGCTGGACCTCTACAGCGGCGCGACCTTGTGGGAACTGGTCGAACCGGTGCTGCCGGCCTCGACCCGGCACGAGGTCATCGCCGCCGCGCAGAAGCGCAGCATCCGCACCATTGCCATCGCCTGGGGCGGCGCGATCGCGCTGGGCCTGATCGCCGGTTTCGTGATGCCGCACCTGATGCCTGGCGAGGAGCCGCCGGCAGCGAGCGCCCCGGTCGAAACCGCAGCGCCGCCGGCGGAAGACGCCGCGCCGCCGATCGATTCGCCGACCGCCGCGGAACCGGCCCGTCCGGCACCGGCCACCGCGACGCCGGCGCCCGCACCGGCCGTCGATGCGCAAACGGCGCCGGCCGTCGCCCAACCGGCGCCGCGCGCACCAACTCCGGACACGACGACGCCCAATCACTCCAGCGGCAACGCCTCGGCCGACCGCGCCCAGGTCATCCGCAGCATCGGCACGCTGGATGGCGTCGAACGCGCATTGTGGTCGACGCCGTCGAACCTGCTGATCTATCGCCTGACCGACGCCACCCAGCAGGACATCGACCGGATCTGCACCGTGCTGGTGGCCTATCCCGAACTGCGCGCGTCGCGCGTGCAGCTGCAGCCGCCGCCGGGCAGCGCCTCGCGGGTGCGGTTCTTCCAATGCCGGGCGTATTGAGCTGAAGCTACGGCCGGCGCCGACGCCGGCCGGCGGCTTTTGCGGGAGCGGCGCAAGCCGCGCCAACCGCAGCCTCGTTCCACACGAACTCTGCGAAGCCCGGATCAAGGTGCCAGCCTGCGCACTCGGCGCCATGCATCCGGTCGGCGGACAGCTCCGCTCGCCCACACCGCTGCGGCGGTCGCGGCTCACGCCGCTCCTACAAGGGCTGGCGCGCGGCGGCTGTACGCTTTGTAGGAGCGGCGTCAGCCGCGACCAACCGAAGCTTTGCCCGGCGCGAGCGCTCCGAAGCCAGGACCAAGGGGCTGCCTGGCCCGGCAGGCACCGAGCGCCCGGTCTGCGCGCAACTCCGCTCACGTACACCGCAGCGGCGGTCGCGGCTCACGCCGCTCCTACGAGGGGGCGCGGCGGTGACGGCGCGGCGACGTACGGCGACACTTGCGCATGACCGGCATCGGGCGGCCTGGGCCGGCCGATGCCGGTCATGCGCTGAACATGCCCTATAACTGCACTCCGCTTGCCGGCCGGCCGCCTACCGGTTGGCCGCTTAACATCGCGGCGGTTACCAATGCACGCCGCGCATCAATGCGGCGAAGGCGATCTGCTCGTTGCTGGCGTGTTCGTCTTTGAGCCCCTTGCGGTCGCCCTTGGCGGCGGCCGAATCGGGGAACAGTTCGAACGCGGTGCTCATGACCACCTCGTAGGCCTTCGGCGCCAGGGCATTGACCACGCTGGCGAAGATGCCCAGGCGGGTGGCGATGCGGCTGGGCTTCTCGATGATGCCCTTGACCACCAGATCGGCGGCCTCGTCCGGGGTCAGGGTCGGCACGCTGTCGTACATCTTGGTCGGCGCGATCATCGGCGTCTTCACCAGCGGCATGTTGATGGTGGTGAAGCTGATGCCCTTGCCCGACAGTTCGCCCTGGGCGCAGCGGCTGAAGGCATCCAGCGCCGCCTTGGAGGCCACGTAGGCCGAGAACCGCGGCGAATTGGCCAGCACGCCGATCGAACTGATGTTGATGATGTGGCCCTTGCGGCGCTCGGTCATCTTCGGCATGAAGCCCATGATCAGGCGCAGGCTGCCGAAGTAGTTGAGCTGCATGGTGCGCTCGAAATCGTGGAAGCGGTCGTAGCTCAGTTCGATCGAGCGGCGGATCGAGCGGCCGGCGTTGTTGACCAGGATGTCGACGTGGCCGTGCTCGTCGAGGATGGTCTTGACCAGGCGGTCGCAGTCGGCCATGTCGGCCAGGTCGGCGGTGTAGGCGAACACCTTGCCGCCGGCGGCCTTCATCGCGTCGCGGGCCTTGAACAGTTCCTCCTCGCCGCGGGCGACGATGATCGTGATCGCACCGGCCGCGGCGACTTTCTCCGCGCTCGCCAGGCCGATGCCGGAAGAACCGCCGGTGATGACCACGACCTTGTTGCGCACCTTGCCCTTGAGGCTGCGGTCGACGAACAGGTCCGGGTCGAGGTGACGCTCCCAGTAGTCCCACAGGCGCCAGGCGTAGTCGTCCAGGCGCGGCACCTTGATCCCGCTGCCGCGCAGCGCGCGCTCGGTCTCGCGGTTGTCGAAACGGGTCGGATAGGTGATGAACTTCAAGGTTTCCTTGGGAATCTTGAAGTCGCGCAACAACATGCTGACGAAGCGCTTGACCGGCGGCAGGTTGCCGACCGCGCCGCGGATGCCGCTGGGCACGAAGGCGAACATGCGCGCGTCGATGCGCATGGTCATCTCCGGAGTGTGGCCGGCGCGGGCGAACACGTTGAGCACTTCGCCGACGCGCTGCGGCTCCGGATCGGTCAGGTGGAAGCAGTGGCCGTCGAGCTTGGGCTTGTGCGCGATGTGGTCCATCGCGTCGACCACGTAGTCGACCGGGATGATGTTGATCCGCCCGCCCTCGACGCCGAGCATCGGCATCCACGGCGGCAGCATCTCGCGCAGCTTCTTGAGGAAGGTGAAGAAGTAGTACGGCCCGTCGATCTTGTCCATCTCGCCGGTCTGCGAGTGGCCGACCACCATGCCCGGGCGGTAGATGCGCCACTTGATCCGCTTCTCGGCGCGCACCAATCCTTCGGAATCGTGCTTGGTGCGCAGGTAGGGGTCGTCCAGGCCTTCGGCTTCGTCGAACATGTCCTCGCGGAACACGCCCGGATACAGCCCGGCGGCGGCGATCGAGCTGGTGTGGTGGAAGCAGCCGACGTTGAGCGCGGCAGCCAGGTCCAGCGCATGCTGCGTGCCGTCGATGTTGGCCTCGCGCTGCGCGGCGACGCTGGCGGTCAGGTCGTAGATCGCGGCGAGGTGGAAGAAATGCTTGATCTTGCCGTTGAGCGCACGGATCTGCGCTGCGCTGAGGCCGCACTTGGCCTGGCTCATGTCGCCTGCGACCGGGATCACACGCTTGAGGTCCCAGCCCATCTTCTTGGCGATGGCGTCGAACTTCTTCTGCGAATCCTTGCGCACCAGCACGTGGATCGTGCCCTTGCGTTTCAGCAGGTTGCTGACGAGGAAGCGACCGATGAAGCCCGTCGCGCCGGTGACGAAATAGCTCATACCCCTCTCCTGGATGGCCGATCGGCCGCCACATCCGGCGGCGTCCCGCTACGGTGCCAGAGCCCGGGCGCGGTAACAATTCTTTTCCGTATTGACCGCCCCGGGGGCGCATGCTGTGATGCCCCTTCGCCCTGGTGCCCAGGAGAGGCCCGCCGTGTCCGATATCCAAGCCGCATTCGAACAAGCCGCCAAAGACGTGCAGTCGCTGCCCGAACGCCCCGACAACGACACCCTGCTGCGGTTGTACGCGCTGTACAAGCAGGGCGCCGACGGCGACGTCAGCGGCCCCAAGCCCGGTTTCTTCGACTTCGTCGGCACGGCCAAGTACGAGGCCTGGGAAAAACTCAAGGGCACCGCTCAGGCCGACGCGATGAAGAAGTACGTCGACCTGGTCAAGAAGCTGCGCGGCTGACGCCGCGCCGCCCGCCCCACGCCCCTGACCGCCCGATGGCGAAACAGACCCGCCAGCGCATCCTCGACAGCGCGTTGACCATGTTCAACGCGCAGGGCGAGCCGAACGTCACCACCAACCACATCGCCGACGAGCTGGAGATCAGCCCGGGCAATCTTTACTACCACTTCCGCAACAAGGACGACATCATCGAGCAGCTGTTCGCGCGCTTCGAGGAGCGCATGGACGCCGCGCTCGCCGCGCCGCAGGGGCGGCTGCCCGGGCTGGAGGACATCTGGCTGCAGCTGCACCTGGTGTTCGAGTGCATCTGGGACTATCGCTTCCTGTACCGCGACCTGGTCGAGATCCTCAGCCGCAACCGTCGCCTGCGCCTGCGCTTCGCCCGCATCCTCAAGCGCGCCGACGAACAGGCGCACCTGGTCATGCGCGGGCTGTCGCAGGCCGGGGTGATGCGCGCGTCCGGCGACGAATTGGCCGCGACCGCGACCAACGTGCTGGTGATCGCGACCTTCTGGCTCAACTACGCTTCCGCGCGCGGCGACAAGGACGAGCACGCCGCGATCCGCGACGGCATCGTCCAGGTCATGATGCTGCTGGCGCCGTTCCTGCGCGACGCCGAGCGCCTGCACCTGAACACGCTGATCCGCGCCTACCTGGACTGACGCCCGCGCTGCGCGCCGCGGCGTCCGGCCGACGCCGGGCGCCTCATTCGACGTGGCAGTCGGCGCGCCGCACTTCTTCGACGAAATGGCGCATCTTGTCGCCGTCCTTCAGGCCCGGCGCGCTCTCGATGCCGCTGGACACGTCCACGCCCCAGGGCAGGGTCGCCAGGATCGCTTCATACACGTTGTCCGGGGTGATGCCGCCGGCGAGCACGAAGGGTTTCTGCACCCCGACCGGAATCCGCTTCCAGTCGAAGGTCTTGCCGCTGCCGCCGCTGCCGCCGGCGGCGTGGCTGTCGAACAGGAAACCGGCCGCGCCGGGGAAGCGCGAATGCAGCGCCGCCGGATGCTGGTCGGCCAGTTCGCCGCCCATCGGAATGGCCTTCAGGTAGGGCACGCCGAAGCCGCGGCAGAAGGCGTCGTCCTCGTTGCCGTGGAACTGCAGCAGGCTCGGCCGGACTTGGCGCACGACTTCGCGCACCTCGTCGACCGGGTTGTCCATGAACAGGGCCACGGCGTCGACCAGCGGCGCCAGCGCCTGGCGCATCGCCCGCGCCTCCTCGGCCGCGACCCGGCGCGGACTGCCGGCGGCGAACACGAAGCCGATCGCGTCGGCGCCGAGCTCGCAGGCCAGGCGGACGTCGCCGGGGCGGGTGAAACCACAGAACTTGACGCGGGTACGGAACAGGGTGCGGGGCTGGCTCAAAGGGTGACCTCGGCGGGCAACTGGCAATCGGCGGGATAGCGCGGTCCGACGAACAGCAGGCCGGACGACGGCGCGGTCGGCCCGGCGACGGTCCGGTCGCGGCCGGCGAGCAGCTCGCCGATCCAGGCTTCCGGCTGCTCCCCGCGGCCGACCGGCAACAAGCTTCCGACAATGTTGCGCACCATATGGTGAAGAAAGGCGTTCGCCTGGACTTCGACCTCCACCACATCGCCGTCGCGCCGCACCGCGATGTACTGCAGGTCGCGCCGCGCATGCGGGGCCTGGCAGTGCACGGTGCGGAACGCGGAAAAGTCGTTTTCCCCCAGCAGGGCCTGGGCCGCCCGGTGCATGGCGTCGGCGTCCAACGGGCGCCGCTCCCAGGTCAGGTACTGGCGCTGCAGCGCCGGCCGTACCGGCCGGTTGAGGATCCGGTAGCGATAGCGGCGCGCCCGCGCCGAGAAGCGGGCGTGGAAGTCCGCGGCCACCGGCAGGCACCAGCGCACGCAAACCGAGGGCGGCAGGCGCGAGGTCGTGCCCAGCACCCACCCGCGCGGGTCGCGCTCGACCGGGCTGTCGAAATGCACCACCTGGCAGGACGCATGCACGCCGGCATCGGTACGGCCGGCGCAGACCACCTCGATCCGGGCGCCGGCGACGAAGGACAGCGCTTCTTCCAGGGTGGACTGGACCGTGGCCTCGCCGCGCCGGTCCGGCTCGCCCGGACGCACCAGGCGCTGCCAACCGGAAAACTCGCTGCCGTCGTACTCCACGCCCAGGGCGTAACGCCGCAGCGGCGCGGCTGCGGATTCCGGGGTTGGATTGTGTTCTACCGCCATTGCTCTCCGCCCTGCCCGCGCGGGCCGTCGGTTGTCCGGACTCGGAGGGTCCGGCTCAGCCCGAGGAAGCCTCGAGCTCGCGCAGCATCCGCGCCGCCTGCTGGCGCGCGGCGTGGTCGCCGTTGATCAAGACCTCGCCGAGCAGTTGCCGGGCGCTGCCCTCGTCGCCGAGGTCGAGGTAAGCGCGGGCCAGCTCGATGCGTTCCTGGCCCGGCGCGACCGCGGCTTCGGCCGGCACTGCGGCGGGCGCGTCCTGCTGAATCGGGCCGGTCGCCGCCGGCGCCGGCGTGTCCGCCGCCGATGCGGGCCGTTCGAGCTTGGGCTCGCTGCGCGGCAGAGGCGCGGCGCTGCGTGCGCTGCCGGCTTCGGCGGCGTGCCAGGTCGGCACCCGCTGCTGCGGAGCCGATTGCGGCTCCTGGCGCGGCGAGGTCCAGAACGGCGCCGTGGCCTGGCCCGGATCGGCCGCGACCGGGGTCTGCGCCGGGATCGGATCGGCGCGATGGTCGCCGCGGCGTTCGGCCGGGACCTCGCCGAGCAATTGCGCGACCGGGTCGACCAGTTCCGTTTCGGCGGCCGGCTCCGGCCCG
>NZ_HG424505.1 GCF_000336385.2 Lysobacter antibioticus HS124 | reverse complement strand
CCCGGCCGGCACGACCGGGCGGCGCCGGCCGCACGGCTGCGCCGCGCGGCGGCGACCGGCGCAGCGGCGAAGGGCGTGCCGCCTACGGTCGCGGCCCCGGCGCGGGCGCTGCGGGCGACCGCGCAGAACGGCCGCGTCGCAGCGCACCGGCGCGCGAGGCTGCGGCGCAGCGCGAGGGCGCGCGAACTTTCGCGCCGCGCTCCGGCCCTGGCCGGCCTGCCGGTCCGCGCCGCGACCGCGACGCGGCCTCCGGTTCCCCCACCGCCGGCTTCACGTCGGGGGCCTTCAAGTCGGCCGGCTCCAAATCGGCGGGCTTCAAATCGGCGGGCTTCAAATCAGTGGGCTCCAAATCGGCCGGCTCCCAATCCGCCGGCGCGCGGCCGAGCGGGCACAGGCCGGCCCAGGCCAAGCCCGCCGCGGCCGAGTTGCTGACCACCGCCGGCGGCAGCGGCGCGCAGACCCGCGCGATCGCCGCGCGCGTGCTCGATGCGGTGCTGCACCGCGGTCGCTCGCTCAAGGCCGAGCTGGCGGCGAGCCTGCCGGCGCTGCGCGACCCGCGCGACCGCGCCCTGGTCGAGGCGATCTGCTTCGCCGTGCTGCGCCAGCCCTTGCGTTACGAGCGCACCCTCGAGGCCTGGATGCCGCGGCCGCCATCGGCGCGCGACGGCGAACTGCGTGCGCTGCTCTATGTCGGCCTGGCCCAGCTCGATCCGCTGCGCCTGCCCGAGCACGCCGCCGTGGCGTCGACGGTCGAGGCCGCGCGCGCGCTCGGCCATCCGCATCAGGCCGGGCTGGTCAACGCGCTGTTGCGCCGCGCCCAGCGCGACGGCCTGCCGGCGCTGGACCCGACCCACTCGCATTGGCCCAGCTGGCTGCGCGGACGCCTGCGCCGCGACTGGCCGGAACATTACGCCGCGATCCTCGCCGCCAGCGCCTTGCCGCCGCCGATGTGGCTGCGGGTCAATGCCTTGCGCGAACCTGTGCAGGCATATCGCGCCCGGCTCGCCGAGGCCGGCATCGAGGCCCTGGCCGGCCCCGGCGCGGCGCTGCGCCTGGAGCAGGCGATGCCGGTCGCCGCGTTGCCCGGTTTCGACGAGGGCCTGGTTTCGGTCCAGGACCTGTCGGCGCAGCAGGTCGCCGACGCGTTGGCGCCCGCGCCCGGCGCGCGCGTGCTCGACGCCTGCGCCGCGCCCGGCGGCAAGAGCGCGCACCTGCTCGAACGCGACCCGCAACTGCGCTTGACCGCGCTCGACATCGACGCCGCGCGGCTGCGCCGGGTCGAGGACACTTTGCGCCGACTCGGCCTGTCCGAGCGCGCCGTGCTGCGCGCCGCCGATGCCGCCGAGCCGGCGGCCTGGTGGGACGGCCGGGCCTTCGACGCGATCGTGCTGGACGCGCCGTGCTCGGCCACCGGCATTGTGCGCCGCCAGCCCGACGTGGTCCTGCATCGGCGCGAAACCGATCTGGCCGCGTTGGTGGGGCTGCAGGCGCGCCTGCTGGATGCGCTGTGGACCACGCTGGCGCCCGGCGGCACCCTGCTGTACGCGACCTGCTCGATCCTGCAGGACGAGAACGAGCATCAGGTGCGAGCGTTCCTCGAGCGCACCGCCGATGCGCGGGTCGAGCCGCTGGACGCGCGCTACGGCCACGATCGCGAGGTCGGCCGCCAGCGCTTGCCCGGCGAGGACGGCGGCGACGGCTTCTTCTACGCCCGCCTGCGCCGCGCGCCGGCCGGCTGACGACACGATTCCGACGTTCCGGTAACGAATTCCTCAGCCGGGGACTGGATAATGCCGCCCGGTCGACGCCGGCTGCGGCAGGGCGTCGCGTCCCTCCGCCCCTCCACCCGGCCTGAACGGCCTCGTATCATTCCGCGCATGCTCAAGACTCTCCGCTCCCAGCAAGCCTGGCTGTTCTGGATCGTCGCCTGGCTTGTCCTCGGGGCCGGCCTGGGCCTGCGCGACCCCTGGCCCGCCGACGAGCCGCGTTTCGCGCTGGTCGCCAAGCAGATGGTCGAGAGCGGCCAGTGGCTGTTCCCGCACCGCGGCACCGAGCTGTATTCGGACAAGCCGCCGTTGTTCATGTGGACCGAGGCGGTCTCGTTCCTGATCACCCAGAACTGGCGCATCGCCTTCCTGCTGCCCTCGCTGTTGGCGGCGATGGGCACGCTGTGGTGCGTGGTCGATCTCGGCCGCCGGCTGTGGACGCGCCAGGTCGGCTATTACGCCGGCTGGGCTCTGTTGTTGACCCTGCATTTCGCCTACCAGGCCAAGAAAGCCCAGATCGACCCCTCGGTGGTGTTCTGGATCACCTTCGCCAACTACGGCTTGCTGCGCCATCTGCTGACCGGGCCGAACTGGCGCTGGTGGGCGCTGGGCTGGTTTGCCGCCGGCATCGGCACGATCACCAAGGGCGTGGGCGCGATCGCCTTGCTGATGCTGGCGCCGGTGGCGCTGGCGGCGCTGCTGCGGCCGCTGCACGCGCGCGGCGGCGGGCGGTGGCTGGCCTGGACCGCGATGCCGGTGCGCGCCGGCATCGGCGACCCGCGCTTCTGGCTCGGCCCGCTGGCCTTCGTGGCGGCGGTGTCGCTGTGGATCGTGCCGATGGTGACCGCCGCGCTGTCCAACGACGATCCCAGCTACCGCGCCTATCTCAACGACATCCTGTTCCGTCAGACCGCGGGCCGCTATTCCAACTCCTGGGACCACCACCAGCCGGTCTGGTACCACCTGGGGGTGATGCTGTCGATGTGGCTGCCGCCGATGCTGGCGTTGCCGTGGGCGCTGCCGGCCTGGCGCCGACGCCTGCGCCGGATCGACCCGCGCTACCTGCTGCCGCTGGCCTGGTGGGCGCTGGTGATCGTGTTCTTTTCGATTCCGCACGGTAAGCGCGACGTCTACATCCTGCCGGCGCTGCCGATGGCCTGTCTGATGTTCGCGCCGCTGCTGCCCGGCATCGTGCGCAAGCTGTGGCCGCGCCGCATCGCCCTGGGCTTCGCCGCGGTGCTGACCTTCGCCTTGCTCGGCGTCGGCCTGTCGATGTGGTTCGGCGATCCCAAGTTCGAAGCCAAGCTGATCGCCGACCGCGGCTTCACCGACGGCGGCCGCCAGCTGGAGGCGGCGATCCTGGCGATCGGCGCCTGGGGCCTGGCGTCGCTGCTGTGGTTCGGCCGGCGCCGGCCGATCCACGCCATGGCCTCGACCCTGTGCGGTCTGTGGGTGCTGTACGGCCTGCTGGTCACGCCGGTGCTCAACGACTCTTCTTCGGCGCGCGGGGTCATGACCCGCGTTGCCGAACGCATCGGTCCGGACGCCGAGCTCGGCCTGGTCGCGTGGAAGGAACAGAACCTGCTGCAGAGCCGCTCCCAGACCACCACCTTCGGCTTCGTCATGGGCTGGGCCAAGCAGCTCGAGCACGGCCTGGCCTGGCAGAAACAGGCGCCGGCGCGGCGCTGGCTGCTGGTGCAGGAGCCGGCGCTGCCGGACTGCGTCGACCGCAGCAAGATCGAACTCGGCGGCCGCGCCAACCGGCGCGTGTGGTGGCTGGTGCCCTACGCCGCGCGCGCGAACTGCCCGGCGGCGCCGACCCTGCGGCCGCACGAAGACGACCCGGACTGATCGGTGTCGTCCAGTCCGTCCGCCGTCTCTGCCTCGGCCCGCTCCGCCCCGGTCCGCTCCGCCGGCGAATCGCCGCGCCAGCGCTGGGCCCGGCATGCGCTGGAAGCCGGCCTGCTGTGCCTGCCGGCGCTGCTGGTCGCCACGCCCTGGGGGTTGTCGCCGTTCACCGCCTTCGCCTTGCTGGCGCTGGCGCTGGCGCCCGAACGCCTGGCCCGCGGCTGGCGCGAACTCGGCGGTTCGCTGCGGCTGCTGTGGTGGCTGGTGCTGGGCGTGGTCGCGGTCGCGGTGGTGTCCAAGTTCCAGTTCGACGTGCGCTGGCGCGAGATCGACAATCGCCTGCGCCTGCTGACCCTGCCGTTCTTCGCTCTGATGGTGTTCGCCTACCGGCCCTCGCGGCGTTGGTTGTGGCGCGGCGCCCTGCTCGGTCTGGCCGGCGGTTTCCTGATCGCGCTGATCCAGGTCCTGGGCGGCGCCGACCGCGCCGCCGGCTGGACCGCGAACGCGATCGTATTCGCCGATGCGCTGATCGGCGTGGTCGTGATCGCGGTGTACTGCCGTCCTTCCGGCGAGTTGCTGTGGACCACCGTCGCCTGCGCGCTCGGCGTCGGCGCGATCGCGCTCAGCGGCAGCCGCGGAGTCTGGCCGGGCCTGGCGCTGGTGCTGCTGGTGGGCCTGTTGGTCAGCGGCGGCCGCGCGCGCAAGCTCAGCTGGGCGATGCTGGCGGCGCTGGTGTTGGCGGCCGCTGCGGCGGTATGGGTCGCGCCCTTGGCCGAGCAGACCCGCATGCACGAGTTGCGCACCGACGTCGACCGGCTGCGCGAAGGCGATGCCGAGTCCTCGTTGGGCGCGCGCCTGACCTTGCTGCGACTGGCCGGCGAAACCTTCGCCGAGCATCCGCTCAGCGGCATCGGCGTGGGCCGCTTCGAGAACGTGGTGCTGGCGACCCCGCAATGCCAACCGCCGGCGCCGCGGATCGGTTTCTGCAAGCTCGGCCACGCCCACAGCGATCTGGCCGAGTGGGCGGCGACCATGGGCGCGCCCGGCCTGCTGGCGGTGTTGGCGGTCTATCTCGTTCCGCTGGCGTTGTTCGCGCGCCGCCTGCGCGAGCGCGCCACCGGCCGCGCGCGCAGCGCGGCCCTGGCCGGGGTGGTGCTGATCCTGGTCTATCTGGCCTGCGGCCTGACCCAGTCGATGTTCGCCCACCAGCTGATCGCCTCGTTCTACGCGATCGCGGTCGGCGTGCTGTACGGCTTCGCCCTGCGCGAAGCGGGCGAGGAAGACTGCGACGCGCTGCGCTGAAGCGCGCGGGCTTCGGCGGCGCCTACCGCATCGCGGGCTTCATTCCCGCAGCATGGGCTTTTGCAGGAGCGGCGCGAGCCGCGACCGCGTTATGCCGTCCTAGCGCCGTATCCTGCGCCGGCCTCAGTCGCGCCGCGGCGTAGTCACCGGCTGCCCGTTCTGCAGCAGCCACAGCATCACCGTCTTCTGGCGCACGTAGTTGGCGCGCACATAGGCGTAGACCAGGCCGTGCCAGCCGTCGAGGAAGCCGCCGCGCAGCAGGTAGCCGCGCCAGAAGCGCCAGGCCGGCGCCAGCACCAGCTTGGCCAGGGTCGCGCGCTTGCCGCGCGCATGGTCGTGCTCGGCCATCATCCGCGCATAGCGCTCGGTCTTGGCCAGTTGCTGCTCCAGCGAACGGTACGGGTAGTGGATCAGATCGCCGCGCAAGGTCGCGACGGCGCCGTCGACGCTGGCGGCCTCGTGCACCTCGCGTTTGCCGCGCCAACCGCCGCGGCGGCGGTCGAACAAGCGCAGCACCCGATCGGGGTAGGCGTTGCCGTGGCGCAGGAACCTGCCGAAGTAGTCCGACAGCCGGGCGAAGCGATAGCCGGCCGCATCGGCGAAGCCGCGCGCGCGCGCCGCCTCGATCGCCGCGCGCAGCTCCCCGCTCACCCGTTCGTCCGCATCCAGGCACAGCACCCAATCGTGCGCAGCCTGCTCGATCGCGAACTGCTTCTGGCTGCGGAAGCCGTCGAAGGCGCGCTGCAGCACGCGCGCGCCGGCCGCCTGGGCGATCGCCACGGTGGCGTCGCGCGAATGCGAATCGACCACCAGCACCTCGTCGCAGAACGACAACGAGGCGATGCAGTCGCCGATCCGGTCGGCCTCGTCGAAGGCGATGATGCAGGCCGACAGGCGCGGGCGGGCAGCGGCGGGCGAGGGCGTGTCGATGGCGGCGGTCCGGGGCGGTGATGGGGCACGGCGGTTTGGCGGCCAGGATACTCCGGCGGCCGGAAGCGGGGAGAGGAGCGAGCGCGGGCGCGCCGGAAGCGGGTCGTCGGCCCGGACTTTCGCGGGTGTTCGGTTCCTCTAAACTCGCTGCAGGCTTCCCAGCGCTGCATCCATGTCCGATTACCTGCTTTTCGCCACCGAACGCTACGCCCTGCCGATCCTGCAGCCGCTGGCGGAGGCGTTGCACGCGCAGGGCCATGTCGCCCACGCCTGGTTCGCCGACGGCGCGGCGGAATCGGCCTTGCCGGCGCCGGTGCGGCGGCTCGCGCCGGGGCGCGACGGCCTGCGCGCCGCGGTCGCGCTGAAGCCGCGCGCGGTGTTCAGCGCCGCCAACTGGGTGCCGCCGTTCATCGCCGGGGCCAAGGTGCAGTTGTTCCATGGCTTCAACGTCGAAAAGCGCGACGACGCGCGCGGCCATTTCCGCGTGCGCGGCCTGTTCGACCTGTACTGCACCCAGGGCCCGGCGACCACCGCCCCGTTCCGCGCCCTGGCCGAGCAGGCCGGGCACTTCGCCGTGGTCGAGACCGGCTGGCCCAAGCTCGACCCCTTGTTCCGCGACGACGACGGCAGCGCCGCGCAATTGCGAGCCCGCGCCGGCGGCCGGCCGGTGGTGCTGTTCGCCTCGACCTTCACCGAGCGCCTCAGCGCCGCGCCGCATCTGCTGGACGCGATCGCCGCGCAGGTCGCCGCCGGCGAGCGCTACTGGCTGCTGACCTTGCACCCCAAGTGCGCGCCGGAGCTGTTCCAGCGCTATCGCGCGCTGCAGGGGCCGAACGCGCATTTCGTCGAGACCGAGCAGCTGATCGCGGCCCAGCGCGCCGCCGACGTGCTGCTCGCCGACACCACCTCGGTGGTGTCGGAGTTCGTGGTCCAGCGCAAGCCGGTGGTGACTTTCCGCAATCGCGCGCCCAAGCCGCACATGCTGGATTTCGCCGACCCGGCGCAGCTGCCCGCGCAGCTGGCGCGCGCGTTCGCGCCGGATGCGGCCTTGCAGCAGGCGATCGACGCCTACGCCGAGCAGATCCATCCCTACCGCGACGGCCGCTCTTCGCAGCGCGTCATCGCGGCCACCGACGACCTGCTCGCCGGCCGTCTCGGCCGCTTGCGCAAGCGGCCGTTCACGTCCTTGCTGCGCGGCCTGCAGATCCGGCGCGAGCTGGGGTATTGGGGGCCGACCGGCTGAAGGCCACGGGGCGGCAGGGCCGGTCGACGGAAGCCCGATCTGAAGGGCAATGCGCAGACGCCAGGCCCTCGCGCTCTTTGCTGGTCCCGATTCCCGCGCGCCGGCTCGCGGCGTTCGCTATCTCCCGCGCTTTTCCAGCAGCCACAACCGGATCGTCTTCTGCCGCGCCGTGTACGCGGTGACGTAGGCGTAGATCAGTCCCGGCCAGCCGTCGAGGAAGCCGCCGCGCAGCAGATAGCCGCGCCAGAACCGCCAGGCCGGAGAAAGCACTAGCCGCGCCAGCGAAGCGCGTCGGCCGCGGGCGTGGTCGTGCTCGGCCATCATCTGCGCGTAGCGCCGGCCCTTGGCCAACTGGTGTTCGAACGAACGGAACGGGCGGTGCAGCAGGTCGCCGCGCAGGGTCGCCACCGCGCCGTCGACGCTGGCGCTTTCGTGCACCTCGCGGTCGCCGCGCCAGCCGCCGCGACGGCGGTCGAACAGGCGCAGCTTGCGGTCCGGGTAGGCGTTGCCGTGGCGCAGGTAGCGGCCGAAGTACTCCGAGCGGCGGGCGAAGCGGTAGCCGGCCGCCGCGGCGAAACCGGCGTCGCGGGCGCGCTCGATCGCTTCGCGCAGAGTCGCGTCGATGCGTTCGTCGGCATCGACGCACAACACCCAGTCGTGCGCAGCCTGTTCGATCGCGAACTGCTTCTGGCTGCGGAAGCCGTCGAACGGCCGGTGCAGCACGCGCGCGCCGAAGCCGCGCGCGATGTCCGCGGTGGCGTCGCGCGAGCCCGAGTCGACCACCAGGATCTCGTCGCAGAACGCCAGCGACGCCAGGCAGTCGGCGATGCGGTCGGCCTCGTCGCAGGCGATCACCGTCGCCGACAACGCGGGACGGCGCGGAGAACTGGCATGGTCCGGTAACGGCATCGTCGTATTCGCAGGTCAAGGTGGGCGCGCCGCAACCGCGGGACGCGCAAACCATGATGGCGCGGACGCGTTGCGGCTTGATTGCTCCTTCGCCACTGCCGCGCCCCTATGACTCAACCGCCCGTCGCCAGCGTCGTGTTCACCACCTACAACCAGCCGGCCTGGCTGGAGAAGGTGCTGCTGGGTTTCGCCGCGCAGAGCCGGCGCGACTTCGAGATCCTGATCGCCGACGACGGCAGCGGCGAGGACACCCGTGCCTGCATCGAGCGCCTGCGGCCGCGGTTGCCGATGCCGCTGCGGCACCTGTGGCAGCCCGACCAGGGCTTCCGCAAATGCCAGGCGCTGAACATGGCGATCCGGGCCAGCGCCGCCGACTATCTGATCTTCACCGACGGCGACTGCATTCCGCGCGCCGATTTCGTCGCCACCCATCTGCGCCTGCGCCGGCCGGGCCGTTTCCTGTCCGGCGGCTATCACAAGCTGCCGATGGAGACGAGCCGGCGCATCGGCCCCGACGACATCGCCAGCGGCCGCTGCTTCGACGCGCGCTGGCTGCGCGCGCACGGCATGCCGGCCACGCGGCGCGATCTCAAACTGACGGCGCCGCCGCGGCTGGCCTGGTTGCTGGACCAGGTCAGCCCGGCGCGGGCGAGTTGGAACGGACACGGCGCATCGGGCTGGAAGCGCGACATCCTCGCCGTCAACGGCTTCGACGAGCGCATGCGCTACGGCGGCCAGGACCGCGAGTTCGGCGAGCGTCTGCACAACGCCGGCATCCGCGGCATCCGCATCCGCCATCGCGCGATCGTGGTGCACCTGGACCACCCGCGCGGCTACGCCAGCGCCGAGAGCATCGCCTTCAATCGCCGCCTGCGCGCGCAGACCCGGCGCCGACGCCTGACCTGGACCGAGCACGGCTTGCAGCAACAGCCGCAGCCCGACGGCGCGGCGGTCGCCGGCCTCGGCCCGGCCTGGCCGCAGCCGGCGGGCTGAGTGGCGTTTCTCCGCGGCGCTTCGGCCGCGCGCGCTCACCAGCGCAGCGGCCGCCGCGCCAGCACCGCGGCCAATGCGGCGTACAGCCGTCGCGCCTCGTCCTCGGGCAGGAAGCGGATCCGCAGCGGCGGCCCCAGCGCACCGCCGCCGGCGGTGTCCAGCCACAACGTCGCGGTGCCGCAACGGCGGTCGAGCGGCGAACGGGTGATCTGCAAGGCCTGCAGCTTGTCGAGTTCGGCGAAGCGCCAGTAGCGTCGCCACCAGCCTTCGCGTACCGCGACCAACTGCGAATCCAGCGCGTAGCCGATCCGGCGCGCGCGGCGCTGGGCCTTGAACGCGGCCCACGGCAACCAGGCCAGCGCCAGCGCGCTCAAGGCGCCGATCTGCCAATACAACGCGAACGCCGCCAGCGCGACCCAGGGCACGTCGGGCAGGAACAGTCGCCACCAGGCCGCGTCCGGTAGCGGGCGCCATTGCAGTTGCTCCAGCCGAGCGCCGGGCAACAGGCGTTCGATCAGCGCATCGCAGGCCGGTGCCGATGCGATCGGCGCCAGCTCCTTCAGCGCGCGTCCGTCGTCTTGGTCGCCGGCGCCGACCGTGTCCACCGCCAGCCGGCGACGGGCGAGCAGGCGGTGCAGCAGGCCTTCCTCCAGGGTCCAGGCCTGGATGCGCCGGCGCGGCACCGTGGTGCGCCAGCGCCCGAGCAGGCCGCGCTCGGCGGTCAGGCGGCGGCCGTGTTCGCTGAGTTCGAAGCCGTAGTAGCGCAGCACCGCCAGCGCCATCGACAGCAGCTTGAGCGCGACCGCCAGGGCCAAGGCCAGCACCAGGGCCACGCCGACGTAGCCGAGCGCGTCGAGGTGGTAGGACTCGACCCGGCCGAACAACCAGCGCGCGGCTTCGCGCATCAGCCGGCCGGGCACTTTCGCGCTGAAGTCGGGCATGGCCTGGCTCAGTGCGGCGAAGCCGGCGCCGATCAGGACCAGGCCGCCGTCCGAGACCAGCCCCAGGCGCAGGACTTCGGCCGGCGGCAGGCGCAGCAGCACTTCGGCCGGCGCCTCGGCCTGGCCCGGCGCGGGCGCGTCGCCGCGGCGACGCACCAGCGCCTCCAGGGCCAATGCGTCGGCCAGCTTGAGCACCCGCATCTGCGCCTCGGGCTCTTTGCTGCCGGCCGACTCCAGGCGCACCTCGGCGACCCCGAACAGGCGGTGCAGCACGGTCTGGTGCACGGCCACGTTCTGGATCCGTACGAACGGGATCTCGCGCAGGCTGCGGTTGAACAGGCCGCTGCGCACGACCAGGTGGTTGGCGCCGATGCCGTAGCGATAGGTCAGGTAGCGCCAGATCGACACCGCCACCAGCACGCCGACGCCGATCAGCGACCACAACTCGTTGCGGTCGCCGCGGCCGAACACCAGCAGCGCGATCAGCGGCACCACGAACTGCTTGAGCTGCTGGATCAGCACGAACAGCCACGACATCGGATGCAGGCGCCGGTCGAGCGCGGCCTCGCCCTGGGGCGCGGCGGGCGGCGGCGCGGTCGCGGGCTCGGCGGCGACGCCGGCGGACGGCTCGGCGGGCTGGGAAGCGCTCATCAGGCCTCGTCGTCGTGGTCGAGTTGGCGGCCCAGGCGTTCGCGCAGGCGTTCGGCGTCGGCGGCATCGAGATGATCGATCGACACCGCGCTGTGCCGGGTGCCGGCGGTGTGCACGACCAGGGTGGCCAGGTCGCGCAGGCGCTGCAGCGGGCCGTGCTTGAGGTCGAGGTGCTGGACCCGGGTCAGCGGCACCAGCGTCTCGCGCTGCCAGGCGACGCCGCGGCGCACCGCGAAGCCGTGCGCGTCCAGCCGCCACAAGGTGTTGCGGTAACGGCGCAGGCCGATCCAGGTGCCGATGCCGGCGCCGAGCAGGGCGCCGGTGAGCGCGCTGGCGGTACCGACCAGCAGGCCGCGGGTCAGCACGCCGAGCACCACTCCGGCGATCGCGAACAGCGCCGCCAGCGACAGGCTGACATCGATCGTGCACAGCAACTGGGCGCGCGGCGGCAGCCGTTGCCAACCCTCGTCGGCGGCCGGTGCGGGGGCCGGCGGGGCAAGGGAATCGGCGCTGTCGGGCGCGTCGGTCATCGTCGTTCGGGGGCTGCGGTGAAGCGCCGAGTGTAGCCGCGGCGGCGGCCGCGCAGTGCGCGCTGCGGCGCGCTCAGCGCAACCGGTACGGGTTGTCGTCGCCGTTGCCGGACGGCCGCAGGGTGTAGCGCTTGTACGTCCACTGGTACTGGGCCGGATCGCGCCGGGCGATGCGCTCGACGGCGGCGTTGAGCGCGACGCAGGCGCGCTGCGGATCGGGGTCGGCGATGCCGGCCGGCGCGGCTTCGACGCGCAGCGCGAACGCCGGTTGCTGCGGGTGCGAGGGCAGGCGTTCGCAGTAACAGAACAGCACCGTCGCGCCGGTGCGTTCGGCGAGCCGGCCGAGCAGGGTCATGGTCAGCGCCGGTACGCCGAAGAACGGCGCGAACTCGCCGTCGCCGGCCTTGGGCTGCTGGTCGGGCAGGATCCCGACCACGCCGCCGGCGCTGAGCCGTTTCCACAGTTGGCGCACCGCCGCGCCCTCGGCGCGGACCTGGGTCACCCGGCCGGTGTCGCTGTCGGCGCGGACCAGGTTGAGGAAGGCTTCGCCGACCGCCGATTCCGGCGGCCGGTACAGGATCGCCAGCGGCGTGCGCGAGGCCAGCCATTGGTTGAGCAGTTCCCAGTTGCCGTAGTGCGGCGCGGCCACGATCAGGCCGCGGCCGGCGGCCAGGGCGGCGTCGAACAGCTCGACGCCGTGCTGCTCGCGCAGCAGGGCGAGGTTCTCGGCATGCGGCCGGGTCCACAGGCGCAGAGTCTCGATCGCCTGGCGCGCGGTGGTGCGGACGATGGCCTGCTGCAGGCGTTCGCGCTCTTCGGCGGCCAGGCCGGGGTAGGCCAGCTCCAGGTTGACCCGGGCGACCCGGGCCTCGCGCGCGGCCCGGCGCTGCCACAGCCGGGCCACCGCGTCGCCCAGGCGCATCTGCCAGGACCACGGCAGGCGGCCCAGCGCGCTGGCGAGAAGATAGAGCAGACGGGCGACGAAGCGGGTCATCGGCCCAGTTTAGTGAAAGGGCTGCAGGGGGTTAAGCGCGCTGCAGCCCCTGCCTCCCTTTTAGACTTGCCGGTCCGAAGCCTCGTGGTGCCCGTTCGCATGTTGAGCTTGATCCAGCGCGTCGCTCAGGCCTCGGTCGTGGTCGACGGCGAAACCGTCGGCGCGATCGGGCCCGGGCTGCTGGCCCTGGTCGGGGTAGAGCCCGGCGACGGCGAGGTCCAGATCGCGCGCATGGCCGAGCGCCTGCTCGGCTACCGGGTGTTCGCCGACGAGGCCGGACGGATGAACCGTGGCCTGGCCGATACCGGCGGCGGCCTGCTGCTGGTCAGCCAGTTCACCCTGGCCGCCGACACCCGCAGCGGCATGCGTCCGGGCTTCAGCACCGCCGCCGCCCCGGCCCTGGCTGAACCGCTATTCAACCGGCTGGTCGAAACCTGCCGGCAACGTCACGCCGGAGGGGTGGAAACCGGTCGCTTCGGCGCCCATATGGTCGTCAGCCTGGTCAACGACGGCCCGGTCACTTTCCTGCTTCGGTCTTAGCCCCGTCCCGCCTGGTCCCGGCCCTCCGGCCGACCCTGCCGGATCTGCTATACTGGAGCGTTCCCCTATCCCAGCGGTGGCGCAGCCCATGGCCAACGAACGTCAGCCCCCTCCGTCCGATATCAAGCTCCTGATTTCCAAGGGCTTGGAGCAGGGCTACCTGACCTATGCCGAGGTCAACGATCACCTGCCCGACGATCTGGTCGACGCCGAGCAGATCGAAGACATCATCGGCATGATCAACGGCATGGGCATCGAGGTGCACGAAGTCGCGCCCGATGCCGAAACGCTGTTGCTCGCCGACGGCAATACCGGTAACCGTGAAGTCGACGACACCGCGGCCGAAGAAGCCGCCGCGGCGCTGACCGCGCTCGACGGCGAAGGCGGCCGTACCACCGACCCGGTGCGCATGTACATGCGCGAAATGGGTACGGTCGAGCTGTTGACCCGCGAAGGCGAAATCGCCATCGCCAAGCGCATCGAGGAGGGCCTGAACCAGGTCCAGGCCTCGCTGGCGCTGTTCCCGGGCACGGTCCAGCTGATCCTCGACGATTACGAGCAGCACAAGGCCGGCAAGAAGCGTCTGGCCGAGATCGTGGTCGGCTTCAACGACCACCTCGATGAAGAACCCGAGCCGCCGGCGGCGGCGCTGCCGGTCGACGACGACGCGGCCACCGAAGACGACGAGGACGAAGTCGAGGCGGCCGACGATGCCGACGCCGAAGAGACCACGTCCGGTCCGGACCCGGTCGAGGTCGCCGCGCGGATGGAGGCCATCGCCGACCTGCACGGCAAGTTCCTCAAGGCCCAGGTCAAGAACGGCGCGGGCCACAAGACCGTGACCAAGCTGCGCGAGGACATCGCCGCGGTGTTCGTCACCCTCAAGCTGCCGCTGGCCCTGACCGACACCCTGATGCGCAACCTGCGCGACGTGGTCGGCGCGATCAAGGACCACGAGCGCAAGATCCTCGACCTGGCCACGCGCGTGGCCAAGATGCCGCGCAAGGACTTCATCCGCGCCTGGGAAGGCAACCAGACCAATCTGGAATGGGTCGACGAGCTGCTCAAGCGCAAGCAGAAGTGGTCGTCGGGCCTGCGCGACGTCAAGGACCAGATCATCGCCGAGCAGCAGGCCACCATCGAGCTGGAGCAGGCCTCGCTGCTGACCCTGGCCGACATCAAGGAAATCAGCCGCCAGGTCGCCTACGGCGAAGCCAAGGCGCGCAAGGCCAAGAAGGAGATGGTCGAGGCCAACCTGCGCCTGGTGATCTCCATCGCCAAGAAGTACACCAACCGCGGCCTGCAGTTCCTCGACCTGATCCAGGAAGGCAACATCGGCCTGATGAAGGCGGTGGACAAGTTCGAGTTCCGCCGCGGCTTCAAGTTCTCGACCTACGCCACCTGGTGGATCCGCCAGGCCATCACCCGTTCGATCGCCGATCAGGCCCGCACCATCCGCATCCCGGTGCACATGATCGAGACGATCAACAAGCTCAACCGCATCAGCCGCCAGATGCTGCAGCAGTACGGCCGCGAAGCGACTCCGGAAGAGCTGGCGAAGGAAATGGACATGCCGGAGGACAAGATCCGGAAGGTCATGAAGATCGCCAAGGAACCGATCTCGATGGAGACCCCGATCGGCGACGACGAGGACTCGCATCTGGGCGACTTCATCGAGGACACCAACGTGGAGTCCCCGGTGGAAGCGACCACCAACATCAACCTCTCCGAGACGGTCCGCGACGTGCTCGCCGGCCTGACCCCGAGGGAGGCCAAGGTGTTGCGCATGCGTTTCGGCATCGACATGAACACCGACCACACCCTGGAAGAGGTCGGCAAGCAGTTCGACGTGACCCGCGAGCGCATCCGCCAGATCGAAGCCAAGGCGCTGCGCAAGCTGCGTCACCCGAGCCGCTCGGAACAGCTGCGCAGCTTCCTCGACATCGACTGAGTCGGTCGGGCCGCGCACGCAATACGAAACAGGCCCCGCTCGCGGGGCCTGTTTCGTTTCCGGCGCCGAGCCGTCGCGCGCGCCTGCCGCGTTGCGCTCGGCCCCGCTCCCGTGCCGGGCTGAACGCCCCCGCCGGCTTGCCGGCCGGGCGCGTTGGCCGCGATCGCGCCGGCGGCGCCGCATTCCCGTGCGGCCGCGGACACGCGCGCGAACTCGCTGCGGCCGCCGTCCGCGGCGCGCGCAGGCTCAGCCGTAGAAAAACTGCTCGTGCACGATCTTGCCGTCGCGCACCTTGTACACCGCGACCTCGGCCATCGGCATGCGGCCCATGCTCTTGTAGGTGGCGTCGATGCTCATCGCCAGGCTGAACCAGTCGCCGCCGACCGCCGGATCGCTGCACCAGCTGTCGTGGATCTCGATCACGTCGTCCATGAACCGGCGTCCCTTCTCGCGGATCGCGGCCAGGCCTTCCACGTTGCCGAGCGGCCCGGCCTGATTGCCCGGCGCTTCGATGCTGACGGCGTCGTCGGCATAGAGTTCGTCCTGGATCTGCTCGTGCTTGCCCGCGCGGCACAGCTCGACGTAGCGGTTGGCGATCTGCTGGGTATCCATGGCGCGATCCTCGGAGGCGGGCGCCCAGGATAGGCCCGGCGGTCTGGGCGAGCGGCCCTCGGTGCGGGCGCAGGCGCCGCCCTCCCGACGAGCGGCGGATGAACGCGGCGCCCGCTTACCGGGGCAGGAGCGGCGCAAGCCGCGACAACCGCAGCGGTTCGATACCGCGTTGCCTTCCGAAGCCCGGCGCTGTGAGCGCTGGCGGCTGTCGGGCGCCCGCGCCGGTGCCCTTGCGTGCAGCGCTTTGGTTGCCGCGGCTTGCGCCGCTCCTACAGGGGGGCGGCGTAGTTTCGATGGGGGGGCGAACGCTTATGGTTTTCTGCGCATCCCTTGGTCGCGGCTCACGCCGCTCCCAGAGAAAGCCGGTGCGCCGCGAGCTCGGCGCCGCGGCGGACCTCAGCGTTGCCGCAGCCAGCGCAGCACTTCATAGCAGGCGCCCATGGTGTGGTAATCGGTCTTGCCCGCCGGGCTCTTCTCGTCGCTGTACTTGCGGTTCTCGCGATCGAGAATCCGGTACCAGGCGCCGTAGCGATGATCGACCATGTGCTGCCAGGCGTAGGCCCACAGCTTGTCGTACCACGCCCAGTACTGCGCCTCGCCGGTGCGGATCGCCAGCAGCGCCGCGGTCGCCAGCGACTCGGCCTGGACCCAGAAATACTTGTCGTCGTCGCAGACCGTGCCGTCGGGGGCGAATCCGTAACACAGCCCGCCGTGCTCGGGGTCCCAGGAGCGCGCGACCGCGACGTCGAACAGGTGGCGCGCGGTAGGCACCAGCCAGTCCACGGTTTCGCCGCGTGCGGTGAGGTGGCGGTCGAGGATCAGCAGCAGCTTGGCCCACTCGGTCTGGTGGCCGGGCTGGAACCCCCAGGGGCGGAACAGGTGCTTGGGGTCGTCGCGGTGATAATCCCAGTCGATGTTCCAGTCGCGGTCGTAGTGCTCCCACACCAGCCCGTCGGCCTGGGCCGCCTGACGCTGGGTCATGTTCTGCGCCAGCGTTAGCGCGCGCTGCAGATAGCGCGCTTCGCCCGAGGCTTCGAACGCGGCCAGCATCGCTTCGCACATGTGCATGTTGGCGTTCTGGCCGCGATAGCCGGTGAAGTTCCACTGCGCGTCGGCCTCGTCGCGGTACAGGCCGTGGTTCGGCTCCCAGAAGCGCGCTTCCAGCAGTTCCCAGGTTTCGTCCATCCACGCCGCGGCCTCGGCGATGCCGGCCTTGCGCGCGGTGGAGTAGGCCAGCAGTACGAAGGCCACGCCGTAGCAGTGGTTCATGCGGTCTTCGGCGCGGCCGTCGCGGATCGTCCACGCGTAACCGCCGCTGGCGGCGTCGCGATGCGCCTCGCGCAGATAGCGCAGGCCGTGGCGTGCGCGCTCGCGGTAGTCGTCGCGGCCGAATTCGATCGCCGCCATCGCGTAGTTGAAGACGAAGCGCGTGCTGCTGACCAGGTGCCGGTGCGAGGCGTCGTAGACCGAGCCGTCGTCGCGGAAGTAATGGAAGAAGCCGCCGTTCGGATCCAGCGCGACCGGATCGTAGAAGGCCATGGTGTCGGCGACGTGCGCGAGCAGGGTCTCGGGCCGGCGGAAGTCGGGCAGCGGATGCGCGGGAAGATTCATCGGGGAATACCGGATCGGAAGCGGAGCGGCGGTCAGGATTGTTCGCGGATGAGGCGCTCGACCTCGGCGGTGTCGGGCATGGCCGCGAACGCGCCGTGGCGGGTGGTGGCCAGTGCGCCGGCGGCGGCGGCATAGCGCAGCGCGGCGACCAAGGCGGCCTCGTCGGCGATGAAGTCGGCGAAGCCGGCGGCGTCCACGCCCAGGCTCGACAAGCGCTGCAGCAGGCCGCCGACGAAGGCGTCGCCGGCGCCGGTGGTGTCGGCCGGGGCGACGCGGAAGGTCGCGACTTCGCCCTGGCGGGTGCGGGTATGCCAACGGATCGGCGTGGCGCCGTCGGTGATCAGCACGCAGCGTGCATGGCCGTGCCACAGTCGCTGCAGCGCCGCTTCCTCGCCGCCGAGATGGCGCGCAAGGAACTGGAACTCGCTGCCGCACAGCTTGATCAGGTCGGCCTCCAGCAAGGCCGCGATCAGCCGCGGCGCCGGATCGACATCGTGCGGCCACAGCGACGGCCGCAGGTTCATGTCCATGCTGACCAGGGCGCCGGCCAGGCGCGCGCGGCGCATGCCGGCCAGGGTCGTCGCGGCGATGCCTTCCTCGGTCAGGCTGTTGGAGCAGACATGGAAGATGCCGGCATCGGCGAAGCCGTCGGCGCGGAAGTCGGCGTCGCGGAACAGCAGGTCGGCGGCCGGCGGGCGATAGAAGCTGAAGCTGCGCTCGCCAAAGCCGTCCAGCGACACGAACGCCAACGCGGTCTTGGCCTCGCCGGTGCGGACCACGTCGCGGGTGTCCACGCCGTAGTGCTGCAACTGGGCGGCGATGAAGTCGCCGAACATGTCCTGGCCGAGCATGCCGACGAAGCGCGCCGGCGCGCCGAGCCGGGCCGCGGCGACGGCGACGTTGGCCGGCGCGCCGCCGGCGTACTCGACGAAATGGCGCGGCTCGCCCGGCGCCTCGGCCGGGCGGGCGAGGAAATCGATCAAGGCTTCGCCGAAACAGACGATGGCGGAATTGCGCGACTGCGCGGGCTGCGCTGCAGCAGACATCAATGCATCACTCCCGAAGCCTGGGCGCTGGCGTGCTGGCCCTGGCCGGCGCGGATGCGCGAGCCGGCGAAGCCGTACCAGACGATGAAGGCGTAACAGATCAAAGGAATTACGAACGATTGCTGGATGCCGATCCGGTCGGACAGCACGCCCTGCAGCCAGGGCACCACCGCGCCGCCGACGATGCCCATGATCAGCAGGCTGGAGGCCTTGCTGGTCATCGGTCCCAGCCGTTCGATGGCGATGGTGAAGATGGTCGGGAACATGATCGAGTTGAACAGGCCGATCGACAGCACCGTCCACATCGCCAGCGTGCCCTTGCCGCTCATGGTCAGCGCCAGCAGCGCCATCGCCGCGATCGCGAACAGGGCCAGCAGGCGGCGCGCGTCGAAGCGCTGCAACAGCATCGCGCCGACGAAGCGGCCGACCATCGCGCCGCCCCAGTAATACGCCAGGTACTCGCTGGCCTTGGCGTGGTCGATGTTGCCGATCTCCGGTGCGGAGATGTAGTTGATCAGGAAGCTGCCGATCGAGACCTCGGCGCCGACGTAGACGAAGATCGCGATCACTCCGTACAACAGGTGCTTCTGGCTCAGCACCTCGGCGAAGCTGTGGTGCACCGGGTCGGCGCTCTCGGTGGCTTCGGTCAGCGGCGGGATGCGCATGGTGTAGACGAACACCGCCAGCAGCAGCAGGCAGCCGGCGATGATCATGTACGGCATCTGCACCGACGCCGCTTCGTGGGCGCGGTACGCGGCCTGCTCGGTCGCCGACATCGCCGCCAGCTCGGCGGTGCCGAGCACCGCGCCGGACAGGATCAGCGGGCCGATCACGTACGGGAACACGGTCGTGCCCAGCGAATTCAGCGCTTGGGCCAGGTTCAAGCGGCTCGGCGCGCCGGCGGGGTCGCCGAGCAGGCTGATGTAGGGATTGGCCGAGACCTGCAGCAGGGTGATGCCGCTGGCGAGCACGAACAGCGCGCCCAGGAAAAGCGGATACGACGGAATGCGCGCGGCGGGGAAGAACATCGCCGCGCCGATCGCGGCCACGATCAGGCCGATCACGATGCTGTTCTTGTAGCCGAACTTGGCCACCACCCGGCTGGCCGGCAGCGACATCAGGAAATACGCGCCGAAGAAGGTCGACTGGATCAGCATCGACTGGGCGTAGTTCATCTGGAACACGGCCTTCAGATGCGGGATCAGCACATCGTTGAGGCTGGTCAGGCCGCCCCAGGTGAAGAAGATCGTGGTCACCACCGCCAGCGCGGCGGTGTAGGACATGTCGCGACGGCTCATGCGGAAGCTCCGTTGTGCGGCAGATGCACCTCGCTGCTGCTGCGCGCCTGCAGCCGCACCGGGGCGATGGTGTGGGCGCGCGGCATGTCCGGGTCGCGCAGGCGTTTGAGGATCAGCTCGGCGGCCTGGCGGCCGCGCGCGCGCGGGTCGACCGCGACCGTGGTCAGGGTCGGCGAGGCGACCGAGGCTTCGGGAATGTCGTCGAATCCGACCACGGCGAAATCGCCGCCGGGGCGGCGGCCGCGCGCGACCAGGCCGGCCATCAGGCCCAGCGCGACGGCGTCGTTGTAGCAGACGGCCGCAGTCGGCGCGGGATCGCGCACGAACAGCGCGCCGGTCTGCTGCGCCGCTTCCAGCCGGGTCGGCGCGCACTCCACCAGCCACTGCGGTTCCGGCTCCAGCCCGGCTTCGACCATCGCCTCGCGATAGCCCTGGCGGCGTTGCCGGCACGAGGACGAATCGCGATGGCCGCCGAAGAAGGCGATGCGGCGGTGGCCGCGATCGATCAGGTGGCGCGTGGCCAGGCGCGCGCCGTGGATGTTGTCGAGGGCGAGGAAATCCCACGGCGTGCCGTCGAGTTCGCGGTTGAACACCAGCACCGGCGTGCGTTCGCCGATCTGGTTGCGCACCCGCGCGCCGTCGCTGCCTTCGGCCGGCGACAGAATGATCCCGGCCGGGTCGTGCTCCATCAGCGAGGTCAGCACCGCCTGCTGGCGTTCGACCGATTCGTTGGTGCTGCCGAGCAGGGTGACGAAGCCGGCGGTGGCCAGCCATTCGTCGACGCCGGCGGCGAATTCGGCGAAGAACGGGTTGGACAGGTCGTTGATGACCAGGGCCACGCCGGTCGACACCTTGCGCCGCAGGTTGGCGGCGCCGCGGTGATATACATAGCCTTGGCGCTTGAGCTCGGCTTCGACCCGGGCGCGGGTGTCGGCATGCACCAGCGGGCTGCCGCGCAGCACCAGCGACACCGTCGCGCGCGACAGGCCGCAGGCGCGCGCGATGTCGGCCAGGGTGACCCGGCCGCGGGGGGCGGGCGCGTCGTTCATCGTGAACACCTCGCTGAGAGGGGGGATCGAACGGGAATCATGGCTCCGGGCGGCTTTTGGATCGTTCTAAATGCCGCCATCCTGCGGTCTAAGCCCCGCCGCTGCATTCTGCAATGCAGCATGAACGCGGTCGGGACGCATGCTAGCTTGCCTCGATTTAGAACGATCTAAAAGGGCTCCGGGCCCGTTTTGCCGACCCGGACGCGTTCCTGCCGCCCAGTTCCGATACGGAGTGCCCCGGATGACCCGGCCGATCCCGTCGCCGCCCGCCCCGCAGTCCCGATCCGCCGCGCGTCCCTGGCGCGCCGGGTTCGCCGCCGTGCTGGTCTGGGGCGCCTGCCTCGCCGGCCCGGCCCGGGCCGCCCCGGCCGGCGATGCCGGCGAGCGCGCCTACCGCGCGGTCGATCCCTTCATCGGTACCGGCGGCGAGGGCCACACCTATCCCGGCGCCACGGTTCCGTTCGGCATGATCCAGCTCAGCCCGGACACCGAAATCAAGCCCCGCAAGGAAGCCTACGGCTGGGCCGCCGGCTACCGCTACGGCGACCCAACCATCGTCGGCTTCTCCCACACCCATTTCTCGGGCACCGGTCACTCCGACCTCGGCGATGTGCTGCTGATGCCGATCGCCGGCGAGGTCAAGCTCGAACGCGGCCAGGCCCAGGCCCCGCGCAGCGGCTACCGCTCGGCCTTCCGCCACGACGACGAGCGCGCCGAGCCCGGCTACTACGCGGTCACCCTCGACGACTACAAGATCCGCGCCGAACTCACCGCCGGCGACCGCGTCGGCGTGCACCGCTACCGCTATCCGGCGGGGCAGGACGCCCACCTGCTGATCGACCTGCGCACCAGCCTGTACGACTACCCCGGCAAAGTGCTGTGGTCGCGGCTGCGCCTGCGCGCCGACGGCACCGTCACCGGCTTCCGCGAAACCCGCGGCTGGGCGCCGGGCCGGCAGCTGTATTTCGCCATGCGCTTCTCGCGCCCGCTCAGCGGCCACGCCTTCCACGACACCGAAGCCGACATCGTCTACAAGGGCTTCCCGCCGCCGGGCGAAAAAGACCCGCGCCGCCGCGCCCAGATCGAAGGCCGGCAGCTGGTCGCCAGCCTGGATTTCGCCGACGCCGCCGGGCAAGAACTGATCGTCAAAGTCGCGATCTCGCCGGTCAGCGAAGACAGCGCCATCGCCAACCTCGACGCCGAAATGCCCGGCTTCGATTTCGACCGCGTGCGCGCGCAGGCGCGCCAGCGCTGGAGCGAGGCCTTGTCGGCGGTCGAACTCGATGCGCCCGAACCGCAGCGCAAGAGCTTCTACACCGCGCTCTACCACAGCCTGCTCGGCCCGACGCTGTTCATGGACAGCGACGGCCGCTACCGCGGACCGGACAACGCCGTGCACCAGGCCCAGGGATGGACGAACTATTCGACGTTTTCCCTGTGGGACACCTATCGCGCGCTGCACCCGCTGCTGACCCTGGTCCAGCCCGAGCGCCGCAACGCCGACTTCGTCAACTCGTTGCTCGCCGCGCATCGCCACAGCCCTTACGGCGTGCTGCCGGTGTGGGCCTTCCACGGTCAGGAGACCTGGTGCATGGTCGGCTACCACGCCGTGCCGGTCATCGCCGATGCCTACATGAAGGGCATCCGTGGCTTCGATGCCGGGCAAGCGCTGCAGGCGATGGTGGCCAGCGCCGACTACGGCCCCTACGACGGCATCGCCCAGTACCGGCAGCTCGGTTACGTGCCGATCGACGAAGAAGGCGAAGCCGCGTCCAAGACCTTGGAGTACGCCTACGACGACTGGACCATCGCGCGCATGGCCGCTGCGATGGGGCGCGAAGACGTCGCCGCGCGCTTCGAGCAACGGGCCGGCAACTGGAAGCATGCTTTCGACGCGTCGACCGGCTTCATGCGCGCGCGCAAGCGCGACGGTGCCTTCCGCGAGCCCTTCGACCCCAGCGCCAGCGGCTACGGCACCGACTACACCGAAGGCAACGCCTGGCAATACTCGTGGTACGTGCCGCAGGACGTCGCCGGCCTCGCCGCCGCGCACGGCGGCGAGCAAAAGCTGATCGAACGCCTCGACCAAGTCTTCGACGCCAAGGTCGACCCGAAGATCTTCGCCCACATGGAGGACATCACCGGCCTGATCGGCTGGTACGCCCACGGCAACGAACCCAGTCACCACGTCGCCTACCTGTACGCCTATGCCGGCCAACCCTGGCGCAGCCAGGAGCGTTTACGCCAGATCATGGCCAGCCAATACGCCCCGCGCCCCGACGGCCTGGCCGGCAACGACGACCTCGGCCAGATGTCGGCCTGGTACGTATTCACCGCGCTGGGCTTCTATCCGGTCGCCCCGGGCAGCAACGAATATGTCATCGGCCGCCCCTTCTTGCCCAAGGCCACGCTCAACCTGCCCAACGGCAAGCGCTTCGCCATCGTCGCCGAAGGCCTGAGCGAAGCCCGCCCCTACATCGCCGGCGCGACCCTCAACGGCAAGCCGCTGGACCGCGCCTACCTGCGCCACGACGAAATCCTCGCCGGCGGCGAACTGCGCTTCGTCATGCAGGCCGAACCGAACAAACAATGGGCGACCGACCCGGCGCAGCGGCCGTATTCGATGAGCGCGAAGCGCTGAGCGGGCCGTCGCCGGGGAAACGTCGACGCAGACGGCGGCGCGCACGCTTGCCTGCGAGCCGCGTCACCCCGCGCTCGGCCGCGCTACCGCCGGAGCGCCGCTGCCCGGAACCTGTCGACGGCACACTTATCGCCGCGCGATCGCGGCCAGACGCATCGCGCGCATCCACCGCGAAGCCCCGGATGCCGCCCGCCGCCGGCTTACGCCCCACTCGCCCAGCCATTAGAATGCCCGCTCGCACGGGCCTATAGCTCAACGGTTAGAGCAGGGGACTCATAATCCACTCCCGAAGCGTTTCCGCACGTCGCCTTGAGTGGTAAATAGTCGCAAAAACAAGCTGTTTTCTCGGCATCTGCATTTCCCTTGCTTTCACCCGATCACCGTGAAATGGCTGCAATTTCCGGCACGATTACACAGGAATTACACCAACTAACGGGCTGATGGGTGGCGCCGCTCATCCTCGGCCCACAAGGCGACCTCGGACTTTTTCCACTTCTTCTCGTTGCCGATGATCAGCGGCTTCGGAAAGCTGGAGCGGCATGCTACGCGCTCCAGGAATCCGCGCCGGTTTGGCTCGCCCTTCTTGGTGGTTAGGCCTAGGAACACCGCGCACGCGTCAGCAGACAGCCAGCAATCGCCAGTCAGCAGGGCGGCCAATGTGGCGATGGACGCATCGGTCATTCGCAATCTCGCTCTTCGCGTTTGAGCCGGCTCGTTCGTAGCGGTCGATTGCCGGCCCGGTTCTCATCGCGCCAGGCGATCACCTCGCCCGCCTTCCAGGTCGCCGGCTTCCGGGTCAGGCGGACCGGGAACGACGGCTTGCACGCGATCGTAGCCAGGAAGTGCTCCGGGGTGATGCCCCAGAGCTCACCGCACTCGGAGGCGGTGAGCGCCAGCTCCTGCCACGGAATCTTGTCTGATATCGCCATGGCGCCACGCTATGGCGGGCTCGTCGCAAGAGCGGAGACTTGGCCGCAGCATGCCCCCCAACCCGTTATTCCTGGAACCACAGGGAGGGATCGACATGGCTGGAAAACCGTATTTTCAGATTTACCGGGAAGGGCTGAAGGTCGGGGAGCAGGCGTCTCTACTCAATGCGCTGGGAGGACATGCATCACCGACCCATGGGCAATGGCGCTGGCGGCTTGTCGGAGGAAACGGGGAGCCGATGGCATATGGTGAGGCTTACACCACAAAGGCGGCGATGCTCGCAACACTCGATATCATCTCGGGCTTAGGGCCGACCAACTACTTTGAAATCGATGGAAGGTGAAAGCAGGACTACCTGCTACTAAAATCACGCTGATTGGCGTGATTTAAAGGTGGGCCTGGCTCACATTTGACTGCCGGGATTCCGCTAGTTCCTGAATCGACGGGGGTCCGCAGGCTGGACACCCTTTCGCTCAGTTTTGAGCGGAAGTCGTGGGCTCCAGAAATTGGAGGTCATCGGATGCCGTCAAGGCGCTGGACACCATCGCCGCCGGGTGGGGTAGCGATACGCGACACCCTCGGCTCTCTTGGTGCGATTTGAGATCGCAGCAAGGCAACGCTTGAGGCGCGGGCTTACATGCGGGACTCCCCCGGATGTAGATTCCTCGGATCTGAGGAATCTCCCCCAATGGGGGATTTCCCCGTATTTGGGTTTTCCCCCGATCCGGTGAAAACTTAGACCTTTAGCGCCCCGTCCTCGCCATTGCACGGCGTGCGGCACGCCCTATCTCCAGTTCGGACTGCTGCATGGTCTGCCTGCCAGGCAGGCCGTTGAAGTGCTGGCTGTTGTGGAAGTTGACCACGCCCGGCGGACCTCCTTGCGCAGCTTGGCGGGTCACGTTGGCAGGCAGCACCGTGCCCGCTGATCGCGGCACGAACAGCTCCGGTCCACGCTCACCGACCAGGAATGCGGAGTCCGGCCAGACGCTGCCGCCGCCAGCCCGGGCGCCACCGAAAAGCCAACCGAAGTTGTTGCCGAAAGAACCGGCGAATCCGGTCGAAGGGACAGTGCTGCCGCCGCCGAAGATGCTGGATAGCCAGCCGCCGCCACCGCTGCTCATCCCAGTGAACGAGCCGAATATCTTGCTGAGCCAGCCGCCGCCCGAGTTCGACCCGCCCCCGAAGAGCCGGCCGATCCAATCCCCGCCGGCCGTCCCAGCACCAGTGGTGCCGGCACCTCCGAACAACTGATCTATGAGCCCCTTGGCGGCCCAGCGGGTGAGCATGTCCGTCAGGTTGTCGAGCATGTCCTTCCAGTTGTCGAGGCCGCCGCGCGGGAGGTCGACCAGGAAGTCGTAACCGGCCTGGCGCAGGGCGTCCATCCCCTCGACCAGCTTCGGATTGGCCGCAGCCGCCGCCTGCTCCTGCATGGCCGCAGCCGCCTTCTTGTAGCCCTCGGCCTCGAGTCCCTTGAGTCTGGCAATCTCGGCAGAAGAGGCGCCAGCGAGCTTGCCGAGCCGCTCGATGTCCAGCATCCGCTCGATGTGGGAAAGCTCGGCCTCCTTCAGGGGGCCTTCCAACTGGGCGGTCAACTTGGCCCACTCGCCGGCCGATTCCATCTGCTTCTCGACCCCCCCCTCGAGCGACGCCTGCATCTTGGCTTGGATCTTGACCAGGTCGGCGGCGAAGTCTCGCAAGGGATCGACAGCCTCGGCCGCGGTCCGCCGTTTGGTCCCGATGCTGGCGCTGGTGCCGCGCGCGGTGCTGCGCGACGGGTTCGGGTTGAAGTTCAGGGCCGCGGCCTCGTAGGCGGCGGAGAATCGATCCCCGGTCGCGACGATAGGCGCGTTGGCCTGCTCCTTGGCGTACTTGAGGCGCAGGTCGTCGAGTTGCCGACGCAGGTCGGTCTGGCTGCCGGCGCCGCTCACCTTCTCCCGCATGGCGATGTGCTCGCGGAGGCGGATGATCTGGTCAGCGGTGTCACCCAGCGATTCCCCGGTCAGAGTCTCTTTGATCTGGGTCAGGAACCCAGCTACCTCGCGTCCGCCGACGATCGCCGCGTTGCCCAGCCGCAAGAGGCCGGACGCCATGGTGTCGATCCCCTGCTTTGTCGAGGGGTCGTTGAAGGTCTTGATCAGGCTCTCCACGGCGTCACGGGCGCCGACCAGGCCGCCGCTCCCTGCGTCCCCCTCGAGGAGGTTGTCGAAGCTGTTCTGCAGCGCCTGCAGCGAGCCACCAAGCGTATCCCGGGCGGCCTCGGCCGCGCTCCCCATCTGGCCCTCCAGCTCCCGCAGAATCACCTGCTGCGCCTTGGCCACGTCCCCGACGTCAACGAAGCTCTTGATCAGCTTCTTCTGTTCGTCAGTGAACTGGACGCCAGCCTTGGCCAGTGCGGTCACCCCCTTGATGGGGTCGTTCAGGGCCTTGCCTACCTGGAGGGCAGCGGAGTTGAGATCAGTTCCCATCGCCGTGGCGAGGTCCAGGACGGCACCGGTCGCGGCTTCGAAGTTCGCCCCGCGGATGTCCTTGAACGTCAGCAGCATCGCCTGGACGCCGCCGATCGCCTCGTCGTCGAAGACCGTGAGCTTGGACATCGAGTCAGCCATCCGATTCAGCGATTCGATTGACTGCTGCGCGGCGCCGCCCGTGTCCTTGATCCGGGCCGCCAGCTGCGCCTGGACCTTCTCTGCCTCCACGGTGTTCTGGAAATACTTGTTCAGCCCGACTACGGCAGCACCAGCCATGACCGCTAGGCCGGCGCCGATCGCCCGTCCGGCAGCCTGGAAGCTGGCATCGATCTCCTTGGCGCGCTTCTGTGCGGACTTCGAAGCCCTCCCAAGATCGGTCTCGAATGACCCGGTCTTCGCCAGAAGGTCAACGGTGATTTGGCCGATGCTCATGCCTCAGTGACTCCTGGCGGAACTCTGGTTTTGTGGACGTAAGAAAATGGCTGGGCGCACGTGTCGCGACAGAAGGCGACTGGACTTTTCCTCCACCCCTCCAGAAACCCTTTCGAAACCGTTCCCAAAGGGCCTTGCAAGGGGCTTCCTTCGCACGGGCTGAGCAATGCGTCCGCAATGCGAACGCATCGGCAGCCTCACGCGCGCGATGTCGGCGGATACACCTGGCTCGATCAGTACTGGCTTGGTCAGGTGTGACGCAGGGTGACGCGTCAGTGACGCGTGCTCGCTCACGGAGCGCTCAGTGAGTCTGGCGACCTTCCCACTGCCATGTGTGGAGCCTGACCAAAACCCAATTGGTTTCGATTCGGTTTCTGTTGGCAGCTCTGGCCCGGTGGCTCCTGGAGCAATAGGCACAGGCTTGAGGCTAAGCCACAGCAGATGCGCTGGCGCTTGGTAGATATCTAGATAGGTGTGCACATAGCGACCAATTGAGACGCCAAAAATGGCCTGACTGCTCCGCATAGCGGCTAGGTTGGTCGCTATGCGGAGCAATTCAGGTTTCAGTTGCTCCGCATAGCGACCAAATTGCTCCGCATAGCGACTAATCATTTCGATTTCCACAGGTCTAGCGCGGTCACCGTTGGTGGCTCCTGATGCTTCTCGCTCGCGTCGATTGGATACCAGGTCAGCGCGTATAGGCTGCATTTGTTCTTGCCGCCCTTTCGCGTCTCGATCATCCAGCCGCGCTCCAGAAGCTCCTGTTTGGCATCAGCAACCGTTCCCTGGCTTCGCCATCCACGATCGCGCAGCAGCGACCAGGGAACGCTCAGGTCGCCGTTACGGCCTGGCCGATACTGCCGTGCAACCTCCAGCAGCAGCTTCAGTGCGTTGCCGCTGAGCTGGCCGAACTCGTCCGAGTCGGTAATCCGGTGGTAGATCTGGACGAAGGGCGGCCCCTTGCCACGGCCCTTGTGAAAGGGCCGCTTCTGTTCCGCTATCTTCTTGCCGGCGCCGTCGGCCATCAGTCTTCCTTGGGCGCCTCTTCGCGCTCCAGAGCGTTCCTGAGCGCGTGCAGGTGCCTTTCCAGCCGTGCGAGCTTGGCGATCAAGTGGGCGCATCCGTCACGGGTCGGGAAGCGCGCCAGATGCTCTGCAGCTGCCGCGGCACCGTCTCCAAGGTCAACCAGCGCCTTGCACAGCTCGCCGCTTGTTGGGCCGCAGGACTCGAAATGGAAGGGGTCCGGGTATCGGTTCATGCCCTGATACCCCTTCGGCGCTTGAGGGCCTTAGTGATATAGCCCTCCAGATTCACCATGTCGCGCGCGGTGGACAGCATCAGGGGGCGCCAAACTCGCAGCATGCCTTGCATGCCTGTGAGCTCTTCGATCGGCATCAGGTCTAGCGCACGCGGATTCGCCTTAGACTGGGCAGTGATAGCGCTCACCTTCTCGCTCAGCCGGCGAAGTCCTGCCAGATTGCGGGTATCGTCTTCGGTCATTGTTTTTCCTCAGTGGGGACCTGATAAGAGTCGCCATCGATCACCTCACAGAGTTCAGAGGCGATGGACGCCCACAGCCCTAGAAGATGACCGAGATCGGAGTGGGTTAGCGCCAGCAGGTTGTCGGCTTCGGCGGTGCAGAACTGCACGCGCAAGCGATTTGCGAGATCGGAGGCTTGATTGATCTGGGATGGGCTCATTCGGCGAGCCCCCCGTTAAACAGAGAGTCGAGCTTGTCCAGCAGGTCGGCTGCCAACCAGCAGGCCGCCGGGATCGTGGCGTCGTGGAGTGATCCGCCGGGGTCCTGGCTTCCGCAGTTGATGAGATTAAGCAGGCCCCTCAGCTGTTCCGAGCACTTGTCGTACTCGTCCCGGGCTTCCTGGGAGATAGGTCGCAGGGTCGACGTGGTAGCCATGTCAGCGGCACCCCGCGTCGCACAGCGCTGTGTGGCACAGGCGAACGATCGTGCTTGCCAGCAACCGTGGACGCTCGTGGGCGGGATCCATCGGCAGGCGTTCGAATAGCTCTTGCAGGGATTCGCCAATTGCTTCGATCTGGAACAACGACACTTCCAGCTCTGCCTTGTCGCTGAACGCTGTCGCGTAGGATTTTTCCGACCCCGCGGCCGGCGTTTCGCCGATGGTCTCGGATTTGTTTCGGTGTAGAGTGGATCGGGTCATCTCGTTCTCCTTCGCAGAACGGTTGATCAAGGCGGGCCGGGTGTGTCCAGCACTCGGCCCGCCGCCTTTTTCAGGCAGCGCTACGGCTGTCGGTGGTTTCGATGAACTTACTGGCCACGTATTCGTCCAGGTCCTTGGGGCGATAGAAGACCCGCGTTCCCAGGCGCAAGTAGCGCGGACCACGTCCGTCGCTGCGCATCTTGTCGAGCGTCGACTTGGCTATACCCAGATAGCGCGCAGCGGCCCTTACGTTCAGCCGGTCGGCAGCGCTCATGGCCGCCGTGTCACAAATTCCCATTTTGCTGGCCTCCAAGGTAGCCCCGTGCTACCAATGGCCACCTTGTAGCACGGGGCTACATTTGATGCAAGCCCCGTGCTACGTGGTATCTTTTCGTATGGCCAGAAACGACCCGCAAACCAATATCCGGCTCCCAGCTGAGCTCAAGGATCGACTCATGGAGTCGGCCAAGGATTCAGGAAGGACCTTTGGCGCAGAGGTTGTCCACCGCCTTGAGCAAAGCTTTCAGGCGAAGCGAAGCATCTTCAGTGGATTCAGCGTCAGTGGACGCGCCGCTGAAACGAAGATGCTCGAGCGCGCCGACCTCATCTCTGAAACACGTGTTTTGCTCGCACAGAAGAAGGCGCTTAAGGCAGAGATTGACCGCCTAAAATCGCCAAGGAAGATCGAAGAAATTGAGCACAAAGCTGCACTTGAGGCGCGTGTGGCGCAGCTAGAAGCCCAGGCAACTGAGGCCGTCGCCCGAATCGGGGTGCTGAATGTGGAAATCGAAGCCTTGATTAACGACGTATTCTTTCCGAAGGCCGAATGACAGCCTTTGCCAAGCTCACGCGGCCCGCGATGCGCGCTCTGAGACCTGGCGCATCGATCAACGAGCACGGAATCGTATACACCCGCCTCCCCAACGGGGACGGCCGCTGGTCGGTCAACGTGATGGTCGCCCGCGCGCGGCACCACCAGGTCGTCGGCCTCGAGTCCGAGGGGTACACCAGGACGCAGGCTGAGGAAGTCGTCGCCAAGCTCAAGGCCCAGAAGCGCGCGGCAGGCCATGGGGTGGTCGGCAGCAAGCAAGGGGCGCCGCGCAGCGTCAAGGCCGCGGCCGAGGACTACTTGGCTTACCTGGAGAAGCACAACGGCAAGGACATCGCCACGAAGCGGATGCGCTTCAAGGAGCACCTGACCCCGCATTTGGGCGCCCGGAGCGTTGCGCGGCTCTCCAGCGACGACTGGCTGGCTTACGTGACCACCAGGAAGGGAGAAGGCGCCGGTCCAGGCACGATCAATAGGGAGCGATCGGCGCTGCTGCACATGCTCAACACGATGCGCCGGCGCCGACTGCTGGCGGTGGTGCCAGAGCTACAGCGCCAGCATGAGCCCAAGGGGAAACTCGTCTACCTGACCCCAGAGGAGGCCGCGGCGTTGCTGCAGGCGGCCGCTGAAGACCAGTCCGAGCACGCGCACCCGTTCGTGATGATCGCCCTGTACTCCGGCGCGCGACATGAAGCCGTTCTTGGGCTGCGCGTCCGCGACGTCGACCCGACCAGGCGAATCCTGTGGATCGACAAGGACAAGGCCGGTGAGCGCGAGCAGCCAATCCCGGAAGTGCTGGCCAAGTACCTGACCAAGCTCATCGCTGGCCGTGAGCCGGATGAGTTCCTGTTCCCCTCGGCGCGCGCCGCGTCCGGGCGGGTCTACCAGATCAACTCGATCTTCGCCCGCTGCGTGAAGCGCGCAAAGCTGCGCAAGCACGTCACCCCCCACACCATGCGGCATACCATGGCGACCAACGCTGCGCACGCCGGCCTGGACGCGGCAACCATCCAGCAAATGGGGGGATGGAAGACGAGAGCGATGGCCGAGCGATATACTCATGCGGCTTCGATGCAGGTCGCGATGGCCGCCCTGCAGACGCGCTTGAAAACCCGCAGAATTACACCGAAATTACACACGCGGTCTCGGGGAAAGCGCTGAAACCCTTCACGGGCCTATAGCTCAACGGTTAGAGCAGGGGACTCATAATCCCTTGGTTCCAGGTTCGAATCCTGGTGGGCCCACCACCCCCCCAATCGCCCTCATTGACCCTCATTCGCCCCCAACGACCCTCATTAGCCCTCACGACGTGGGGCCGCTGCGAGTGGTGTTGGTCAGCGTAAGCCACCAACTCAATAGCCCTCATTAGCCCCCAGCGGCCCCATGGCCAGGGGTCTGGCACGACCAGTGTCTGCTTCCGACCCAAAGCAGACATCCGCCTGAGTGCGCGCTCCACACCTGCTGGGTCCGGTTGTACATCGGCTTGTTAGCCGGGCCTAGTCGGCCTAAGATCGAGTCGTATTAAGGGGATAGCTCATCAGACGGTGCGCTGTGGATAAGTCGTATAACCGGACCCAGGGATCCGGCTATTAGGTAGTTAGGCCGCATACGGACTTTTCTCTCATGTTTTGGCAAGAACTCATCTTGCGCACAGTCGTCGCCTGTCTTGCCCTTACATGTTCTCTCTTCGGTTACACGCAGGTTCTCCTGTGGATTGGGCAGAAATTCAACAGGCGCGGGAAAGTCTTCCTCGGTACGCTCGCCTACCTCATCGTTGCCATTCTTCTTGGCGGCTCCCTTGTCTTCCTAGTCACGGCAACTAACGAGCCCGCTCAACGACAGGCTGTGCCATACATCCTCGCAGTTTTGGCGGGTTGGACTCTTGCCATGGCACCCGGGTTCCTATATCTCTGCTCACAAATGCCGCTACTTCGTCGGTATGGCATGTTTCTTTCCCGGTCGCGCTCGTAATGCTGCGGCCTAACGGTTCATTCAAGCCGAACCCGCTTCGCGGGCCGGCTTAACTCAGAGGTTAGCGCCCTATGAACCCAGACGACTACCTCCGCAGAGCAGACGGCTACATCGATGAGCTAAGAGGAATTCTGTCCCGGTTTGTAAAAGGGCGTGATTCTCTCCTGGCGGCAGATGACGACGAGCCTCGAATTCAACAGATCACGCTAGAACTACGTGATCTCTTTCACGACGCGATGGGACAGAATGACTACAGCAAGATGGTCATTGACGCCTACAACCATGGCGTAGCCAACCTCTACGACTCGCCATCCTACTCATCGGTCGAAAGAATTATTAGCATCGCCTCTGCTGCGAGGAATCGAGTGGAGAACAACCCAGAGCTATTAGGCAATGCCCAGCCTGGCGCCGCAACGCCCGTGCCTGCACCGCTAGCGGTTCCTGACAAAGTCACTCTGAGGTGGCTCTTCAACCATGTTCCATACTCATTCTGGTTTTGGCTTGGCGGCTTAATGTTGGGAGCTTTTGCTCTTGGCGCAGCTGCTGTTTACAAGCTACAGCTCGTACAGCAGTGGCTCGGCGTCAGCTGCACCCACTAAGGCGCTAACAATTCATTCAAGCCGACGTCTCTTCGCGGCGCGGCTTAATTCAGGCGTTATGCCCCATTCTTCCGATCGCCTCAAACTGTTGATTCAATCAAACGCCGAGGAGGTCGCGCGGCTGCACTCGCGCGTGCATGAGGCATTCGCGCAGCGGGATCGCAGCTCTGACAAGCGCCAAGAGTGGGAGCGTGCCTGCGAGACCTTCCACTCCAGATACAACGAGCCGGCCTTTCCGGGTGGCTTTGACGGAGCGCTAGATCGCATCGCGGCTGGCGACCCTGAGTCTATGGAGGCCGCCATCTGCTTCCTTGAACTTCGCCCATACTTTTTCCGCTCTTGAGTCCATACTCCGCAAGGCCAAGCGTGCGCCGCTCTCCCAGGAGCAGGCCGCGAGGTCGCAGCACGTCCTTCACGCCTTGGCTGCATTTCGCGCGAGGAAGGCCGCCGCAAATCGGGCATAACAATTCATTCAATGGGAAGCCGCTTCGCGGCCCCCTTAATTCAGGTGTTGGGCGATGTCCGCTTCTGGCCGAAAGCGGACGCTAACCCCCAATAGCCCTCATTGACCCCCAATTGCCCCCGTTCGCCCGTCAAGAGGGTTTGAACCCAGTTCCCGTGGCTCCACCACTCCTTTCGGGCGTGCGTTTATCTCCCCCGCCGAGGGGCGAGAACAGCCCCTTATTTTCGAGGGTTTCCGTAAAAGCCGTGGTTTCGGAGAACCGGCAAAAAGCGGCGTTTGGCGAAGGTTTCGCCACTTCTCCCTCTCTCTTCTCCCTGCCTGTGGTCTCGGAACTAAAGGCCCATTTTTCAGAGTCTTGTAGATCAATGGGTTGGCTCTGGACTTTTTTGTGAGTTTTCCGGCCGTCAACAGGTCAACCAGAACACTCAACGTGAAAACCACGGCGCAAATTTGGTCGCAATAAGTGGGCGTTGGCCATTGGTCGGAGGTTTGCATCCCGCTGAGCGCGCCAAACTCCCAGCCTCAACCTTTTCTGCGCCTCGTCGCAACGAAGAAAAAGGTCTCATTTCCTAGGTTTTTGGCGTTTTCCATTGGACGATGAGTTATCCACAGAGAGCTTATTTGGCGTTTTTCTTCGCCTCTCTCCGGACCGTTTTCTCCAATGCCTTTGGTCGGCCGACCATTGCTCGCCGTTGAAAATCAGACGCTTACGAAGGGGGCGATCTTTGGAGCCCAAGGCGACATCGAGCCGCTTGATCCGACTAATGAGCCGACTCGGGATATATGGAAGTTTGCTAGGCAAGCTCTGATATCAGTCCTATCTCAGCTCGAGCTTGCCGTTTCGGACATCACCGCTAGTAGCGCTTATTGATGGGCAAGTCGTGGCTGCGATGTACGAGAAGACCAGTACGGACTGAGTTGCAAACAGCTATGCTGCCCCGCCACCTGGGTTGTTCGCAGCAGCGATAGCTGCCTTTCTCTTCAAGAGACGCTCGACGACGTTGCCTTCGAGTTCACGATAGTTGTCTAGAAGCTCGGGAACCTTTTGTTCCGCTGTCGCGGGAATAAAAGGTGTGACCCTGCCGCTAGAGTCCTTACGTGAATCGAAGTGAGAGAACAGGCTAGCGAATCGGTTTGGCGATACACCTTCAAAGTGTAGAAATGCAACCCGTTTTTCTCGGCCGTCTGCTTGATCTGGAGGTGACTCCGCATTGTGATCTATCGCATCACTATGAAGTTCGTCCGTAAGGCTCTTGCCGTACGGCTCTATGAAGTAAACCGCGCAAATTCCTGCTGCAACGATATGCCTGGCGCAGTTATGGCATGGATACGTTGTGGTAAATAGGACGCAATCCTGTATGCCGTTCCCGCCATTGCGGGCGGCGGTTATGAGAGCGTCCATCTCCGCGTGTACTGCTCGTGAGAATTCGATCAGATCGCGTAAGTATGTGCTGGAGCGGATGGAGTCAGCGAGTGAGTCGGCGAGGTCGCGATTGACACCCTTTGTCCGCATAAGCGCAGCTATCTCGTCGCATAGCTCGACTACGAGTGGGACAGTTCCTCCCCGCGCGCGACGAGGCGCGCAAAGCGTTCAAGACCCAGGTCGACAGCGACTAGGCAGCATCTGATGGGCGGTTTAACGCCAGTTTTGAGGATATGTACCCCATCAAACCGCTTTTTCGGGTCCAAGGCTAATTCACTGATTCGAAAGGGTGCGCGAGATGGGGCGTAGGACTAAAAACCAACGCCCTGAGAGAGAATGGTGGGGTTGATCTGCCCCGTTTCGGTCGAAACCGCGTTGTTCTTGGTCCAACGCCAAAGCGCGAAAACCGCCAAAAGAACGCGTTTTCGACGGCGGCTGCTCTCCGAATAGAGAGGTTCGAACAGGGGATTTTGGCGCATTTGAAGAGATGCGAATCCGAGACCAAGGGGGCGTGTTGCGGATGGCCGCTTCCTCAGCGCGGTTCGATGCCCCGGGCGCCTTAGAGAACTCTCGCGGAGGACTTCGGGCGGTTGCGACACGAGTTCTGGCGAGGCAAATCGGCTTGGGTCTTCGTCTTCGACCAACGCCGACAGAATGGTGGGCCGAACGAAGGTGCTCGGTGAGGTTGAGTGAGTGAACGATAGATAGATCTTCATCAAGATCTTTCTGGTCATATGCGTACCTGCATGCGCCCGGATAGCTGTAAGCAAGCCCTGCGGTGCCTACTGGAAGTGGTGATTGCGGGCAATCGACCGTCCATCTTGGTTGCGTTGACAATGACACCCTACACACCATATGGACTAGGTTCGCTGGCGCTCAGCCCCCTCCCCGACAGCGAGAGCCCGCTCCATTGCACCAAAAGCGACACTTCGATTGCCTGGTCGTCACCCGGGATGTGAGAGGTGAGCTCAAAGGCATCGCGTTGTCGAAGCCACAGTCCTTGCGGCAGTCGCTGCGGATGGCATACACCCACTTGGAACGTCATTGCCTACCGAGGGCATCGGCCGAATTGCGCGCGCGTTCGATTTCGTGCGCCTGCTAGAACAGGAGTAACTGACAGGGTCATGAGTCATCCTTCAAGACTTCGTCGCAACCCTGCACGAGCACCTAGCATCTAGGAGATTTCTTAGTTGTGCTGGATTGCACAACTGAGGTAGTTTTTGTGACATCAGGCACGACAGCTTCGTGACATGTGCGCCATCACTTGGCGGGGTGCAATCGGGGAGGGCACGGTTCCAATATATCTCTTTGCCCGAGCATCGGACGACGTCAAAGGCAGTTGGTCCGAATAAGGTCGAATCGCGGAGATATCCGCGTCGGCAGCAACTATTCCGAGTGGGTCTGCGACAGGCGGCATTGAGCCCTGTTGGGCATGTATTTGCCTGAATTCTCCTCGGTGAACTCGGTGATCGACTGACTTGGCTCGTCGCGCAGGCGCCGCGGCTGAGTTCTGTTTACTTGATGAAACACCACGTTTGTGGAACAGGCTGCCTTCACTTAGTGCCGGGACGAAGCCGGAAGCCGATGAGCAACCACTGCAGCGTATGAGCGCACGAGGCGTTAGTCGCCTCCGATCCATCCCGCACCGACTCAATTGGTACCTGAGCCAGGTGGCCGACTTGTCGATCTGCCGAATCAAAGAGGATAGGTTATGAACCACGTATTCCGCATCATTTGGTCCCGCGCGCAGAATGCATGGGTCGTCGTGTCCGAGCTCGCGTCCGGCCGAGCGAAGAGCGGCCGCGAAAGGCGCACCACGAAACGCGAGTTGATGTTCGGCTGCGACTTGTTCGCAGACTTTTCGCCGGGCTCGTCGTGGCCGTTAACCCTGAGCGTGATCGTGGCGTTGGCGACGTTGTCGCCGCAGGCCTGGGCGGCGGATCGGTACTGGGACCAGAACCGCACCGCACTCGGGTTCGGCGGCACCGGCACCTGGGACACCACCGGCACTTTTTGGAGCCCCAACAACGACGGCGTGAGCGGTCCCTACAGCGCGTGGAACAACGCAGCCTTGGACGACGCTTTCTTCGGCGGCACCGCCGGCACCGTCACCCTGGGCGGGCCGATCACCGTCCACAACATGACGTTCCAGACCAGCGGTTACACGGTCACCGGCAACACCCTGACCCTGGGCGGGGTCGATCCGACCATCTCGGTGACCGGGACGACCACCATCGCCTCCCAAATCAACGGCATCGGGCGGGTGAACAAGACCGGCACGGGCACGTTAACCCTGACCGGCAACAACAGCTTCGGCGGCGGTTTGACCGTCAACGGGGGCACGGCCGTCCTGTCCGGCAACAACAGTTTCACCAGCGCGCCAATCGTGACCGCCGGCGCGCTCAATCTGCAAGGCACCAACACCTTCACCGGCACCATCAACGTCACCGGCTCGCTTACCGCCAGCGGCGCCGCCAGTCTCGGCGCGGCGACCAACAACATCAACATCACCGGGGCGCTGAACGTCGGCGCGACCGGGGGCACTCTGGCCGGCCGCACGGTGACGCTCACCGCAGGCACCACGAACATTACCGGCGCGGGCGTCGGCAGCGCTTTCTATACCGGCACCGGCAGTCTGTTCGTCGGAGATGCCAATACATTGAACAACGACGCCAACAACTACACCGGCACGACCGGGGCCAGTCGCGGTCTGAGCTTTACCTCGGTGCGCAACCTGGGGGAGGCGAGCGCCCTGGGCGCGCCCACTACGGTGGCCACCGGCACCATTTCCCTGACGAACCCGAACGGTTCGAGCATCACCCACTCCTACATCGGCGACGGCGATACGTCGAACCGCAACTGGTCCATCTTCGTCAACGACAACCGTTCGGCGGGACTCGCCAACGCCGGCACCGGCACCCTGACTCTGACCGGCAACATCACCTCGTCGAACGGCACGGCCGGGTTCAGCGCGCAGACGGCCGACTTGGAGCTGTTGGGCGTCATCTCCGGCACCCGGGTCGCGCTCGCGGCGAACGCCGGCCGGATCATCACCCTCGGCACCGCCAACACGAACGCCGGCGTCAACATCACCGGCGCCGGAACGGTCAGGGCCAGCGCGATCGGCAATACCGGCGTTGCCAGTTCGCTGGGCACCGGCACCACCAGCATCGGCAGCAACGGCACGTTGAGCTATACCGGCGCCGCCGCCAGCAGCGACCGTACCTGGACCATCAGCCAAGGCACCCTCGCCAACAACGGTAGCGGCGCCTTGACCCTGACCGGGCCGACGACCATCGGCGGCACCGCGACGCTGGGCGGTTCCTACGCCGGCTCGGCCAATGTCTTGGCCGGAGTCGTGTCCGGTGGCGGCAATGTGCGCAGCGGCGGTGCCGGCACCTGGGTGCTCACCGGCGCCAATACCTACACCGGCAGCACCATCGTCGACAGCGGCGTGCTGCGCGCGGGCTCGGCCGGGGCCTTCGGCGCCTCGAGCAGCTTCGTCGTCAACGGCGGCACGCTCGACATGAACGGGTTCGACAAGACGCTGCCCAACATCACCGGTAGCGGCGGGACGGTGGCATTGGGCAGCGCCATCCTGACCCTGCAGGGCGCGAGCGGAGGCACCGGCACCTACGCCGGCAGCATCACCGGCAGCGGCGGCCTGACCAAGCTGGGCGCCAGCACCCAAACCCTGACCGGCGCCAGCACCTACACCGGCGACACCACCATCGCCGGCGGCACGCTCAACCTGGACTTCAGCCCCGCCGGCGGCCCGAGCAGCGCCATCATCGGCAGCGATTCCACCCTCAACCTGGGCGGCGGCCGGCTCAACATCATCGGCGCCAACGGCGAAAGCAACACCCAGACCTTCGACGGCCTGAACATCACCGGCAGCAACAACACCATCGACGCCAAGTCCGGCACTGGCGGCAGCCTCACCGTCAACCTGGGCGCCATCACCCGCACCGGTGGGCTGATCAACTTCAACCTGCCCACCAGCGGCAACATCACCACCACCAATACCGTCCTGGGCGGCTGGGCCACGGTCAACGGCACCGACTATGCCAAGGTGGTCGGCGGCAATATCGCCGCCTTCGTCGACGCCGACTACACCGACAAGGACAACGCCGCCAATTGGCTGGCCAACGAATACATCACCGACGTGAACGGATTCTTCGGCGCGGTGAGCGGCAGCGTCCAGCTAGCCGGCCTGCGCTACACCGCGCCGACCTCGACCACCGTGACGGTGAACCCCGGCGAGACCCTGGGCGTGGACGGCACCATCATCGTGGCGCCCACGGTGGTGAATACCAATCAGCTGATCACCGGCGGGATGATGACCGGCCCGGTCGGCGGCGCATTGGGCGTGCAGCAGAACAGCACCGGCAACTACACCATCGCCTCGCAGATCGTCGACAACGGCGGCAGCATCGGCTTCATCAAGGCCGGCACCGGCCTGGTCACCCTGGCCGGCACCAACAACACTTACACCGGCGCCACCCAGGTGGTGCAGGGCACGCTGGCCGTCGCCGACATCGGCAACGGCGGCGCAGCCAGCGGCATCGGCGCCTCGTCGGCCGATCCGGCCAACCTGCGCTTGGAAGGCGCCACCTTGCGCTACACGGGCCCAGGCGATGCCAGCGATCGAGGTTTTACCTTCACCAGATCCGGCGCCATCATCGGCTCGAGCGTCGAAGTCACCAATGCCGGCGCCAATCTGATCTTCGGCGGGCTGGTCACCAGCCCCGACGCCGCCAACTTCACCAAGAGCGGCGCCGGCACTCTGACCCTGTCCAACGACAGCAACGACTTCACCGGCATCACCACCGTCAGCGGCGGCCTGCTGTCGGTCGATACCCTGGCTAACGGCGGCGCGGCCAGCGGCATCGGCGCTGCCGGCGGTGCATCCGCCAACCTCGTACTCGCCGGCGGCGGCCTGCAGTACACCGGCGGCACGGTCGGCACCAACCGCGGTTTCACTGTGGGCGCCGGCAACGGCACCGTCGATGTCAGCAACGCCGCGACCACCCTGACCGTCAGCGGCGCGGCGGTCGGCGCCGGCCGGCTGGCCAAGAACGGAGACGGCACCCTGGTGCTGTCCGGCACCAACACCTACGCCGGCGGCAACACGGTCAACCGCGGCATCCTGCGCGCCGGCTCGACCCAGGCGTTCGGCGCCGCCAACGGGCCGATGACCCTGGCCAACACCGCCGGCGTGCTGCTCGACCTGGAGGGGTTCAACAACGGCATCGGCCCGCTGAGCGGCGGCGGCGCCAACGGCGGCCATATCACCCTCGACGCCGGCACCCTGACCATCAACGGCGACGGCGGCAACTACTCCGGCGCCATCAGCGGCACCGGCGGCATCGTCCGCGCCGGCGGCGGCACCCAGACCTTCAACGGTTGCAACAACACCTACACCGGCCCCACCAGCCTGCAGCTGGCCAACCTGACCGTGAACTGCCTGGCCAACGGCGGGGTCGCCAGCGGCATCGGCGCCTCGACCAGCGCGCCCACCAACCTGGTCTTCAACGGCGGCGTTCTGAACTATACCGGCGCCACCGTCACCATCGATCGCGGCTTCCAGTTGGCCGGCGGTACCGGCAATACCATCAGCGTGACCAATGCGGCCACCACCCTGCAAATGACCGGCCAGATCATCGGCGGCGGCGGCTTCAACAAGGGCGGCGCGGGCACCCTGGTGCTGTCCGGGGCCAACACCTCCACCGGCAACACCGCGGTTTCGGGGGGAATACTGCGCGCGGGCACCACCAATGCCTTCGGCCCGCAGGGGATCATGACCCTGAACAATACCGCCGGGGTGCTGCTGGATTTGGCCGGCTTCGACACTGTGGTGACCTCGCTCAACGGCGGCGGCGGCACCGGCGGCAACATCACCCTGGGCGACGCCGTGCTGACCCTCAGCAACGGCGGCGCCAGTTACGCCGGCGCCATCAGCGGCACCGGCAGCCTGGTCAAGAACGGCGGCGGCGATCAGGCGCTGACCGGCTGCAACAGCAGCTATACCGGCCCCACGGCGATCAACGCGGGCACTTTGACGGTCAATTGCCTGAACAACGGCGGCGTCGCCAGCTCGATCGGCGCCTCCAGCTCCGCGCCCGCCAGCCTGACCCTCAACGGCACGCTGCGCTATGTCGGCGACGGCGACACCACCGATCGCCAATTCACCCTCGGCACCGCCGGCGGCACCCTGGACGCATCGGGCACCGGCATCATCGAGTTCACCAGCACCGCCGCCGCGACCCTGGCCGGAGCCAATACCGCACGCACCCTGACCCTGGCCGGTACCAACACCGGCAGCAACAGCTATGCCGGCCAACTGGTCGACAACGGCGCCGGCGCCACCTCGCTGACCAAAGCCGGTACCGGCACCTGGCGCTTGGCCAACGACAGCAGCACTTACACCGGCGCCACCACGCTCAACGGCGGCGTGCTGATCGTCGACCGTCTCGCCGACGGCGGCCAGGCCAGCAGCGTCGGCGCCTCCTCCAGTGCGGCAGGCAACCTGGTGATGGGCAATAGTTCGACGCTGCGCTATGTCGGCGATGGCGACACCTCCAACCGCTTGTTCACTTTGAACGCGGGCGTCAGCTTCATCGAGTCCTCCGGCACCGGAGCACTGGAATTCACCAATACCGGTGCAGTCACTCTTTCCGGCACGAACGTCGCTCGCACCTTCGCCTTGGGCGGCACCAACACCGGCAACAACACCTTCGCTGGCGCGATCGGCAACAACGGTACCGGCGCCACCACCCTGGCCAAGAACGACAGCGGCACC
>NZ_HG424504.1 GCF_000336385.2 Lysobacter antibioticus HS124 | reverse complement strand
ATTCGGGATTCGGGATTCGGGATTCGGGATTCGGGATTCGGGATTCGGGAAAAGCAAAACAGGGCGACTGTTGTCGCGCAACCCGGAAACCCGTGCTGTTGCCGCCTTGGAGAAGGGGCAGGGGATTTGCTTTTGGCGTCGCGCTCGACAAAGCAAATCCCCTGCGTCGCCGGTCCGATCGGACTTCAAGCCCGCAGCGGGCGCTCGCCCCTTTTTCGAAGCAGGCGATGGTTCGCGATACGTCCAAGGGGATGGCGACCCGGCGCTTCGCTTACGCCGGCTCCAGGCCCTGCCCGCCCACCGAGCGCAGGTACGCATCCAGGCCGCGTTCACGCGATTCGGCGAAGCGTTCGCCGGTGGCGGCGTAGTCGTCGATCCGGTCCGGACGAAAGCTGCGGAAATCGGCGCGCAGCCGGCACCAGGCGCCCAGAGTCCAGCTTCCGCCCCAGAACGTCAGGCACAGCGGCTCGATCTCGCGTTCGCTGGCGCGCGCTTCGCCGTCGCGGTAGCGCAAGCGCAGCACCCGCTGTTCCGACACCGCCACATGCAGGGCGTCAATCAGGCCGCTGGCCTCGATGCGGTTGTCCAGCTGCGGGGCGAAGATGCGGGTGCGGGCGCTGCGGGCGCGCAGTTCCGGCGGCAGTACCGCCTCGATCTTGAGCAGCGCCGCGGTGGCGGCGCGGCCCAGGCGCTCGCCGCCGAAGGCGCGCACGAAGCGCGTACCGACCACCAGGGCTTCGAGCTCGTCGGGGTTGAACATCAGCGGCGGGATGTCCGCGCCCTTGCGCAGCAGATAGCCGACCCCGGCCTCGCCTTCGATCGGCACGCCGGACCGCTGCAGGTCGGCGACATCGCGGTAAACCGTGCGCAGCGATACTTCCAGGGTCTGCGCCAGCTGCTGGGCGGTGATCGCATGGCGGCGGCCGCGCAGGGCATGGATCAGCAGAAACAGGCGGTCGGCGCGGCGCATGCGGCATGATCCCGCGCCGCCGCGCTGCGCTCAAGCGCGCCCGCATGCGGGTCGGCGCGGCCCCCGGGACCGCGCGCGCTCACGCACGCAGCTCCGAACGCGGCGTCGGCGCCAGGCGCAGCCATTGCGGCGGCTCGCGCAGCGCCTCGCGCTCGGCCTGCGCCCAGCGCGCACGCCAGAGCGGATCGGCCTGCAGCCGCGCCGCGGCCGCCGCATCGCCGACCCGCGCGAACCAGACCAGATGCGGTCCGTCCTCGCGCACCGGCAAGCGCGGAAACTTGTTCGGCGTGTCGTCGCTCAGATACACGCCCAACAGCTCGGCGCCGACCGCGCGCAGGACCGGCACGAATTCGCGTTCGAAGGTCGCGGCGAAGCCGGCGGCTCCGGCCTGATTCAACGCGCAGACGCCGGCCAGTATCCGCCCCTGCGCCGCCTCGTCCGCCGCGCCCGGCGCCGCTCGCGCTTGCCTGGCGGCGGCGAAGCCCGATCCCGGCCAAGCCGGTTTCAGCATCAGCACGTCGTCGCTGTCGAGCATGGTGGCGTTGGCGGCTTCGCGATGGCGCTTCCAGGTCGGCCCGCCGTAGAAACCCTCCAGTGCGCTGCGACGCACCGTGTGATCGGGAAAACCGCGGATCCAGGTGTAGCGATCGGGGTCGTCGAGGTCGCGGAACTGGCCGATCAGGTGCATGCCGACCGCCTCCTGCGATTCGACGAATTCGCGTTCGAACAGTTCGATCAGTTCGTCGCGGCGGCCCGGATGCAGGCGGTAGCGGCGCAGCTCGATCACCGCGTCCTGGTGCAGCAGGCGGCCGTCGTCGTCGCAACGGCGCAGCCACATATGCCAGTTGGTTTCCCAGCTCGCTCCACCGTCGACGGAGAACTGCTGGTGCCAGTGCGCGGTGTGGGCGCTGATGCCGCTCCAGACGAAGCGTGCCCGCACCGGCCGTCCGGCATGCTCCAGCTCGCCTTCGAACGTGCCGACGCCGTCGCGATAGGCGCCGACCACCGGCGGTTCGAGCACGCCGTCGTGACTGCCGGCCCAGTAGATGCTCCATTGCCGGCGTTCGGGGTTGAACAGGCGCAGGGTCATGCCTTCGAATCCGTCCTCGGCGCCGGCGCGGCTCCAGTCGCTGAGGAAGGCGTCGACGTTGCCGAGCCCGCCCAGCACCGGCGCGCAGGTCTGCAGCGCCGGGAAGATCTCCCAGTCGTCGCTGCCGGCCAGGCGTTCGCGCAGGCGCTCGTTGCGCACTTGCCAACGGCCGTGGAGAAAGTCGAAGTCGTGGCGACCGTCGTCGCGCACAGGTGCGGATGCCGTCGTTGTGGCGTGCGTGGCGGACATGGGGCAGGCCTCGCTGTGGTCGGAGTCAATCGATCCGGGTCATGCGCATGACCCAGTTGGTTTCCCAGGTGCGGCCGCCGTCGGGCGACAGCGCCTGTTCCCAGCGCACGCTGTCGGCGCGGATCTGCGACCAGACCGCGCGCGCCGGCAGCATCCGGCCCTGATGCGCTTCCAGGCCTTCGAACAGGCCGATGCCGTCGCGGAAGCCGCCGATCAGCGGCGGTTCGAGCACGCCGTCGCGGTCGCTGGCCCAGTACACGTGCCACTGCCGGGTTTGCGGCCGGTACAGGCGCAAGGCAAAGCCTTCGATGCCGCCGTTCCAGTCGGTGCGGTAACGATCGACGCTGCCCAGCCCGCCGAGCACCGGTCGGCATTCGTCGGTGGCCTCGAATTCGATCCACTCGTCGCTGCCGGCCAGGCGTTTCGCCAGGCGCCGGTTCTCGACCCGCCAACGGCCGTGATAGAAGTCGAAATCGCGGCGGCCGTCGCGTTCCCCGCCTGCGGCCGGCACGGCCTGACTCGCCTCGCCGACCGCCGCGGCACCGGCCGGCAACAGCGTCCCCCATGCCGCGAGCTGCGCGCTCGCCCCCAACCGCAAGATCGTCCGTCGCTGCCGGTCCATGCCGCATCCCTCTGCCGTGCCGATCGCACCGGAGCACTGTGCGCGGGGGCTGCTGCCAGCCTGTTGTCAGCAGGGCGGCGAGCGTGGGGATGTTCGCAATGAAGGCCAAAGCGGGAGCGCCCCCGTCTGCCCCCCGTTGGCAGAACGGGGAATGCTGCGGATCGGTCCGACGCGGCCGGGTGTCCGCGGCATCCGGTCCGATCGCGACGCCCCGACTGCATCGTGACCCGCTATGTCCCCACGACGCCCCTTTTGTTCGCCTTTTTGCGAAAGGGGCCAGGGGGGATTTGCCGTTGCTGTTGCCCTGCGCCTAGGCCGCCGGCGGCCCCGGAAACCGCACCCGCACCTCGAAGCCGCGGCCGGGGCCGCGCGGGTCGTCGGCGCCGCGCTCCAGGCCCGGGCCGCATTCGATCCGCGCGCCGTGGGTCTGGGCGATGCGCGCCACCAGCGACAGGCCGATGCCGCTGCCGCCGTCGGGGCTGCCCGGGGCCCGGTAGAAGCGGTCGAAGATCCGCTCGCAGTCTTCCGCCGCCACCCCGCAGCCGCTGTCGGCGACGCTGAGTTCGACCGCGCCGCCGTCGCCGCGGATGCAGCTGACCGCGATCTGGCCGTCGCTGCCGGCATGGCGGACCGCATTGTCGAGCAGGTTGCGCAGCAGGATGCCCAGCTGGTCCACGTCGCCGAGCAACGGCGCCGGCCCGGTGCGCAGGCTGATGCGCTGGCGGCGCTCGCGCGCCAGGGTCTCGAAGTCGCGGATCACCAGGACGATCAGGTCCGACAGGTCCAGTGGCTTGAGCCGCACCGACTCTTCGCCGGCATCCAGCCGGGCCAGATCGAGCAACTGTTCCGACAAGCGCGCTGCGCGCTGTACGCCGGCGCTGAGCCGGTGCAGTGCGCCGTTCTTTTCTTCCAGGGTGGGCGCGCGCAAGGCCAGTTCGGCGTGCGTGCTCAGCACCGCCAGCGGCGTGCGCAGCTCGTGCGCGGCATCGGCGATGAAGCGCCGCTCGTGCTGGACCGCGGCATCGACCCGCTCCAGCTGGCCGTTGAAGGCGTCGACCAAGGGCCGGAACTCGCTCGGCAGCGCCTGGGTCGGCAAGGGCGTGAGATCCAGCGGCTGGCGCCGGCGCAGAATGTCGCGCACGGCGGTGATCGGCCGCAACGAGCGTCCGATCACCAACCAGGTCGCCAGCGCGAACGCCACCAGGATCAGCGCCGCCGCGAGCAGACTGCCGACGATCCAGCCTTGCAGCTCCTCGATCGCCATGCGCTTGGTCCGGCCCACTTGCACCACCAGCCCGCGCTGCGGATCGGTGAGCGTGTAGACCTGCCAGCGCTCGCCGTCGATGATCCGGCGCGCGAAGCCGTCCTTGAACTCGGGATTGAGCGGCTGCAGCGGCGCCGCCGCGGAATACACCACGTTGCGGCCGTTGGCCCAGACCTGGAAGCTCATCTTGCGGTCGGCCTCGACCGGCACCGTCGGCCGCTTCGGGTCGCGCGTGGGCAACCGCTCCAGGCCCTCGGGCATCGAGCCGAGCACCTGTTCGGCGATCTCGCGCAGCGAGTTGTCGAGCATGCCGGTGTGTTCGCGCCCCAGTTGCCAGACCTGGCAGCTCAGCCATACGAACCAGGCCAGCAGCACCGCCTTGATCAGCACCCAGGTCAGCTTCCAGCGCAGCGAATGCCCGCCCGGGAACTCGCGCATCCGCCGGCAATGTTCGCGGCGCGCGCGGCGGCGCCGCTCGCGCCAGCCCACGGCGTCCTCGGTGGAGGACCCGGCCGCGTTCGTGCCCGCGGCAGTGGCGTCGCGCCCGCGTTCCATGCTCAGTTCGGCCCGCCGCCGATGCGGTAGCCGTAGCCGTGCACGGTCACGATCAGGTGTTCGCCGAGCTTGCGCCGCAGCTGGTGGACGTAGACCGCGATGGTGTTGCTCTCGATCGTGCCGGAACTGCCGTACACCGCTTCCTCCAGTTGCTCGCGCGTCACCACCCGGCCCTGGCGTTCGAGCAGCAGCATCAAGGTGCGGAACTCGTGGCCGCTGAGCGCGACCGGCTCGCCCTCGCGGGTCACCAGGCGCCGCGCCGGGTCCAGCACCACGGTGCCGCAGCTCAGCACCGGCGACACCCGGCCCTGGCTGCGCCGCATCACCGCGCGCAAGCGCGCGCCGAGTTCGTCGAGCTGGAAGGGTTTGACGATGTAGTCGTCGGCGCCGGCGTCGAGCCCGGCGATGCGCTCGCTGAGCTTGTCGCGCGCGGTCACGATCAGCACGGGGGTGGCGTCGTAGCGGTTGCGCAGGGTGGCCAGCACGCTCAGCCCGCTGCCGCCGGGCAGGCCGAGATCGAGCACCACCGCATCGTAGTCGTGATCGACCAGCGCGGTCTTGGCCAGCGGCGCGTCGGCGACCCAGTCGACCCGGCCGCCGTCGTGGCGCAGGCCGGTGCGCACCGCCTCGGCGAGCATGGCGTCGTCTTCCACCAACAGGATCTTCATGCTCCGTCCGTCTGCGTCGTTGCGTCGCTCCACCGGCCGCACTGTGCGCCGGCACGATTAAAAAGTTCTTAAAGGCCGGGGCGCAGGATGCGTCGGGTCGTGCCGGCGGTCCGCGCCTGTGCGTCCGGCGCGGCCTGCGACGATGCTACCGCGCCGACCGCGTTCCGGCCCCGTCCGGACCTGCGTTCTTTCAGCCCCGATCTTTCAGGAGCCCCCGCGATGAAAGCCCAGTACGCCGCCCCCGATCCCGCCGGACCGAACGCCGTCGCCGGTCTGGTGGTCCGTCCCGTCCTGCGCCAGGACGCCGATCTGTTGATCGCCCTGTGCCAGGAGCATGCCGACCAGCGCGCCCTGGAACGCCGCCCCTATGGCCCGCCGCGCAACGACGCGCTGGAGCTGCTGGAAGTGCTGTTCGAACCGCCGTTCGCCGCCTGGGCCTGGATCGCCGAGATCGACGGCCGGGCGGTCGGCTACGCCAGCGCCACCGCCGGCTTTTCGATGCTCGAACGCGCCTACTGCCTGCACCTGGACGATCCCTACCTGCGCGCGCCCTGGCGCGAACGCGGCATCGAGGTGGAACTGTTCCGCCACGCGCGCGAGGCCGCGCAACGCTTCGGCTGCCTCAACCTGCAATGCCAGTCGCCGCAGTGGAGCGAAGCGGCGCGCCTGCTCGATGCGCCGTTGCGCGCGGTGCGCTTGGACGCGGTGCGCTACGTGGTGCGGATGGAAGAACCGGCGGCGGCGTGAGTCATTCCGCCGCATCCGCGTCCGCGACGTCGAACAGATCGGACTGCGGCTGCGCCTCGTCCTCGCGCACGAAGCCCGACAGGCCGACCCCGACCAGGCGATAGCGGGTCTGCGCCGGCAGCTCGACCCGGCCGCGCAGCGCACCGGCGATCCGCGCCAGTTCGGCCGCGCCGGCCGGCGGCTGGGCGCCGGTCAGGCTGCGGGTGAGGATGCGGAAGTCGGCGGTCTTGAGCTTGAGCACCACGGTGCGCGCGATCCGGCCCGGGCTGCGCTGCAACTCGCGCTGGTAGCTCGCCCAGGTCTTGTCGGCGAGGCGGCGGATGTCCTCGTCCAGCGCATCCAACGGCAGATCTTCGGCGAAGGTGTCCTCGGACGAGATCTGCAGGGTCGGCCGCTCCGGCTCGACCGGATGCTCGTCGATGCCCAGCGACAGCTCGTGCAGGCGCCGGCCCCAGCGGCCGAAGCGTTGCTCCAGCGCCTGCGCGCCCAGTGCGCGCAGGTCGGCGACCACCGCCACGCCCAGGTCGGCCAGTTTGCGCTCCATGACCTTGCCGACCCCGGGCAGGCGCCCGACCGGAAGCGGCGCCAGGAAGGCCGCGACCTGGTGCGGCTTGATCACGAATAAGCCGTCGGGCTTGTTCCAGTCGGAGGCGATCTTGGCCAGGAACTTGTTCGGCGCCACCCCGGCCGAGGCGGTCAGCGCGGTCTCCTCGCGGATCGCGGCGCGGATCGCCTCGGCGGTGGCGGTGGCCGAGGGCAGGCCGGTCTTGGTCGCGGTGACGTCCAGGTAGGCCTCGTCCAGCGACAGCGGTTCGATCAGGTCGGTATGGCGGGCGAAGATCTCCCGCACCTGGCGCGACACCGCCTTGTAACGGACGAAATCCGGCGGCACGAACACCGCCTGCGGACACAGCCGCTCGGCGCGCACCGCCGGCATCGCCGAGCGCACGCCGAACTTGCGCGCCTCGTAGCTGGCCGCGCACACCACCGAGCGCGCGCCGCGCCAGGCCACCACCACCGGCCGGCCGCGCAAGGCCGGGTCGTCGCGCTGCTCGACCGAGGCATAGAACGCGTCCATGTCGATGTGCAGGACTTTGCGGCGCGGCGCGGGTTCGGCGGTGGCGGCGGTCGGGAGCAAGGCGGCGTGGCATCGGGCGACGCCGCCATGGTAGCGCCGCCGCGCGGCGCAGCCGGCTCTCAGGCCGCGATGTAGCGGCCTTCCAGTTCGTCGACCTGGTTCAGCGCGCCGGAGTAGATGCCGTCGTCGCCGGACAGGTAGTCGGCTTCGCCGATCTGATTGACCAGGTTCTGATAGGCGGCGCTGACGGTCGGCGTGTCCTCCCAGATCGTGGTCTGGCCGACGATCCAGCGGTTGTCGGGGTAGTTCTGCAGCACCGCCATGACCTGCGCCACCGCGCCGTTGTCGAACCAGTTGTCGTTCGTGTCCATCAACGACAGGTGGATGCCGACGATCTGGGTGTCCTCGCCTTCGCCGCTGCTGGCGAGGATGCCGATGCAGGAGGTGAACGGGGTGAAGCGCACGGTGTCGATCAGCGGACCGCCGTTCGGCGGCACGGCCTGCGCGCTGGCCCAGTAACGCTCCGGAATCTGCAGCGGGTCGCCGGTCCATTGGAAGATCTGATAAGGCATGTCGGTGTTCTCCTGTAGCACCGCGTGGTCGGGAAGCAGGCCCCGTTGCGGCACGACGCCGCAGATTGGACTTGTAGCGACGCCGTCGCGGCGGCGACATGCGGATCGAATTCCCAGTGCGTCGAGCGCCGCCATCGGCCGCCCGCGCAGCTGCATCGGCGATCTTCGCCGCGCGCACCGCTTCACGACGTCGGCGCGGCTGCGTTCTGCCGGACATGAACTTCGTACTGACCCTGCAAAGCGGCGCCCCGCGCGTCCCGGAACCCTGCTTCGCCGGCCTGCCCGAACCGGACTCGCCCGCGTTCGAATCGCTGCGTCAGTTCTGCGAGGACCATCAGGTCGACGTGCTGGCTTCGCTGCCCTGGGTCGCCGCGGAAGTCGCAGGCAAGGCCGGTTTCGGCGCGATGCTGCGGCTGGTGCACCGCCACGGCGGCCGCCGGCTGTACCTGCCGCGCGGCCGCGCCGCCTGCTCTTCGCGCATGGGCCTGTCGCTGGACCCGCTGACCCATCGCCAACTGCTCGACCGGGCCAGCGCCGCCGGCACCATCGAGATTCCCTCGGCCTGGGGCGTGTTCGTCGGCCTGCGCCGGGTCGGCATCCGCGCCGCGATCCGCAGCGGCCGCAGCTTGCGCGAGGTCGCCCATGCCTTCGGCGTGACCGAGCGCCACCTGCGCCGCGAGGCCGACGGCCTGCGCCCGAGCTGAACGCGGGCCGGCGGCGAGGCGCCGCGCGGCCCGGCATCGGCGACAATGGCGCCCCTCGCCGCCACCGCCCCGAGCCCATGTCCGCCGTACCCACGCCCAGCCCCAGCTCCGCCATCTCCCTGACCCGCTACCTGATCGAAGAACAGCGCGCCGGCCGCATCAACGCCGACCTGCGCCTGCTGATCGAAGTCGTCGCCCGCGCCTGCAAGACCATCTCGATCGCGGTCGGCAAGGGCGCCCTCGGCGGCGTGCTCGGCGACGCCGGCACGGGCAATATCCAGGGCGAGGCGCAGAAGAAGCTCGACGTGCTCAGCAACGAGATCCTGCTCGAAGCCAACGCCTGGGGCGGTCATCTCGCCGGACTGGCCTCGGAAGAGATGGACACCTCGCACCCGATTCCCGACGTCTACCCGCGCGGCAACTACCTGCTGCTGTTCGATCCCCTCGACGGCTCGTCCAACATCGACGTCAACATCTCCGTCGGCACCATCTTCTCGGTGCTGCGCGCGCCCGACGGCGTCACCCAGGCCGAGGACAAGGACTTCCTGCAGCCCGGCACCGAGCAGGTCTGCGCCGGCTACACCACCTACGGCCCGAGCACGATGCTGGTGCTGACCATCGGCCACGGCACCCACGCCTTCACCCTCGACCGCGAGGTCGGCAGCTTCGTGCTGACCACGCGCGACATGCGGATCCCCGAGGAAACCAAGGAATTCGCGGTCAACATGTCCAACCAGCGCCACTGGCAGCCGCCGATGCAGCGCTACGTCGCCGACCTGCTGACCGGCAAGGAAGGCCCGCGCGGCAAGGACTTCAACATGCGCTGGGTGGCCTCGATGGTCGCCGACGTGCATCGCATCCTGACCCGCGGCGGCATCTTCAGCTATCCGCTGGACGCCAAGTGCGCCGACAAGGGCGGCAAGCTGCGGTTGATGTACGAGGCCAACCCGATGAGCTTTCTGGTCGAGCAGGCCGGCGGCGCCGCCAGCACCGGCCGCCAGCGCATGCTGGAGGTGCGGCCGACCGGCCTGCACCAGCGCGTGCCGGTGTTCCTCGGCAGCAAGCACGAAGTCGAAGCGGCGGTGCGTTACCACCTGGAATACGATGCTGAACAGGGATAAGCGCAGGTCCCGACGCCGCCGGCAGCGCTGAACCGGCGAACCGGGCCCCCAGCCCGGCTCGCCGCATACCACAATTTTTTTGCCGTATATCGGACAGATGTCACATTGTCCGCATCCGGTTGCTATCTTCGTTTACATAAAGACTTGCGGTAGTTCATGGCGCGCTCGCGCCGGTGGGGAACCTGCGATGTCGAATCACGCACAGCGCGACCTGGGGGGTCGCCACGCGGCCACGATCTTGCCGCCGCCGCTCGCGGCGGCGCCGGACGGCCTGCGCGAACTGCTCTATCTCAGTCCCGGCGGCGCCGGGCGCATGCATGCGCTGACCGCGCTCAAGGCGCTGGGCTGGAACCTGCGCCGCGCCGCCGACGCGCGCAGCGCGCTGCGCCAGCTGCACGCGAGCCCGCACACGCCGCATGCGGTGCTGGTGGACTTGCGCGAAGGCTTCACCGCCCGCGATCTCAGCGAACTCGGTCCGGCCCTGACCACGGCCAACGCGGGCTGGATCGCCGGCATCCACGCCGAACAACTCGGCGACGCGCTGGTGCGGCGGCTGATCCGCGACTATTGCTACGACTACGTCACCCTGCCCTGTCCCGAGGCGGTGCTGCACACGGTGATCGGCCACGGCCACGGCATGGCGGCGTTGTCCTGCGGCCAGCATCGCGGCGCCGAACACCACCACGTCGACGGCATGATCGGCGAATGCGAAGGCGTGCGCACGTTGTGCCGCATGCTCGGCAAGGCCGCCAGCAGCGACGCGCCGGTGTTCATCGCCGGCGAGACCGGCACCGGCAAAGAGCTGGCGGCGATGGCCCTGCACCGACATTCATCGCGCAGCCGCGCACCGTTCGTGGCGATCAACTGCGGTGCGATTCCGCACAACCTGGTCGAATCCGAGCTGTTCGGCTACGAGCGCGGCGCCTTCACCGGCGCGCAGCAGCGCAAGCTCGGCCGGATCGAGCTGGCCAACGGCGGCACCTTGTTCCTCGACGAAATCGGCGACCTGCCGCTGGACAGCCAGACCTCGCTGCTGCGCTTCCTCGAACAGGGCACGATCGAGCGCGTCGGCGGCCAGGGCCCGATCCCGGTCGACGTGCGCATCGTGTCGGCGACCCACCACGATCTGGACGCCGCGGTCGGGGCCGGCCGCTTCCGGGCCGATCTCTATCACCGCCTGTGCGTGCTGCGCATGCAGATGCCGCCGCTGCGCGAGCGCGGTGGCGACATCGACCTGCTCGCCGACTACGCCCTGCGCCGCTATTCGCAGGAAGGCCGGCGCGGCTTCAAGGGGTTCTCGCCCTGCGCGCGCCAGGCCATGCAGCGCCACGCCTGGCCCGGCAACGTGCGCGAGCTGATCAACCGCGTGCGCCAGGCCGTGGTCATGGCCGAGGGACGCTACATCACCGCCGCCGACCTGCGCATCGGCGACGCGGCCGCGGAACGGCCGATGACCTTGGAGGAAGCGCGCGACGTCGCTACCCGCGAGGCGATCGAGCGCGCGCTCAAGCGCAATCGCCAGCGCCTGGGCGAATCGGCGCGCGAGTTGGGCGTATCGCGAGTGACGCTGTACCGGCTGATGCTGAAGCTGGGCATGCGCAGCGGCGAGGACGACGCCGAGCAGGACGCGCAACCCGCCTGAACCGGCTGCCCGAACGTCCGGTTCCCCTCTCATTCGCAGCGCCGCTTCGGCGCCATCACCGGGTGCGCCATGAGCGAGCACGACGAAGAACTCAACGAGTGGCTGATGGAATTGTTCGCCGGGCTCAACGAGCGCGAACGCAAAGTACTGCATCGGCGCTTCGGCATCGACGACCCGATCGCGGCGATGCGCGCGGCCGCCGGCGAACTGGAGTCGACCCGGGCGCGGGTACGCGCCATCCAGTCCCGCTTCGAGCAGGACGCTGCCGAAGACGAAGGCCCGGACCGCGCCGCCTGAGCGGCCGCGACGCGGACAAAAAGAGGGCGAAAGCCTCACACTTTCGCCCCGGCGCCCGCGCCGGAACGGCGCTGCAGCGCGAAACCCGATCTGTCGATTGCGTCGCCCCGGCGACGCGGCCCCTGTTCTCCCCTGTCTTTGCCCTTTGCGGCGATCCGGTTCCGGCGGTTCGGTCGCGGCGATCGACCCCTTTCGCTGCGGATCAGAACGACTTGGAACCGCGCAGCGAAAACACGAAGTTCGGCGCGTCCGGGGTCAGTCCGGCGGCGAGCTGGCCGTTGAGGGTCCAGCCCGACGGCAGCACATAGCTGGCGCCGATGTTGAGCGTGGTGCTGTTGCTGGAACTGCCCGGCACGCGCCGCTTGGGCCCGCCGGGCGCGGTGGTGTGGGTGGCGCCGGTCTGGGCGGTGGCGACGCTGAAGCTGATCGCCGAACGGTCGTTGAGCGCGATCGCCAGGCCGCCGCTGAGCTGGATGGTATTGCCCAGCGCCACTTCCGCCGGCGACACCTGTTCCAGCACCGGCGAGATATCGTCGAAGTCGGTCGGTCTGTTGTAGGTGTAGCCGATGTTGCCGAACAGGATCACCGGATCGTAGGTGCGCAGGGCCGATACGTTGAAGGTCGCGCTCCACACGCCCGAGCCGGTCGGCAGCTCTTCGGGGATGTTGAGGTTGTTGTTGTTGTCGTCGGGCTGGATCAACTTGAGCCCGAACGGATCGCGCCCGGTCGGCGCGCGCACGCGCAGGCTGGTGACGATGTCGGGCCAGCGCGGCGATTCCTTGACCCACTGGTAGTACACCGCGGCGCTGGCGTCGCCGAGCCCCTGCGAGCGCATGCTGACTTCGCTGACCACGCTGGACGCGCCGCCGGCGCCGCCGCTGACGAAGCGCGAATCGCGGTAGACGTAGGGCACGCTGGCTTCGACGCTGAGCCGGTCGGTCAGGCCGTAGCGGCCGGTGAGTTCCAGCGTGCCGACGGTGGCTTTGGTCTGGTCGAGGTTGATGCTGCCCAGGAAGATCGCGTCCAGGGCCAGGAAACCGCTGAGCGCGAGTTGGCGGCGGTCGTAGTAGCTGTAGCTGAAGCCGGCGTCGAAGGTGAACTTGCGCTGGAACAAGGGCGCGTGCTCGCGCACCACCAGCGCCTTTTCCTGCTCGCGCCGCTGGGCGTCCTCGTCGCGCTGGGTCTGGCCGATCTGCACCGTGCCGTCCTGCGCGCTCTGCGCGACCCGCGCCTCCTCCTCGGTGGCGGTGGCCGAGGCCTTGCGCTGCGCCTCTTCGGCGACCGTGCGCGCGACCTTGGCCGCATTGTCCTGCATCGAGGCGTCGCCGCCGAGGCCGCGCCCGCGCTGGCTCAGTTCCATCTCGTCGACCTGGTGGCGCAGGCGTTCGATCTCGGCGCGTTGCGCGGCCAGCTCGCGGCTCATTTCGAGCATGCGCTGGTGCAGGGACAGGGTCGGGCCGTCGTCGGTTTCGGCGGCGACGGCCGGGAGCGCGATCGCGAGCATCAGCGCGACCGACAAGGGAGCGAGGGCTGGGCGCATGGTCTCGGCGTCCGTGGCAAGAGGAGAGGGAGCGCTCAGCGAGGCAGCGCGCGCAGGCTTTCCAAGGCTTGTTGCAGACCCAGTTGCTGGCTCAGTTGCGGCGTGATCGGAGCGCTGACGAACTGCAACTGCAGGCTGTTGCTGCCGGTCAGATCGTTGCCGGCGATGCGGCCGAACTGGACGATGCCGCCGCCGGCGGCCGGGTCCAGACGCTGTTGCAGGGTCGCGCCGGGACCGGCGACGCCGAGCTGCACGCCGCCGTCGAGGAAGGTGACTTGCGCGGTCATCGGGCCGGCGCTGGAGGCGGCCTGGGTCTGACCGTTGAAGCCGCTGGCGTCGACGCTGTCGACGAAGCCGATCCGGGTCAGGTTGGACAGACGGTTGCGGTCGCCGGCGATCTGGGCGATCTGGCCGATGCCCTGCACCGATACCTGCTCGGCGCCGCTGGCGGTCGCCGGCGTCGCCTCGGGCAGGCCGGAGCCGGCTTCGGCCTGGCTGCGCGCATCGGTCTGCACCGAAAAGCCGCCGCCCTCGCGCTGCACCAGCATCGAGCCGCGGGCGCTGGCCAGGCCTTGCTGCGGCGTGTGCAGGCTGGAGACCAAATCGACCCGCAGGCCGACCAGCATCTGCGCACCGAAGTAACGTCCGCTGATCGTCGCCAGGGTCGCCTCATCGACCAGATCGACTTTCAGAGGGGGCAGGGCGGCCGCGGGTTGGACCGCGGCCGCCGCTGCCACGAGGGCCGCGAACATGGCACAGGGGGATGGACAGTTCATCGGGCACCTCGCAAGCGGTACGCGTCGCACGTGTCAGAACAAATCGGTAACGACCAGGCCGAACTCGACCACCCGCGGCGGCGCGGTGGCGCGGTCGAGCGCGTCCACCCGGCGCTCCAGCGCCGGCGAGCTGCGGTGGTTGACCAGATAGGAATCGGCGCGCATCGGCCGGTCGCCGACCACCGCGAGCACGATGCCGTTCCAGCCGCGGACGAAATCGGCTTCCGGCATGACCCGGTGGCCGAGCGCCGGATCGGCGACGAACACTCGCCCGCCGGCCGCGCCCTTGACCACCACGAAATGGCGATAGCCCTTCAGGTCGAGCAGGGCGATCACCGGCATCTGCAAGCGGTACAGCGCGTCGGGCTCGATGCGGAACCCGTGCGCGCGCATGCCGATGCCGGAGACGTAACGCTTCATGTCCAGCATCGAGAACCCGTTGCGCACCACTTCCTTCGGATCGACCCCGACCATCATCTTCTTGATCAGCTCGGCCTCGCTCACCTCCAGGCCGTAGCCGTAGTGGAGCAGGCTGGCCAACGCCGCCGAGCCGCAACTGAAGTCGTAGCGCTGCTGCATCAGGTCGCGGTAGCGCAGATCGCGCATCGTGCGCATCGGCTTGATGCCGGGCACCGCGCCGTTGCCGACCAGACGGGTGACGTCGACCGGCACGCTGCGCTCGCCGGGCGACTGCGCATGCGCCGCGCCCGCGGCGAGCAGGGCGCAGAGGCAGACGGCGAGGGTACGGATCGGCGGGGTCATGGCCTTGGATAACGACGCTGGACGCGATGCGCGGGAGGGAACTCGATCCGCGGCGGCCGGGGGCGACCGTCGCGGACCGAGAGTGCGGCTCAATCGCCGCAGTTGCTGCCACAGGTCGGCGGCGGCGGGGGCGCCGCGCAGGTGCCGCAGGACGCGGTGGCGATCGACAGCCCGTTGTGCTGCAGATTGCCGACGCCGGCGGCGACGTTGACGCCGATGTTGCCCTGTGCGCCCGACAGGGCGTTGCCGCCCAGGGTGGCGTACAGGTCCAGGCTGATGCGCCGGCCTTCGCTGTCGAGCAGATTGAACATCGCGCTCTGTTCGCTGTCGGCCGCGGCCAGGGCCAGGCGGCCCGAGCTGTTGACCGAGGCGGCCATCGCATTGCTCTGGGCGTTGCCGACGCCGGCGGCGACGTTCACACCGATGTTGCCCTTGGCGGCGGACAAGGCGTTGCCGTCCAGGGTCGCGCTGTAGTACGTGTGGTCGGTGTTGGTGGTGGCGTAGTTGTCGCTCGCGCTCTGGCTGCTGAACACCATCGCCGAAGCGAAGACCTTCTCGCCGTCGACCGCGGACAGGGCGGTGTCGTTGGCCTGCGCGTTGCCTACGCCGGCGGCCACGTTGACGCCGATGTTGCCTTGCGCGTCGGACAACGCGTCGTCGCCGAGATGGGCATCGTGATCGCCGTCGCCGAGCGAGAGGTTGTGCTCGGTGGTCTGGTCCTGATCGACCGTCGCCGAGGATTGCGAGGCGATCTTGATCTTGCCGCGTACCTTGACCCGGCCGTGCACGTCGATGTCGTTGTTGACGCGGGTCGAGCTATGGATGTCGGCGTCGTCGCCTTCGGCCCAGACCGGCAACGCCAGGCTGGAAACCAGCGCGATGGCGAGCAGGGTGTGGTGAAGTTTCATAACGATTCTCCGTAGCGGTGCCTGGAGCGGAACGGCCGCGGCCCGATGCGGCCGCGGCCGTGCGCGGATCAATCGCAGCTGCCGCAGGACGCAGTGGCGATCGACAAGCCGTTGTGCTGCAGGTTGCCGACGCCGGCGGCGACGTTGGCGCCGATGTTGCCCTGCGCGCCCGACAGCGCGCTGCCGGCCAGGGTGGCGAAGGTGTCCAGATCGCAGTCGGCGGCGAGCTCGTTGAGGAAGCTGGTCTGCTCGCTGTCGGACGCGGCCTTGGCGATGCGGCCGGAGCTGTTGACCGAGGCGGCCATCGCGTTGGTCTGCGCATTGCCGACGCCCGCGGCCACGTTCACGCCGATGTTGCCCTTGGCGTTGGACAGCGCGTCGCCGTCGAGGGTGGCGCTGTAGTAAGTGTCGTCCACGCCCGAATAGGCGAAGTTGCCGACCGAGGCCTGGCTGTTGAAGGTCATCGCCGAAGCGAACACCTTTTCGCCGTCGACCGCGGACAGGGCGGTGTCGTTGGCCTGGGCGTTGCCGACGCCGGCAGCGACGTTGGCGCCGATGTTGCCCTGCGCGTCGGACAGCGCGCTGTCGCCGAGATGGGCGTCGTGATCGCCGTCGCCCCAGGAGGAGTTGCCGAGAGTCTTCTGGTCCTGATCGACGGTCGCGGCCGATTCGGACTTGATGTAGATCTTGCCGCGCACCTTGGCGCCGCCCCAGACGCCGATGCGGTTGCTGATGCTGGTGTTGCTGTAGATGTCGGCATCGTCGCCTTCGGCATGGGCGGGAGCGGCGATAGCGACGCCGAGTGCGAGGGCAAGCAGGGTGAAATGGACTTTCATGGCCTCTCTCCTGGTGATGGTGGGTATTGCCTTGGTCTCTGCCGCTTTGTTCTAAGGAAGGCCCCCGGGCAGTCGGAGCACGATGGCGTTGGCCGACGCGTTGTCGGCCCCCGCGGTCTGATTGAGTTGCAGCACGCCCTGGCCGCCGTGGAAGGCGCCTTCGGCGATCGAGGCTTCGCGCAGCGGCGAGGAAGACGCAGCGGCCGCATCGGCGGACGCGGACGCGGCGCCGGCGACATCGGCCAGCACCGCATCGTCCAGCCCGGACACCATCCCGCCGCGGCTGACCGCGAACAGGTTGGCCTGGGCATTGCCGGCGCCGGCGCTCTGGTTCACCGACAACAGGCCGTGGGCATCGGCGAACGCACCGGCCGCGATGTGCGCCACCGCGTCGCGCACCGATGCGGCGCCGGCGACGCCGTGCTGGGAGAGCTGCGCGTCGGCCAGCGCCAGGCCGTCCGAAGCGTGGGCGATCGTCGCCAGATTGGCCTGCATCTGACCGCTGCCGGCGGCCTGATTGACCGCGGCGCGGCCTTGCAGGCGCTGCGCGGCGCCGGCCTCGATGCGCGCTTGATCGCGTGCCGGGGCGGGCTCGGTGGCGCGGGTGTCGGTGGCGACCGCGGTCGCCAGCAGGCACACCGCCAGCCACAGCGGCGCGATGCGCTCGGCGCGGGTGCGCGGCGCGCTCATCGCCCGTTCCCCTGCGGCGACAGCGCCTGCATGACGCTGCCGGTGATCAGGTCGCCGAGGCCGGCGGTGGCGCTGGTGACCGCGCCGCCGACGCTGGCGGTCGGGCCCATCGGGGGGGCGGAGGAGGCGCCGAGCATGCTGCGCTGGCCGGCCGGGCCGCCGATCGCGTCGGCAGGCACCAGCAGGTCGCTCAGTTGCCGGGTGGCGGCCATCGGGCTGAGCCCGGTCGAGCCGTGCTGGCCGAGCTCGGCATCGTCGACCAAGGGCGAAAGCGAGCGGTCGAGCGTGCCGTGGAAAACCTGGCCGGGAAACGTGGTCGCTTCGGTGTGGATCGGATTGTCCTGGGCCGGCAGGGCGCGATAGGCGATGCGCGGATGGACGGTGCGCGCGACCACCACGGTGGTGTCGCGATGCTCGTCGGCCGGCGCCTGCGCCCGGACGGTCCCGGCCGCCAGCACCCACGCGGCGCAGGCCAGGGCCAGACGGAGGCGACGACGCGACGGACTCGGTTCGAGCAGGCGGCGGACATGCATGGCGATTCCCCAAGGCGACGGCGTCGCAGCGACCGCACGGCGCACCGGCGGTGACAGGGTTGTCGCGAAAGTCGTGCCGACCTCGCAATCAGTTGAAAACCAAAGAAATTTCCAGGTTCTGGCGGACCTTGCGCAGGTTAAGGAAGCGAAAACGTTGCGTCGGCGATACCGGGGCGGGAACCGCATGGCCCGAGTTAATGAGCCACATGACACAAACTTACGAAGGTGAATGCCGTGTCAAATCAGGCTCGCAGCCCAGTCGATGCGGCCCCGTCGGGCGGCGACCGCAGGCGTTGCTTCTTTGCAACCTTGCGCCCGTGCGAGGATGGCGCTCCCGCCCCGAACCGCTTGCCCATGTCCGCGACGATCGATGCCCCGGCCGACTTCATCGAGGTCTATCCCGAAGCGCTGAGCCGCGAGCAATGCGCCGACCTCGTGCGCCGCTTCGACGCCAGCCGCGACAGCGAACCCGGCCGGGTCGGCGGCGGCGTGATGCCCGACCTCAAGGACAGCCGCGACCTGACCATCACCAATCGCGAGGGTTGGAAGGACATCGAGATCGCGCTCAACCTGGCGGTGTTCCGCGGCCTGCTGCAGTACCTGCGCCGCTATCCGCACACGATGATCGCGCCGCTGATGCTGGAAGCGCCGTCGGCCGACGGCAAGCGTCACCGGCTCACGCCCGAGCGCATGGCGGAGATGGACGACAACGCGCTGGCGCCGATCGCGCAAACCGTGTTCCGCCCGGGCGCGATCAATCTGCAACGCTACACCGCCGACCGCGGCGGTTATCCGTACTGGCATTGCGAGCTGTATCCGCGCGATCAGGGCGCGGAGACGCTGCATCGGCACGTGCTGTGGACGATCTATCTCAACGACGGCTTCGAGGAAGGCGAAACCGAATTCCTCTACCAGCAACGCAAGATCGCCCCGCGCGCCGGCGATCTGCTGATCGCGCCGGCGGCCTTCACCCACACCCACCGCGGCAACCGGCCCAAGGGCGGCGACAAGTACATCGCCACCAGTTGGATCTTGTTCCAGCGCGCGGAGCGCTTGTTCGCCGGTCGCTGAGAGTCGCGCAGCGGCGTCAGGGCGCCGCGCGAAAAGCAAATCCTCCGGCGCCGCCGCCCCGCCGGCACAGGTGCCGCCGCCTTTTCCATAGGGGGCGAATCGTCCAGGCGTCGCCCGGGTTCCGCTCCGGGCATCCGCCGTTGAAGCGAATCGCCGCGGGTCCGCGCCACAACCAACCGAAGCCATCCCCGCTGAAAGCTTTCCCCCTTTGAACAAGAGGGCCAGGGGAGGATTCGCTTTTAGCGGCTGCGTCTAGCCTTCGCCTTCAGCGGTTGCCGCCGGCTTCGCTACCGTCGAACCCGCGCCGCATCCCCGGCTTCACGGATGCCGCGGATGGTTCAGCACCAGCCAATACAGCCCGACCTGCTTCACCGCCCAGACGAATTGCTCGAAGTCGACCGGCTTCTGGATGTAGCTGTTGACCCCCAGCGCATAGCTGGCTTCGACGTCGAACGGCTCGGTGCTGGTGGTCAGCACCACCACCGGCAGGGTGCGGGTCGGCTCGTGGGCGCGGATCGCCTGCAGCACCTCGCGGCCGTCGACCTTGGGCAGGTTGAGGTCGAGCAGGACGATCGAGGGCAGGTCGTTGGGGTCGCGGTCGGAATAACGGCCACGGGCGAACAGGTAGTCCAGCGCCTCGGCGCCGTCGCCCATCACCACCAGCCTGTTGGCGATCTTGGCCTCGTCGAAGGCGAGCCGGGTCAGCTCGACGTCGTCGGGGTTGTCTTCGACCAGCAGGATTTCCTTATGCATGTGCGTCTTCCCCGCCGGCCGCGACGACCGGCAATTCAACGATGAACGTACTGCCCGCCTCGGCCTGCGACTGCGCCAGCAGCCGGCCGCCGTGGCGTTCGGCGATGCGCTGCGCGATCGCCAGGCCCAAACCGTGACCGCCGCCCTGGTCCGGCCCGTGCAGGCGCTGGAAGGGTTCGAATAATTTATGAGCATAGCGCATGTCGAAACCCGAGCCGTGATCGCGCACGGCCAGGCTCAGGCGCCCGTCCTCGACCGCGCCCGTCACCTCGATCCGCACCGCCGCGCCGGGTTCCAGCCCCTGGCTGGAGAACTTCCAGGCGTTGTGCAGCAACTGGGTCAGCATCAATTTGAGCAGGCGCTCGTCGCCTTCCACCTGCAGGCCGGGCTGCACCTGGATCTGCGCGCGGTGGCTCGGATCGGCGTCCTGAAGCTCGGCGCCGACCCAGTCGGCGAGCAGGCTCAGGTCGACCGGCTCGCGGCGCAGCTCGGTGCGGGTCGCGTGCGAGAGTTCGTTCAGCGCCGCCAGCAGGCTGGTCATGCGCGAGGCCGCGGCGCGGATCCGGCCCAGGTAGTCGCGGTCGGTCTCGTTCAGGCGCTCGCCGGCGCGTTCGCTCAACAGTGCCGAGAAACTCTCGATCGAGCGCAGCGGCGCACGCAGATCGTGCGAGACCGCGTCGGCGAACAACTGCAGCTGGCGCTGGCTGGCGTCCAGCGCGGCGCCGTTGGCTTCGGCGCGCGCGCTCAGCGCCAGGCCGGCGGCGCGTTCGCCGCCGATGTCGCGCATGTGCGAGATGAAGTATTGCGGCGCGCCGTCCTCGTCGCGCATCACCGCGATGTTGAGCTGGACCCAGACCTCGCGGCCGTCGCGATGCAGGTAACGCTTGTGCTCGTCGACCGACGCCAGACTGCCGTTGACCAGGGCCGCGACCAGATTGCGGCTGATCTCCAGATCGTCGGGATGGGTGACTTCGCTGTAGTGATGGCCGAGCAGCTCGTCGATGCGATACCCGAGCAGAGCGCACAGCGCCGGATTGACCTCCAGCCAGATCCCGTCGAGCGAGACGATGGCCATGCCGATGTTCGAGGCCGTCATCGCCTGGCGGAAGCGGTCGTCCCCCGCCGGGACGGCGGGCTTCGGGGCAGGCGACAGGCTCATCGGGGCGGTCGGCGGAAGCGGGGCTCGGGTGTGGTGACCCAGGAGTGTAACGGTTGCATCCGTGACGGGAGGGTGGATGGCCGCCACGGCGCGGTCACGGCCAGGTCGCGCACAATGCTGCGATGGACCTTCAACAGATCGTTTTTCTGCTGATACTCGCCGGTGCGCTGTATCTGTTCGTGAGCGAACGCCTGCGCGTCGACATCACCGCCATGCTGACCCTGCTGGCCCTGGTGATGACCGGCATACTCGACGCCAAGCAGGCGCTGTCGGGCTTCGCCAGCGAGCCGGCGATCATCGTCGCGGCGGTGTTCGTGATCTCCGGCGGCTTGGCTGCGACGGGCATCACCGAACGTTTGGGACAATGGATCGGCCAGGCCGCCGGCCACAGCGAGCGGCGCGCGATCGCGGTGACCATGCCGGCGGTGGCGGCGCTGTCCTCGTTCACCCACCACGTCATGGTGACGGCGATGATGCTGCCGATCCTGACCCGCTTCGCCAAGGCGCGCGGGCTGTCGGCCTCGCGCCTGCTGATGCCGATGTCGTTCGCCGCCTCGCTGGGCACCACCCTGACCCTGGTCAGCGCGCCGGCCTTCCTGCTCGCCGACAATCTGATCGAACGCTCCGGCTCGCCGGGACTGGGCATTTTTTCGATCACCCCGATCGGCCTGGCCCTGATCGCGCTGGGGATGGTCTATATGCTGCTGGCGCGCTGGGTACTGCCCAAGCGCGGCGGCGATCACGGCGACGACGGCTATCTGCGCCTGGACCGCTATCGCACCGAACTGCTGATCGTCGAAGGTTCGCGCTGGAGCACGCGGCCGCTGGCCGAGCTGCAGAAGGCGCTGGGCGACCGCTTCGTCCTCACCGGCTGGTTGCGCGACGGTCAGCGCCGCCAGGACCTGGGCCCGAGCAGTCCGCTGATCAGCGGAGACGTGCTGTTGGTGGAAGCCTCGGCCGACGCGCTGGCTTCGCTGCACGACGACGCCGGCCTGGACCTCAACGCCATCGCCCGCTTCGGCGAGCGCGTCAGCAGCGACGGCGACGGCGAGCCGCAACTGGTGCAAGCGGTGATCGCGCCGGGCTCGGAGTTCATCGGCCGCAGCGTGCGCGAGCTGGATTTCGCCCGCCGCTTCAATGCGGTCATCGCCGGCCTGTGGCGGCGCCAGGGCGCGGTCGCGCCGCGCCTGGCCGATGCGCGGCTGCGCGAAGGCGACCTGCTGGTGCTGTGGGGGCGCCCCTCGCGCTTCGCCGAACTCGCCGCGCATCACGGCTTCCTGATGCTGGTGCCGTTCGCCGGCGAAGCGCGCCGGCGCGTGCGCGCGCCGCTGGCGCTGGCGATCCTGGCCGCGACCGTGGTCGCGGCGGCCACCGAATGGCTGTCGGCGCCGCTGGCCTTCCTGCTCGGTGCGGTGGCGATGGTCGCCACGCGCTGCGTCGATGTCGACCAAGCGTATCGTGAGATCGACGTGCGCATCTTCGTGATGATCGCCGGGGTGATTCCGCTCGGCGTGGCGATGGAGCAGACCGGCACCGCGCAATTGCTGGCCCAGGCCATGCTGCATCTGATCGCGCACTGGTCGCCGTTGGCGATCTTGCTGGTGATGTTCTCGGTCGCGGCGCTGTTGACCCAGATTCTCTCCGACGCCGCGACCACGGTGTTGCTGGGACCGATCGCGGTGTCGCTGGCGCAGTCGCTGGGCCTGCCGCCGACGCCGTTCGTGGTCTGCACCGCGCTCGGCGCGGTGGTCGCGTTCCTAACTCCGATCGGCCACCACGGCAATCTGCTGATCCTCGGCCCGGGCCAGTACCGTTTCGCCGATTTCCTGCGCATCGGCCTGCCGCTGACCGCGCTGATCGCCCTGGTCTGCGCGTGGATGGCGCGCTGGTTGTGGCTGGACGGGCCGCTGTGGCCGCTGTCTGGATAGTGCGACGGGCTTCGCGTCGGGCTGCGAGTCCTAACCGCAAGTAGGAAATTTCTGACCCTACAGCGCGCGCTCTCCTGAGAGCCGGCATCGCCGTCATCGGCCAAGGTAGCCGCGCCGCGCCTCTAGCGCGGTGCCGCCGCGCTGCTGCGACGGGCTTGCGGCGAACGGGGCAGAATCGGAAAGGGCCGGATGAACGAAGCAGCCAAGCGCTACACGGTGCAACTGAGCGAACGCGACTACCAGGGCCGGCGCCTGGCTTGCGAGGTTTCGGACGAACGCTACGGCAATGCCGCCGCCGCTTCGGCCGCGGCCAAGGCCGAAGCCTTCCACCTGTCGGTGCAGCTGCGTCGCCCGATCGCGATCCGCATCTTCGAGGACGAGCGGGTCTATCTCTCCCACATCATGCCCTCGCCGGCCTGAGCGCACTCGCGTGGCCGCGATAGGAGCGGCGTCCCGCGGGGATGGGTTCCGGTCGTAAGCGGCGCCCCGCCGCAACGGCGCACACGAGCGCCGACGTCCGGGCACGGGTCCGATACCTTCGCCACGGCCGATGCCCCGGCGTCGGGTCGCGGCGCGGTATTGCCTCGCCTCGTCTGTCGCGGCTCACGCCGCTGCTACAGGCCGCCGCGACATCCGGTGTGCATGCGTCGCCTTGCCCGATCCAACCCGCCGCGCTCGACACGACCCAAGCGCGGCGCGCATGCGCACTCTGACGCCGATCCCATTTCCTGTCTTCGTCGCTTCGGCCCGGCATCGCGCGGGTAGGGGAGCGACGCCGGCGCGCGTTCGACACTATGGGGAGGGGCTGTAGAACAAGCGCCGTCGCTTCGCCGAGCAGCTTGTTCGCGGCATGCAAGACCTTCGCCTTCGCGCACGACCCCGTTTCCGCGACCGCGTTCGCGGAACGGGCATTGGCTGGTCTTTTCCTTTTTTCGTTTACGACTCGGAGAACCTGCATGTCCAGCAAGCAACGTCTTTTGACCGCCTCGATCCTGTTGGCAATCACCGGTTCCACCGCCACCGCCTGGGTGGCGACGCAGTACGGCAGCGATCGCGCGCCCGGCATGGCCGGCGCCGCCGACGGCGCCGCTCGACGCGCGCCTGCCGCGTCCGCGCAGGCTTCGCATGCGTTGTCCGCTTTCGCCGCGGCGCCGGCGCGTTCGGGCGCCACTCCGGCCGACCAGCTCGAACGGCATCCGGCGGTCGCGCGCGCGCGCGATCTGCTGCAGGCCGAGAAGATCCGCAGCGCCGGGGCACGGGCCGACCGCACCGCGATCGAAGCCGAGCAGTACCGTCCGCGCGACCTGATCGTCGAAGCCGACGGCAGTCAGCACGTGCGTTTCGATCGCAACTATCAAGGCTTGCCGGTGATCGGCGGCGACCTGGTCGCGCACATGAAGGACGGCCTGCTGCGCTCGGTCAGCCGCAGCCTGGATCTGCAGCTGGGCCGGGGCGGCCAGGCGTCGCCGAAGCTGTCGGCCGGCGAAGCCATCGCCGACGCCGGCGTGCATTTCGCCGGCCGCTTCATGCAGGCGCCGAGCTCGCGCATGGTGTATTTCGCCAAGGACAACCAGCCGCGCCTGGCCTACGAGGTGACCTTCCGCGGTCTCAACAAGTTCGAACGCCCGGTCCACGACCTGATCTACGTCGACGCCGGCGACGGCAGCCTGCTCGGCCGCGACAGCCGCATCTACAGCGCCGAATCGGTCGAAGGCCAGGGCTACACCATCACCCGCGGCAAGGTCGCGATCTCGACCAGCAAGGTCGGCGCCGAAGAAAGCGACGGCCGCGGCGCCGGCTTCCTGCTGCGCGACGACAAGCGCGGCGGCGGCACCGTGCACAACACCGGCGGCACCGTGGTCGACCTGTACTTCGGCGGCGGCGACTTCAGCGCCCCGCCGATGTTCGACAAGGACAATCTGTGGGGCAACGAACAGATGTCCAACATCGAACGCACCGGCGTGGAAGCCCACTACGGCGTGTCCAAGACCTGGGACTACTACAAGAAGCTCTACGACCGCGCTGGCATCTTCGGCGACAACAAGGGCGTGGAGAGCTTCGTCAACGTCACTTTCACCCTCTTCTACTTCATCGACGCCGGCGGCACCAACGCGTTCTGGGACGGCGAAGCCAAGCGCATGGTCTACGGCAACGGCGACTACGGCATCTCCAACCCGGTGGTCGCGCTCGACGTCGCCGGCCACGAGATGTCGCACGGCGTGACCCAGGCCACGTCCAACCTGGCCTACTCCGGCGATGCCGGCGGCCTCAACGAGGCCAGCTCGGACATCCACGGCACCCTGGTCGAATTCTTCGACAACAGCCCGAAGGACCCGCCGGACTACCTGATCGGCGAGAACGTGATGCTCGACGGCAAGCCGCTGCGCTACATGTTCAAGCCCAGCCTCGATGTCGCCGAGGACGGCAGCGGTTCGTTCGACTGCTACCCGGCCGGCGGTTTCACCGAGGAAGACCCGCACTACACCTCCGGCGTCGGCAATCACTTCTTCTACCTGCTCGCCGAAGGCCAGAAGGTGCCCAAGTCGCACCGCAAGACCCTGCAGCCGGCCGACCTGGTCTGCAATGGCGCGACCGGCCTGAAGGGCCTGAGCCCGAACACCGCCGGGCAGATCTGGTACCGCGCCAACACCCTGTACCTGACCTCGCAGGCCAGCTACCCGCAGGCGCGCGAGGCGACCCAGAACGCGGCCCAGGATCTGGTCGACAAGGGCCTGCTCAAGGCCAGCGCGGTCAAGACCGTGGCCTGCGCCTGGGAAGCGGTGTCGGTGCCGCTGCCGGAAGGCTCCAAGGGCGTGAGCTGCAAGAGCTGAGATCTACCCGTGTCAACGCGCTGATTGGCTGTTATTGCGCCCCCGTCCATGAGGACGGGGGTTTTTTCTGCACTGCGCTCGCCGTCGTCGCCGCCGCGATGCCGGCGGCTTCAGCGCGATGCGGCGCCGCGCAACGGCAGGTAGGCACCGTCGTCGTCGCATTCGTGGCGCCGGCTCAGGGATAGAACGGAACGCGTGCGAGCTTGTACGCACCGTCGATCTTGCGGAACACCCGCTGCTCGAAGATATCGTCGTCCTCGAGCAGGTACTCGCCCGGCGCGATCGGACCGACGACTTCGACCTCGCCGTCCTCGTCGCGAACTTCGTCGACGGCCGGGTCGTACGCGCGCAGGCGCCGCTCGCGCAGCGCCGTGCGTACCGCCGGCGACAACACCCGTTCGTACTTGGCGCGAAACTCGTCCGGGGTCAGGCTGCTGCGGGTGGCGCGCAGTTCCTGCGTCGAGCAGCCGTCCTCGGCGTTCACGCAACTCAGGCCGGTGGCGTAGTCGGCGAACGGACGAGCGCTCATGCGCGCGACCGCCTCGCGATCGTCGGCGGCGACCGCGCGGCGGAAGTCGTCGATAAACACCTCGAACTCGCCGTGGCGCTCGTAGCGATAGACGGGCATCGATGCGGCCGGTGTCTCCAACGCTTGCACCCAGTCGCGGCGCAGCTCGGCGATGCGCCGGTCGTAGGCGCGCAACAGGCAAGCCTCGTCGGCGCAGGCGTCGCGGCGGGCGAGCCAGGCGGCTTGACCGGCCGCGAGCGGGTCGATGCGACGGCCGCTGGCGCCGTCGATGCCGGCGGTTTCGGCCTGGATCTGCCGATACAGGCCATTGAGCTCGGCATCGCGCCGCGATAACTCGTCGCTGGCGCAGATGCGCTGTTCGACCGCGCTGCGCGCATGCCGGCAGTCGAAACCCGGTGCGGTGGCGGTGGCGGCAGCCGCCGCGCCGGCCAGCGTCGGGCCCAGCACGGCGAGGGAAAACAGGCGGAGCGGATACAGACCGAGCATGCGAGATCCTTTCGATGCGATGAATCACATGGCGGCGCGCGATCGCAGCCGCCGTTTCCTGCGCAGGCGACGATCCGGCCCGCGTCCTGCGGCATTGTCGTCCGGCCGCGGCGGCGCGCGCCAGTCGCGCGGCTCAAGCCACCGGCGGATGGCGGAACAGGCGCTCGCCGATGAAGTCCAGGAACACCCGCAGCTTAGGCGACATCAGCCGATGCTCCGGCCACAAGGCCCAGAACTGGCCGCGCTGCGCTTCGAAGCCCGGCAGCACCCGGCACAGGCGGCCGTCGGCGAGCAGTTCGCGGACCATGAAATCGGTGGTGTAGACGATGCCCAGCCCGTGCACCGCCGCCGACACCGCCGCTTCGATGTTGTTGCACACCAGCGCCGACGGCAGGTGCGGCGGCGACTCGCCCGGCTCCAGGCGCAGCGACCATTCCTGGACCTTGCCGCTGTTGGCGAAGCGGTAGTGGATGCACTCGTGCGCCTCCAGGTCGGCCGGCCGACGCGGTTCACCGCGCCGCTGCAAGTAAGCGGGCGCGGCGCAGAGCATGAAGCAGAACGGCCCCAGCCGGCGCGCGCGCAGCCGCGAGTCGGGCATGTCGCCGCTGCGGATCACCACATCGAAGCCGCCCTCGACCACGTCGACCAGTTGATCGTTGAAGTCCAGGTCCAGCAATACTTCCGGGTGCAGGCGACGGAATTCGTACAGCACCGGCATCAGGAACCGGTAGCCCGCGGTCGGCAGGCCGATGCGCAACCGACCGCGCGGCGCCTGCATGGCGTGAGTCAGCATCGCCTCGGCTTCTTCCAGCTCGTCCAGCAGCGGCCGGCAGCGTTCGTAGAAGGCCTGGCCCTCTTCGGTCAGGCGCACGTTGCGGGTGTTGCGCTGGAGCAAGCGCACGCCGAGCTGCTGTTCGAGCTTGGCCACGCTCTTGCCGACCGCCGAGGACGACAGGCCGAGCAGGCGCCCGGCGCCGACGAAGCTGCGGGTCTGGGCGGTGCGCACGAAGGCCAACAGGCTGCCGAGTTTGTCCATGGCGGAAATCTTGCGCGATCGATTATGGAAAATTGTTCCACAAAGCCAGGATCGCGGGCCGGTTTTTCCGCGATTGCGGCGCCTCTAGGCTGTAACGCCCCGCACGCCGATCCCTCCATGTCCGTTTCCCTGCCCGCCGACCGCCCGGTCGGGCGCCTGGACCGCTATCTGATCCTAGGCGCCGTCAGCCTCGCCGGCCTGGTCCTGCCCTTGAGTTTCACCGGCCCGCCGGTCGCCATTCCCGCCATCGCCGCCGAACTCGGCGGCAGCCCGGTGGCGCTGAACTGGATCACCAACGCCTTCATGCTTGCCTTCGGCAGTTGCCTGATGGCCGCCGGCACCCTGGCCGACACTTACGGCCGCAAGCGCACGTTCGCCACCGGCATCCTCGCCTATGCGCTGGTGTCGCTGCTGCTGGCGCTGGCGCCGAACCTGCTCGCGCTGAACCTGCTGCGCCTGTTGCAGGGCGTGGCCGCGGCACTGGCGCTGGCCGGCGGCAACGCGGCGCTGTCGCAGGAATTCCACGGCCCGGCGCGAATCCGCGCCTTCAGCCTGCTCGGCACCGCGTTCGGCATCGGCCTGGCCTTCGGCCCCAGCCTGGCCGGCTGGCTGGTGCAAAGCCAGGGCTGGCGGGCGGTGTTCCTGTCCAGCCTCGCCATCGCGGTGCTGGCCAGCGCGTTCGGCGTGCCGCGCATGCGCGAGTCGCGCGATCCCGAGGCGCGCGGGCTGGACTGGCCGGGCTGTTTCAGTTCGACCGCGATGCTGAGCCTGCTGACCACCGGCCTGCTGCTGGCGCCGGAGCGCGGCTGGTCCGATCCCTGGGTGCTCGCGGCCCTGATCGGCGCCCTCGCGCTGCTGGCGCTGTTCGTGCGGGTGGAAACCCGCGCGGCGCGGCCGATGCTCGACCTCAGCCTGTTTCGCCTGCCGCGTTTCGTCGGCGCGCAGTTGCTGCCGATCGGCACCGGCTTCGCCTATCTGGTCCTGATCATCGTCTTGCCGCTGCGCTTGATCGGCCTGCACGGCTACAGCGCGATCGAGGCCGGCGCGCTGATGATGGCCTTGTCGGCGCCGATGCTGCTGGTGCCGTTCGCGGCGGCGCTGCTGAGCCATCGCCTCGCCGCCGGCGTGCTGTGCGGCGGCGGCCTGTGGCTGGCCGCGGCCGGATTGGTCTGGCTCGGCGCGATCGCCGGCCAAGCCGGGGCCGCGGCACTGGTCGCGCCGCTGCTGCTGATCGGCACCGGCGCGGCGGTGCCGTGGGGCCTGATGGACGGCCTGGCGATCAGCGTGGTACCGAAGGAGCGCGCCGGCATGGCCGCGGGCGTGTTCGGCGCCAGCCGGGTCTCGGGCGAGGGCATCGCCATCGCCGTGGTCGCCGCGGCCCTGGCCGGCCTGCTGCAGTGGCAGCTACGGGCGCTCGCGCCCGACGCCGGCGCGGCGCTGGGCCAGGCCGCGCAACGCCTGGCCACCGGCGATGCGGCGCACGCGCGGGAACTGCTGCCGGGGCTGGATGCCGCCGCGCTGCGCCACGGCTACGAGCGCGCGTTCGCCTGGCTGATGTACCTGCTGGCGGCGGTCACCGCGGCGATCGCGTGGGGGGCGTATGCGCTGCTCGGCGAGGCCTCGGCGCACGAGGCGACGCCGCAATCGGCGACCTCGCACGCCGGGGCGGCCTGCGCCGACGCACCGTAACGCCGGCGGACTGCGACGCGAGCGGCGCACTGCGATCGATGGGCGGACGGATCGGCCGCAGCGAACCGGTCAGAACAGGTCCAACTGCGGCGTCGGCTTGCGCGGCGGCACGAACTGCGCGGTGTCCAGCGCCGGCAAGCGGCCGAAGCCGTGCCGGCGCCAGGCCTTGCGGAAGCGCTGCGCGATCAGTTGCGCGAACGGCCCTTCGCCGCGCTGGCGCTTGCCGAAGGCGGCGTCGTAGTCCTTGCCGCCGCGCATCTGCTGGATCAGGCTCATCGCGTGCGCGGCGCGGTCGGGGTAGTGCAGTTGCAGCCAATCGCGCCAGACCTGCTTGAGTTCGTGCGGCAGGCGCAGCAGCACGTAGCCGGCGGCGCGCGCGCCCGCCGCATGCGCGGCTTCGAGGATGCGTTCGATCTCGCCGTCGTTGATGGTCGGAATCACCGGCGCGACCATCACCCCGACCGGCACCCCCGCCTCGGCCAGGGCGCGCATGGCCTTGAGCCGCGCGTGCGGCGCCGAGGCGCGCGGCTCCATCCGCGCCGACAGCTGGTTGTCGAGCGTGGTCACCGAGAAATACACCGACACCAGCCGGCGCTGCGCCATCGACGCCAGCACCTCGATATCGCGCACCACCGAGGCGTTCTTGGTCAGCAGGCTGAAGGGATGCGAGCAGGCGTCGAGCACCTCGATCACGCCGCGGGTGATCCGGTAGCGGCGTTCGATCGGCTGATAGGAATCGGTGTTGATGCCCAGCGCGATCGGCGAGCAGACGTAGCCGGGGCGGGCGAGTTCGGTCTGCAGCCGTTCGGCGGCGTTGACCTTGGCGAACAGCCGGGTTTCGAAGTCCAGCCCCGGCGACAGTTCCAGGTAGGCGTGCGAGGGCCGGGCGAAGCAATAGACGCAGCCGTGTTCGCAACCGCGATAAGGATTGAGCGACTGGCCGAAGGCGATGTCGGGCGAGTCGTTGCGGCTGATGATGCTGCGCGCGGTTTCCTCGCTGACCCGGGTGTCCGGGCGCGAGACCGCATCGGCGTCCTCGTACAGGGACCCCCAGCCGTCGTCCTCGCCGTGGGCGGTGCGGACCTCGTAGCGGCCGGCGAGGTAGGACGCCGAGCCGCGGCCCTTGATCGCCGCCGGCTGCAGATTGGTCAGGGTTTTGCGCGCCGAGTCCATCCGCGCAGCCTACGCCGCCGGCGTCGCAGGATCCGCGACACGACCGGATCGCTCGGTTCCAGCGCGGCGTCGTCGGCAAGCTGAATGCGCTTGCGGGCAGGCCGGGACACCCGCGCCGCGCAACCGGCTTATTCGATCGCGAACCGGGTGCTGACCGAAGCGGTGACGCTGATCTGGCCGACCGACAGGGTTTCGCTGTCGCCCGATTCGCCGCCGCCGGCGTTGTTCTGCATGACGTTCTGCATCATCTGGCCGCCGCTCATGCCACCGCCCCAGCGGCTGCCGCTGCGCCACCAACCGCCGGCATACGACTCCGACACGTTCAGCACCGGGCCGCGCCGCACTCCGAGTTCGGCGGCCATCGCATCGGCTTTTTCTTTCGCCGCCTGGATCGCCAACGCGCGCGCGGCGTCGCGGTGCTTGCGCAGCTGGGTGGTGCGGAATTCGATGCCGTGGATGTATTGCACGCCGCTGGACAGCAATCCGGTCAGCACGTTTTCCAGTTCGCCGATCCGGGTCAGCTTGATGCCGATGCTCTTGCGCACGATGTAGACCTGCGGCGTCGTGAGCGAGTAACCGGAGTGGTAGCTCGGCTCGATGCTGATGAAGTCGGTCTGCACGTCCTTGTCGGGCACGCCGCTGCGCTTGAGAAAGGCCAGGGCCTGGGCGACGTTGTCGTCGTTGCTGCGCTTGGCCTGGTCGAGACGGGCATGGCGCGATTCGACCCCGACGTCGAGCAGGATCACGTCCGGCACGACCTTGATCTCGGCCGAGGCCGACACGTCGACGCTGCGCGGTTGGGTTTCGGCGGACACCGGCGAGGAAAGCGAGGCGAGCAGGGCGATGGCAAGCAGGTGCCGGCGGATCATGGGGGTCCTTCCTGTGGTCTGGCGGGCGAAGCCGCATCCTAACTCGACCCAGCAGGACCGGTCTTTGCCGGCGCGTGCACTCGTCACGGCCGCGAAACACCAAACCGGCGGACTATGCCGGCCGGGGCCCGCGGGCTAGCCTAGCGCTCGCGGCCGTACCGGCGGCGCCGCTCTGCGACGGAGTAACGAAACGTGCTGGACCTGCTGCCCGCTGTTTGGCAAGACCTGCTCGCCATTCCCCACCTCGGCCTGTATCTGACGATCGGCTGGGCGGTGTACCTGGTCTGGCTGAGCCTGTGGATCGTGCTGCAGAAACGCGAGCCGGTGGCGACGATCAGCTGGTTGATCAGTCTGGCCGTGCTGCCCTACATCGGTTTCCTGATCTATTACTTCTTCGGCCCGCAGCGCATCCATCGCCAGCGCCTGCGCCGGGTGCGCGCGCGCGCCGCGCTGCCGCCGCCGCCGCCGGGACTGACGCCGTCGCCGGAAGCGATCGAGCTGGCCAAGCTGAGCCAGGCCACCACCGGCCTGCCGCCGACCACCGCCACCGAAGCGCGCCTGCTGATCGACGGCGGCGCCAAGTACAGCGCCTTGCTCGAGGACATCGCCCAGGCGCGCGAACGCATCCATCTGGAGTACTACATCTACCAGCCCGACCGCACCGGCACGGCGCTGCGCGACGCGTTGGTCGAGCGCGCCCGCGCCGGGGTCCAGGTGCGGCTGCTGTTGGACGCGGTCGGCTCGGGCCAGACCAGCAACCGCTTCGTCCGCCCGCTGATCGAGGCCGGCGCCGAGGTGGCCTGGTTCCACCCGATGAAGCTGCGCTGGTTCTGGCGCCGGCCATGGCTGAACCTGCGCACCCACCGCAAGATCGTGGTGATCGACGGCCGCATCGGCTACACCGGCGGCATCAACATCACCGACGAGGAAGACGAGCGCCTGCGCCAGGACGCGTACCGCGACCTGCATCTGCGCCTGGAGGGCGACGTGGTGCGCGAGCTGGAACTGGTGTTCGCCGAAGACTGGTGCTACGCCACCGGTCAGCCGCCGCTGCGCCTGCATCACCTGGCGCCGCAATCGGGCGGCATCGCCTCGCAGGTGGTCACCTCCGGACCGGATTCGTCGTGGGAGGCGATCCACCGCGTCCACGTCGGCGCCATCCATGCCGCGCGCAAGCGGGTGTGGCTGGTGACGCCGTACTTCGTGCCCGGCGAGGCCGCGCGCATGGCCCTGACCTCGGCCGCGTTGGGCGGCCTGGACGTGCGCCTGCTGGTGCCCAAGCTCAGCGACAGCCGCTTGGTCACCTACGCGGCACGCTCCTACTTCGACGAGCTGCTCGACGCCGGGGTCAAGATCCACGAGTACGGGCCGCGCATGCTGCACACCAAGGCGTTGTTGTGCGACGACGAGTTCGCGATCGTCGGCAGCGCCAATTTCGACCACCGCAGCTTCCGCCTGAACTTCGAGATCTCGGTGATGTTCTACAACGCCGGCCTGGCCGGCGAGCTGGCGGCGCTCATTCAGGAGGAGTGCTCGCGGGCGCCACGAGTGCGCGCCGACCGCAACCGCTCGCTCTGGCGGACCCGCCTGCCGGAAGCCCTGGCGCGCCTGGTGTCGCCGTTGCTCTAGCCGGTTGTGCCGCCGGTCGCATCCGGGCGGGGGCTCGGCTGCCGCCGCCATCGCCCCGCGCTACACTCGAACCGGACCCGCCCGGCCGCCGCACGGCCGGGGTCGGGCGGCCGGACCGCCGCACCGGTTCGGAGTCGGAGACTACGTCAGGGAGTACGCCGCAATGCCTTGGGTTTATCTGCTGCTGGCCGCCGCCGCCTTCGTGCTGGCGCTGAAGACCAATTCGCCGGCGATCCTCGCGGTCAGTCTGCTGGCCGCGCTCGGCTTGATGATCGCGGGCGTGATGAGCCTGCTGGCGCGGCGCCTGGACAACACCAGCCGCGACGTCTCGGTCATCATCGATCCGGTCGAGCTGCGCCGCCTGCGCGAGCAGGCCGAAGCGCGCAAGCTGGCCGCCGCGGCCACGCAGCCGGAAAACACGCCGCGTTGAGTTCCGGCGCGGCCTGGCGCCGCGCCGCGCGGTTTCTCCGCCGCATCCCGCCGCACTCCCCGAGCCGACGCTCGCCGCGACGCAGCCGGCAGGTTAGGCTGTGCGCATGACCGTACTCAGCGTCAACGTCAACAAGATCGCCGTGCTGCGCAACTCGCGCGGCGGCGCGGAGCCCGATGTCGTGCGCGCGGCGCGCGCCTGCCTGGACGCCGGCGCCCACGGCATCACCGTGCATCCGCGCCCCGACGCCCGCCATATCCGCGCCGACGACGTGTACGCGCTGGCCGAACTGACCCGCGCGTACGGCGTGGAGTTCAACATCGAAGGCAATCCCTTCGCGCCGCCGCGCGAAGGCTATCCGGGCCTGCTGACGTTGTGCGAGCGCACTCGCCCGGCGCAGGCGACCCTGGTGCCGGACGGCGACGACCAGCTCACCTCCGACCACGGTTTCGACTTCATCCGCGATGCCGAACCCCTGCGTCCGCGCATCGCCGAACTGCGCGCGCTCGGCTGCCGGGTCAGCGTGTTCGCCGATGCCGACCGCGCCGGCATCGAACTGGCCGCCGCGCTCGGCGCCGACCGGGTCGAGCTGTACACCGGTCCGTACGCCGAAGCCTACGCCGACGGTCGCGCCGAATCGGCGGTCGCCGCTTTCGCCGCCGCCGCGCGCCGCGCCCAGGCCGCCGGCCTGGGCGTCAATGCCGGCCACGACCTCAGCCAGGCCAACCTCGGCGCCTTCCTGCGCGGCGTACCGAACGTACTCGAGGTGTCGATCGGCCACGCTCTGATCGGCGAGGCCTTGTACGCAGGCCTCGACGCGACCGTGCGCGGGTATCTGCGGGTGATCGCCGAAGCCGCCTGATTGCGGCCGCTGTAGCGGCCGCGAACCGCCTTGGGTAGGAACGGCGCAAGCCGCGACCAACCGCCGCGGTGTACGCAAGCGCCGTAGCCGAAGCCCGGACCTATCGTTGCTTTCCCCAACCGCATCGCCCAGCCCGACTTCGGTCGCTTGCGTGGTAGTCGGCCGCTCCGGTTGTCGCCGCTCACGGCGCTCCTACAAGGGAGGCCGCGAAATCGCTGCGAACGACGACGGCCGCGCGATGGCGGCCGTCGCGTACCGGGGGTGCGCGGCTCAGCGCGTCGGCGTGGAAATGTTCTCGATCCCGCTGTCCTGCGCAGCCGACAGGGCCTGGGCGAAGCTCTGGTAGTCGGCGTCGGCATTGGCCGCGATTTCGAGCACGGTGTCCGGCGCACTGCGCGCCAGCGACGTCAGCGCCGCCGGCAGTTCGTTCGCGGCCAAGCTGCGGCCGTCGAGCTCGAAACCGCCGCCTTGACGCACCATCAGGCTGGCCTTGGGCGGCGGTTCGACGCTGGTGCCTCCGGGCACCGGCAGGCCGAGGTCGATGTTTCCGGTCAGCGCCGGCGCGGTGACCATGAAGATGATCAGCAACACCAGCATGACGTCGACCAGGGGGGTGACGTTGATTTCGGCGACCGGCGCATCGCCGGCGTAAGCGGAAGCGGAGAACGCGGAACCGGCCATATGCACCTCCATCCTGGGGCGGGCTGCCCGCATTTACGTTAGGCCGGTCACACGGCGTAATGCAAGCCGATCTCATTCCGATCGAGCGCGAGCGGAGCGCCCGACCGGATCGGGCTACCGCCCGCCCCCGGAACATCGCGGCGCCGCGAACGGCTACCGATCGATCCTGTGCCGCGCGGCACGCTGCGCCGGTGCGCACATGCGGCGCGTCGTGGCGCGGAAGCGGCGGCGGCGTTGCGGGCCGTCGCCACGCCGCAAAAAAAAACGCCGCCCAAGCGGGCGGCGTTTCACGACGGTAAGCGTCGGTTTCGGCGTAGAGCTTACTTCTGGACGAAACCGATCTTTTTCATGTCTGCGTTTTTGGCGTAAGCCAGCACCTTGGCGAGGATGCCGTATTCGGCATCGTCGTTGGTGTCGATTTCTAGCAGAGGTTGATTGGTGGGATCGCGTTGAACCGTTTCCTTCATCATCCCCGGGATCGCCTGCAGCGGCGTGGGGTTGTTGTTCCAGAACACCGTCCCGGTCGCGTCGATCCGCAGCGAGATCGGCGGCGGCGGTTCCTGCGTCTGGGGCGGCGGGTTCAACGTCGGTTGCGGCAGGTTGACGTCGATCGGATAGGACACCGTCGGCGCCGTGACCATGAAGATGATCAGCAGCACCAACAGCACGTCGACCAGCGGGGTGACGTTGATGTCGGAAATCGCGCCGCTATCGGAGTTGTTGCTGAAAGCCATGTCTCTTGTCTCCGATTAGCGTTCTTTGATCGCGACGAAACCGACTTTGCGCATGCCCTGCTTCTGCGCCACCGTGACCACGCTGTTGACGATGCGGTACTTGGCGGTGCGGTCGCCGCGGACGTTGATCTGCGGCTGCGGGGTCTTCTGCGCTTCGACCGAAAGACGGCTTTCCAGCTGATCCATGGTGACGGGCTCGTCGTTCCAGTAGATCGAGCCGTTCTCCTGGATGGCCAGGGTGATCGGCGGCGTCTTCGGCGCCTCCTCGGGCTTGGCGAGATTGGCTTCGGGCAGTTTGATTTCGACCTTATGGGTCATCAGCGGTGCGGTGATCATGAAGATGATCAGCAGCACCAGCATCACGTCCACCAGGGGCGTGACGTTGATGGTGGCCATCGGGCCGCCGCTGTCGTTGCCTGCACTAAAGGCCATGTCCGAACTCCAACTACGCTATTGAGAAGGCTAGGTGGTGCTATTAGCGCTTGCCGGCCACTTCGCCGACGCGCGAGCCGGTGGCGAAGAAGTCGTGCAGGTCGTGCGCGAAGGTGTCGAACTTGTTGTTCGTGACACGGTTCAGACGCACGAAGAAGTTGTAGGCGAGCACGGCCGGGATCGCGACGAACAGACCGATCGCGGTCATGATCAGCGCTTCACCCACCGGGCCGGCCACGGCCTGGATCGAGGACTCGCCCGAGGCGCCCAGACGCAGCAGGGCGTGGTAGATGCCCCACACGGTGCCGAGCAGACCGACGAACGGAGCGGTCGAACCGACGGTGGCGAGCACGGTCAGACCGGCTTCCAGGCGCGAGCTCTCGCGGGTGACGGCCTGGCGCAGGGCGCGGTCGACGAACTCCGAGCGGTTCAGCGACTCGACCAGACGCGAGCCTTCGTGGCGCTGGTGGTGAGCGGCGGCCTGGGCGGCGTCGAGGGCGATCTTGGAGAACGGCTCGCTGCGCGGCTGCTCTTCCATGTAACGGATCGCGTCCTGGGCGTTCGGGGTTTCCCAGAACGTGCTGACGACGCGGTCCGACGAACCGCGCAGGCGCAGATTCTTAACGAAATTGATGACGATCCAGTAAACCGACAGAACCGACATCAGCGTGAGCGTGATGAACACGATCCAGCCGACGAGGTCGAAGTTCTGCAACAGATGCGAAAAGCTCATCTGCTGGAGCGCTTCAGCGTTGGAGCCTCCGGCGGCGGCGGTGGTGGTTTGCTGCAGCATGACGCTTACCTTTGAATGTCGTGGAAAGGAAGAAAGGTTTTACGTGGAACTAACGCAACGACTAGCTGTCGAACAACTAGCTGTCCAACCGAACCCGATCAGTTCGGCGGGACGAAATCCACGGGTACGCGGACGCGGCTGGCGACCGGTTGACCGTTGCGCACTTCGGGGTTGAAGCGCCACTTGCGGGCGGCATCCATGGCTGCGCGGTCCAGATTGCGATTGCGGCTGGACTTTTCGACCTGCACGTCCAGCACGTTGCCTTGGGCGTCGATGCTGATCACGAGGACTACGGTGCCGCCCACGCCCTGGCGGGCTTCGGTCGGCGGGTACTTCGGCGGGTTCAACCGGCGCGAGGACGGGTCGACGCTGGAACCGATGTCGCTGGCGACCTGCGGCGGCGCGGGCGGAGCCGGCGGCGGCGCGGGCGGGTCGATCGGGCTCGGGTCCAGGTTCTCGACCGGCGGCTGATCCGGCGGCGGAGGCGTCGGGGTCGGGCGCGGCGGAGACAGCTCCTTCGGGGGCTGCTTGATCTCCTTCGGCGGCTCCGGCGGCGGCGGCGGCGGCGGCGGGGGCGGCGGCGGCGGCTTGATGATGTTCACACCTGC
>NZ_HG424503.1 GCF_000336385.2 Lysobacter antibioticus HS124 | reverse complement strand
CGCCGCGAGGCCGAAAGGACGCGGTCGCGGCTTACGCCGCTCCTACAGGGGCCCAGGACAAAGCGCGGCGAGTGAAGGATGGCGGTCGCGGCTAACGCCGCTCCTGCAGGGGCCTGCCCTCTCTACCCGCCCCACCGCCGGCCGGGTCGCCGGTTACACCTGCAACCGAAAATAGGCATCTGTCGCGACGAAACCGGGGATTCGCCGACCGAAACCGGGCCCAGGCCCAGGCCGCCGTTGCGTAGCAGGACTCGCCGCGAGCGGCCAAAACCGCCACGAATCCAGATAAATCAAGCACCTATCGTCATGAAAAACGATCATCCACCGCAGAATTGCAATTCGATGGCAGATTGGTTAATCGCATGTTAATTTTGCCTGCGAAGGAACAGGGGATTGCCAAGGTCGGCACATAGCTCAGTCCATTTCGCTTCGCTTCGGGGGATTCACCAGATGTCGTCCAATCACCACGGCCTGCGTCGCAGCAGGCTGTCGCGGGCGGTTGCGTCCGCGATGCTGTTCGGCGCCGCGGGCGCCGCGTTCGCCCAGGAACCGGCCGCGGCCAGCGCCGGCGGTTCCGACAAGCCCACCGACGTCGCCGGCGTCGTCGTCACCGGCTCGCGCATCAAGCGCACCCAGATCGAAGGGCCCTCGCCGGTCACCGTGATCAGCTCGGCGCAGATCCAGCGCGAAGGCTTCGTCACCGTGTTCGATGCGCTGTCCACGCTGACCCAGAACGGCGGCACGGTACAGAACGAACTCAACTCGGCCGGCGGCTTCACGCCCAACGGCAGCCCGGTCAACCTGCGCGGCCTCGGCCCGGGCCGCACCCTGCTGCTGATCAACGGTCGCCGCGCCGCGGACTACCCGTTCCCGTACAACGGCCAGAGCAACTTCCAGAACTTCGGCAACATTCCCTCCGCGGCGGTGGACCGGATCGAGATCCTGTCCGGCGGCGCGTCGGCGATCTACGGCTCCGATGCGGTCGCCGGCGTGGTCAACGTGGTGCTGAAGACCAACTTCGACGGCGACAAGCTGACCGTGCGCGGCGGCACCTCGACCACCGGCGGCGGCGACTTCGGCAACGTGCAGTGGGTCGGCGGCCGTTCCGGCGACAACTGGAGCGTGACCTACGCCCTGGAGTATTTCGCCGACGAGCCGGTGTTCGCGTTCCAGCGCGACTTCATGGACTCCACCGACGACAACCCGCGGCCGACCCCGGAACTGGGCAACAACCAGCCCACCGCGGCGATCCGCCTCAATCGCCCGGGCAATGCCGCCAACTCCTACATCGCCCCGCCCGCCGGCGTCTGCGATCGCTTCGACGGCGAGTTCGTGCGCTTCAACTACCGCACCGTGGTCGCCGGCACCCGCGCCGTGACCAACCTCGGCCCGGCCTGCGGTTCCTGGGGCGATGTCGGCTACCAGACCATCGCCAACGGCAACAGCGACTGGTCGGGCTATCTGTACGGCACCTACACCTTCGGCAACGGCTTGCAGGCCTGGACCAGCCTGCAGGGCTATCACTCCAAGTCCAAGCTGTCCGGCGGCACCGAGGCGATCAGCGGCCCGCACATCGACCGCACCGGCCGCGTCACCACCTGGTTCGACACCGGCTTCAACACCAATCTCAACATGCAGCGTCTGCTGACGCCGCAGGAGTACGGCGGCTTCGACGCGATGTACCAGCGCTTCACCGAGAAGTCGCTCGACGTCGCCGTCGGCCTGCGCGGCACCCTCGCCGACCGCTTCGACTGGGACGTGACCCTGGGACGCGCCGAGTACCGCGCCGACCGCACCCGTCCGCGCCTGGACGGCTCGGCGGTGACCGATTGGTTCTTCGGTCCGCGCCTGAACACCACCGGCACCCCGCGCTACCGAATCAACCTCGACCGCCTCTACACCCCGCTGACCCCGGCCCAGTACCGGGCGATGTCGACCACGCTGAAGTACGAAGCCGAGTCCTGGGTGACCCAGGGCAGCGCCACCTTGTCCGGCGACCTGTTCGAGCTGCCGGCCGGACCGCTGGGCTTCGCCGCGGTGGTCGACTTCACCCAGCAGGGCTACGAGTTGAACTCGCCGCGCAGCATCCTGCCGACCGTGGTCGAGACCTACGGCCTGACCGGCACCAACGGCGGCGGCGACCGCGACCGCTACGCCGCGGGCCTGGAGTTCAGCATTCCGATCCTGCCGTCGTTGAAGGCCAGCCTGGCCGGCCGCTTCGACAAGTACGACGACATCACCGCGGTCGACGACGCCAAGACCTGGGGCTACGGCCTGGAGTGGCGCCCGATCGAGAGCCTGCTGGTGCGCGGCAACTACTCGACCAGCTTCAAGGCGCCGGACATGCACTTCGTGTTCAACGAAGGCAGCGGCAGCTTCAGCACCGTACTCGACACCTACCGCTGCCTCAACGCCAACCTGGCCGCGTCCTCGTGCACGGGCACGGTCTACAACTACTCGGTGTTCGCGACCAGCAAGGGCGAACCCACCCTGACCGAGGAAACCGGCGAGTCCTGGGGCGCCGGCCTGGTGTGGGACATCACCGACGGCCTGTCGATGTCGGTCGACTACTACGACATCAAGCTCGACGATGCGGTCACCACCCTCAGCAGCACCTACATCCTCGACAACGAGGGCGGTTGCCGCACCGGCCTGACCCGCACCCGCCAGCCGTTCCAATTCGCCGCCGATTCGGCGTTCTGCCAGGAAATCGTCAGCCGCGTGACCCGCAGCGGCGCGCCGGGCGAGCCCACCGACCGCGTCACCGGCGTGCGCAGCGGCCCGGTCAACCAGTCCCTGCGCCATGTCGCCGGCCTGGATGCGGCCTTGAACTGGCGCTTCAGCACGCAGCGCTGGGGCGACTACCGCTGGGAGCTGGGCTGGACCCACACCCTCAAGCACGAGCGTCAGCTGCTGGCGACCGATCCGGTCGAGCGCGACTGGCGCGACGATCCGGGCAACTTCGATTTCCGCAGCCGCGTGCGCGGCTCGGTGAACTGGCAGAAGAACGACTGGAACGCCACCGTGTTCATGACCCGCTACGGCAGCCTGCCGAACTGGCAGGAAACCGGCCGCATCGCGCCGTACTTCCTGTGGAACGCGAACCTGGGCAAGCAGATCACCGACAAGGCCAAGGTCACGGTGTTCGTCAACAACGTGTTCAACAAGTTCCACCCCAGCGACGACGGCTACGACAGCTATCCGTATTTCTATTCGGCGTACAGCCCGATCGGCCGCGAAATCTCGGCCCAGTTCGAGTACCAGTTCCACTGATCCGCCCTTCGCGGGCCCGGCCGCGCGCCGGGCCCGCAACCGCTTCCAGCCCGGCTCCGGCCGGGCTTTTTTCTGCCTGCGACGGCGAGCTGAACGGCGCCCGCCATCGCCTTCCGTACGCCGACGGATGCGGTATAAAGGTCGCAACCGTCGCCCCACCGTACGGCCGAACCGTTTCCACGCTCCATCCCTGGGAGGGGACTCATGCGTACCAAACTGCTCGCCCTGCTGTTGCTCGCTCTGCCCGCCGCGGCTTTCGCCCAGACCCCGGTCGGGCACTGGACCACCATCGACGACAAGACCCAGAAGCCCAAGTCGGTGGTCGAAATCTACGAGGCCAAAGACGGCAGCCTGGCCGGCCGCGTCACCGAGGTGCTGCAGTCCGACCGCGGCCCCAACCCGGTCTGCGACAAGTGCTCCGGCGACCGCAAGAACAAGCCGGTGAAAGGCATGGTGATCTTGTGGGGCATCCGCAAGAAGGGCAACGTCTGGGAAGGCGGCCAGATCCTCGACCCGGCCAGCGGCAAGGTCTATTCGGTCAAGGTGACCCCGACCGACGCCGGCAAGAAGCTGGACGTGCGCGGCTTCATGGGCTTCTCGCTGCTCGGCCGCACCCAGACCTGGATGCGCCGCGAATAACCCCGGCGGGCCCGTCGTTCATGGAAGCCCGGCCTCGGCCGGGCTTCTTTTTTGGGCGACTGCGGGCCTTGGCCGGGGCGGTGTTTGCACGCGCGCCGCCCTGCCGCGTTCGGCCTGTAAACGGCGGCCGCCACAGACCGCTGCGCCGCCGTTCCCGGGCTGTCCCCGGGCCCATGCCATAATTCACGACCGCCCACGACCACCCCGCCCATGTCCCGCGAAATCGTCGTCTCCAACGCCCTGCCCTACGCCAACGGCGACCTGCACCTCGGCCATCTGGTCGGGTACATGCAGGCCGACATCTGGGTACGCGCGCAGCGGATGAGCGGGAACACGGTGCGCTACATCTGCGCCGACGACACCCACGGCACCCCGATCATGCTCGGCGCGGAGAAGGCCGGGCAGACACCGGAGGCCTACATCGCCCAGATCCAGGTCCGTCACGAGCGCGATTTCCGCGACTTCGGCGTGCACTTCGACCACTACGACTCGACCCATTCGGCGGGTAACCGCAGCCTGACCGAAGGGTTCTATGCGCGCCTGGACAACAACGGCCACATCGCCCGGCGCTCGGTCGCGCAGTTGTTCGACCCGGTCAAGGGCATGTTCCTGCCCGACCGCTACGTCAAGGGCATCTGCCCGAACTGCGGCACGCCCGACCAGTACGGCGACAACTGCGAGAACTGCGGCGCGACCTACGCCCCGACCGAACTCAAGGAGCCGCGCTCGGTGGTCAGCGGCGCGACGCCGGAGCTGCGCGAGTCCGAGCATTTCTTCTTCGAGGTCGGCCATTTCGAGGGCTTCCTGCGCGAGTGGCTGGCCGGCGACGTCGCCACGCCCGGGATCAAGGCCAAGCTCAGCGAATGGCTGGACGCCGAAGGCGGTCTGCGCGCCTGGGACATCTCCCGCGACGCGCCCTATTTCGGCTTCGAGATCCCCGGCCACCCGGGCAAGTTCCTGTACGTCTGGCTGGACGCGCCGATCGGCTACCTGAGCAGCTTGCAGGCCCTGTGCGAGCGCGAAGGCCTGGATTTCTGGTCCTACCTGGCGCGCGACAGCGGTGCCGAGCTGCATCACTTCATCGGCAAGGACATCGTCACCTTCCACGGCCTGTTCTGGCCGGCGGTGCTGCACGGCGCCGGCTTCCGCGCCCCGACCCGGCTGCACGTCAACGGCTACCTGATGGTCAACAGCGAGAAGATGTCGAAGTCGCGCGGCACCTTCATCCAGGCCCGCACCTACCTCGACGTCGGCCTGGACCCGGAAGCGCTGCGCTATTACTTCGCCACCAAGACCAGCGGCGGCGTGGAGGACATCGACCTCAACCTGGCCGACTTCGTCGCCCGGGTGAACTCGGACGTGGTCGGCAAGTTCGTCAACCTCGCCAGCCGCTGCGCCGGCTTCATCGAAAAGCGCTTCGAGGGCCGCCTCGCCGACGCCCTGCCCGACCCGGCCATGTACCGGCGCTTCGCCGCCCAGCTGGCGCCGATCGCCCAGGCCTACGAACGCAACGAAGCCGCAACCGCGCTGCGCCTGACCATGGCCCTGGCCGACGAGGCCAATAAGTACATCGACGAGCACAAGCCCTGGGTGCTGGCCAAGCAGGACGGCATGGAAGCGCAGCTGCAGGCGGTGTGCACCCAGGGCCTGAACCTGTTCCGCGTGCTCGCCGGCGCGCTCAAGCCGGTGCTGCCGCGCGTCGCCGCGCAGACCGAGGCCTTCCTGGCCGCGCCGGTGGCGCGCTGGCAGGACCTCGATGCGCCGTTGCTCGCCCACACCATCGGCGCCTACGCGCCATTGTTCATCCGTATCGATACGAAGTTGATTGACACCATGATCGAAGCCAGCAAGGAATCCCTCGCCCCCGCCGCCAAGGCCGAACCCGCCGCCGCCGCGAAACCGGCTCCGCAGGCCGCCGCGCAGCCGGCCGAAGCCAAGAGCGAGACCGCCGCGACCATCGCCATCGACGACTTCGCCAAGCTCGACCTGCGCGTCGGCAAGGTGCTGGCCTGCGAGTTCGTCGACGGCTCGGACAAGCTGCTGCGCTTCCAGCTCGACGCCGGCGACCTCGGCCAGCGCCAGATCTTCTCCGGCATCCGCGGCTCCTACGCCGAACCGGACAAGCTGGTCGGCCGCAGCGTGGTGTTCATCGCCAACCTCGCCCCGCGCAAGATGCGCTTCGGTCTCAGCGAAGGCATGATCCTCTCGGCCGGTTTCGACGGTGGCAATCTGTTCCTGCTCGACGCCGACGAAGGCGTGGCGCCGGGCATGCCGGTGCGTTGAGCCGGGATTGGGGATTCGGGATTCGGGATTCGTAAAGCGCGCCGCGGACGCTGTGCCGGATAAGCCCATGCCCATCCCGAACTCCGAATCGCGCCCCCTCGAGCTGACCGAACGGCTGGATCGACTGCTGCCGCAGACCCAATGCGGGCAATGCGGTTACGCCGGTTGCCGGCCGTATGCGGAAGCGATGGCGCGCGGCGAGGCCGGGATCGATCATTGCCCGCCCGGCGGCGACGCTGGCGCACGCGCGCTGGCGCATTTGCTCGGCCTGCCCGCGCTTCCCTACGACCGCAGCCGCGGCGAGCACAAGCCGCCGATGGTGGCGCTGGTGGTCGAAGCGGACTGCATCGGCTGCACCAAGTGCATCCAGGCCTGTCCCGTCGACGCCATCGTCGGCGGTTCCAAGCACATGCACACCGTGATCGAGCCGCTGTGCACCGGCTGCGAACTGTGCGTACCGGCGTGCCCGGTGGATTGCATCGTGATGGTGCCCGAGCAAGCGCGCTGACCCATCGCCTGCAGACGGCGGGTTCCGGCTTCGGTGAACGACGGCGCTGGTCTTCTGCGCATCCCGGGTCGCGGCTTGCGCCGCTCCATCCCCTCAGCAACAACGCAGCGCCTGCAGGCACCGTTGCCGTTGCCGTTGCCGTTGCCGTAAAGAGCTTGGCGCCGCATCGATCTTGCGAGAACGCACCGAAGCCCCGGAGGGCGGCCCGCAGGGAGGGGCCGTGCGCAGCCAGGCCAGGAAAGGCCCGGTGCGGAGCAGCCCCGCGCACGCTCCGAACCGTAGTGGCTCTTGATTCGAAACCGCCATGGCGTTTTCTTTGGTGACTTTTGACCAAAGGAAATCCCGTAGGACGTTGTCGCCTTGGACGAAGAAAGTGACCCGGCCGCTTGCGGACGGAAGCTTTGCTTGAAGCTTTCAGGCTTCACAGCCTTCGAACGACAGACGCCGCGAGGTCGCAAGAGCGCCGTCGCGGCTTACGCCGCTCCGACAGAGGGCCCAGGACAAAGACGCGGCGAGCGGGAGAGAGCACGGTCGCGGCTTACGCCGCTTCTGCCCCGCGAGGGTTTCAGGCGTCGACCGATGACGTCGGCGTTGGCTTCTCCGCGCGTCGGCTCGCGCTGCTCCTAGCCTGCTTCCGGCTTGCTTGCCCCGGCCTTTCCGCGAGCAGCCTTCTCGCCCGCAGCGGGGTCCGCCGCGGGAACCGGCGCCGGCAAATCCGCCGTGCCCGCAGCGCAGGCGCCGCATACGCGCTCGATCTTGTAGCCCTTGCCGCGCATCAATTCGATCAGCCCGTCGTCGCCGAGCAGGTGCAGCGCGCCGACCACCACCAGCGTGTTGCCCTGGCGCGACTCGTCGAGCATCTTCTGCAGTTGCGGCAGCCAGGCGCGATTGCGCTCGACGTTGACGATCCGGTAGGTCTCCGGCGTCTTGTCGCGCATCTCCACCCGCGCCTTCGCATCCAGCGTCGCCAGGTCGGCGCGGCGCCAGGCGGTGTGCATGTCCTCGAGCATGCCCGGCACTTCCTCGGGCTGGTCGACGAACTCGCGCAGCGCCTTGATCTGTTCCGGCAGGGGGCCGGAGTCCATCGCCTGCAGCTGCGCATCCATGCTTTCCAGGCCGGCGGTCGGCTTCTCCGCCGCCGCGGCCTGGCGCATCAGGTACTGGTCCAGGCCCAACTGCGGGCTGAAACCCAGCGACTGCGACACGCCCAGCACCAGCGACAGGTTGACGAACCACGGCTCCAGCGGGTCGAGTTGCGCCAGCGAGGCGCCGTTCTTGGCCAGCACGCGATTGAGCTTCTCGCGCAGGTCGCCCGGCAGCACCTGACTCAGGCTGCGGCCGTCGTCGAAACGGGCGCGAGCCATGAAACGCTGCGCCACGCTGGGGTCGAACATCTGATCCGGCGGCACTTCGAACACCAGCTTGGCCGAGTCGGCGAAAGCCTGGTCGACGTCCGCCGCGAGCGGGTAGTCGTCGGGACGCAGCAGGTGGAAGGACCCCAGCAGATACACCGCGTTGTCGGCGTCGGAGACCTTCCACAGCAACGGCACCGGCGGCGTCTTGGGCGCGGCCGCGGCGGCTTCGGCGGCGACCGTGGTGGCCGAGGTCAGCGGCGCGCTCAGCAGCACCGCAGCGGTCAAGGGGGCGAGGAACAGCTTCAACAACCGCATGCGCAGATTCCGGAACGGGGCTTAGGTGGCGTGGGCCGGCGCGGCCGGCGGCTTGTAGGTCTTTTCGCCGGCGGGGATCTCCAGGTCGAGCCGGTTTTCCTGCGGCGGCAGCGGACAGGTCGCGTACGCAGTGAAGGCGCACGGCGGGTTGTAGGCCTTGTTGAAGTCGATCACCACCCCGCCCTGCAGATTGGGCCGCGCGACCTCGAGGAACCGCCCGGCGCTGTAGCTGGTGTGGCCGCTGGTGCGGTCGGCGAACACCAGCAGCAACTGCTCGCCGCCCTGGTCCAGGGCCTCGAGGCGGAAGCTGCGGCCGTCGCGCTGGAACTCGATCGCGCCCGGGTTCGGGGTCGGTTCGATCGTGCCGATGATGTTGGCGATGTCGATGGTCTTGCCGGCCGGATGGGCGACGAACTTGGCGTTGAGCTTCCAGTCCTGCTGCGGCGCCCAGTAATCGATGCCCTTGAAACCGGTCAGGGTCGGCGCCTGCGAGTGGCGCACGCGCAGGAAATAGCGCTCGCCGCGCTTGATCACGGTCAGCCCGCCCTTGCCCTCGTCGAAGCCGATCCGGGTCGGGCCGGCCGGGTAATCGTCGGCGAGCAGGGTCACCGCGCCCTTGATCGGCTGGTCGTTGAAGGTCAGCGGCGCGCCGCGTTCGGGAACGAAGCGCAGGCGGCCGTTGTTGAGCGAAATCAGGCCGAAATGCGCCGGCCCCACCCCCAGGCGGATGCCGTTGTCCGGGTCGCTGCCCAGATAGTGCGAACCCGGTTCGATCGGATGCAGGCCGACCAGGCTGGCCCAACCGTCGGGCTTGAGCAGCTCGGTCTTGCGCTGTTCGCGCCACAACTGCTGGTCGCGATCGAAGGCGTGGTTGGCGGCGGCGACGCGCTCGGCCTCGCGTTGGCGCGCGGCCTGCCGCTCGGGCGAGTCGCACGCCGCCAAGGCCGGCAACAGCGCCAGCGCCAGCAACGCCGGGCGGGACGAAGCGAACAACGGCTTGCGCGCAACGGACATCATCAACGCCCTCGCAGGAACCAGCGGTCGATTTCGGGCAGGCTGAAGCGAGCCCAGGTCGGGCGGCCATGATTGCATTGGCCGGAGCGTTCGGTCGCCTCCATTTCGCGCAGCAGGGCGTTCATTTCCGGCAAAGTGAGACGGCGGTTGGCGCGCACCGCGCCGTGGCAGGCCATGGTCGACAGCAATTCGTCGCGCGCCGCCGCGACCCGGCGCGATTCGCCGTGTTCGCGCAAGTCGGCCAGCACGTCGCGCAGCAAGGCCTCGACGTCGCCATGGGCCAGCAACGCCGGCACCGCACGCAGGGTCAGCGACTGCGGACCGCTGCGGGTGACTTCGAAGCCCAGTTCGACCAGCGTCGCTTCTTCGCGCTCGGCGACCTCGGCCTCGCGCTCGGACACCGCCAGCGTCGCCGGCACCAGCAGCGGCTGGGTACGCAGGCCTTCGCCGTCGTGCGCGCTCTTGAGCTTCTCGTAACCGATGCGTTCGTGCGCGGCGTGCATGTCGACCACGATCAGGCCTTCGGCGCTTTCGGCGAGCACGTAGATGCCGTGCAATTGGGCGATCGCATAGCCCAGCGGCGGCAGGGTCGCGTCGTCGCTGGCCGGCAGCGCCGGCGCGGCGCCCAGCCCCAGGCCCGGCGCGGCGTAGGCGCTGCCGCCGCCGGACGCCGAGCCGCCGCCATAGGACGCACCGCCTGCCGGACCGCCCGCGCCGCCGCTGCCGTACAGCGCGGCGTAGCCGGCGCGGGTCTCGGCGACCTGCAGGCCCAGCGGCGCGGTCGAACGCCATTGATAGGCGTTGGCCGCGGACGTCGCCGCGCCCGCCGTCTGAGCGCTGCCGGCGACCAAACCGTCGGCGCCAGGCGCCTGCGCCGACGGCAGGCTGCCGGCGCGGGTTTCGGCCAGGGCGTCGTTGAGCGTGCGGTAGACGAAGTCGTGGATCAGGCGCGCGTCGCGGAAGCGCACCTCGTGCTTGGCCGGGTGCACGTTGACGTCGACCCGGCGCGGGTCCAGCTCCAGAAACAGCACGTAGGCCGGCTGGCGGCCGTGGAACAGCACGTCGGCGTAGGCCTGTTTGACCGCGTGGGCCACGCTGCGGTCGCGCACCGCGCGGCCGTTGACGTAGAAATACTGCTGATCGGCGCTGGCGCGGTTGTAGGACGGCTGAGCGATCCAGCCGTGCAGGCGCAGGCCGGCGCCGCTGTGGTCGACGCGCAGGGCGTTGCGGGCGAACTCCTCGCCCAGCGCCTCGCCGATGCGCAGGTCCGACAGCCCGACCTCGACCAGGTCGCCCTCGCCCTTCCAGCGCCGGGTCGGCTTGCCGTTGTGGGAGACGCGCAGCTCGACGTCGGGCCGGGCCAGGGCCAGCTGGCGCAGCCATTCTTCGATATGGCCCAGCTCGGTGCGCTCGGCCTTGAGGAACTTGCGCCGCGCCGGCACGTTGAAGAACAGGTCGCGCACCTCGACCGTGGTGCCCTGCGGATGCGGCTTGGGGACGACGTCGCCGACCCGGCCGCCGTCGATCTCCAGCACCGCGCCGCGGTCCTCGCCGATCCGGCGCGAAGACAGGGCGAAACGGCTGACCGAGGCGATCGAGGGCAACGCCTCGCCGCGGAAGCCCAGGGTGGTCACGCCTTCCAGGTCGTCGAGCGAGGCGATCTTGCTGGTGGCGTGGCGCGACACCGCCAGCGGCAGTTCGTCGGCGGCGATGCCGTTGCCGTCGTCGCGGATCCGGATCAGGCGCACGCCGCCCTCCTCCAGATCGATGTCGACCCGGCGTGCGCCGGCGTCGAGCGCGTTCTCGACCAGTTCCTTGACCACGGACGCGGGCCGTTCGACCACTTCGCCGGCGGCGATCTGGTTGATCAGGGTGTCGGGCAGTTGACGGATGCTCACGGGCGGCATTCGGTGCGGCGGCACCGGCGGGGGGATGGGAAACGATGATAGCCGCTGCCGGCGCGGCTTCGCGATCCGGGGCTTGCGCCGGATGCGGCGGATCGGCCCGGCGCGCGGATTCAGGGGCGAAGCAACAGCAACGGCAAAAGCCGCCTCGCCTGCGCGCCCTGCGCGGCCACCCGCCCCCTTGCAAAGGAGGCAACGGCCGGCGCCCGCTCTTGCGCACCCGGAGCTACGGCCCGGCTTCCGCGGCATCGCACGGCCTCGCTCAGGAGCCCGGTGACGTCGCGACCGGCATTGCGCCGAAACGACGCCCCCTCCTTTTGAAACGTGGAACGGTGGGATTCGCGCTTTGCCTTCCCCGAAACGATCGCGGCCCCGATCGCTCGGGGCCGCGCAAGAACCGTCGATATCGTTGCGGGGTTAAGGACTGCCGCCCCCGCCGAACCCGCCCTGCTGCGCTTCGGCGCGCGCCGCGTACATCGTGCCCGGCGGCGGCTGACGGGTGAAATAGGTGTTGACTCCGTCCAGCACCGCCCGCGCCAACGCGCGCTGGTGCGCCGGATCGGTCAGGCGGCGCTCTTCTTCCGGATTGGAGATGAAGTTGGTCTCGACCAGCATCGCCGGCATGTCGGAGGTGCGCAGCACGGCGAAGTTGGCGCGCTCGATGTTCGGCTTGTGGTTGCGGCCGAGCTGGCGCAGCCCGTCGAGCACATGCCCGGCGGCGTCTTCGGACGCCTTCATGTGCCCGCTCTGGGTCAGGTCCAGCAACACCGAGGTCAGGGTGTTGTCGGACTGCGGCAGGCGCGCGCCGCCGATCAGGTCGGAGGCGTTTTCCTTGTCGGCCAGCCAGCGCGCGCGCTGCGAGGACGCCCCCTTCAGCGACAACACGTAGACCGAGGAGCCGTTCGCCGAGCGGTTTTCGGCCGCGTCGGCGTGGATCGAGATGAACATGTCGGCCTTGGCGTGACGCGCGAGCTGGGCGCGCCGCGGCAACGGAATGAACACGTCGGTGTCGCGGGTCATGTAGGCCTTGAGGCCCGGCGTGGCGTTGATCTGGCGCGCCAGTTCGCGGCCGATCGCCAGGGTCACGTCCTTTTCGCGCTTGCCGGCCAGGCCGATCGCGCCCGGATCCTGGCCGCCGTGACCGGGATCGATGGCGATGATCAACGGGCGCATGCCGCGGCCGCGCATCACGTCCTTGAGCGTCTTGACCGCACCCGGCGGCGGCGCGGTCTCGACCGGCGCCGGGGCCGCTGCCGCGGCACCGGGCATCGGCGTCGGCACGCCGGTCGCAATGCGGGTCGGCACGCCGGTCGCGACCGTGGTCGGCACCGGCGCCTGTGCGGCCTGTTCGAACACGGCCTGGCTCGCGGCGCGCTGCGCAGGCGTCGGCGTCGGCGCGGGCTGCGCAGTCGCCGGTCGCGCGGCCGCGTGGATCGGGTTCGCCGCCGGCAGCGCCGTCGCGATCGCGCTCGGCGCATGGGTGACGGGCGGTGGGTTGCCCGCGACGCTCGGCGCGTTTGCCGCCGGCGCCGCGCCGTTGCGCGCGGCGAGCTCGGAAATCAGTTTGCTGGTGGCCGCATTCGAGGCCAGCGCGGGATCGGGTTCGGCGGCTGGCGCCGGCGCAGTCGCGACGGCGGGCGCCGCGACCATCGGCGACGGCGCGGCCGGCTTCGGCGGCGGGGTCGCGGTGGTAGCGACGCTGGCGGCGGCCGGCTTCGGCGCAGCGGCCGTCGTCTCGTTGCCGTCGCCCGGCCATTCCAGCACCAGGCGCGAACCGCCGGCGCCCTGCTCGATGCGCGGCTTCAGCGCCGCGACCGGCTGGGCCAAGTCGAACACGATCCGAGCGGTGCCGGGCTGCGGCTCGCCGGTGCGCACGGCCTTGACGATGCCGGCGGCGGCGGGAAGCTTGAAAGCCTTGCTCAGGTGCGAGGCCGGCAGATCCACCACCAGGCGATCGGGGCCCTTGAGGCTGAGCACTTTGTACTGGCCGGCGCCGTCCAGAGCGATCTCAGCGCGGGTGCCGGTGGCCCCGTTACGCAGCTCCAAGCCCTTGATTTCACTCGCATGCGCGAGATTCCAAGCCAGCGCCGCCAGCAGCGCTAGGCCGAGCAGGAACTTCTGAACGGTGGCCCCTTTGACTCGCATGCGCATAAGTCAAGCACCGGAAAATCACAATTGCAAGTATTTTTTCCTTGCAAATCCGGTACCTGGGGACACTTCCTAGGGAATCGTTCAGGAGTCGGCCGCAAGCTCCTGGGGGCCGGTTTCCGCCGCCAGGCCGGCCAGCCAGGCCGCCCCGCCCTCTGAATCGGCCGACAACTCGGCGCGGCGACCGGCGCCGCCTTCGGCCACGGCGAGGTCGACGCGCAGGTCGGCCGGGGGCAGCCAGCCGCGGCCGCGCTCGGGCCATTCGATCAGCCACAACTCGGCCTCGCCGCCATCCAGCCCCAGGAATTCCAGCTCGCCGGCGTCGCCGATCCGGTACAGGTCCAGGTGCCAGGCTTCGCGCCCACCGGCCAGCGGATAGCGCTCGACCAGGGTGTAGGTCGGGCTGCGGATCGCGCCGCGCACGCCGAGCGCACGCAACAGCGCGCGCGCCAGGGTCGATTTGCCGGCGCCCAGATCGCCGTGCAGATGCACGCGCAGCACTGCGCCATCGCGTTGCGGGCGGGTGCGCGCGAGCGCGGCGCCGAGCGCGTCGGTGGCGTCGGCGTCGGCGAGCGTGAGGATCGTGCGCGCTGCGGTCATCGCGCGATTCTAAGCCGCGCCGCGCGGATTCGCGCAGCGTCGCAACCACGGCATCAGATCGCTCGGCAGCAGGCCGCGCTCGCCGCCCTCGCGCGCGGCTTCGTCGCCGGCGACCGCATGCAGCAAGGCGCCGCACGAGGCCGCATCGAACGCATCCAGGCCCTGTGCGAGCAAGGCCGCGATCGCGCCGCTGAGCACGTCGCCCATGCCGCCGACCGCCATGCCCGGATTGCCGGCGGCGATCAGGCGCGTGCGCCGTTGCGGTGCGGCGATCAGGCTGCCGGCGCCCTTGAGCACCACCGCGCAACCGTAGCGATCGACGAGCGCGCGCACCGCGGCGAAGCGGTCGGCCTGCACCTGCGCGGCAGCGCTGCCGAGCAGGCGCGCGGCTTCGCCGGGGTGCGGCGTCAGCACGCAGTCGGCCGGCAGCGCCCGCGGTTGCGCGGCAAGCAGATTGAGCGCATCGGCGTCGAACAGACGCGGCTTGGCGCTGGCCAGGACGCGCGCGTACAGCGCCCGCCCCCAACCTTGTTGACCCAGGCCGGGGCCGATCGCGACGACATCGGCGGCGTCGATCGCGGCGGCGAGTTCCTCGCCGCTCTCGACCGCGCGCGGCATCGCCTCGGGCAGGCGCGCCAACATCGGCGCCACATGCGCCGCACGCGTGGCCGCATCGAGCAAACCGGCGCCGCTGCGCAGCGCGGCCTGCGCGCACAACAACAAGGCGCCGCCGTGCCCGTGATCGCCGCCCACGCACAGCACACGGCCGTTGCGGCCTTTGTGACTGTCGCGCCGGCGCGGCCGCAGCCAGCGCCCGAGATCGGCGGCGCCCAGCGCTTCGGCAACCGCTTCGACGCCGTAATGCTCCGGGTCCAGTTGCAACCGCGCCACCGCCAGCGCGCCGACGTGATCCAGCGCTGCGCCGCTGCGCAGGCCGGCCTTGGGCGCGATGAACTCCAGGGTGCGCTGCGCGATCACCGCGGCGACGTGGGCCTGGCCGCTGTCGGCGTCGACGCCGCTCGGCACGTCCAGCGCCAGCACCGGCGCCGGGTGCGCGTTGATCGCCGCGATCAGATCGGCCGAGGCCGCGTCCGGCGCGCGCGACAGGCCGATGCCGAACAACGCGTCGACCACCACGTCCGCCGCCGGCAGCGTGCCGTCGAATTCGAGCGTGGCGCCGCCGGCCTGCGCGTACTCGGCCGCGGCGCGGCGCGCCAGGGCGCTGCGCGGCGCGTGCCCGGGCAGGCGCAGCACCGAAACGTCGCGCCCGCTTTGCCGGGCCAGGGTCGCCAGCACATAGCCGTCGCCGCCGTTGTTGCCGGGACCGCACACCACCAGCAGGCGGAACGCGCGCGTCCAATGGTTCAGCAACTCGCTCCAGGCCGCCGCGCCGGCGCGCTGCATCAGCACGTAGGCATCGCCCAGTTCGGCCGCGGCGCGCGCCTCGATCGCGCGCAACGCCACGGCGTCGTACAGCGCGGTCCCGGGCGCGGCAGCGGTTCGGCCGACGATTTCAGCGTTGGGCGACATGCCCGGATTCTATACTTGCGGGATCGTGAACCAGCCCGACGCCCATTCCAGCTCCGCGCCCCGCCCCGCGCCCAACCCGGCGCCGCCCGACTACCCGGCGCTGGCCGCGCGCATCCGCGAGCTGGCGCGCGAATTCGGCTTCCAGCGCTGCGGCATCGCCGGGATCGAACTCGACGACGACGAAGGCTACCTGCTCGACTGGCTGGAACAGGGCCTGCACGGCTCGATGGACTGGATGGCCCGCCACGGCGAACTGCGCGGCCGCCCGGACCGGCTGCTGCCCGGCACCGTGCGGGTGATCTCGGTCGGCCTGGACTACGGCCGCCGCGACGACGAGGACGCCTGGGCCACCCTGGCCGACCGCGAGCGCGCCTACGTCGCCCGCTACGCGCTCGGCCGCGACTACCACAAGCTGATGCGCCAGCGCCTGCAGCGTCTGGCCGACCGCATCGGCGAAGTGGTCGGCCCGTTCGGCCACCGGGTATTCGTCGATTCGGCACCGGTGCTGGAGCGCGCGCTGGCGCGCAACGCCGGGCTGGGCTGGATCGGCAAGCACACCTGCCTGATCGACAAGGACGGCGGCTCCTGGTTCTTCCTAGGCGAGATCTACGTCGACCTGCCGCTGCCGATCGATGCGCCGGCCAGCGCGCACTGCGGCACCTGCACGCGCTGCATCGACATCTGCCCGACCCAGGCCATCGTCGCCCCGCACCGGCTCGATGCGCGCCGCTGCATCGCCTATCTGACCATCGAACACGACGGCGCGATTCCCGAGGAACTGCGCCCGGCGATCGGCAACCGCATCTTCGGCTGCGACGACTGCCAGTTGGTCTGCCCCTGGAACAAGTTCGCCAAGCGCAACGACGAGCCGGATTTCCGCGCCCGCAACGGGCTCGACACGGCCAGCCTGGCGCAATTGTTCGCCTGGGACGAGGACGAGTTCCTGCGCCGCACCGAGGGCTCGGCGATCCGCCGCAGCGGCCACGAGCGCTGGCTGCGCAACATCGCCGTCGCGCTCGGCAACGCGCCGGGCACGCCCGAGACGATCGCCGCACTGCGCTCGCGCCGCGAGCATCCCAGCGCGCTGGTGCGCGAGCACGTCGAATGGGCGCTGGCGCGCCACGGCGCGGCCTGAATCGCGGTGCCGCCCAGTACCAACGTTATCGTTGTTATTGCTACAAGCACTTGGCATAGCATCGCGCCCGCGAGAGTTCCCCTAGACCCGGAGGGCGGCGCACAGGACGTGCGCCCCGCCGTTAAAGAGCACGACTCGATAAGACAGGGATGTCTTATCGAAAAATCCCGGCGCAAGCATCGAACTCGCAGGGGAGCTTCGCGCGAATGCGCTTTTCTTTGGCGACTTTCTTTTGGGGCGCCAAAAGAAAGTTACCCGTCCGCTTGCGGGCGGAAGCCTTGCTCTTGAGGCCTCGAACGACAGATATCGCGAGACCGAAGCAGCGCGGTCGCGGCTCATGACCGAAGGAAATCCCCGTGGGACGCCGCTCCTACAAGAAGCGGGTACTAGCCGCGCAGCTTGCGCAACAGCTCGCGCGTCACCGGGTCGTCGGCCTCGGCGTCGCCGGCCAGCGCCGGCAGCAGCTTGTTGGCGACCTGCTTGCCGAGTTCGACGCCGAACTGGTCGAAAGCGTTGATGCCCCAGAACACCGACTGCAGATAGACGCTGTGCTCGTACATCGCCAGCAGCGCGCCCAGCGACTGCGGGGTCAATGCGTCGAGCAGGATCGTCGTGCTCGGGCGGCCGCCGGCGTAGGCGCGGTGCGGGTCGTCGCTGGCCTGGCCGTTGGCGAAGGCCTCGGTCTGCGCCAACAGGTTGGCGTGCAGCGCGCGATGGTTCTGCGGGTACGGCGCGTCGGCGCGGACCACGCCGATGAAATCGGCCGGCACGATCGAGGTGCCCTGGTGCAGGGCCTGGAAGAAGCTGTGCTGGGTATCGGTGCCGACCCCGCCCCACCACACCGGCACGGTGTCGCCGGCCACGGCCGAGCCGTCCAGGCGCACCGACTTGCCCAGGCTTTCCATGACCAACTGCTGCAGGTAGTTCGACAACAGCTTGAGCCGGTCGTCGTAAGCCAGCACCGCTTGGGTGGCATAGCCCAGGCCGTTGCGGTTCCACACCGCGGTCAGCGCGTGCCAGGCGGCCAGATTGCGCGGCAAGGGGGTTTCCAGCACGTGCGCATCCATCTGCGCGGCGCCGGCGAGGAAATCTTCGAACGCGTCCATGCCGATCGCCAGCGCGATCGGCAGGCCGACCGCCGACCACAGCGAGTAGCGGCCGCCGACCCAGTCCCACATCGGCAGCAGCCGCTCCGGCGGGATGCCGAACGCGGCGCCGGCGCGCTCGACGTTGGCGCTGATCGCGTACAGGCGCGAGGCGTCGCCGAGCCAGTCGCGCAGGATCGCGCCGTTGAGCAGGGTCTCCTGGGTGCCGAAGGTCTTGGAGATCAGCAGCGCGGCGGTGCGCTTGGGGTCCAGCCCCGCCAGCAGGCGCTGGGCGGCGTGGCCGTCGACATTGGACAGGAAATGGACGCGGAACCGGCCCGGGGTCGCGCCGCTGAGCGCGTCCACGGCCAGGCGCGGACCGAGATCGGAGCCGCCGATGCCGACGCTGACGATGTCGGTGACCTCGCCCGCACTCAGCGCCTCGACCACCGCGCGCATCCGGCTGCGCGCCTCCAGTGCCTGGCGGTGCGCGGCGCGGGCGGTATCGCTGGCGGACAAGTCGCCGCGCAAGGCGGTGTGCAGGGCCGCGCGGCCCTCGGTGACGTTGACGGTTTCGCCGTCGAACAGCGCCCGCAGGCGCCGCTCGCTGTGCGCCGCCGCGGCGGCGCGGAACAACCAGTCCAGCGCGGCGCGGTCGTAGCGCTGACGGGCGAAGCTGGCGTAGACCGGCCCGACCTGGAGAGCGAAATCGGCGGCGCGGGCCGGATCGGCGGCGATCAGCTGCGCCAGCGGGATGATGCCGACGCGCCCGACCTCGGCGCGCAGCTCGTGGAGTCGGACGTCATCGCTCATCGTGTGCGAAGGCTCTCTTGGGGGCGGTCGGTCAGGCGGCGGCCTGTGCCGGCATCGAGTGGTTGGTGTGGGTCAGCTGGTTGTGCCGGTCCACGTACACCAGGGTCGGCTTGTACTTGGCCGCCTCGGCCTCGTCGCAGATCCCGTAGGCGCAGATGATCACCAGGTCGCCGGGCTGGGCCTTGTGCGCGGCCGCGCCGTTGACCGAGATCACCCCGCTGCCCTCTTCGCCGCGGATGGCGTAGGTGGAGAAGCGGTGACCGCTGTTGATGTTGTAGATGTGGACCATCTCGTATTCGCGGATGCCGGAGATGTCCAGCAGGCGGCCGTCGATCGCGCAGGAGCCTTCGTAGTGCAGCTCGGCATGGGTGACGGTGGCGCGGTGGATCTTGGCCTTGAGCAGGTTCAGTTGCATGGTCGGTACTCCGTCCGCAGACGCGCGGGCGCGAAAGGCCAGAAGTCTAGCAGCGCATGGCGCGCTGCAACATGGCCCCGGGGCCTTACCGGCGGAACGGAGATTTCCCGTTCAGCCGCCCCCTCCGGGCGCTAGCGCCGGCCTGGCCGGACGCCCCGTTCAGGCGTCGAATTCGAGGTTGTCGATCAACCGCGTGCGCCCCAGCCGGGCGGCGATCAGGGCCACCCGCGCCGGTTCGCCGGCCTCGTCCTCGGGCAGGCCCAGATCGGGCCGGCGCAACACCGCGTAGTCGACCTCGAAACCGGCCGCGCGCAGGCGTTCGGCGGCTTCGGCCTCGATCGCCGCGCGCGGCTCGCCGGCCTGCGCGGCCTGGCGCATCCACTGCAGGCAGCGGTGGATTTCGACCGCGCGCGGGCGCTCGGTCTCGGACAGGTACTGGTTGCGCGAGCTCAGCGCCAGGCCGTCGGCCTCGCGCCGGGTGTCGGCGCCGACGATCTCGATCGGAAAGGCCAGGTCGCGGACCAGGTAGCGGATCACCGCCAGTTGTTGGTAGTCCTTGCGCCCGAACACGGCCACATCCGGGCGGACCTGATTGAACAGGCGCGCGACCACGGTCGCCACGCCGTCGAAATGACCCGGCCGGTGCGCGCCCTCGAGGGTGTCGGTGACCTGGGGCACCCGCACCTGCACGGTGTGCTCGACCCCGTACGGGTACATGGTCTCGACCGACGGCCGCCACAGCAGGTCGCAGCCGGCGGCGCGCAGGCCGTCGGCATCGGCTTCCGGCGTGCGCGGATAGCGGCCGTAGTCTTCGTTGGGGCCGAACTGGGTCGGGTTGACGAACACGCTGGCCACGACCCGGTCGGCGCGCTCGCGCGCGATCCGGATCAGCGAATGGTGGCCTTCGTGCAGGTTGCCCATGGTCGGCACGAAGGCCACGCGTTGGCCGGCCATGCGCCAGGCGCCGAGGGTGGCGCGCAGGGCGCCGAGTTGATCGACAGTCAGCATGAGGTACTCGAAATGGATATCCGCCGGAGCGGAGCGCGAATCCCTGCGCGATGACGTCCGAAACCAGCCGCGCGCGGCTCAGTCGTAGGAGTGGGCCGCGTCGGGGAAGGCGCCGCTGCGCACCGCCTCGGCATAGGCCGAGAACGCACCCGCGACCGAACCGCCCTCGGCGAGGAAATCCTTGACGAACTTGGGCCGGCGATGGCCGGAGTTGACCCCGAGCAGATCGTGCAGCACCAGCACCTGGCCGTCGCAGGCGGGGCCGGCGCCGATGCCGATGGTGGCGATGCGCAGGTCGGCGCTGATCGCCGCGGCGACCGGGGTCGGCACGCATTCCAGCACCAGCAGCTGCGCGCCGGCCTCCTCGACCGCGCGCGCGTCTTCGCGCAGGCGCGCGGCCGCGGCGTCGTCGCGCCCCTGGACCTTGTAGCCGCCCAGGCGCAGCACCGACTGCGGGGTCAGGCCGAGGTGGCCGCAGACCGGAATCTCGCGTTCGACCAGGAAGCGGATCGTCTCCAGCTTGTGCGCCGCGCCTTCGATCTTGACCATCGCCGCGCCGGCCTGCAGCAGCGCCGTGGCGGCGTCGAGCGCACGCGCCGGCGTGGCGTCGGACTGGAACGGCAGGTCGGCGATCAACAACGCCTTGGCCAGGCCGCGGGCGACGCAGGCGGTGTGGTAGACCATGTCGGCGACGGTCACCGGCAAGGTGCTGCTGTGGCCCTGCGCGACCATGCCCAGCGAATCGCCGACCAGGACCAGATCGATTCCGGCCGCGTCCATGGTGCGGGCGAAGCTTGCATCGTAGGCGGTCAACATCACCAGCTTGCGGCCGTCGCGCTTGGCGTCGGCGAGCATGGGCACGGTCCAGGCCTTGGCGGCCGGCTTGTCGGTGGAAGCCGAGGTGTACATGGGCGGCTCGTCCGGTGGCGACGGACGTCTGTGGGGTGGCGCCATAACTTAACAGGTTGCCGCACGACCGCGGCCCTCCCCGGCGCAACGCAGTGGGGCCGGCAAACGGCGGCCAACCCGCGGCCAAGCGCGGTACCGGCGCTCGTTCAGACCGTACGCGAGGCGGCAGCGGTCAAAGATCGTCCGCCGGCAGGGGGCGTATGTCGCCGGCGCCGAGCTGGGCCAGGCAATCGCGCGCCGCGCCGAGGCCGGGGATGCGCGCGTCCGGCGCGATTTCGAGCAAGGGCACCAGGGCGAAGGCGCGTTCGTGCAGATGCGGATGCGGCACGTGCAGGCCCGGCGCTTCGATCGTCGCCTCGCCGTACAACAGCAGATCGAGATCGAGCGTGCGCGGCCCCCACCGGTCGCTGCGATCGGCCAGGCGCGAGCGCCCGGCTTCGCGCTCGATCTCCAGCATCGCCGCGAGCAGTTCCTGCGCCGGCAGTTCGGTGTCCAGCGCGGCGACCGCGTTGAGGAAATCCGGCTGGTCCGTACGGCCCCAGGCCGGCGTGCGGTACAGCTGCGAGGCGCGCCGCAGCCGGCTGCGCGGGAGGCCGTCGAGCGAACGCAGGGCCGCGCGCAGCACCGCGGCGCTGTCGCCGAGGTTGCTGCCGAGGCCGATATAGGCGGTTTGCATGGCGGGAAAGCGGAAGTGAGCGCAGAGGAACGAGGAGTGAGCGAAGCGAGCGCCGGCTATGGGATTTCGCCCGCGCCTACACGCCCGCTCCCCGCAGTCATTCCTCGACCGGCGCGCCGCGGCGACGGCGCCGGCGCTTGCGCGGCGCGCGGCCTTCGCCGCTCTCGTCCTCGTCGGCGTGCGGCGCGGCGTCCTGCTGCGCCAGGGTTTCGTTCGGGTGCAGTTGCGCCTCGCGCCAGAACTCGACGTCGGCGGCGTGTTCGGGCGAAGCCGCCAGGCGCAGGCTGAGGAAATCGAACGCGGCGCGGAAGCGCGGATGCGACAGCAGCCGGAACACGCGCTTGCGTTGACGCTGCTGGAAGCGCGATTGCAGCAGCCAGATCTCCTGCATCGGCAGCGAGAAACGCCGCGGCAGGGCGATCGTCGACAACTGATGCAGGGTCACCCGGTCGGCGGCGCGGCGCTGCGCTTCGGCGGTGTGCACGCCTTGCGCCTGCAACGCCATCAGCGCACGGCAGTACGCCGGCCACAGCAGCAGGGCGAACAGGAACGCCGGCGATACCGGCTCGTCGGCGGCGACGCGCGCGTCGGTGCCCTTGAGGCCCTCCAGCACCATCCGCCGCAACGCGCCGCTGCGGTTGGAACGCAGCGCGGCGGCGCTCTCCGGCAGCAGTGCGCCGAGCAGGCCGTAGCGCTCCAGGCCGAGGAAGCTCTCGACGGCGTGACCGGACAGGAACAGCTTCAGGCATTCCTCGAACAAGCGCGCCGGCGCGGCGTCGGCCAGCAAGGGCGCCAGGCGCGGAATCGGCTCGGCGGTGGCGCGCTCGATCTCGAAGCCGAGCTTGGCCGCCAGCCGGACCGCGCGCAGCATGCGCACCGGGTCTTCGCGGTAACGCGTCTCCGGGTCGCCGATCAGGCGCATCAGCCGGTTCTGCACGTCTTCGAAGCCGCCGACGTAGTCGCGCACCGAGAAGTCTTCGACCGCGTAGTACAGCGCGTTGGCGGTGAAGTCGCGGCGCACCGCGTCGTCTTCGATGCTGCCGTAGACGTTGTCGCGCACCAGCCGGCCGCCGGTGTCGGTTTCGCGGTCGCCGCTGCCGTCGTCGCTGTTGGCGCGGAAGGTCGCCACTTCGATGATCTCGCGTCCGTAGACCACATGGGCCAGGCGGAAGCGGCGACCGATCAGGCGGCAGTTGCGGAACAGGCCCTTGACCTGCTCCGGCGTCGCATCGGTGGCGACGTCGAAGTCTTTGGGGTGGCCGCCGACCAGGATGTCGCGCACCGCGCCGCCGACCAGATAGGCGCCGAAGCCGCTGTCGCGCAATCGGTACAGCACCCGCAGCGCATTGGGGCTGATCTCCTTGCGCGAGACGTTGTGCTGGTCGCGCGGAATCACCCGCAGCGTGGGTTGGAATGAGAAGTTATCGGCTTGCATCGAGCGGGCGCGCCGCCTGTAAAGGAATTCGGGATGGCCGTTGCCCGCGGCAACGGCGGCGCATATACTAGCAGGCCGCACCGGATTGAGAGTCCCTGCGGTCCGGCGAGGAGCCCGCTCCCCCGTCGGCGCTGCAATCCCCTGCTCCCTTCGTCTAGAGGCCTAGGACGTGGCCCTCTCAAGGCTAAAACACGGGTTCGAATCCCGTAGGGAGCGCCAAACCCGCGACCATGTCGCCGAAAAAGCCCGCGCGTGCGCGGGCTTTTTCTTGCTCGCTCGCCGGCAGGGCGATCGGCGACGCCGTCGCGCTCCGCGCCCGCGGCGCCCGTCACGCATCCGCCAAGCCGCGCCTTGGGTCGTTGCGCAGCGATGGCTACACTATCGCCGCCGACCCGCCGGCACGGCCCAGACCCCAGGATTTCGCTCATGCCCTTCGTCGTCACCGAGAACTGCATCAAATGCAAGTACACCGACTGCGTCGAGGTGTGCCCGGTCGACTGCTTCCATGAAGGCCCCAATTTCCTGGTGATCGATCCGGACGAGTGCATCGACTGCACTCTGTGCGAGCCGGAATGCCCGATCAATGCGATCTACCCCGAGGACGACGTCCCGGCCGGCCAGGAGGCCTTCGTCGCCCTCAACGCCGAGCTGGCCCAGGCCTGGCCGGTGATCACCACGCGCAAGGACAGCCTGCCCGACGCCAAGGACTGGGAAGGCAAGACCGGCAAGCTCGACCTGCTCGAGCGCTGAGCCGGCGCCGGCGGCCCCGGGCCGCCTGCGGGCGTTCATCGACCGCCGCCTAGACTCGGGCCGACCGCGCCGCCCGAGACCGATGCCGTGCCCAGCCCCCGCCGAACCGCGCACGTCCTGCCCGCGCTGCTGCTCGCCCTGAGCCTGGCCCCGGCCGGTGCCGGCGGCCAATCCAGAACCGCCCCGCCATCCACGCCCCGCTCCGGCTCGACCGCGCCGGACCGCGGTGCGCTCGACCTGGGCGCGCTGGGCCTCGGCGACCTCGATCTGAGCGCGCTGGACCTGCCGCGGCTGGACCCGGACGCGCTGCGCAGCGGCAGTGCCGATCTGCTGACCCGCGCCGCCGACCCCGACCTGGACCGCCTGTTCCAGGCCCTGCACCGCGCCGCGCGCACCCCGGCCGATGCCGAGGTGCTGTGCGGCGTGTTCGACCCGCAAGCCGATCGCAGCCCCGAGGCGCTGACCCGTGCGGCGCAACAGCTTGGCGAGGACAGCCGGCAGGGCTTCCTCGACGCCTTGCTGCGCATCGCACTGGGCGGACTGCAGAACCCGCCGCAGGCCTACGACGCCGGCGCGGCCAAACAGACGCTCAAGCGCGCCGGCGCCACCGCCCTGCTGCTGCACGACGACTTCGCCGCCCAACTCGGCGCCGAAGGCCAGGCGCCGCAAGCGCGCCAGGCGCGTTGCCGCGCCTTCGGCTGGGTGCTCGATGCCTTGGCGCAGATGCCGATGGCGCAACGCGCCGCAGCGACCCGGTTGCTGTTGCACGAAGGCCTGGCGCGCGGACTGCCGAGCGAGCGCTGAGCGCTGCCCGGCCCGATGGTCGCGGCCCACGCCGCGCCCTATGCCGGCCCGGACTTTGTAGGAGCGGCGTAAACCGCGACAACCGCTGCGATGCGATACCACGCTGGCTTCCGCAGCCCGGCCGACCGGGCCGAACCACCAGGCCCCGCGTGAAGCCCGCTTATCCTGGCTTCGGCGACCTGCGCTCGCGCAAACCGCTCCGGCCTTCGCGGCTCGCGCCGCTCCTACAAGAGCCGATCTACCGGCTGCAGCGCCTGTCGCACCGGTTGCGCCCGCCCCTCCTGTTGCGCCGGGCGGGGGCTCGCGGTGTCCGCCGCAACGAAAACGGGCGCCTCGCGGCGCCCGTCCGGTGTCGCAAGCGACGCTGGCGATCAACGGCCGCCGAGCGTGCCCTTGAGGCTGGCGATCAGCTGCGCCGGCGCATCGCCGGCGGCCGGCAGGCCACGCGGGTCGACCGCCGAGACATAGGCGCCGGCTTCCACCGCGCTGACCCGGACCAGGAAGTTGCTGCCCTGGTAGTTGACGTCGTAAGCGCCAAGCAGCTGCGCGCGGCTGGCGATGCTCAGGCCTTCGACCTTGCCCAGCGCGTCGCCGACCTTGTTGAAGATGTCGTCGCGGTTGCCGCTGACGGTGAAGCCGTTCGCCGCCGACGCCGGCGTGGCCGGGGCCGCCTGGGTCGGACGCGAGGCGGCCAGGCCGGACGCGGTCACCGAGCCGCCCGGCACCGCCATGGCGCCGTCGGTACGCGGCTGGTCGAGATCCGGCGGCACTTCCAGCGGGCGGTTTTCCGGCGCTTCGGCATACAGCTTGTTGCCCTTGCGGAACCAGCTGCAGCCCGAAGTGGCGACCACCGCCAGCAGCAGACCGGCGACCAGCGCTCGGGACAGATTGGGGTTGCAACGCATGAGCATCTCCTGCGGAAAGGGGGTCAGGCCGCGATCGGCTCGCGACCGGCATGTTCGAGTTCGATCACCAGCGCGGCGATGCGGCGCGCCGCCTCGTCGTGCGCCGGCGACAGCGATTGCAGCGGCAGGCGCAGACCGTGGCCCAGGCCTTGCGCGGCCAGCAGCGCCTTGACCGGGATCGGGTTGGGCTCCACGCCGAGGAAGTCGTAGGCCGGACGCAGGCGCACGTCCCAGGCTTCGGCCGCTTCGCGGCGGCCGGCGCGGGCCAGATCGGCGAGGCGGCGGAACGCCGCCGGCAGCACGTTGGAGCCGACCGAGACGATGCCGTCGGCACCGGTGAGCATGGCCCGGCACGCGGTCGGGTCGTCGCCGCTGAGCACGGCGAAACCGTCCGACTTGAACGCCAGCAGGGCATCCATGCGCGCGGCCTCGGCCACCGCCTCCTTGATGCCGACGATGCGCGGGTGGTCGACCAACGCCGCCACGGTCTGCGGCAGCAGATCGCCACCGGTGCGGCCCGGCACGTTATAGAGCACGATCGGCAGCGCACCGTCGTCGGCGATCGCGCGATAGTGCGCGATCAGACCGGCCTGGGTCGGACGCACATAGGGCGGCGTCACCACCAGGGCGGCGTCGGCGCCGAGCGCGGCGGCGCGGCGGGTCAGTTCGATGGTTTTGGCGGTATTGGACAGGCCGGTGCCGGCCAGCACCGGAATGCGTCCGGCGACCGCTTCGACCGCGGTCCGCAGCAGGAGGTCGTACTCGGCGTCGTACAGCGCCGCGGCCTCGCCGGTCGAGCCGGCCACGACCACCGCCTGGGTGCCGCCTTGCAACTGCGCCGCCAGCAGCTTGTGCCAGGCGTCCAGGTCGAGTTCGCCGGCCGCGGTGAACGGCGTCGCCAGCGCGGTGATGCTGCCGGAAAGTCGCAAGAGAAAACCTACCAATGATCGTGATGAAGGCGTCCGCGCCGTCGGGCGGCGGACCGCCGGGCCAGTGTTCCGGGCGGAGCGTCCGGGCCTGGAAAAACGTGCGCGGTGCCGCCAAGTACGGGGCGATGTTACTTGCGGCCCGAAAGCGGGGGCAAGTATGCTGCCTTACAGCCGCGACCCGAGCCCGGGCCGCCGTTCATTTCCGAGCCTTACGCTCCCTTGCAGGCGCCGCCTTGACCGATTCCGCTTCCCGGCCGTCGCCGAACGAAAACCACCTCCTGATCAACGCCTATACGACGCATCCGGAGTCGCCGCTGCTGTCGGTGACGCGCCGGATCGCCGATTCGGGCTGCAACCTGGTCGACGCACGCCTGTCCACGGTCGGCCGCGACGTCTCGGTGACGGCGCTGGCGGTGGGCTCCTGGGACGCGGTCGCGAAGCTGGAGGCCATGCTGTCGCGCCTGGAGCGCGAGGAAGGCCTGAAGCTGGTGTGGTACCGCACCGGCGCCAAACAGGTCCAATCCAGCCTGCTGCCCTATGTGGTCGAGGTGGTCGCCGCCGACAAGCCCGGCATCCTGTTCCAGCTGGCCGATTTCTTCGACCGCCAGGGCATCACCATCGAAAGCCTGCATTGCTCGCGCTACCGCGCGATGCAGACCGGCGCGGACATGTTCTCGGCCCAGATCACCATCGGCGTGCCGTCGAGCATGCACATCGCCGCGCTGCGCGACGATTTCCTCGAGTTCTGCGACCATCTGAATCTCGACGCCATCATGGACCCGATGAAGTTCTGACCATGCTCGACACCGGCGATCACGCATACGGCAAGAAAGCGCCCGCGCTGCAACTGGCCCTGTCCAGCGGCGAAACCGTCCGCCTCGCCGACTACGCCGGGCAGTGGCTGGTGCTGTACTTCTACCCCAAGGACAGCACCCCGGGCTGCACCACCGAAGGCCTGGATTTCAACGCCCTGCTGCCCAAGTTCAAGAAGCTCGGCGCGACCGTGCTCGGCGTGTCGCGCGATTCGATCCGCTCGCACCAGAACTTCTGCGCCAAGCAAGGCTTCAAGTTCGACCTGGTCAGCGACGGCGACGAATCGCTGTGCAACGCGTTCGGCGTGATCAAGGAAAAGAACCTCTACGGCCGCAAGTACATGGGCATCGAACGCAGCACCTTCCTGATCGACCCGAAAGGCGTCATCGTGGCGTCATGGCGTCCGGTGAAAGTCGCCGGCCATGCCCAGGCCGTACTCGATTCGCTCAAGGAACACTCCGCCTAGGAGCGCAACGCCCAGTGAGGCCCTCCCCGTCCACGTTCGCCAGCCGTCCCGCCCCGCGGGCCACGGCGGCGCGACCGTGGGCGCCGTCCGTGCGCGGCCCGCACCGCGTCCCGGCGCAATGTCCCGCCCCGCTTTCCACGCACTACTCCGACGAGACCGCTCAATGACCAGAAGCAAGCGCATCTACGTGCTGGATACCAACGTGCTGATGCACGATCCCACCGCGCTGTTCAAGTTCGAGGAACACGACGTGTACCTGCCGATGCAGGTCATCGAGGAACTCGACAACGGCAAGAAGGGCACCTCCGAAGCCAGCCGCAACGCGCGCCAGGTCAGTCGCTTCCTCAACGAGCTGATCGAAGCCGAAGGCACCGCCAAGATCGCCTCGGGCATCACCCTCAACCGCCCGCAGGGGCTGCAGCTGCGCGGCGCGCAGAGCATCGGCAAGCTGCGCTTCCAGACCAGCGCCTTCGATGCCGGCAAGCGCTTCGGCGCGGTCATTCCGGACAACCACATCCTCGGCTCGATCCTGGCGCTGAAGGAGTCCGAGCCGGAGGTGCCGGTGGTGTTGGTGTCCAAGGACATCAACCTGCGGATCAAGGCCTCGATCGCCGGCATCGTGTCGGAGGACTACGAGAACGACCGCGCCCTCGACGACTTCAGCCTGCTCTACACCGGCGCGACCGCGCTGCCGGAGGACTTCTGGCAGCGCCACGGCAAGGACCTCAAGTCCTGGACCGAGAAAGGCCGCACCTATTACGAACTCAGCCGCGCGCCGGACGACGACTGGTACCCGAACCAGTTCCTGTACCTGCCCGGCGACGACGAGTCCGAACTCAAGGTGGTCAAGGTCGGCGAAGAGCGCGTGACCCTGCAGATCGTCGACGACTACCGCCATAACCAACATGCGGTGTGGGGCATCATCGCGCGCAACCGCGAGCAGAACTTCGCCCTCAACGCCCTGATGGACCCGGAGATCGACTTCGTCACCCTGCTCGGCACCGCCGGCACCGGCAAGACCCTGCTCGCCCTGGCCGCCGGCCTGGCCCAGACCATGGATCAGCAGCGCTACCGCGAGATCATCATGACCCGCGCCACGGTCAGCGTCGGCGAAGACATCGGCTTCCTGCCCGGCACCGAGGAGGAAAAGATGACCCCGTGGATGGGCGCGCTGACCGACAACCTGGAAGTGCTGACCCACAACCAGGAAGGCGGCGCCTGGGGCCGCGCGGCGACCAACGACCTGCTCGCCTCGCGGATCAAGATCCGCTCGATGAACTTCATGCGCGGGCGCACCTTCCTCAGCCGCTGGCTGATCCTGGACGAGGCGCAGAACCTGACCCCGAAGCAGATGAAGACCCTGATCACCCGCGCCGGCCCGGGCACCAAGATCGTCTGCCTGGGCAACGTGGAGCAGATCGACACGCCCTACCTGACCGAGACCACCTCGGGCCTGACCTACGCGGTCGACCGCTTCAAGGGCTGGGCGCACAGCGCCCACGTCACCCTGCGCCGCGGCGAACGTTCGCGCCTGGCCGATTACGCGTCGGAAGTGTTGTAAGCGGCGCACGGCCGCGCAAACGAACGGAAGGCCGGCGAATCCGCCGGCCTTCCGTCGCCTTACCCGATCGAACCGGAGACAGCAGCTCGCGCCCGGCGTGACCGCGGTCATGCTGACCGTGATGGCCGAAGCATTGAGCGGGATGCTGCAGGTCGACGCCGAGCCGCCCTGGGCGGTGAAGTCGCTGCCGGTTCGCTGATGGCCCGGGCCTGGACAGACGACGGCAAGGACTAGCAAGCACGGGCACCGGCCGGGCCGATAAGATGGGGGCGGCCGCGCGTCCGGCGGCCGCCGTGCGCGGCCGTCGTGGCGAATGGCCGCCGCGCCCGTCCGACCCTATCCGCCGACCGTATCCGATGACCCAGCGCCCCGTTTCCGCCCTCACCGTCGCCGGCTCCGACTCCGGCGGCGGCGCGGGCATCCAGGCCGACCTCAAGACCTTCGCCGCGCACGGCGTGCACGGCCTCAGCGCGCTGGCGGCGCTGACCGCCCAGCACACCCGCGGCGTCAGCGCGGTGCACGTGCCCGACATCGGCTTTCTGCGCGCCCAGATCGACGCTTGTTTCGACGACTTCGCGATCGGCGCGGTCAAGCTCGGCATGCTCGCCAACGCCGCGGTGATCCACGCCGTCGCCGATGCGCTGGAGCATTACCGTCCGGCGCAGATCGTGCTGGACCCGGTGATGGTCGCGACCTCCGGCGCGCGCCTGCTCGAGCCCGACGCGCTGGACGCGCTGCGCGGCCGCCTGTTGCCGCTGGCCAGCCTGGTCACGCCCAACCTGCCCGAGGCCGAACTGTTGCTCGGCCGCCGGATCGGCGACCGCGCCGACATGCGCGCGGCGGCGGAAGCCCTGCTCGCGATCGGCGCACAGGCGGTGTTGCTCAAGGGCGGTCATCTGCCGGGAGGCGGCGATGTCGTCGATCTGTTCGCGCACGCCGGCACGCGGCGCGAAATCGCCCACCCGCGCTTGTCCGTGGACGCGCACGGCACCGGCTGCACCCTCGCCTCGGCGGTGGCGGCGAACCTGTGCCGCGGCCTGGCGCTGGAGCCGGCTTGCGCGGCGGCGGCCGATTATGTCCATGCCGCCCTGCGCGGCGGCTATCGCCCAGGTCGCGGCGAAGTACTGGTGCTGGATCATTTCGGAGCGGCGCCGCATGGCCGACCATAAAGTTCCCGACCGCGGCCGCGCCGCGGCCGACGAACGCATGCCGAACGGGAGCATGCCGGACGGGAGCAGGCCGAACGAAAACAGGCGGATCGAGAGCACACCGCCCCAGAGCGGGCCGGACGGTTCCGGGCCGAAGGAAATCGGCCTGAAGGCCAGCGACGGCCACGCTTGGTCCTTGCTCGCGCGCGTTCCCGCGCAACCGCGTCTGAGCCTGCTGTGGCTGCCCGCGCTCGGCGTCGCCGCGCGCCATTACCTGCCCTTCGCCGAAGCCCTGGCCGCACGCGGCGTGGCGGTGTTCCTGCACGAATGGCGCGGCAACGGCAGCAGCAACCTGCGCGCCGGCCGCAAGGTCGACTGGGGCTACCGCCAGATCCTGCTCGACGACCTGCCGGTCAGCGAAGCCGCGGCCGCGGCGGCCCTGCCGGGCGTGGCGCGCGCGATCGGCGGCCACAGCCTCGGCGGGCAACTCGCCTGCGTGCGCCTGGGCCTGATGGCGCTGCACGGGCGAGCGATGCCGGAAGCGCTGTGGCTGGTCGCCAGCGGCTCGCCGTACTGGCGGACTTGGCCGATGCCGCGCAAGCTCGGCCTGTCCTGGATGTACCGCTTCCTGCCCTGGCTGGCCCAGGTCAACGGCACCTTGCCGGGGCGCCGGATCGGCTTCGGCGGCAGCGAAGCGCGCGGCCTGATCCGCGACTGGGCCGGCACCGGGCTCAGCGGCCGCTACGCCGCCCACGGCGTCGGCGAGGACCTGGAAGCCGGCATGGCCCGGGTCGAGATCCAGGCCCGCAGCGTGCGCCTGGACGACGACTGGCTGGTGCCGCGCGCTTCGCAGGATTACCTGCTGTCCAAATTGCCCCGGGCGCGCGCCGAGTCGACCGACATGGACGCTCGCGAATTGGGCGCGCGCGCCGATCACTTCGCCTGGATGAAGCAGCCCGAAGCGGTCGTGGCCGCCCTGCTGCGCGACCGCTCTGCGTAGGAACGGCATCGGCCGCGACAATCGCAGCGACGCACGACAGCGCCGGAGCCGAAGCCTGGGCCGCCGGGCCGATGTTTTCTTTCGCATGCCCGCTGCGGCCGGCTGCGTGGCGGTTCATCGCTGCGGGTGCTGCGGCCCAGGTCGCTTCGAAGGCCGCTATTTCGGGCTTCGATCAACGCAGCAGGCCCCGGCTGGGCCGCGCGTCCCGTGGTCGCGACTTGCGTCGTCCCTGCAACCCGCACTTCACATGCTGCGGTTTATGCCGAGGCCGGGATTGTTTACGGCGAATTTATGCCGCGGCGGCGGTCGCGAAATAGCGGCTTTACGCCGCCCCTTCCGAGAATGAGCGCGTGGCCGAACCGGCCTCGTATGCATTCTCCGGATACCTCCATGTCGTCGCATCATCCGTTCCGCCATCGCGAGGCCGCGGCCCCGCTGCTATCGGCTTTCTGCGCCGGACTCGGTCTGCTCGCACTGGGCGCGAACGCTCAGACCGAGGAAGCCTCGGCCCTCGGCCTGAGCGGTTCGGCCGCGCTGACCAGCGACTATGTCTGGCGCGGCAGTTCGCAGACCCAGGGCGACGCGGCCGTGCAGGCCGGCTTCAAGGCCGCCCACCGCAGCGGCGTCTACGCCTCGGTGTGGGGCTCCAACGTCGAGTTCGCGCCCGGCACGCACGCCAGCAGCGAATTCGATTTCAGCGTCGGCTGGGCCGGCAAGATCGCCCGGGACTGGAGCCTGGACGTCAACCTCCTGCACTACCGTTATCCCTCGACCACGGCCGATCTGAACTGGACCGAGCTCAACGGCACGCTCACCTGGCGCGACGACTACTGGCTGTCGCTGGCCTATTCCAACCTAGCGCTGGGCAGTCGGGACCGCGGCCTGTACGCGCAGCTCGGCGCGCGCTTCCCGGTCAACGACGCCATTCGCTTCGAAGCGGCGGTAGGCCACTACGTCCTGGACGACGTCTACGACCGCAGCTACAGCCACGGCCAGCTCAGCGCGATCTGGACGGCGAAAACGGCCTCCAGCGCGAACCTCGAGCTGCGCCTGACCGCCCATGCCACCGATCGCAGCGCCGAACGGATCTTCGGCGACGCCCTGGCCGGCTCGCGCATCGAAGCCGCGGTCCAGGCGAGCTTCTGAAGGAGACACGACATGCCCGGTTGGCTCTCGATGCTGTGCGCGATCTCGGTCCTGGTGACCGGCGCCTATCTGCTCTACGTCGTACTGCGCCCCGAGGACTTCTGAGCGCGCGCCCGCGCCGCACGGAGCGCGACGCGGTTCCACTCTACCGACGCGCGTCCGCGCTTGAGCGGACGCGTGCCAAGCCGCAGCCGCGCCGGACGCGTGGCCACGGCGTCATCACCGTCCGGTGTTCGTCATGATCGAAATCTTTCTCGTATTCGCGCTCGCCATCGGCCTGGGTTGGCCGTTGGGCCTGTACCTGGCGCGCGTCATGCGCGGCGACCGCTCGCGCCTGGACGTCCTGTTCGCGCCGATCGAACGCGCGATCTACCGTGCCGTCGGCACCGACCCCGCGCGCGGCATGAGCTGGCGGGGCTATGCGCTGGCGTTCGCGCTCAGCAATGCGGTACTGGCGGTGCTGGTCTGGGCGCTGTTCATGACCCAGGCCTGGCTGCCGCTCAATCCCGACGGTGTGCCCAACCTGCGTTGGGACACCGCGCTGCACACCATGGTGTCCTTCCTCACCAACACCAATCAGCAGCATTACTCCGGCCAGGCGCAACTGAGCTATCTCTCGCAGATGGTCGGCATCGTCGGCCTGCAGGTCGTCACCCCGATGATGGGTCTGGCGATCGTGGTCGCCACCTTGCGCGGCCTGTTCGGCGGCCGTCAGGCCCTGGCCGGTCCCGGCGCGGCGATGCGCGAGGGCGAGCCCCGCGACCTCGGCAACTACTGGGTCGACGTCACCCGCGCCACCCTGCGCTTCATGATTCCGCTGTGCTTGCTGTGGGCTGCGCTGCTGACCTGGCAGGGCGTTCCGTCGACCTTGCAAAGCGGCGCGACAGTTTCGCCGCTGGACCGGAGCGCCGAGCTTGAGCAACAGAAAATCCCCGTCGGCCCGGTCGCGGCCATGGTCGCGGCCAAGCAGCTGGGCACCAACGGCGGCGGCTGGTACGGCCCCAACAGCACCGTGCCGCTGGAGAATCCGACCCCGCTTTCGAATCTGCTGGAAGCGCTGGCGCTGATCCTGATTCCGGTGGCGGTCACCTTCATGGTCGGTCCGCTCACCGGCCGGCGCAAACTCACCGCGCTGGTGTTCGGCAGCATGCTGTTGATGTCGCTGCTGTCCACCGGTTTGTCGGTGTGGTCCGAGGCCTACTCGTCGGGCAGCGCCGATGCGGCCCTGATGGAAGGCAAGGAGACCCGCTTCGGCGCCGAAGGCTCGGCCTTGTGGTCGGCGCTGACCACGCAAAGCAGCAACGGCTCGGTCAACGCCATGCACGATTCGCTGGCGCCGCTGACCGGCGGCGTGGCGATGGTCAACATGCTGATCAACGCCATCTGGGGCGGCATCGGCTGCGGCCTGCAGCAATTCCTGGTCTATCTGCTGCTGTCGGTGTTCCTGGCCGGGCTGATGACCGGACGCACGCCGGAATTGTTCGGACGCAAGATCGAAGCGCCGGAAGTGCGCCTGCTGGCGTTGCTGATCCTGTTGCAGCCGATGGTGGTGCTGGGCTTCAGCGCCGTCGCGATGGCCTTTCCTTCGCTCACCGGCAACTCCAACCCGGGTTTCCACGGCATCGGCCAGGTCTTCTACGAGTACACCTCGGCCTTCGCCAACAACGGCTCGGGTTTCGAAGGCCTTGGCGACGCGACCTATTGGTGGAACCTGAGCTGCGCCGCGGTGCTCGCGCTGGGCCGCTACCCGGCCCTGATCGTGCCGCTCGCGGTCGCCGGCCTGCTGGCGCGCAAACGCGTGGCACCGCAGACCGGCGGCACGCTGCACGCCGAAACGCCGACCTTCGCCCTGACCCTGATCGCGGTGATCGCGATCTTGACCGTCCTGCAATTCATGCCCGCGTTGGTGCTCGGCCCGATCGCCGATCACCTGACCCTGGCGAGCAAGGTTCTGTGAGGAAAAGCCCGATGAACGACATGCTCCATCCCGGCGCGCAAACGCGCCAGAGCCACCTCGGCGCGCAACGCCGCCAAGGCGCGGTCGCCGGCCTCGACGCCGCCGGCCTGCGCGCGGCGATGCTCGAATCCTTCGTCAAGCTGGCGCCGCAGCACGCGGTCCGTAGCCCGATCATGGCGGTGGTGCTGCTCGGCACCGTACTGTCGGCGCTGATCACCCTCTTCGTCCCCGGCCACCTCGCTTTCGGCGCCGCGGTCACGGCGATCCTGTTCGTGACCGTGCTGTTCGCCAACTTCGCCGAAGCCGTCGCCGAAGCGCGCGGCCGCGGCCAGGCCGCGTCCTTGCGCGCCGCACGCCGCGACCTGGTCGCACGCAAGCTCGATACCGTCGGCCGCAACGAAACCCGCGTACCGGCGTCGACGCTCAAGCCCGGCGACCGGGTGATCGTGTCGGCCGGCGAATTGATTCCGGCCGACGGCGAGATCGTCAAGGGACTGGCCACGATCAACGAATCGGCGGTGACCGGCGAATCCGCCCCGGTGCTGCGCGAAGCCGGCACCGACCGTTCCGGCGTCATCGGCGGCACCAAGGTGTTGTCCGACGAAATCGTGATCGAAGTCAGCGCCGAGCCCGGTCACAGCTTCCTCGACCGCATGATCGCCCTGGTCGAAGGCGCCAACCGGCAGAAGACGCCCAACGAGATCGCCCTGACCATGCTGCTGGCGGCGATGACCCTGACCTTCCTGATCGTGGTCGCGACCCTGCCCTTGTTCGCCGGTTTCGTCGGCGCCAGGCTCGATCCGCTGCTGCTGATCGCGCTGCTGGTGTGCCTGATCCCGACCACCATCGGCGGTCTGCTGCCGGCGATCGGCATCGCCGGCATGAACCGCGCGCTATCGGCGAACGTTCTGGCGAAGTCGGGCAAGGCGGTGGAAGTGGCCGGCGACGTCGACGTGCTGCTGCTCGACAAGACCGGCACCATCACTCACGGCGACCGCCAGGCCACCGCCTTCCATCCGCTCGCCGGCATCGATCGTTCGCGACTGCGCGACGCCGCCCTGCTGGCCTCGCTCGCCGACCCGACCCCGGAAGGCAAGTCGATCGTGCGTCTGGCGCGAGAACAGCACAGCGCGGTGCCGGAGCCGGAGCGCGCCGACTACATCCAGTTCACCGCGCAGACCCGCATGTCCGGCGTCGACCTGCCGCAGGACTACCCGGGCGGTGCGCGCTCGATCCGCAAGGGCGCGGGCGATGCGATCGGCAACCATGTGCGCTCGCTGGGCGGCGAAGTCACTCCCGAATTGGCGGGGCGCATCGAACAAGTCGCGCGCGGCGGCGCCACCCCGCTGGTGGTCGCCGAAGGCCGCTACGTGCTGGGCGTGGTCGAGTTGTCGGACGTGGTCAAGCACGGCGTCAAGGAACGCTTCGCGCGACTGCGGGCGATGGGCGTGCGCACGGTGATGATCACCGGCGACAACCCGCTCACCGCCGCGGCGATCGCCGCCGAAGCCGGCGTGGACGATTACATCGCCGAAGCCAAGCCTGAGGACAAGCTGGCCCGGATCCGCGCCGAGCAGGCCGGCGGCCGGCTGGTGGCGATGGTCGGCGACGGCACCAACGACGCCCCGGCGCTGGCCCAAGCCGACGTCGGCCTGGCGATGAATTCCGGCACCCAAGCCGCCAAGGAAGCCGGCAACATGGTCGACCTGGATTCGGACCCGGCCAAGCTGCTGGCGGTGGTCGAGGTCGGCAAGCAGCAATTGATCACTCGCGGCGCGCTGACCACGTTCTCGCTCGCCAACGACGTGTCCAAGTACTTCGCGATCCTGCCGGCGCTGTTCGCCGCAGCCATCCCGCAGATGGCCGCGCTCAACGTCATGCGCCTGTCGAGCCCGACCCATGCGGTGCTGGCGGCGCTGATCTTCAACGCCGTCATCATCCCGGCGCTGATTCCGTTGGCCCTGGCCGGGGTGCGCTTCAAGCCGGCGACCGCGGTCGCCCTGCTGCGCCGGAACATGCTGGTCTACGGGCTCGGCGGGGTGCTGCTGCCGTTCGCGGCGATCAAGCTCATCGACATGGCGCTGTCGTCGATTTTCTGACCACGTAAGTCCCTCTTCCGCTTGCGGGAGAGGGGTTGGAGCGAGGCTCGTCCCCTCCCCACGCAAAGGAGTTCCCATGAACGTCGCATCCACGCAAGCCCCGAACATCGACGACCGCCAGTCCCTGCGCGCGCCGGTGCTGTTCGCCCTGGTATCGCTGCTCGGCTTCGGTCTGGCCTATTCGCTGGCCGGCACCGCGATCGGCCGCACCGCCTTTCCGGATCAGGCGCAGGGTTCGTTGATCGAACGCGAAGGCCGCGCCATCGGCTCGGCCCTGGTCGCCCAGCCCTTCGTAGACGCTCGCTACTTCCAGCCGCGCCCCTCGGCGGCCAAGTACGACCCGATGGCCGCGTCCGGCAGCAACCAGGCGCGCAGCAACCCGGATCTGCGCAAGCGTCTGAGCGAAGAAGCCGCCGCCATCGCCGCGCGCGAAGGCATCGCGCCGAGCGAGGTGCCGGCGGAACTGGCTACGCAATCCGGCGGCGGCCTGGATCCGCACATCTCGCCCCGTTCGGCGCGGGTGCAGGCCGCCCGCGTCGCCCGCGCCCGCGGGCTCAGCGTCGCCGCGATCGATAGCTTGATCGCGCGGCATATCGAGGCGCCGCAGTTCGGCGTTCTCGGCGAGCCGCGGGTCAACGTGTTGCAGCTCAACCTGGCCCTGGATGCGATGCAGGCATTGCGTTGAGCCAAAGCCAGTCCCGCTAGCCGCCTTATCGAAGGGGGAATGCTTCGGTGGTCGTTGCATGGCTGGGGGGTTCGCGGATTCGACCGTTGCCCTTTGAAAGAAAGGCGCAGCTCCTGCAACTGACCCCGTGGCAAGGGAAGCAAAGCTCATGCTGGCGCTTCCTGGTTGAGATGGAAGCGCAGCTTTTGCTGTGGCATCCCTCGAAAAGGGGACGGCGCTCGCACAGCAACGCGGGGAGTTCGCTGTGGCTGTCGCGGTGCCGATCCGTGCCCCGGACAGCCACGTCCTCGCCGCGTCCAACTACACACCCATCACCCGCCCGGCGCACAATCTCCCCATGAGCGATCCCCGCAGCGCCCAAGCCGATGCCCTGATGGGCGAACTGCAACGCCAGGGCGCCGGGCGGCTGACCATCTTCCTCGGCGCCGCGCCCGGCGTCGGCAAGACCTATGCCATGCTCGGCCGCGCGCGCGAACTGCAGCGGCGCGGCAGCGACGTCGCGGTCGGCGTGGTCGAGACCCACGGCCGCGCCGAAACCGCCGCCCTGCTCGACGGCCTGGACCTGCTGCCGCGCAAGCGCATCGACTACCAGGGCCGCCCCCTGGAGGAACTCGATCTCGACGCCCTGCTCGCACGCCGCCCGCAGGTCGCCCTGATCGACGAGCTCGCTCATCGCAACGCGCCCGGCAGCCGCCACGAGCGGCGCTGGCAGGACGTGCTGGAATTGCTCGACGCCGGCATCGACGTCTACACCACGGTCAACATCCAGCATCTGGAAAGCCTCAACGATGTCGTCCACCGGATCACCGGCGTGCGCGTCAGCGAGACCGTGCCCGATGCGCTGTTCGATCGCCTGCGCGACATCGTCCTGGTCGACCTGCCGCCGCGAGAACTGATCGAGCGCCTGCAACAGGGCAAGGTCTACGTGCCCGAACAGGCCGCGCACGCGTTGCAGGCGTTCTTCTCCCCGTCCAACCTCACCGCGCTGCGCGAGCTGGCGATGCAGACCGCCGCCGACCGGGTCGACAGCGACCTGCGCGAGGCGCAGACCGCGCGCGGCCTGCCCGGCGTGCCGCTGCGGCGCGCGGTGATGGTGGCGATCGACGGTCTCGGCCAGTCCGAGTACCTGGTGCGGGTGGCGCGGCGCCTGGCCGAGCGGCGCGATGCGCCCTGGCTGGTAGTCACGGTGGAGACCGGCGGCGCGCCCGACGCACCGCGGCAGAGCGAGCTCGACCGCGCCTTCGCCCTGGCCCGGCGGCTCGGCGGCGAGGCCGTGGTCCTGCACGGCAACAGCATCGTCGACGCGCTGCTCGATCATGCCGAACGCGCCGGCGCATCGACGATCGTTTTGGGCCGCACCCGCGAGCGGCCGCTGGCGCGGATGATCAACCGCACCTTGACCCAACAACTGATCCAACGCGGCGCCCATTACGAGCTGACCATCGTCAGCACGCCCGAAGCGCGCGCCCGCGCGCGTCGTTCGCTGCGCGACAGCGGCAGCCGTCTGCGTGGCCTGCTCAGCCGCAGCGACGCCGCGCTGGCGGTGGTCGCGGTCGCCATCGCGACCCTGCTCGCCGGCTTCGCCGAGCGCTGGATCGGCCTGGACGACCTGTCCCTGGTGTTCATCGTCGCGGTGGTGATGGTGGCCGCGCGCACCCGCATGACCGCGGCGGTGCTCGCCTCGGCGCTGTGCTTCCTCGCCTACAACTTCTTTTTCATCGAACCGCGCTACACCCTGCTGATCGGCGCCAGCCAGGGCGTGACCACGGTGACCTTGTTCCTGGTCGCCGCCCTGGTCGCCGGGCGGCTGGCGTCCAAGCTGCGAATGCAGGTGCTGGCGCTGCGCGCGGCGAATGCGCACGCCACCGAACTGCAGACGCTGGGCCGCGAGCTGGCCACGGCCGCGGACGCGGGCCAGGTGGTACGCGCCGGCAAGCGCGCGCTCAAACGCTCGCTCGGCGCCGAGGTGTTCGTTTACGTCGGCGCGGCGCCGCTGGCCGGATCGAACCTGCCCGAACTCAGCGACAAGGACCGCGCCGCCGCCGACTGGGCGCTCAAGCACCGCCAGCCCGCCGGCCGTTACACCGATACCCTGGCCGGCTCGGACTGGTGGCTGTTGCCGCTGAGCGGCGACGCCGGCGACAAGCCCGCCGCGGGCCTGGTCGGGCTGCGCTTCGCACCCTCGCTGACGCGGCTCGGCCCAGAACAGCGCCGGCTCGCCGAGGCCATGACCGACGACATCGCCCAGGCGGTATTGCGCACGCGCCTGGTCGCCGACCTGGAGGACTCGCGCGTCAGCGGCGAGACCGAACGCCTGCGCTCGGCCCTGCTGTCCTCGGTCTCGCACGACCTGCGCTCGCCGCTGGCCTCGATCATCGGCGCCGCCAGCAGTCTGGACCACTACGCCGAAGCGATGCCGCGCGAGGATCGCCACGCCCTGCTCGACACCATCCGCATCGAAGGCGAGCGGCTGGACCGCTATATCCAGAACCTGCTCGACATGACCCGGCTCGGCCATGGCGGCCTGGCGCTCAATCGCGACTGGATCGGCGTCGACGAACTGATCGGCTCGGCGGTCTCGCGACTGCAGCGCTACCAGCCGGGCGCGCGCTTCGACATCCGCATCGAACCCGGCCTCGGACCGATCTGGGTGCATCCGGCGTTGATCGAACAGGCCTTGTTCAACGTATTGGAGAACGCGGTGAAGTTCTCTCCGGCCGATGCTCCGGTGACGGTGGACGCGCGCCGCGTCGACGGCGAGCCCGATGGTCCGGAACGCGTGTTGCGGATCGATGTCGCCGACCGCGGCCCGGGCATACCCGAGGACGAGCGGGCACGGATTTTCGACATGTTCTATAGCGTCGAGCGCGGCGACCGCGGCCGCCAGGGCACCGGTCTGGGGCTGGCGATCTGCCAGGGCATGATCGGCGCCCACGGCGGCAGCGTGGTGGCCTTGCCCGGCCAGCCCGACGCCCCGGGTCGCCGCGGCACCACGATCCGCATTACCCTGCCGCCCATCGAACCCGAACCCAAGGCCGACTCCGCCCCCGCGCCATGACCGAGGACCACGCCGCCCCCGCCTCCGCCGCGCCCGCGCGCGTGCTGGTGATCGACGACGAACCGCAGATCCGCAAGTTCCTCGACATCGCCCTGCGCGCGCAAGGCTATGCGGTGGAGTCGGCGGACAGCGGCAATGCCGGCCTGGAACGCCTGGCCACGCGCGGCGCCGACCTGGTGATCCTCGATCTGGGCTTGCCCGATCGCGACGGCCACGACGTACTGCGCGAACTGCGTCAATGGTCGGGCGTACCGGTGATCCTGCTGACCGTGCGCTCCAGCGAGGCCGAGAAAGTCGCCGCGCTCGACGGCGGCGCCAACGACTACGTGACCAAGCCGTTCGGCGTGCAGGAGCTGATGGCGCGCGTGCGCGCCCTGCTGCGCGCACACGGCCCGCAAGGCGAGACCTTGCCGGTGTTCGACGACGGCCGCCTGCGCATCGACCTGGCCCGGCGCGAAGTGCAACTGCACGGCGAACCGCTGGCGCTGGCGCGCAAGGAATACGCCCTGCTGGCGCTACTGTTCCAGCATGCCGGGCGCGTGGTCACCCAGCCGCAGCTGCTGCGCGAGCTGTGGGGGCCGACGCACCAGGAAGACACCCACTACCTGCGCATCCTGGTCGGCAAGCTGCGACACAAACTCGGCGACGACGCCGCCGCGCCGCGCTACATCGCCACCGAACCCGGCGTCGGCCTGCGCTTCATCGACAAGCGTTGAGCCCTGCCGACGCGGCGGCGTCGCCCTTGTAGGAGCCGCGCAAGCCGCGACAGCCGCAGCGACGATCGGAAGCGATGCGGCCGAAACCCGGGAGCCGGATGGCGTCCCGATGCCGGCGCCGCTTGGCCGGATATCGGACAGAACGGCTGCGCTGCGCGTCGTCGCGGCTTACGCCGCTCCTACAGGAGATTCGGATGCGCTGGCTGCGCGTGGCCGCAGGGCGGCGTGCGCTGCATGCGTTTGCCGATTCTGGCGCAAGCGTCTTCGCTGCGCGCATAAGCGCGAATGGCGTGCGCTGTGCGCATGCCCAGGCCTGCGTGCGACGCGCGGGCAAAGAAAAACCCGGCAATCTTGCGATTGCCGGGTTCGAAAAAAGTGGCGCGCCCGGAAGGATTCGAACCTCCGACCCCCAAGTTCGTAGCCTGGTGCTCTATCCAGCTGAGCTACGGGCGCCCAAGGCGAAGAATTATGCCGTGTAATTCACGCGACGGGAAGTCTCTGCGCGGCATGGCGGGCATGTCGCGCATCGACGTCATGCGTATCGCCGATGCCCCGCACCTCAGGCACAGACAAGCCCCGCACCTCAGGCGCAGACAAGCCCCGCATCGGCGCAGCATCGCGCCGCCGCACGAAGTGCAGCCCATGAGGACGGTACGAGCCTGGCGCTATCGTGGCGGCGCGCACGCGTTCGGTTCGAAGTCTGGGCAAACGGCATGGTGGACGCGGCGCCTTGCGGTTGCGCGGGCTTCGGGCGCATCGCTTTCGAATTCCGCACGAGCCGACGCCAAAAAGTTCGTTCGGTTATCGGGGCTGCGGACAGAACGTTTTTTGCGCGCGCCTCTGCGGTGGGTCGCAGCTTGCGCCGCTCCTACCCTGTTCTTCGTGCGGCGATGAGGTGCGGCGGCGCTCGGCGATCGCGGTTGGGGCTGGTTGCGCGCAGGCCGACGCCGAGAAATCATCCGGCTATCGGGGCTGCGGACAGAACGCTTGCGGGCGCTGCTACGGTGGGTCGGGGCTTGCGCCGCTCCTGCCAGGGCGGCTGGCCGCGTCGGGCACGATCAGCGAGGCAAATCCAGTCCGTCCGATGGGTCGTCGGTACGAAACGGCCTCGGGGCCGGCCAGTACCGCCCCGATTGGAAAGCAGGCGGATTGCAGCAATCCGAGCCGGCCGGGTACGCCGAAACGATGCGGCTTGTGTGCCGGGATGCGGCTCGTCTGCCGGAAGGAAAGCGGACAAAGAAAAAGCCGGCGATCTTGCGATTGCCGGCTTCTTGATAATGGCGCGCCCGGAAGGATTCGAACCTCCGACCCCCAAGTTCGTAGCCTGGTGCTCTATCCAGCTGAGCTACGGGCGCTTAGTTGAAAAATTATGACGAACGAACCGCTTTCCGTCAATACCTTTCGAACCGTTTGCCGACCCGACCGTGTCGCACGGGATGGATCGGCAAAATAAAGCCGCCGGAGGCGGCTTCGGTACAACTGGCGGAGAGTGAGGGATTCGAACCCTCGATAGAGCTTTTGACCCTATACTCCCTTAGCAGGGGAGCCCCTTCAGCCTCTCGGGCAACTCTCCGCATCGATGAAGCAATGCGGGCGGGAAGCATAACGGCTCACCCAGTCCGCGGCAATGTCTCGCGACGATTTTTTTTTAACCGCCGCTGTTTTTGCCCGAATCGTCCGACGCGTCCTCGCCGCGCTGAATGCGCTGATAGATTTCCTCGCGATGGACCGCGACATCTTTGGGTGCGGTAATACCGATGCGCACCTGGTTACCCTTGACGCCGAGCACGGTGACCGTCACCGAGTCGCCGATCATCAAGGTTTCGCCGACGCGACGCGTCAGGATCAGCATTGAAAACCTCCTCGAGCCGGCACCGCGGTGCCGGCGTTGGCATTCTTTTCCACTAGGACGAATGCTTCAATTTGTACACAAACGTGAACCATATTAGCGACCGGCCAAACATGGTCGCAAGCGATAGGGATCACTGTTCGCCGTTCAGACAAGCCTACTCTCAACCCAATGCGCGACGCCCGCAAGAGCCGTCGACAAAGCCGGGCCGTCGTCGCCGCCGCCCTGCGCCATGTCGGGGCGTCCGCCGCCTTTACCGTTGATCTGACTGGCCACGTGCGAGAGGAGTTCCCCCGCCTTGACCTTGCCAGACGCGCTTCCGTTCACACCGGCGACCAAAGCCGCCTTACCGTCGCTGGCTCCCGCCAGCACGATCACCGCGTCGCCAAGCTGCTGCTTGAGGCGATCGACCGCCTCGCGCAACGCCTTGGCGTCGAAACCTTCCAACCGGGTCGCCACGACCCGGACTCCGCCGATCTCGGTCGCCGAAGCGGCCAGGTCCGCGGCGGCGCCGGAGGCGGCCTTGGCCTTGATCGCTTCGAGTTCGCGCTCGAGCTTCTTCTGCCGGTCGAGCAGCGCGCGCAGCTTGTCGGCCACGTCGGCGGCGTTGCCGCCGAGCAGGCGCGCAGCCTGCTCCAGGCGACGCTCTTCCTCGGCGACGTAGTCCAGCGCGCCCTGCCCGGTCACCGCCTCGATCCGGCGCACGCCGGCCTGGACGCCGCCTTCGGAAACGATCTTGAACAAACCGATATCGCCGGTGCGCGACACGTGAGTGCCGCCGCACAGTTCGGTCGACGCCTCGCCCATGCGCAGCACGCGCACGTTGTCGCCGTACTTCTCGCCGAACAGCGCCATCGCGCCGAAATCCAGGGCTTCCTGCATGCCCATGTGATGCACTTCGGCTGCGTAGTTGCGGCGCACGTCGGCGTTGACCTGGCGCTCGAGCTCGGCGAGCTCGGCATCGCTCAACGGGTTGAAGTGCGAGAAGTCGAAGCGCAGGCGATCCGGAGCGACCAACGAGCCCTTCTGGGTCACGTGTTCGCCGAGCAGGCGACGCAGGGCCGCATGCAGCAGGTGGGTCGCCGAATGGTTGAGCACGGTCGCGGCGCGGCGCGCCGGGTCGACCGCGCCGAGCACGCGGTCGCCGACCTTGAGGCTGCCGGCGGTCAGGCGACCGACGTGGCCGTGGAACTGGCCGGCGAACTTCTGGGTGTCTTCGACCGCGAAACGGGTGCCGGCTTCGTCGAGCTCGCCGGTGTCGCCGACCTGGCCGCCGCTTTCGGCGTAGAACGGGGTGCGGTCGAGAATCACCGCGCCCTCGTCGCCGATGCGCAGCTCGTCGACGGCCACGCCGTCGCGGATCAACGCCACGACCTGCAGGCCGCCTTCGGTGAGACGGTCGTAACCCAGGAACTCGGTCGGCGCCAGGCGCGCGGCGACTTCGGCCGGCATCGCGGTCTTGTTGCCGAACTTGCCGGATTGGCGCGCGATCTCGCGCTGCTTCTCCATTTCGACTTCGAAGCCGGCCATGTCGACGCTCAAGCCGCGCTCGCGCGCGATGTCGCCGGTCAGGTCGGCCGGGAAGCCGTAGGTGTCGTAGAGCTTGAACGCGTCGGCGCCGGCGATGACGCCCTGCGAGCGCGCGGCGATTTCGTCGAAGATGCGCATGCCCGAGTCGAGCGTCGCGGCGAAGCGCTCTTCTTCGGCGGCCAGCGCCGCGGCGACGAAGTCGGCCTTGGCGGTCAGCTCGGGATAGGCGTCGCCCATCACCTCGACCAGGGCCGGAACCAGCTTGTGGAAGAAGGTGCCCTTCTGGCCCAGCATCCAGCCATGGCGCAGAGCGCGGCGGATGATCCGGCGCAGCACATAGCCGCGGCCGTCGTTGGACGGCAGCACGCCGTCGACGATCAGGAAGGAGCAGGCGCGGATGTGATCGGCGATCACCCGCAGCGACTTGTTCTCCAGATCGGCGGTGCCGGTGGCCTGGGCCGCGGACGCGATCAAATGGCGGAACAGGTCGATTTCGTAGTTGCCGTGCACACCCTGCAGCACCGCCGCCAGACGCTCCAGGCCCATGCCGGTGTCGACGCAGGGCGCCGGCAGCGGTACCAGGCTGCCGTCGGGCTGGCGGTCGAACTGCATGAACACCAGGTTCCAGATCTCGATGTAGCGGTCGCCGTCCTCGTCCGGCGAGCCCGGAGGGCCGCCGGCGATGTGCGCGCCGTGGTCGTAGAAGATCTCGGTGCAGGGGCCGCAGGGACCGGTATCGGCCATCTGCCAGAAATTGTCGGAGGCGAACGGCGCGCCCTTGTTGTCGCCGATCCGGACGATGCGCTCGGCCGGGATGCCGATCTTCTTGTTCCAGATCTCGTAGGCTTCGTCGTCGGTCTGGTAGACCGTGACCAGCAGGCGCTCGGCCGGCAGCTTCCACACGCCGGTCAGCAGCTCCCAGGCCCAGACGATGGCGTCTTCCTTGAAGTAGTCGCCGAACGACCAGTTGCCGAGCATCTCGAAGAAGGTGTGGTGGCGCGCGGTGTAGCCGACCTGATCGAGATCGTTGTGCTTGCCGCCGGCACGCAGGCAGCGCTGCACGTCGGCCGCGCGCACGTAGCCCGGCTTCTCGCTGCCGAGGAACACGTTCTTGAACTGGACCATGCCCGAGTTGGTGAACAGCAAGGTCGGATCGTTGGCCGGCACGAGCGGCGCCGACGGCACGATGGTGTGGCCCTTGCCCCGAAAGAACTCGAGGAAATCGCTGCGGATTTCAGTGGTGGTCTTCATGCCTGGGATAATCGCCTGGTCGGGAGCGCGGCGCTCGACCGAACCCATGCCACCGTCTATGGGGGCATCGACTGGAACAGGCAACCCGGGGACCCGAAAGCCGGTAAGCCTAGCAGGCCGAGGGCCCTAATGCGCAAGGGTTCGACACAAAAGTCTCCGGACGTTCAGTCCGGGTCCCGGGAACGATTCGCATTCCGCGCGGTTTCGCCGTCGAAGCCCCGCCGCAGCAGCAGATCGGCGGCCTTGCGGCGCAGCTTGGGGTCGGCCGCATGGTCCTCGCCGAAGCGGCGCCGGACCAGGTCGCGGGCGTTCTCGGCCCAGTCGCCCTCGTAGCCGGCCAGGGCGGCGGCGACGGCGTCGGCGGGCAGGCCGTGCATGGCCAGCTCGGCCCGAATATGCAGCGGCCCGTAGCCGTTGCCGGCGCGGCTGCGGACCAGGCTTTCGGCGAAGCGCTCGTCGTTCTGCCAGCCGGCTTCGGCGAGGCGGTCGACCGCCTCTTCGACCTCGCCCGCGTCCAGGCCGCGCGAGGTCAGTTTGCGGGTCAGCTCGCGCCGCGAATGCTCGCGCCGGGTCAGCAGGCCCAGAGCGCGCTGGGTCGGGCTTTGCTCGCGGCTGCCGCGGCGCCGGCCACGTGCCGTCGCGGCATCCTCGGGATCGAACAGGCCGGTGGGCGGCGCCGCAGCGGGATCTTCGAACTCCGGGGCGGGCGCCGAATCCGGAGCGGGGCCGCGAGGGGAGCCCGGAGCGGGCTCCGCATCGGAACCGGACCGAAGCCAGGCGGCCTGGCTCTCGTCGGGATCGAGGCCGGGGACGCCCGCGCAGCCCACACCCCGACGCCCGGCGCCACCGCCAAGCCGCGGGCGGACATGCGACAGCTCCTCGTCGCCCTGCCCGTCCGCATCGGCACGACGCGACGACGGCACCGAGCGCGGTTCCATGCTCCCCCGGCGGGTCGCCGTTTCCGGATCCAGCCCTCCGGGGGCATCGACGCGTTCGCCTGGGGCGTCGCGTTCGTCAGAGACGCGGGGCGTCGGCGGTCGCGCGCCGGCACGCTCGCTGGCGACGCGAGCGGCGCGACCGGCCTCGATCGCTCGAATCCGCGCACGCAGCGCTTCGCGCTGCCTGGCCGCAGCCGAGCCGGCCGGCAGGTCGCCCTGCCCGGCCGCCCGATCGTCGTTGCGGCCACGGCCGCCGGAAGAGTTCCGATCCGCCGTCATCGCTGCGAACGCTCAGCCCGCTCAGCCCTCGTCTTCATCGCCGCGCGGCGCTTCGCCGGGGACGTACTTCTCGCGCAGCGCCGTTTCCAGGCGCGCGGCCATCTCGGGGTTTTCCTTGAGGTACTGGCGGGCGTTCTCCTTGCCCTGGCCGATGCGCTCGCCGTCGCAGCTGTACCAGGCGCCGGACTTCTCGACCAGCTTGGCCTCCACGCCCATGTCGATCAGCTCGCCTTCGCGCGAAATGCCCTCGCCGTAGAGGATCTCGGTGACGATCTGCTTGAACGGCGGTGCCAGCTTGTTCTTGACCACCTTGATCTTGGTCTGGTTGCCGATGATCTCGTCGCCCTTCTTGATCGAGCCGATGCGGCGGATGTCCAGGCGCACCGAGGCATAGAACTTCAGCGCATTGCCGCCGGTGGTGGTTTCCGGGCTCTGGCCCGGCATCATCACGCCGATCTTCATGCGCAGCTGATTGATGAAGATCACCAGCACATTGGAGCGCTTGATGTTGCCGGTCAGCTTGCGCAGCGCCTGGCTCATCAGGCGGGCCTGCAGGCCCGGCAGCTGGTCGCCCATTTCGCCTTCGATTTCGGCCTTCGGGGTCAGCGCGGCGACCGAGTCGACCACGACCATGTCGACCGCGGCCGAGCGCACCAGCATGTCGGCGATTTCCAGCGCCTGTTCGCCGGTATCGGGCTGCGAGACCAGCAAGTCGTCGATGTTGACGCCGAGCTTGCCGGCGTAGATCGGGTCGAGCGCGTGCTCGGCGTCGATGAAGGCGGCGGTGCCGCCGTTCTTCTGGCACTCGGCGATGGCCTGCAGGGTCAAGGTGGTCTTGCCCGAAGACTCCGGCCCGTAGATCTCGACCACGCGGCCCTTGGGCAGGCCGCCGATGCCGAGCGCGATGTCGAGCATCAGCGAACCGGTGCCGACGACCTCGGCGGCCTCGACCGCGCGGTCGCCCATGCGCATCACCGAGCCCTTGCCGAACTGCTTCTCGATCTGGCCCAGGGCGGCCGCAAGCGCGCGCTTCTTGTTCTCGTCCATCGTGGTGTCCTTGCTAAGTCTTGTCGTGGTGGGGGTACGTTAGAGGGCTCGTATCGCAGAGACTGAGATCGTGGCGCCTAGATTCAAGTTATCTGCACCGGCCGATGCCGGCTGCCGGGAAACCGCCGCATCCCGGGTCGGATTTGTCCGCGCCGCGGCCCAGGAAACCGCGCCCAGCGCGCGCTGCGCGGCATCGGCGGCGTGCACCGCGACGCAGTCGCGTGGCGTACCGTAACCGTCGTAGGCGGGATCGACGCAGCCCATGGCTCAGCGGTTCGGCCGCACCAGGCCGCAATACAGCCCTTCGATCGCGAAGTCCTGGTCGGGCTGGACTTCGATCGGCGCGTAGTCGGGATTGCGCGGCAACAGACGGATGCGGTCCTTGCCGATCTTGAGCAGCTTGACCGTGATTTCGTCGTCGATGCGGGCGACCACGATCTGGCCGGAGCGCGCGTCGCGGGTGCGGTGCACGCCGATCAGGTCGCCGTCGAAAATGCCCTCGTCGCGCATCGAGTCGCCCTTGACCTTGAGCAGGTAGTCCGGCGACGGGAAGAACATGTTGCGATCGAGCAGGACGTAATCGTCGGGCTCGACCCCGGCGCCGGCACCGATCGGCGCGCCCGCCGCGACCCGCCCCAGCACCGGCAGGCGCAACGCCTCTTCGTTGGCCGGAACCAGGCTGAGCTCGCGCTGGGTCTGCGGCGGCGGCTGCAGCACGCGGATGGCACGCGCCCGTCCGGGCACGCGCTCGATCGCGCCCGCGGCCTCGAGCGCGTCGAGGTGGTACTGCGCGGCGCGCACGCCTTTGAAACCGAAGGCCTTGGCGATTTCGGTCTGCGAGGGCGGCAGGCCCTCGGCATCGATGCGCTCGGCGATCAGGGCCAGGATGGCTTGCTGGGTGTCGGTCAGGCTCATGGTTAGTAGTAATACTACTAACTCGCGACCCGGGCAAGACCGCTCGTCCGCGAATTAAATTGACTGAGTCAATTACATGCCGCAGGCTGCCCTCATCCTCCCGCGAGTCTGCGTCATGACGTCCGAAATCGCCCCGTCCCAGGTCGACGCCGTCCGCGCCTTCAACCGCTTCTACACTCGCCGGATCGACGTGCTGCGCGAGGACTTGCTCGACAGCCCCTACACCCTGACTCAGGCACGGGTGTTGTTCGAACTGGCCCAGCGCGAGCCGGTGGCGGCACACGAGATCGGCCAGACCCTGGGCCTGGATCCGGGCTATCTGAGCCGGATCGTGCAGGCCTTCGTCGAGGCCGGGCTGGTCGAGAAACAACGCTCCGAACAAGACGCGCGCAGCTTCGCGCTGCGCCTCACCGCCTCCGGCCGCGCCGCGTTCGCATCGCTGGACCGCGACTCGCATCAAGCCACCGCGGCGATGCTGACGGCGCTGTCGCCGCTGGATCGCGAGCGCCTGCTGCGCGCGATCGCCGACGCCGAGCGCGCGCTGACCCCGCACGCGTTGCCGGCGCCGCAGCGGCTGCGCGTGCGCGAGCACGCGATCGGCGACCTCGGCTGGGCGATCGAGCGCCATGCCCGGCTGTACGCCGACGAGTACGGCTGGAACCATGAGTTCGAGGCGCTGGTGGCGACGCTGTTCGCGCAGTTCGCGACCCGGCGCGATCCGGCGCGCGAGCGCTGCTGGATCGCCGAGATCGACGGCGAGCGGGTCGGTTGCGTGTTCGTGGTCGCCCATGCCGGCGATCCCCAGGTCGCGCAATTGCGCTGCCTGCTGGTGGACCCGCGCGCACGCGGGCTTGGCGTGGGCCGGCGCCTGGTGGACACCTGCATCGGCTTCGCCGGCGAGGCCGGCTATGCGCGCATGCGGCTGTGGACCAACGATGTCCTGGTCGCGGCGCGGCGCCTCTACGAAGGCAGCGGTTTCGTCCTGGTCGAGGAGAACCGGCACCGCAGCTTCGGCCACAACCTGGTCGGGCAGACCTGGGAACGCGCGCTGCCCTGAGACCACGCCTGCCCTGCCCGGCTCAGACGGTCAGCGTTTGCAGCCCGTGCAGGGCCGCGGCCACGGTCTGGCGCCGCACCGCTTCGCGATCGCCGTCGAAATGGAAGGCTTCGGCATGCGGGTAACCGCCGCGGCGCTTCCAGGCGATCCAGACCGTGCCGACCGGTTTGCCTTCGGTGCCGCCGCCCGGGCCGGCGATGCCGGTGACCGCGACCGCGACGGTGGCGCCGGTGTTGGCCAGGGCGCCGGAAACCATCTCGATCACGGTCTCGCGGCTGACCGCGCCGAACTGTTCCAGGGTCTGCGGGCGCACGCTCAGCAAGGCCTGCTTGGCTTCGTAGCTGTAGGCGACGATGCCGCATTCGAACCAGGCCGAGGAGCCGGCGATATCGGTGAGGGTCTTGGCGATCCAGCCGCCGGTGCAGCTTTCGGCGGTGACCAGCATATGGTGGTTGAGGCGGGCGGCTTCGCCGATGCCGGCGGCGAGCGTCTGCAGGGCGGGGTCGGAGGTCTCGGGCGTCATGGCCGCCACTATAGCCGGCGCCGCGCGACGGGCTTTGCCGGGCGGGGCGGTTGCAGGCGAAGGCCGGGGCGGCGAGCGCGTGCAGGGCCGAGCGGGGACGTCCTTCCCCTGCCCTGCTGGCGGCGCGAGATCGAAGCTCCGCGGTCGCGGCTTGCGCCGCTCCTACCCCCACAACAACAACAGCGCCGGCGGGCGCTGTTGTTGTTGCTATGGATAGCTTGGCGCCGCTTCGATCTCGCGAGAACCACTGAAGCCCCGGAGGGCGGCCCGCAGGGAGGCGGGCCGTGCACAGCCAGGCCAGGGAGGGCCTGTGCGGAGCAGCCCCGCGTCAGCGGCGTCCCATAGCGGCTTTTGATTCGAAACGGCCATGGCGTTTTC
>NZ_HG424502.1:2681-27549 GCF_000336385.2 Lysobacter antibioticus HS124 | reverse complement strand
GCGGCGCAGCGGGCCGCGGCCAGCGAGCGCGCGGCCCCGGCCGCGGCGGCGCCGAGCGAACTGCGCGCGGTGTCGACTCCGGCTCCGCGTTACCCGCCCGAAGCCCTGCGCGCCGGCCAGTCCGGCGAAGTCCAGGTCGAGTTCACCGTCGCCACCGACGGTTCGGTCACCGCCGCGCGCGTGGTCCGTTCCAACCCGGCGCGGGTGTTCGATCGCGAGGCGGTCAATGCGGTGCGCAAGTGGCGGTTCCAGCCGGTGCCGTCGCCGGTCACCACCCGCCGCACGATCGGCTTCAACCCGGGCGGTGGTTGATCCGTCGCGTTCCGGGGCACTCCCGCAACAACGAAAAAGCCCGGCGCGAGCCGGGCTTTTTCGTGTCCGCGGCCCGGCCCGCGCGGGGCCGGAGCCGAGAGCCGGGGCTCAGCCCGACACCGCCAGCGACTCGTTGTGATAGCGGCGCACGGCCGCGTACCAGAGCAGGCCGGCGAGGGCGAAGCTGCAGCCCAGGTACACGCCCCACACCGACGGCTCGATGGTTTCGGCCCGGATCACCTTCAGCAGCAGCTGGTTCTGGGCCAGGAACGGCACCGCGAACTGCCACAGCTGGGTTTTGATCGGGTTGACCATCAGCACGAAGGTCGGCAGCAGCGGCAGCAGCATCAGCCAGGTGAAGTGGCTCTGCGCTTCCTTGACGCTCTTGGCCGTGGCCGCCAGGAAGGTCAGCAGGGCGGTGCCGAAGAAGCACATCGGGGTCAGGATCAGCAGCATCTTGCCGATCGCTGCCAGGCGCACGTCGAGCATCTGGCTCAGGCCGCGGCCCAGCTGCGCGCTGAGCTTGAACGCGAGCAAGGTCAGCAGCAGCGACAACAGGCCGAGCAGACAGGCCGCGGCGATCTTGCCGCTGACGATCGCGCCGCGCGAGGCCGGCGTGGCCAACAGCGGTTCCAGCGACTGGCGTTCGCGCTCGCCGGCGGTGGCGTCGATGATCAGGTGGGCGCCGCCGATGAACGAGGTCAGGATCAGCAGGTAAGGCAGCAGCGACGACAGCAGCAGGCCGCGCTTGGCCTCGGCGGTGGCGATGTCGCGATCGCCGACGTTGATCGACTGGGCGACGCTGGGGGCGATGCCGCGCGCCAGCAGGCGCAGCGAACCGACCTGGCGGCTATAGCCTTCCAGCGCCGCGCGCAGGCGCCGGCTGGGGATCTCGGCATCGCGGCGGGTGCTGTCCTGGACGATCTCGACCAGCGCCGGGCGGCCCTGCTTCCAGTTTTCGGCGAAATCCGCCGCCACGATCAGGGCCACGTCGTGGTCCTGGCGATGGATCGCGCCGTCGAGGTCGGCGGGCGCCGGGATCGCGACGATGTTCTGGGTGGCCAGGAACTTGATCAGGTTCGGCGCATGCTCGGCGCCGCGCACCGGCAGGCGCAGCTCCGCGTCGAGCTGGGTGCGGGCGCGGTTCTCGGCCAGCGAACCCATGCCCGCCATCAGCAGCGGGTACAGCAGCGGGCCCAGCAGCAGGGCGATGGCCAGGGTGCGGCGGTCGCGCGAGATGTCGAGCAGTTCCTTGCGGACCACCGCCCACATCGCGGAAAGGGAACGGAGATTCATGCGAGCAGTCCTTCTTCGCTGCCGATCGCCTTGACGAAGGCGTCTTCCAGGTTGGGTTCGCCGGTCAGCGCGCGCAGCTCGTCGGCGGTGCCGGCGGCCACGACCTGACCCTTGGCGACGATCACGATGCGATCGCAGAGCGCGGCCACCTCCTGCATGATGTGGCTGGAGAAGATCACGCAGCGACCTTCTTCGCGCAGGCCGCGCAGGAAACCGCGCATGGCGCGGGTGGTCATCACGTCCAGGCCGTTGGTCGGTTCGTCCAGGATCACGTTGCGCGGGTCGTGGACCAGGGCGCGGGCGATCGCGGTCTTGGTGCGCTGGCCCTGCGAGAAGCCCTCGGTCTGGCGATCGAGGATGTCGTCCATGTCCAGCGCGCGGGCCAGTGCGCGGGTGCGCTGCTCGACCACGCTGCGCGGCAGGCCGTGCAGTTCGCCGAAGTAGGCGATGTTCTCGCGCGCGGTCAGGCGCTTGTAGACGCCGCGCGCATCGGGCAGCACGCCCAGCGCGCGCCGCACCGCGGCCGGATCGCGCGCCGCGTCGACGCCGTCGACCCGCACTTCGCCGCGGTCGGGCCGCATCAGGGTGTAGAGCATGCGCAAGGTGGTGGTCTTGCCGGCGCCGTTGGGGCCGAGCAAGCCGGTGATCTGGCCGTCGCGGGCCTCGAATTCGACCCCCTGCACGGCGTGCACCGTGCCGGTCTTGGTCTTGAAGGATTTATGCAGATCGTGGGCGGTGATCATGGTCTTTCCACGGGAATCGGGATTGGGATTCGGGATTCGCAACAGCGGCAGGAAGGGGACGAATCCGGGCGTTGGCTCTGCCAATCCCGAATCCCCAATCCCCGCTGTTACGGCTCCCACCCGCTGAACGACACGAACGGCGGCACGTAGCCGAGGCTGTCCAGGCAGCGCGCGTCGAGCTGCTTGGCGTTCGCGGTTTCCAGGAACTGGCCGAGCAGCTTGGGCGTGCAGCCGATGCGCAAGGCGCCGTGGCCCTGGCCGCGCAGGATCAGATGGCGGCCGTTGCGCAGGTGCTTGACCACCTGGTCGCCGTAGCGCGGCGGTGTGACCGGATCGAGTTCGCCGGACAGCAGCAGCGCCGGCGCGTCGCTCTTGAGCGGCTCGTGGAAGTTCTTCGGCCGGGCGCCGGTCGGCCAGGCCTTGCACTGCTCGGTCAGCGAGCGGGTCAGGCTGTCGCCGAGCACGGTGTCGGCATCGGCCGGGTCGGGGCGGAACAGATCGACGTCCTCGGCGCAGCTCACCGACAGCTGCATGCCGAAGTTGATCTCGTCGCCGAGCTGGGCCTCGAGCATCTTCGACAGCGCCATCAACGGCGCGTAGCGGCCCTGGTCGGCCTCGTTGAGCACCAGCGGCAACAGCGCCGCCGCTTCCGGCGCGTAAGAGAACATCCGGGTCAGGATCGCGACGTGGCCGGCGGTGATCGGCGCGCGCTTCTGCTCGCCGGTACTGGGATCGCGGTAGTCGATCTCGACCGGCGCGGCCTGCAGCCGCGCCATCAGCTGGCGCAGCTGTTCGCGCGGATCGGCGCCGAAGCGCTGGCGGCAGGCCGGCGTCTGCTGGCACAGCTTGAATTGCAGGGCCAGCGCGGCGTCGAGGTTGCGCGCGTGCTCGCTGCCCAGCACCAGCTCGTTCGGCGCCACGCCGTCGAGCACCAGGCTGCGCACCCGCTGCGGATAGCGCATCGCGTACTGCTGGGCGACGCGGGTGCCGTAGGACACGCCGACCAGGTTGATCCGGTCCGCGCCGATCGCCGCGCGCACCGCGTCGAGGTCGGCGATCGCCTCGGTGGTGGTGAAGTAGCGCGGATCGACCGAGAGGCCCTGCACGCACTGCTTGATGGCGCGCAGCGAGGCGTCCAGGGCGGCGGCCTGGTCCTGGATCGGGTCGCCGCCGACCGCCTCCGCGCACGTCAGCGGAGCCGATTGGCCGGTGCCGCGCTGATCGATCAGGACGATATGGCGGCGCTTGCGCACCTCGCGGAATGCGGCGTCGACCATCGGCCAGGAGGTGGTCGCGGCCTGGCCCGGTCCGCCGGCAAGGAAGAACACCGGATCGGCGCTGCCGGCGCCCTCGGTGGCCGGCAGCCAGGCCAGGTTGAGGCTGAGCTTGCGGCCCTTGGGCTCGGCCGGGTTCTCCGGCACGTCATAGCGCGCGCATTGCGCGGCGAAAGTGCCGTTGGCGTACGGCGTCGACAACGTGCACGGATCGAACGCGATCCGGCCGTAACGGCGTTTGTCGCCCTCCCCGGAGCCGGTGTCGGCGCCGCGGCCGCGGTCGCCGCAGCCGCTCAATGCGGCCGCCGCGAGCAACGCGGCCAGGCCGGCGACCGCGACGGCGCGCGGTCGGTGTGACGTCAGTACTGAGTGCATGTCCGTGTCTCATCCCAAGGCGGTGCGCCTTCAAGGATGACAGACGGTCGGTCCGGGAAAAATGTGACCGGACCCGGCAGCGGCCTCGCGCCGCCGGCGGTGCGCGGGCTTACTTGGACGAGACGTACTTCTCGCGGCGGATCTGCGGCACCGGCAGGCCGTGGCCTTTGAGCGCTTCGAAGCAGGCATCGACCATGTTCGGATTGCCGCACAGGTAGGCGATGTCGCCGGCCGCATCGGGCGCGAACTCGTCGAGGAACTGTTGCACGTAGCCGCGGCGCACGTCCGCATGCGGCTGCTCCGGCAATTCGCGCGAGAAACACGGCACGAAGCGGAAGTGCTGCGGATGGCGGTCGGCGAAAGCACGGAATTCGTCGCCGTACAGCAGCTCGGCCGGGGTGCGCGCGCCGAACAGCAGCACCACCTGGATGCCGCGTTCGCGGATCAGGGTTTCCAGCTGCGGCAGCATCGAGCGGTACGGGGTCACGCCGGTGCCGGTGCCGATCAACAGATAGCGCCGGTTGCTGTCCGCGGGCATCAGGCAGAAGCGCCCGAACGGGCCGCTGGCCTGGACCTGTTCGCCGTCGCCCAGCCCTTCGAACAGCGCGGTGGCGGCGCCGCCGGGCACGAAGCTGACCGCGATCTCGACCGTTTCGCCGGCGCCCAGGGCGTGGTCGTGGAGGGTCGCTAGCGAGTAGCTGCGCTTGGTCGCGGTGCCGTCGGCGTACTGGAAATGAACCTGGATGAACTGTCCGGGGATGAAGTCCAGCGGCTCGCCGTCGTCGCGCAGGAACACGTAGTGGCCGACGGTCGGGGCCAGCATGCGGCGGGACACGAGCTTGAGGGGGAATTGCTTCATTGCAGCGCGTTTCTCGATCGTGCTCCCGCGGCGGGCGGCCGCGGGCGCAATAGGACCGGGCGCGGGGCCCGGTGCGGCGGTTGCGCGGGGCCGGGGACCGGTCCTGGGCTGCGCAACGCGGATTTTCGCAACAGTCTGTGGCCGGAGCGCCGCCACGGGGCCGCCTATACTAAGCCATTCGCCGCGAGGCCCGCGGCCCAGCGATCCGAGACCCTCCCACGATGACCCAGCCAACGGCCCCCGCCACGGGCCCCCGTCCGGTCCCGTCCGGCACCGCCGAGGTGCCCGCCCTGCGCGTGCGCGACCTGCGCAAGACCTACGACAACAAGGTGCAGGCGCTCAAGGGCGTGTCCCTGGACGTCGCCGAGGGCGACTTCTTCGCCCTGCTCGGCCCCAACGGCGCCGGCAAGTCGACCCTGATCGGCATCGTCAGCTCGCTGGTCAACCTCAGCGACGGTTCGGTGGAGATCTTCGGCACCGACCTCAATCGCCGCCGCGACCAAGCGATGCGCCTGATCGGCCTGGTGCCGCAGGAGCTGAATTTCAACATGTTCGAGAAGCCGCTCGACATCCTGGTCAACTACGCCGGGTTCTACGGCGTGCCGCGCGCCGTCGCCCTGCAGCGCGCCGAGGAAGAGCTCAAGCGCGCCCAGCTGTGGGACAAGGCCGACAAGATGAGCCGCACCCTGTCCGGCGGCATGAAGCGGCGGTTGATGATCGCCCGCGCGATGATGACCCGGCCGCGCCTGCTGATCCTCGACGAGCCCACCGCCGGCGTCGACATCGAGATCCGCCGCGGCATGTGGAAGACCTTGCGCGAGATCAACGCCGCCGGCACCACCATCATCCTGACCACGCACTACCTGGAAGAAGCCGAGAGCCTGTGCCGCAACCTGGCGATCATCGACCAGGGCCGGATCGTCGAGCAGGGGCCGATGAAGGCGCTGCTGGCCAAGCTCGACGTCGAAGGCTTCCTGCTCGACATCGACGGCCGCCTGCCGGCGACCCTGCCGGCGATCGAAGGCGCGACCCTGAGCGCCGCCGACGATCACACCCTGGACCTGGAAATGCCGCGCGCGATGGACCTCAACCGGGTCTTCGCCGCGCTCGGCGAAGCCGGCATCCGGGTGCGCTCGATGCGCACCAAGTCCAATCGCCTGGAGGAGCTGTTCGTGCGCATGATCGCCCAGCCCTCGCCGGCCGCCACCGGGAGCGCCGCATGAGCAGCCATACCGACGCCGCGCAAACGCGCGAGCTTTCGCCCGCGCGGCGCAACCTGATCGCGCTGGGCACCATCGTCCGGCGCGAAGTCGCGCGCATCCTGCGCATCTGGGGCCAGACCCTGGTGCCGCCGGCGATCACCATGACCCTGTACTTCCTGATCTTCGGCGGCCTGATCGGCTCGCGCATCGGCGACATGGGCGGTTACAGCTACATGGAGTTCATCGTCCCCGGCCTGGTGATGATGAGCGTGATCCAGAACAGCTACGGCAACATCTCCTCGAGTTTCTTCGGCGCCAAGTTCGGCCGCCACGTGGAGGAGCTGTTGGTCAGTCCGATGCCGAACTGGGTGATCCTGTGGGGCTATGTCGCCGGCGCGGTGCTGCGCGGGCTGATGGTCGGCGCGATCGTGCTGTTGATCGCGATGTGCTTCACCTCGGTCCGGGTGCCGCATCCGCTGGTGACCCTCACCACCGTGCTGCTCGGCGCGACCATCTTCTCCCTGGCCGGCTTCGTCAATGCCGTCTACGCCAAGAAGTTCGACGATGTGGCGATCGTGCCGACCTTCATCCTGACCCCGCTGACCTACCTGGGCGGCGTGTTCTACTCGGTCAAGCTGCTGCCGGCCTGGGCCGAAGCGGCGACCCACGCCAATCCGATCTTCTACATGGTCAACGCGTTCCGCTACGGCCTGCTCGGCAGCAGCGACGTGCCGCTGTGGGTGGCCTATGCGTTGATGCTCGGCTTCGTGGCCGCGCTGTCGTCGCTGGGCCTGTGGCTGCTCAAGCGCGGCGTCGGGCTGCGCAGTTGAGCCCTCGCGCCTGGCTGTTGGCCGCCGCGCTCGGCCTGGTCCCGGCGGCGGTCGCCGCCGCGACGCCGGGGCAAGAAACCGCGGCGCGCCACGCCGCCGACGGCATGCGCCTGGCTCAGGCGCGCTATTGCGGTCTGGCGCAGGAACCGCTTAGCCGGATCGCCGAGGCACTGCGCGACGCCGCCCGCCGAGAGGCACGGGCGCGCGGCGAGGGCTTCGACGAGGCCGCCTATGGCGACGCGTTCCGCCGCGGGGCGCGCGAGATGGATGCGATCTTGCAGCGTCTGCCGGCGAATCCCGAACGCGACCGCGACCAATGCCGCGAGGTCCGCGCCGAACTGGACGCGCTGCAGGCGCCGCATTGATCCGGCCTGCACCGCGCTCGGGCTACAAGGGCGGAGCCTCGTCCCGGCGCTCAACGGCGCCGGCCTGCAAGAGCGACGGCCTTTTAAGTGCCATGTTTCCGATACCGAGGACTGCCCCATGCGTTCGATTGCCCTGACCGCGGCCCTGTGCGCCGCCCTGCTGGCCGGCTGCGCCGCGCCGGAGCCAGCCAAGACCGCCGAACCCGCGGCGCCGGCTGCGAACCAGGCCGGCGACACCGGCGCGAGCGCCGTCGGCGGCGAACGGCCGCTGGGCAAGATCGGCGCCGACCAGGTCGGCAAGCTCAGCCCGGTGCCGGCGCTGAAAGGCTTCGGCGAGCACTGGAGCATCCAGATCCAGGCCACCGGCGAGATGAACCACCGGGTCGAGCTGACCTGGGGCAGCGGCAGCGAGAAGGCCAGCGGCCAGGCGCGCTACCTCGGCCAACCGGCCGATGCGCCGGCGGACCTGATCGTACTCAGCGGCGAGCTGAGCACGGTTCAGGGCGCCAAGCCGATGACGATCGAGATCGACCGCATGGAGTGCATCGACGACGGCGACGGCCGCCACCGCAACAGCATCCGGGTCAGCGTCGACGGCATGGACAAGCTGGAAGGCTGCGCCGACCTGGCGATGTACTGAGGCCGACCCCAACCCCGCGGCGCCGTAGCGGGCGCCGCCGGTTCAATCCGCCGGTGCGACGGGCCGCCCGCGCCGATGCAGTGCGCGCACCGTCAGCCACGCCAGCAGCGGAGCGGCGACGATCAGCGCCAGGGCCAGCGCGATCAGCATCGGCAACTCCAGCGCCTGCCCATACAGCGCCAACGGCACCGCCGCGGCCAACAACAGCAGCGGCGTCAGCGCCGCCGCCGCCAGCGCGCCGAGCGCACCGTGACCGGAGCGCAACGGCCACACGCCGGCGACCAGCGCCAGCACCGCGCCGACCGCGAGCGCGACCGCGCTCATGCCGCTGCGATGGCCGTCGCCGTCGAGCGCGGCGAAGCCGGCCGCGCCCTGCTGCAGCGCCAGCACCAGGCCGGCGCAGACGCCGCCGCCGACCAGGGCGCCGATCGCGCGCCGTGCCGCGCCGCTCCAGGCCACCGGCGTCGCACCGCGACCGCCGATCCACCACGCCAGCGGCCAGGCCACGGCGATCTGCGCCGCCGCCTTGAGCAGGCCGGACACCGCGAAGGCCGCTTCCAGTTCGCGCCGCTGCCCGCCGAGACGGCCGTACAGCCAGGCGTCGACGGTGGTCGACCACAGCAGGGCGACGGCGAACGCCAGCAACAGCGCGCAGATCGCAGCGCCGATCGGCCGCCGCGGCGCACCGCGGCGCTGAGTCAGCACGCAGGCGACGGCCAGTCCCAGGCCCGCCAACAGGCCGTCCTTGCACAGCCACTGCAGCAGGATCGGGGCCAGCTTGAGTTCACTGCGCACCGCCTCGGGGACGGCGAGCGCCCCGATCAACAACAACAGCGCGGAAGCGGCGAACAAGGCGGCGGCCAGCGCCAGCGGCACGAGCAGCGGCGAACGCGCCGCTGCGGTCGGAGCGAGAGACATGCGCAAATCCATGGGGTCGGGGAAGCGCCGCGCCGCCGGGCGGCGTCGCAGCGGCGCCTAGCTTAGCGACTGGGCCGGCGTCCGCAGCCGGCACGATCGCGGCGTGGGTCGCAGTCCCGCGCCCGGCAACGCTTCACGCCGGCCGGCTTGCGCCGTTTGCAGCGTTACGGCGACTGGTCGTCGCCACTCAAGAGGAGTCGTTCATGCGTATTTCGTCCGTCGTTGCCGGTGCGGTGCTGGGCCTGGCCGCGTTGCTCGCTGCGTCGCCCGCACCGGCCCAGCAGATCACCTTCCCCGCGCCGGTGTTCCGCGGCGGCAACACCGACTGGCAGGTCAAGCTGACCACCGCCCGTGACCTGTCGGTCGGCTACGAGCTGAGGGTGCCGCGAGCCAAACGGCTCAGCGGCCCGTTGCAGCAGCAGGCGACCGAGGGCCACGGCCGTTACACCCTGGTCGGCAAGATCGCGCTGAAGACCACGACCAATATCTCGGTGCAACTGGCGCCGGTGAAGCTGGGCGAGGTCTGCAAGGACAAGAAGGGCAACACCAAGGATCCGAACGGCCAACCCTTCACCTACGCGATCCAGATCTTGGACTTGGACAAGCCGGTCAAGATCGGTTCGACCGTAATACCGCTGTGGTTCGGTTGCGGCCGATTCACCGACCAGTGAGCCCGTCGCCGCAGTCCGGGCGCCCCCGATGCCGGGGCGCCGGCGCGGCCGGGTCAAGACCTTCATCCAGGCGGCTCGCGCTATAGGCGAAAGCCGCCTTTTCATTTGCCATTTCTGGCGCAATTCTTTGCCGCCCTGCAGTGAAACGACCGTTCGATCTGCCGCTATAGGCACGTGAAATCAATTAGTTACATAGGAAAACAAACAAAAAAGCCGGGCCTCTTGCGCGTGTTGTGTTTAACAATCTATTAATGCGCATCCGACCCGTCGGTCGGATGTCCATTCGGGGGAAAACTTATGGTTACGACTCAGGCCCGTCGCGCGTCCCTGCGCCGCCGCCCGCTGTTGCTCGGCATCCTCGCGGTCATCGCCGCTCCGGCGTTCGCGCAAGACCCGACGCCCGCTCCGCAAACCGCGACCACGGCCAAGCCGGAGGCCTCCGAAGGCTCGGCGCCGACCGACCTGGACCGCATGGTCGTGACCGGTTCGCGCATCCGCCGCGCCGGCTTCGACACGCTCGAGCCGGCCACCGTCGTGACCAAGGAATACATCGCCGACCGCGGCCTGACCAACGTCGCCGATGCGCTCAACGAAATTCCGGGCTTCGGCGTCGGCGTGACCCCGGAAGGCGGCCAGGCCACGTTCGGCACCGGCGTCAACTTCGTCAACCGCTTCGGCATCGGCAGCAACCGCACCCTGACCCTGGTCAACGGCCGCCGCTACGTGTCCAGCTCGCCGACCACCCTGTTCGGCCCGGCCGCGCCCGGCGTGCAGGTCGACCTCAACGCGATCCCGACCGCGATGGTCGAGCGGGTCGAGAACATCGCCATCGGCGGCGCCCCGACCTACGGTTCGGACGCCATCGCCGGCGTGGTCAACGTGATCCTGCGCAAGGACTTCGAAGGCGTCCAATTCGGCGGCAACTACGGCGTCACCGAGGAAGGCGACAACGAGCGCTACAACGTCTGGGCCCTGGTCGGCGCCAACTTCGACGACGGCCGCGGCAACGTCACCTTCTCGCTGACCTACGACAACGTGAAGGGCGTGCTGCAGCGCGAGCGCGACTACTTCCGCGAAGGTTTCTTCAACAGCACCAACCCCAACGCCACCCAGATGGCGACCTTGTTCCCGGGACGCACCCCGGCCAACGACGGCCGCTACAACCCGAACATCCCGTTCAACACCGGCGCGACCGACGGCATCCCCAACGGCGTGCTGATCCGCGACCGGCGCATCTGGACCACGCCGTTCGGCGGCCTGATCTCGCCGACCACCGGCGCGTTCCGCACCGGTTCGGGCAACCTGATCCCGAACGGCTTCGGCACCGGCAACCGCACCGTGCTGGCCTTCGACCCGAACGGCAACCTGGTGCCGTACAACCCGGGTTCGACCTTCTCCGCCACCGACGCCAGCGGCGGCGACGGCCTGAGCCTGATCGAGGCCGGCCAGATCACCTCCGACCTCAAGCGCATGTCGTTCAACACCACCGCGCGCTGGGGCCTGACCGACAACATCGACGTGTTCCTGGAAGGCTCGTTCTACTCGGCCGAGAGCACCGAGCTGGTCGACCAGTGGGCCTACAACTCGCCCCTGTTCGCCGGCGCCAGCGGCATGATCCGCTTCCCGACCACCTACGCCGGACTGACCGACCAGGCCCGCACCACTCTGCAAGGCCTGGGGGTGACCTCGTTCAATCTGTCGCGCGCTTCGCGCGACCTGGTCACCAACAACGGCAGCGCCACCACCGAGCTCGGCCGCATCGTGGTCGGCCTGGAAGGCGACTTCGAACTGGCCGATCGGGTGTTCTACTGGGAAGCGTCGGGCAACTACGGCCGCAGCGATTCGCGCGCCTACGGCACCTCGCTGGTGCAGCAGAACTTCGTCAACGCGCTGCACGTGGTGCGCAACGCCCAGGGCCAGCTGGTCTGCAACGGCGCGCCGGTGGCCGGCGTGGTGGTGCCGGGCGGCATCGCGCCGCGTCCGGACCCGAACTGCGTGCCGCTGGACCTGTTCGGCGAAGGCCGTCCCAGCGCGGCGGCGCGCAACTACGTCACCACCCGCACCGAGTCGCAGGCGCTGCAGGAGCAGAAGGTCTTCAACATCAACCTGTCGAGCACCCTGTTCGACCTGTGGAGCGGCCCGCTGCAGTACAACATCGGCTACGAATACCGCAAGGAAAGCGGCCTGTTCGATCCGGGAACCTTCCTGACCCAGGGGCTGGGGCGGTCGGTGCCGATCACCCCGCTGCAGGGCGAATACTCGACCAAGGAGTGGTTCGGCGAGTTCGTGCTGCCGTTGGTCAATCCGGAAGCCGATATCCCGCTGCTGAAGAAGCTGGACGTGGTCGGCAAGTACCGCCAGGTCGACAACAGCATCAACGGCAAGTTCGACACCTACACCTACGGCCTGCAGTGGAAGCCGTTCCAGGATCTGGAAATCCGCGGCAACTTCACCCGCTCGCTGCGCGCGCCGGCGATCACCGAGGCTTTCCTGCCGCAGGCGACCTCGTTCCAGTTCGTCACCGGCGATCCCTGCGACACCCGCTTCATCACCGGCGGCAACAACCCGGCGGTGCGCGCGCGCAACTGCCAGGCCTTCCTCAGCTACTACGGCCTGACCAGCTTCAACTCCAACGCCAACGGCGCCTCGATCCAGGGCGTGTCCGGCGGCAACCCGAACCTGCGCAACGAGTCGGCCGATTCGCACACCTACGGCTTCACCTGGGCGCCGTCGTTCCTGGAAGGCCTGACCGTCGCCGCCGACTATTACAAGATCAAGATCACCGACGTCATCAGCAACCTGACCGCGACCGAAATCGCCACCGCCTGCTTCGACGCGCCCGACTTCGACGCCTCGAACGTGCCCAACGCGAACGCGTTCTGCAGCCGCATCACCCGCAACGCCCCGGGTACCGGTCCGGCCAACGCCGGCCAGGCCACGACCTTCGTCAGCGGCTTCGTCAACGGCAAGTACCTCAACATGGAGGCCTACTCGGCCGAAGTGTCGTACCGTTTCGACACCGACCGCTTCGGCCGCTTCGCGTTCGGCGTGACCGGCTACTTCCCGAAGGAACTGACCGTCGACAACACCGGCGTCAGCCCCAACCCGGCGGTCGGCGAGATCGGCACCTCCAAGCGCCAGTACCAGTTCAGCGGCGCTTGGGAGAAGGGCAAGTTCGGCGCCAACCTGTCGGCGAACTACCTCAGCAGCGCCGAGTTCGACGTGCTCAACACGCCGGAAACCCGCGACATCCTCAAGGTCGGCGACTACTGGCTGTTCAACGGCGGCGTGCGCTACCGCTTCAACGATCGCACCATGGTGCGCCTGGCGGTCAGCAACCTGTTCGACAAGGACCCGCCGTTCCCGGCGCAGACCTCGGCGAACTTGTTCAGCACTTACGACATTCTCGGCCGTCGCTACAACCTGGCCTTCGAATGGAAGTACTGATCTGAGCCGATGCGCAGGAAAAAAAGCCCCGATCTGAGGATCGGGGCTTTTTTGTTGCGCGCGATTCGGGATTCGCGATTCGGGATCGGGGATTCGGCGACGGCAACAGCCGACTTGGGATCAGGCCGGCAGGCGAAAGAAGGCGCTGGCGGTGGCGGTGCTGTGGGCGGCGGCGACGGCGACGTCCTCGCCGCGGTCGCGGGCCAGCTCCTCGACGATGTGGGCCAGGTACATCGGTTCGTTGCGCCGATGCGAGGGCGCCGGCTTGACCGTGCGCGGCAGCAGGTAGGGCGCGTCGGTTTCGATCATCAATCGCTCGGCCGGGATGTGCTTGACCAGTTCGCGCAAGTGCAGGCCGCGGCGTTCGTCGCACAGCCAGCCGGTGATGCCGATGTGCCAGTCCTGGTCGAGGTAATCGAACAGTTCCTCGCGCGTGCCGGTGAAGCAGTGCACCACCGCCGGGCCGAGCTTGCCGTCGAAGTTCTTCATCATCGCCATGAAGTCGGCATGGGCGTCGCGCTGGTGCAGGAACAACGGCTTGCCGGTGTCGGCGGCGGTCTGCAACTGCATTTCGAACGCGCGCCGCTGCGCCGGGCGCGGCGAGAAGTCGCGGAAGTAATCCAGCCCGCATTCGCCGACCGCGACCACCTCGTCGTGGCCGAGCAGGGCGCGCATCTCGGCGTCGCATTCGGCGGTGTATTCGACGGCATGGTGCGGATGCACGCCGGCAGTGGCGAACAACTCGCCCGGATAGCGCCGGGCCAGTTCCAGCGCCTTGGGCGAATGCTCGCGACTGGCGCCGGTGATCACCATCCGCGCCACGCCAGCCTCTCGCGCGCGCTGCAGCACCGCCTCGCGGTCGTGGTCGAAGCTGTCGTGGGTGAGGTTGGCGCCGATGTCGATCAGTTGCATGGGGCGGGCACAGCGGGAACGGAGCAGCGCGCAGTGTAGAGGCTCGCCGCGTCCGACCCAACCCGGCGGCGTTGCGGCGCCGCGCGTCCGCCGGGTCCGACCGGAGCCGCACAGCGATCGCGTTCGCACCGACGACGTCCGCGCTTTCCCCGCGCCGATTCGCAGCCCACTTTCCTGCAGCCGCTTTTTCACAACCTGCGTTCCGCCGCGTTGTTGCGTAGAAGGCGCCGTCCGGCCGCCAAGGGAAACCCTCATGCGCATCGTCACCTTGCTTTTGGCCGCGATCCTGGGCTGGGCCGTTCCCGGCCATGCCGAGCAGACCGATGCAGCGGCCGCATCGGCCAAGCCCAAGTTCGATTTCTCCGCCCAGCCCTTCGATGGCGGCAACGTCGGCAAGCTGTCGTGGAACATCCAACTGCAGCGCACCGTGCCCGGTGCGGCCGAGTTCCACCTGACCAAGCCGCGCGGCGTACTGCTGGCCGCCGGCGGCCTGACGTCGACCGTGCCGGTGCTGGACCTGCCGGTGCTCGGCGTGCTCAAGGGGCGCTACGGCCTGGCCGGCACGATCACGGTCGGCATGCAGACCCGGCCGATGAGCGTGCTGATCGCGCCGAGCAAGCCGGACGAACCGTGCCAGGACGCCAAAAAGAACACCTACGCCAACGCGGTGATCGTGGTGATCGGCGACGTCAAGAACCCGACCCATTTGCTGATGGGCTGCGGCGAGTTCGAGGACTGACGCGACCGGCGCCGGCGGCCGCGCCATTCCGGGCGCCGCCGCCGGTCCGTATCCTTGCGCGGGTGAACAGTCCCGCCTTCCCGATCGATTCCCTGCTGCCGCAGATCCGCGCCAGCCTCGCCGAGCACCCGCGCCTGGTGCTGGAAGCCCCGCCCGGCGCCGGCAAGACCACCCAGGTGCCGCCGGCCCTGCTCGACGCGCCGTGGCTGGGCGGGCGCAAGATCGTGATGCTGGAACCGCGTCGGGTCGCCGCGCGCGCCGCCGCGACCTTCATGGCCCGCCAGCGCGGCGAGGCCGCCGGCGACACCGTCGGCTATCGCATCCGCTTCGAGAACAAGGTCTCCGAGCGGACCCGGATCGAGGTCGTCACCGAGGGCATCCTGACCCGGATGATCCAGGACGACCCGACCCTGGACGGGGTCGGCGCGCTGCTGTTCGACGAATTCCACGAACGCCACCTGGCCGCCGACCTCGGCCTGGCCCTGGCCCTGGACGTGCAGGCCTCGCTGCGCGACGACCTGCGCATCGTGGCGATGTCGGCCACCCTGGACGGCGAGCGGCTGGCGCAGTTCCTCGACGCGCCGCGACTGAGCAGCGCCGGCCGCAGCTATCCGGTGACGCTGGCGCACTTTCCGGCGCGGCGCGAGGAAAAACTCGAGCACCAGCTGCGGCGCGCGGTCGAACATGCGGTCGCGCAGCATCCGGGCGATGTGCTCGTGTTCCTGCCCGGCCAGCGCGAGATCGGCCGCGCCGATGCGGCGTTGGCCGGCAGCGAGGCCTTGCGCGGCATCGACGTGCTGAGCTTGCACGGCGAGTTGCCGGTCGAACAGCAGAGCCGGGTGCTGCAGGCCGATCCCGACGGCCGCCGCCGGGTGGTGCTGGCGACCAACGTCGCCGAATCCAGCGTGACCCTGCCCGGCGTGCGCGTGGTGATCGACAGCGGGCTGGCGCGCGAGCCGCGCTACGACCCCAACAGCGGCTTCTCGCGCCTGGACGTGGTCGCCATCGCCCAGGCCTCGGCCGACCAGCGCGCCGGCCGCGCCGGTCGCGTCGCCGAGGGCTGGGCGTATCGCCTGTGGCCCGAATCGCAGCGGCTGGAACCGCAGCGGCGGCCGGAAATCGCCCAGGTCGAACTGGCCGGGCTGGCTTTGGAACTGGCCGCGTGGGGCGATGCCGGGCTGCGTTTCCTCGATCCGCCGCCGGGCGGCGCGATGGCGGCGGCGCGCGAGCTGTTGCTGCGGCTCGGCGCGCTGGAAGGCGCCGGCAAAGCGGCGACCATCACCGCCTTCGGCCGGCGCATGCTCGCGCTGGGCACCCATCCGCGCCTGGCGGCGATGCTGCTGGCGCCCAACGATCCGCACGAACGCGCCCTGGCCTGCGATCTGGCGGCCTTGGTCGAAGCGCGCGATCCCTTGCGCGGCGGCGGCGATGCGCTGGCCGCGCGCTGGCAGGCTCTGGCCGCGTTCCGCGCCGGCCGCGCCCCGGCCGAGGCCGCGCGTTCGGCCTTGGCGGCGCTGGACCAGGCGGCCCGGCAATGGCGCCGGCGCCTGCGCGTCGACGCCGCGCCGCCGGCGTCGGTGCCGGCGCACGCATTGGGCGATCTGCTGCTGCATGCGTTTCCGGACCGGATCGCGCGCCAGCACCCCGGCGACCCGTATCGCTACCAGCTCGCCAACGGCCGCAGCGCGCGTCTGTTCGACGACAGCGCGGTGTACGGCGAACCCTGGCTGGTCGTCGCCGAACTGCGCGACGACCCGCGCGACGCGCGCATCCTGCGCGCCGCGCCGCTGGACGAGGCGCGGCTGGAGCGCGAGTTCCCGCAGCGCTTCGTCAGCGAAGACCGGGTGGTCTGGGACGCCGCCGCGCGCGGCATCGCCGCGGTACGCGAGCGTCGTTACGACCGCATCGTGCTCGACAGCCGGCCGCTGGCGCGGCCGGACCCGGCGCGCTATGCCGATGCCTTGGTCGATGCGGTGCGCCAGCTCGGCCTGTCGGCCTTGCCGTGGACCGAATCGTTGCAGCAGTGGCGCGCGCGCATGCGCTGCGTGCGCGCGTGGATGCCCGAGCTGGCCGATGGCGAGGCCGCTCTGCCCGACCTGTCCGATGCGGCCCTGCTCGACGGCCTGGAGCATTGGCTGAAGCCGGCCTTGAGCGGCAAGACTCGGCTCGATGCGCTCGACGAGGCCGGCTTCGGCGAAGCCCTGCGCTCGCTGGCCGACTGGACGTGGCGGCAGCGGCTGGAGGCTTTGGCGCCGACCCGGATCGTGGTGCCCTCGGGGATGGAACGGCGGATCGAATACGCCTACGACGACGAGGCCGACAACGGTCGCGGCGATGGCGGCCGCGGCGCGCCGCAGCCGCCGGTGCTGGCGGTCAAACTGCAGGAATTGTTCGGCCTGGCCGACACGCCGCGCATCGCCGACGGCCGCGTGCCGCTGACCCTGCACCTGCTGTCGCCGGCCGGGCGTCCGCTGCAGGTCACCCAGGACCTGCGCGGCTTCTGGGAGCGCACCTATCCGGAAGTGAAAAAAGAAATGAAGGGCCGCTATCCCAAGCACCCCTGGCCCGACGATCCCTGGACCGCGACCGCGACCCATCGCGCCAAGCCGCGCGGCACCTGAGCGCTGCGCGGCGCGCGCCGCCGCGCTCGTCCGCTCGTCCGGCTGTCGCGCGCCGTGGGCGGTCCGTATCATCCGGCGTGGTTGTGCGCAGCGGCAGATCTGGCCGCCGTTTCGTGCCGCTCGCGGCGTCGCCGGCATTCAGCCGCGAGCCGGACCGGCGCGCGTGCGATCACAGAATTTCAACGGCAACGCGCCGACACTGAAGCCCTTTCCCTCATCACAGGATTGCAACGATGAGCAAATTCGAATCCCTGCCCGACCGTGCCATGGAACTGGTTCACGCGCTCAGCGCCAACCTCAAGGACGCGGCGCCGAAGGCGGGCCAATGGCTGGAAACCGGCGCCAAGCTCGGCGCGCTCAAGGCCGGCGCGCGCACCGCCGGCGGCTTCGTGCGTCGCAACCCGGTGATCGCGGTGGCCGCGGTCGCCGGCGCCGGTTTGCTGTGGTACGCCGCCGCGCGGCGCAAGGCGCGCAAGCAGGCCGAAGGCGATCCGATCGAAGGCAGCGCGCGCCGCATCGACGCGCGCCGCGCCGAGTCCGGCAGCGGTCGTCGCCGCAGCAGCGCGCAGCGCAACGGCAACGGCAACGGCGAAGAGTCGGCCGAATAAGCCCGGCGGTAGCGCGATCGCTGCATCGCCGATCCGACATCGGCTCTGCGGGCCGCAGGCCGGTCGATCCCCGTCGCTCCGTCGCCCTCGTCGGGTGGAGCGCGGGGCTCCCGGCCTGCGGTCGTGGCAGGCCGGGCGGCCGGCTACTTCGCCGCTTCCGGCAACTCGATGATGAAGCGCGAGCCGCCGTTGCGGCGCTCTTCGTACCACAGCTGGCCGCCGGCATTGACCACGATCTGCTTGGCCAGCGACAGGCCCAGGCCGCTGGACAGGCCGTCGTCGACGGCGTCGTCGTGCAGGCGCACGAAAGGCTTGAACAGTTCGCGCTGGCGCGCCACCGGAATGCCCGGGCCGCGGTCGGCGACGATCAGCTGCCAGAAACCGGGCGCGCTGTTGCGCGCGGCCAGCAGCAGCTCGCTGTTGGGCGCGTACTTCATCGCGTTGGTGACCAGGTTCTCGCTGACCTGGCGCAGCACCCGCGCGTCCATCGCCACTAGCGCGGCGCCGTTCGCCGGCGGCGGCACCACCTGGATGCGGATGCCGCGCGCGTCGAGCTGCATCTCATAGCGCCGCACCAGCCACTCCAGGGTCTCGCCGAGGTCGGCGCGGCCTTGCGCGCCGACCGAGTCGCGGGGCCCGGCCTGGCTTTCCAGGTAATGGCGGATGTAGCCCAGCGCGTCGTCGGCGCTCTCGTGGATCATCTGCAGATAGCGCGGCACGCGCTCGGGCTTGCAGCCGTCGTGCAACAGCAGGTCGCTGGCGAACAGCACGCTGGTCAGCGGGTTCTTGAGATCGTGCGCGACCAGGTTGACCAGTTCCTCGCGCTCGCGCGCGACCCGTTCCAGGCGGTCGCGGGTCAGCTTCAGGCCGACGTGGGCGTTGACCCGCGCCAGCAGTTCCTCGGGCAAGAAGGGCTTGGTGACGTAATCGACCACGCCGGCATCGAAGGCGCGCAGCAACAGATCGCGGTCGTGCGCGGCCGTCACGAACACCACCGGCACGCGCAGCGGCGAATCGGCGCGCAGCGCGGCCATGACTTCGAAACCGTCCATGCCCGGCATCATCACGTCGAGCAGGATCAGGTCCGGCGGCTGCTCGGCGTACAGGCGCAGCGCCTCGTCGCCGGTGGCGGCCGACACCACTTCGTAGCCCTGGCGCGAAAGCAGCGCGGTGACTACGCGCAGGTTCGCGGCTTGGTCGTCCACGACGAGGATCCGGCCTGTGGATGTCGCGGGAGTACTCATTGCGTCCAGTAGATCCCCAGAGGCGGGTTTTTCACGCGGAATTCGCATAAATGAACCCGCATGAGCGTTCCGAAAGTTAACAGAAACCCACTGCCAAAGGCGGGCGGGCGAAGGAAAAAAATGAATCGTTCACTGCCGCGGCGCAGGCCGATCGCCGCATCCGGCACGCTGCGTTTGCGACGCGGGTATCGCAGCGGCTTTTGCGGCGGCGCATCATGAGCGTTCCCCGATTAAGGAATCCGCAATGAGCCTTCGCCCGCTCGGCCGTTCGCCCCTGGCCGTGGCCCCGATCGCGTTCGGCGGCAACGTATTCGGCTGGAGCGCGGACGCTGCGACCAGCTTCGCCCTGCTCGACGCATTCAGCGACGCCGGCTTCAACCTGGTCGACACCGCCGACATGTATTCCTCCTGGGCCCCGGGCAACGCCGGCGGCGAATCGGAAAGCCTGATCGGGCGCTGGCTGGCGCAGGGCGGCGGCCGTCGCGAGCGGATCGTGATCGCGACCAAAGTGGGCAAATGGGGCCCGCGGCGCGGTCTGGCGCCGGCCAACATCCAGGCCGCGGCCGAGGAGTCCCTGCGTCGTCTCGGGGTGGAGACCATCGATCTCTACCAGGCCCACGAGGACGATCCTTCCGTGCCGCTGGAAGACAGCCTCGGTGCGTTCGCGCGCCTGATCGAGCAAGGCAAGGTGCGCGCGATCGGCGCCTCCAACTACAGCGCGGCGCGCCTGGCGCAGGCCCTGGACCTGGCCGAGCGCCACGGCCTGCCGCGCTACGAGACCCTGCAGCCGGACTACAACCTGGCCGACCGCACCGGCTACGAGGCCGAACTGGAACCGCTGGTGCGCGAACGCGGGCTCGGCGTGCTCAATTACTACGCCCTGGCCGGCGGCTTCCTGACCGGCAAATACCGCAGCCGCGCCGACCTGGACAAGAGCCGGGTCCGCGCCGGCAAGGTCGAGCGCTATCTCGACGCGCGCGGCCTGCGCATCCTCGATGCGCTCGATCGGGTGGCGGCCGGCCATGCCGCGACCCCGGCCCAAGTCGCCCTGGCCTGGCTGCTGGCGCGGCCGTCGGTCAGCGCGCCGATCGCCAGCGCGACCAGCGTCGCCCAGTTGCGGGAGCTGCTCGCCGCGGCGCGGCTGCGCCTGAGCGCCGAGGAGATCGCCGCGCTGGATGCGGCGAGCGCGCCGGCATGAGCGCATCGGCGTCTCCGCTGGCCGAGTCGGGCGTCATCGCCGCGACCCGCGCGCGCCGGATCGGCATCGCCCTGGCCGCGACCGGCGCGGTGCTGTTCTCGGCCAAGGCGATCCTGGCCAAGCTGCAGTACCGCTACGGGGTCGACTCGCTCGACGTGCTGGCCCTGCGCATGGGCCTGTCGTTGCCGCTGTTCCTGGTCCTGGGCCTGCGCGAAACCCGCCGCGCCAAGGCCCGCGGCGCCTTGCCGACCCGGCGCGACCTCGGCCTGATCGCGGTGCTCGGCGTGCTCGGCTATTACTTGTCGAGCCTGCTGGATTTCTGGGGCCTGGAATACGTCCCGGTCTCGCTGGAGCGGCTGATCCTGTTCCTCAACCCCACCATCGTGCTGCTGATCGGCTTGTTCGCTTACGGCCGCCAGGTCGCCGCGCGCGAGTGGATCGCGCTGGCGGTCTGCTACGCCGGGGTGATCCTGGTGATGGTCGAAAACCTGCGCGTGGAAGGCGACCATGTGCTGCTCGGCAGCGCGCTGGTGCTCGGCGCCGCGGTCAGCTACGCGCTGTACCTGGCGATGTCGGGCGAACTGGTGAAGCGGCTGGGTTCGCTGCAGCTGGTGGCCTGCGCCATGGTGGTGTCGACCGCGGCGACCCTGATCCATTACCTGATCGCGCGCGACGCCGCGGCGCTGTTCGGCCTGCCCTGGCAGGTCTATGCCTTCGCCGCCGCCAACGCGCTGTTCTGCACCTTCCTGCCGGTGACCTTCACCATGGCCGCGGTGAGCCGGCTCGGCGCCGGCAGCGCGGCGCAGTTCTCGGTGATCGGGCCGGTGTCGCTGGTGTTCCTCGGCGCCTGGGTGCTCGGCGAACGCATCACCGCGATCCAGCTGATCGGCACTGCGGTGGTGCTGGGCGGGGTGGTGCTGGTCTCGCGGCCGGGCGCCAACTCGGTGCCGATCGAGCGCAAGTGAGCCGCGGCGGCGCATGCCCGCCGCGCCGCGGGCATACTGCCCCGCCGCTCCGACCGCCACGCACAGGCAACGGATTCTGCTGCTGATCGCCCTCGCCGCCGCCGGCGGTTTCGTCTACCTGCAGTGGTTCGCCGCGCCGTCGCGCGGCGATTACCGCATCGCCGAGATCGAACGGCGGCCGATCCCGAAGACGGTCCTGATCGAGCTGTGGCGCGACACCGCACTGGGGCAGCGCGCGCGCGCGCAAGATCGCTACCGTCTCGCGCCGGATGCCTGCCGCGGCATCGTCCGCGAGCGTCATGCGGCCTGCGCCGCCAGCGCTTCCGCCGGCGCGCCCGAGCTCATCGCCGGCAAGCAGGCCTCGCGCCGGATCGCCCGGCCGTACCTGGCTTGCGTGTTGCCGCATCCGCATTGCCGCGGGGTCGAGGTGCGCACCGAGGAACAAGCGCGGCAGCACTGCCGCGACTGAGCCGGCGCGGCGAAGGCGCGGCCGGCGAAAGCGCTGCGGGGGGCGGAACGCTCAGCAGGCCCGCCACTGTCCCGGCGCGAGCCCGTCCAGGCGCTGGCCGCCGACCGCCACCCGCACCAGGCGCAGGGTCGGCAGGCCGACCGCGGCGGTCATCCGTCGCACCTGGCGATTGCGGCCTTCGCGCAGGGTGATCGCCAGCCAGGCGTCGGGCACGGTCTTGCGGAACCGCACCGGCGGATCGCGCGGCCACAGCGCCGGCGGGTCCAGGCGTTCGACCTGCGCCGGCAGGGTGCGGCCGTCGTTGAGCTCGACGCCGCGGCGCAGCGCCTGCAGTCGTTCCTCGCTCGGGTCGCCTTCGACCTGAACCCAATAGACCTTGGGCTGCTTGTGGCGCGGGTCGGTGAGCCGATGCGCCAGGCCGCCGTCGTCGGTCAGCAGCAGCAGGCCTTCGCTGTCGTGGTCCAGGCGTCCGGCGGCGTACACGCCGGGCGGCAGGCCGAAGCCGGCCAGGGTCGGCCGCGGCGGTTGGCTGCGGTCGGTGAACTGGCACAGCACGCCATAGGGCTTGTTGAACGCGATCAGCACGGGCGAAACCTGGACATCGCGCCGGCGGCGATGCGCACCGCCGCCGGCGTGGGGATCAGCGCGGCTTGCGGAAGCGCAGGGTCATGCGGTCGCTTTCGCCGATCGCCTGATACTTGGCGTCGTCGGCCGCGTCGTGGCGGTTCACCGGCGGCAGCGTCCACACGCCGTTGGGGTGATCCTTGGTGTCGCGCGGGTTGGCGTTGACCTCGCTCTTGGCCTCGAGCTTGAAGCCGGCCGCTTCGGCCAAGGCGATGACCTGGGCCTGGCCGACGTAGCCGCTCTTGTCGTCGGCCGGCACGTCGCCCTGGGCGCGGTGTTCGACCACGCCCAGCGTGCCGCCCGGCTTCAGCACTTCGAAGAAGCCCTGGAACATCACTTCGGCCTGGCCGGCGCTGCGCCAGTTGTGCACGTTGCGGAAGGTCAGCACCGCGTCGGCCGACGCGGGCGCGCCGAACGCCGGTTTATAGCTGTCGTAGGCGGCGAACACGGCCTTGTCGTACTGCGCCGGGCCGGCGGCGAACTTGGCTTCCAGGTTCTTCTTGGCGTTGGCGTAGTACTTGCGCGAATCGGCGCTGGATTGGGTGTCCGGGTCGACGATCGCGGCGACGTAGCGGCCGCGTTCGCGCAGATAGGGCGCGAGGATTTCCGAGTACCAGCCGCCGCCCGGAGTGATCTCGATCACGGTCTGGTCGGGGCGGATGCCGAAGAACTGCAGCGTTTCCAGCGGATGGCGCGCGCCGTCGCGGGCGACGTTCTTCGGGTCGCGCCAGCTGCCGGCGATGGCGGCCTTCAGCGCGGCGTTGGCGGCCGGTTCGGCGGCGGCCGTCGCCTTGGGGGAGGCGGCGTCGGCCTTGGCCGGCTTCTGGGCGTGGGCGATCAGGCTCAGGCCGGGCAGCAGCGCGGCCAACAGCCACAGGCGGGCGGGGCGGTTACGTTCCATGCAACGGACTCCGGGGCAACGGGAAAGGGCGCCAGCCTACCGCAAGCCCTTCGCCGCCGGGTACCGCAGTGCGGCAAACCTGGCGGCAACGCGTCGCCAACGCAGCGCTCGGCGCGGCGAACCCGAGGCCGCGCTCAGCGGCGCTTGCGCGCGGCCTTGGCCGGGGCGATCGCGAGCGTGCCGGGGTCGGCGGCGCCGCGCTGGGCGAGATCGGAATCCATCGCCGCAACGTAATCGCGCGCCTGCTCGTGCAGCCAACTGCGGAAAGCTTCCAGGCCGGCGTGGTCGACCGAACGCTCCGGATACACCAGGTAATGGCCCCAATCGATCTTGAGCCGGCCCTGGCTGAGCGGAATCAGCTGGCCGTTCTGGATCAGCAGGCGGGTGCGCGCCAAGCGGCCCAGGGCCACGCCCAGCCCTTCGACCGCGGCGCGGTGCATGGTCTCGGAATCGTCGAAATGGGCGACGAAGCGGTTCGGGCGTTTGCCGCCGTAGCGGTCGAACCAGTCCTGCCAGTAAGTCGACAGATCGCCGAGCAGCGGCCAGCGGTGCAGGTCTTCCTGCGCCGGCAGGCCGCCCATGCGTTCGACCAGGGCCGGGCTGGCCACCGGCACCAGGGTTTCGTCGAACAGGTGCTCGATCACCAAGCCCGGCCAGCGCCCGTAGCCGCCGCGCATGGCCGCGTCGATGCCGGGTTCGCGGTCGAAATCGACCAGGGCCGAGGTCGAAAACAGATTCAGTTCCAACTGCGGGTGGCGGGCGACGAAGCCGCCCAACCGCGGCACCAGCCAGGACGAGGCCATCGAGGCCATCAGGCTCAGGGTCAGCACGTCGTTGCGGCGCGGACTGTAAGGGCGCAACGCATGGTCCAGCGCGTCCAGATGCGGCGCCACCACCGACAGCAGCCGGTCGCCGTCCGGGGTCAACCGCACCCCGCGCGGGCCGCGCTCGAACAGGCGCCGGCCGAGCCGGTCTTCGAGGGTGCGGATCTGATGGCTCAGCGCGCTGACCGTGAGGTTCATGGTCTCGGCGGCACGGGTCAGGTTGCCGAGCCGGGCGGCGGTGGCGAAGCCCAGCAGGGCGTGCAGCGGGGGGCGGTTCATCTTGAGCACCCTTCAAGTCTGGCTTGCAAACGGCGCGCTTTTTCGCCGCACCGGGCGAGCGTACCTTGCGAATCACTCAATTGGCCAGTGCGCGACGGGGTGTCGCGATGGCCCTGGACCGGGAGTCCGATCATGAACGTCTACAAGAACCTGATGTTCCTGCATGGCCATTTCGTCGACCCGCGCGATGCCGACGACGAGGCGGTCGTCGCCGAGGCCGCCGTGGCGGCGCCGGCGGCACGCACGCCGGCCAAGCCGGCCCCGCGCTGGTGGTCGGCGTTCGCCCGCACTCCGGAAAGCGCGCAGCGCGCCGACGGCTGCGGCGATGCGCATGGGTGTGCGTGAGGCGGTTCGAGGAGCGAGCGCGATTCCCTTCTCTATCCCCATTTCAGAAGGGGAATCGGCGAAAGCTTGCGCGATCGCGACGGCTGCGCTTGCCGCTCTCCTGCGCTTGGTTCGCAACGTCCTGGGGCGCGATCGGGCGAGCCGGCTCGCGCCCTTTGCAAAGCGGGCCGGTGCCCGGCATAGGCACGCCGTCGCACCGTCGCAAGC
>NZ_HG424502.1:0-2593 GCF_000336385.2 Lysobacter antibioticus HS124 | reverse complement strand
CCCGCCGCTCCGAGGGATACGGCGCGATGTCGTTGTGGCGGCCCTGCACCAGCCCCTCCTGCACCTGCTGCCACCACTCGACCCGGAAGATGTCGGCGTGCGCATGCATCAGCGCGCCGAGCAAGGGCGGCGACAGGCCGAGGAAGCGCGGGAACTGGGCCGGGAACACATCGTGCCCGGCGGCGTAGAACCAGGCGCCGGCCTCCATTTCTTCTTCGTGGTTGCGTGGCTGCGGCACATGCCGGAACCGGCAGTCGGTGACCAGGCACAGCTCGTCGTAGTCGTAGAACACCGCCCGGCCGTGGCGCGACACGCCGAAATTCTTCAGCAGCAGGTCGCCGGGGAAGATATTGCTCAGCGCCAGGTCGCGGATCGCCTGGCCGTAGTCGATCACCGCCGCGCGCGCGGCCTCCGGGGTCTGTTCGCGCACGTACAGGTTGAGCGGGCGCAGCCGGCGTTCGACGTAGCACAGGTGCAGCACCAGGTCGTCGCCGTCCAGGCTGATGCTGCTGGCGCAGGTGCTGAGCAGTTCGTCGAGCAGGTCGGGGGCGAAGCGCGCGCGCGGGAAGCGCAGGAACCGGAACGGCTGCGCGTCGACCAGGCGGCCGACGCGGTCGTGCTTGAACACCAGCGCGTACTTGGCCTCGACCTCCTCGCGCGCGACCTCCTTCGGGTAGGCGAAGCGATCGCGGATCAGCTTGAACACCAGCGGATAGCTGGGCAGGGTGAACACCGCCATGACCATGCCGCGCTCGCCCTCGGCGCGGATCAGGCGCTCGCCGGACTGGCTGGCGAACTGGCGGAAGAAGGTGCGGTAGCGCTCGGTCTTGCCCTGCTTGGCCCGGCCGAGCACGGTGTACAGCTCGTCGATGGGCTTACCCGGCAACAGGGTGCGCAGGAACACCACCGCGTCGCCGACCGTGCCCAGGTCGGCATGGAAATAACTGCGCGAGTAGCTGAACAACTGCACCACTTCGCTGCGCAGGGTCAGCACCGCATCGACCCGCAGCGCGCCGCCGTCGTTGACCAGGGCGATCACGCAGGGCGAGAACGCGCGCTCGCCGAACACGCGCCCGACCAGATACGCGCGCCGCTCGCGGTAGAACACCGTGTCCAGCAGCTCGACCGCGCGCACCGGATGCGGTCCCCAGTGCTGCAAGTCCTCCTGCAGCCGCACCGCGATCCCGGCCGCGCAACGGGTGCGGTGCGCGTACGGCACCGCGAACGGGTAGTCGCCGAGCACGCGCACGAAGGTGTCGATCAGGCGTTCTTCGGACACCGCATAGCTGTGGCGCGCCACCGGATGGGTGATGGCGTCGGTCGGCTCGATGTCGAGGGCGACGAATTCGATCGCCGCATCCACGCCGCGGGTCTTGAAGAAGCGCCGGGTGAGGGTATTGAAGAAAGTCTTGTACAGCTCGCCGTCGAGCAGCGGCGCGACCGCTTCCGCGTAGGCGGCATGCACCGCCGACCACAGCGCGCGATCGCGGTCGCGTTCGCCCAGGCGCGCTTCCAGCGCGTCGCTGGCTTCGGCAATGCAGCGGTCGTACAGCTCGATGCGCTCGAGCGCGTCGTCGCGTGCGCCGCTCCAGTCGCAGCGCTCGAACCGGTCCTTGGCGCGACGGGTGATCGCGGCGAAGCGGGCGTGGTAGTCGGCGAAGGCGTCGCGGATCTGGCCGGCGACGGCTGCGGCTTCGGCGGCGTGGGCGGGAGAGGCCATGCCGGCAGTGTAAGACGACGGCGCGGCGGCTGTGGCATGCTCGCCGCCGCCGTTATTCCTTTCCGATGAAACTTTCAGGTGACCGCATGACGCTCAGGACATGGATGCCCATCGCCGCTTTGCTGGCCGCAACTCTCCTGCCGCGCGCCGCCAGCGCCGGCGACGAGACCACGGTCGCGCAGTACACCGGCCGGGTCGGCGAGCGCGCGGTGACGATGTACCTCAAGGACGAGCCGGCCCCATGCGGCGGCGTCGCCCGCATCGTTACCGCCATCTACCGCTACGACCACGTGTCGAAATGGTTGTTGTTGCGCGCCAACAGCGACGACCAGGGCCACCTGGCCCTGGTCGAGTCCGGCCTTGAGGCCGGGGTCAGCGGCGCGCTGATGCTGGTGCGCGACGGCACGGTCCTGAAGGGCAAGTGGATCAGCCCCGACGGCGAACGGCTGCTGCCGGCGCGGTTCGATCGGGCCCCGACCTCGGCCAAGAAGCGCGCGGAGATCGAGGACACGCTGGAAAAGATGCACTACGAGAACGACGACTGCTGACGCTCTGCGTTAGCCGGGCCGCCGAAAAGCCTGTGACGATAGCGGTAGCCGCTGCCGCTGCCGCTGCCGCTGCCGCTGCCGCTGCTGCTGCTGCCGCTGCCGTTGCCGTTGCCGTGAAAAGCTTGGCGTGGTTTCGAACTCGCGAGAACGCCCTGAAGCCCCGGAGAGCGGGCCGCAGGGATGCGGCCCGTGCGCAGCCAGGCCATGGATGGCCTGTGCGGAGCAGCCCCGCGCAAGCTCCGTCCCATCGTGGCTTTTGATTCGAAACAGATATGGCGTTTTCTTTGGTTACTTTCTTTGTCGCCTTGGACAAAGAAAGTGACCC
>NZ_HG424501.1 GCF_000336385.2 Lysobacter antibioticus HS124 | reverse complement strand
GCCAAGAAGGCTCCGGCGAAGAAAGCCGCCGCCAAGAAGGCGCCGGCCAAGAAGGCCGCGGCCAAGCAGACCGTAAAGAAGGCGGCCAAGAAGGCGCCGGCGAAGAAGGCCGCCAAGAAGGCCGCCAAGCGCTGATCCGTCCCCTCCCTCTCCCGCGGCTGCGGGAGGGGGCTAGGGCGGGGCCGCTCCGGAGCCGCCGGCGGCCGCCGCCGCAACACCCACAAGAACAAGCAATACAGCACCAGGAGTCGGGCCCATGGCCGTCAAGATCGAGAAGAAAATCAAGGGCTACAGCGTCGTCACCCCGGAAGACAAGGCGAAGGAGGCCGCCGCCAAGTCGGCCGCCGCCAGCGCCGCGTCGGCCAAGGCCGAGGAATCGCCGGCCGACAACGTCATCCAGATGCACGAGCGCATCGAGCGCCCCGAGATCCTGATCGGCTCGACCTACAAGATCAAATCGCCGCTGTTCGAGCACGCCCTGTACGTCACCATCAACGACATCGTGCTCAACGCCGGCACCGAGCACGAATCGCGTCGTCCGTTCGAGATCTTCATCAACTCGAAGAACATGGACCACTTCCAATGGATCGTGGCCCTGACCCGGATCATGTCCGCGGTGTTCCGTAAGGGCGGCGACGTGACCTTCCTGGTCGACGAGATGAAGGCCGTGTTCGACCCGCGCGGCGGCTACTTCAAGGCCGGCGGCGTGTACATGCCGTCGCTGGTCGCCGAGATGGGCGCCATCGTCGAAGACCACCTCAAGTCGATCGGCATGCTGCACGACCCGGAGATGAGCGACGCCCAGCGCGCGCTGATCGCCGAAAAGCGCCGCGCCTACGAAGACCGCGCAAAAAAAAACTCTGACGTAAGCCCGACGGCCCCGCTCGCCGACGACGCCCGCAACGAAGACGTCGCCGTCACCGGCGAAGGCGCCTCGTTCCCGCCCACCGCCACCATGTGCCACAAGTGCAGCACCAAGGCGGTGGTGATCATGGACGGCTGCGCGACCTGTTTGAACTGCGGGTACAGCAAGTGCGGTTGATGCGCGGCGGGTGAGGCGGGCGCTGCGGCCTTTTACGCGGGCGCCTAAAAGTCGCTAGTACTCCATGGGGCTCTCCGGGGCCCCATTTCTTTTCCGACGAATTCCTTCTGCCAAATAAGCCGATCGCGCTGGCTGCGACAGGTCGCGATGCGGAGTTCGTTTCCCTGTCCGCGGATCGTCTCAACGACGGAGATTTGCCTGGCGCATACTTGCCGAGGGGACGTTGAATGTTCGCGCGAATTCGGGGTCTGCTCGCCGTCGCGCACCTAGGCATGGTCCGGACCGAGAAGCAGGGCCGCGGGTGAGGCAGGTCCAGTGCATGCGGTGAGTGCGGCTGCCAGGAATGGTTCGTCGGTGCGATGGGCCAGGCTACGCCGCGTCGCACGGCCGCTTGCGCGATGTCTGTCATCAAACACGGATACCTTTGGCGGACGATGCTGCCATCGCCGCCGCTTTCATGATCTTGCGCGCTCGGCGCGCCGCCGCCGCGCAACGCAAGCGGCGGCGGTGAGCCAAGCCAAGAACGGACTCAATCACATCAACGGGGAGAACACGCAGTGATCAGCAATACGATGAAGGTATCGTTTGGCATGGCCATCGGCGCATTCGCAACGCTCGCACAGGCCGCATCGCTGGACCCGACGTTCGGTACGGCCGGCATCACCTCCACTGCGTTCGGCAACTACGGCGCCGCCGCCCGGGTGGCGATCCAGCCGGACGGGCGGATCGTGGTCGCCGGCCAGACGGCGCTCGGCGAATTCGCGCTGGCGCGTTATACCGCCAATGGCGTACTGGATACGAGCTTCAACGGCACCGGCAAAGTCGCTACCGCGCCCTCCGGCAGCTGCTCGGGGCAGGCGCGCGCGCTCGCCCTGCAGGCGGACGGCAAGATCGTCGTGGCCGGCACCTCGTGTCCGAACTTCACCTCCACCCGCAACTTCACGGTTTATCGCTACAACGCGGACGGTTCGCTGGATGCCAGCTTCGGCAGCTCGGGCAAGGCGACGGTCAACTTCTACGCCGGCGCTTCGGAGGCCTATGCCGTCGCCGTGCAGGGAACCTCCATCTGGGTCGCGGGCTACGCCGGCTCCGGCTTTGCGTTGGCGCGCCTCACCAGCGGCGGCACCTTGGACTACAGCTTCGGCGGCGGCACCGGCACCGTCACCTCGGCGGTCGGCACCGGCTCCGCGTTCGCCAACAGCCTGGTCATCCAGGCGGACGGCAAACCCGTGCTGGCCGGCTACGCGTCGAGCGGCGGCACCGTGTTCGCGTTGACGCGTTACACCACAAAGGGCGTGCTGGACACCACGTTCGGCACTGGAGGCAAAGTCCTGACCCATGTCGGCGGCACCTCCGCCGGCAACGCCGCCATCGCCACCTCGCTGGCGATCCAAAGCGACGGCAACCTCGTCGCCGCCGGCTACGCGAAGGGCGCGAGCGCCGACACCTACCGATTCGCCGTGGTCCGTTACACCAGCGCCGGCGCGCTGGACAGCTACTTCGGCTCCGGCACCGGCAAGGTGCTGACCGCCATCGGCAGCGGCGATGCGGTCGGCAGCGATGTCGCCATCGACGCCAACGGCGGAATCGTCGTCGGCGGCTACTCCCAAGCGGGCATCTACCGTCAGTTGACCTTGCATCGCTACGATTCGTTCGGCAATCCGGACGCCAGCTTCGGCCCGGTCGTCACCGCCGTCGGCAGCGCGAATGCCGCGGTTCAAGGGCTCGCCATGCAAAGCGACGGCAAGATCGTCGTAGCGGGCTACGGCAACTCGCCGGCGGCTTTCGTGGTGGCGCGTTACCAGTAGGCCGACGCTCGCAATCGCAGACCCAATGGCTGCATCGGGAAAGCCCCTTCTCGCCCCCCTCCCGCACGCCGCGGAGGGGGCGGGTTCGTGGCCCGGCTGATTCCGAGCCGACCGCGCGGGCCAGCGAATGCGCCGGCCCGCGCCAATCAATCGGGACGGAGGGATCTGTCGATTCCCTTCGCCCCTGCAGTCCGCAACGTCGGCTACCGCTTCGACGTGGTTCCTGCCGATTGCAGGCTATGCCCCCGGCGATGGCGCTGCACGTCTCCGTCCGAGTGGCGCACTTCCAGCGCTTCCACCCGGCCGTTGGCATTGCGCTGGAACACCACGCGCTGGCTCGGGTTCTCCAGCACGGCGAAGCTGTCGTTGCCCAGCGGCAGCAGCGTGCGCACGGGCCGACGTCCCTGCTGCAATACCAGGCGATCCTGGGCGGTGCCGACGGTCATCATCCCGTAGGTGCCGGCATAGTCGTCGGCTGGTACAGGCGGCGATGCCCCGGCTTCGGCGCGCAACGCGTCCAGGGCCCAGCGGGTGTCGATGGCCGACTCCGGCGGCAGGCCTTTGCCGAGCGCCGCCTCCAGCGCCAGGCGACGCGCCGTGACCAGGGCGGCCGCCGGCTCCGCCACGACGTCCGGCGTCACGCCGCGACCCTCCCAGTTGGTCTTGGTGATCGGATTGATCGGCGTGGCAAAGGACACGAACACCGAGAACCCACGCCCCGCATCGACGTCGCCGCCCGGATTGGCGGCGCCCATGCTCGCTTCGCCGACGACGGTGGCGCGCTTGGCGCTCTGCAGCGTGTACGCGAACGCCTCCGCAGCCGACGCGGTGCGCGCGCTGGTCAGTACGAACAGCGGCGTATCCAGGCGCGGCTGCGGATACCAGTCGAGCGGCGCTTCGCTCATCGTGCGATCGCGGCCATGGAAGGTATTGAAGATGTCCGCGTCCTTCCTGACGAAGGCGCTGCTGAGGTAGCCGACCATCTGCGGGGCGCCGCCGCCGTTGTCGCGCAGATCGATGATCAGCGCATCGGTACCGACGAGCAGCTGCAATGCCGCTTCGATGGCCTGGCGCTCGGGCTGCCCGGCGACGCCGAATTCGAACGGTGCGAACCCGCGCAGATCGATATAGCCGACGTTGCCAGGCAGCACCTCCGCGCGACGCACCCCGTAGTTGCCGCGACGGTGCTTGGCCTGCGGCTGCGTCGGCGACATCACCGGGCTATCCGCGGTCGCCTGCGCACGCGGTGCGTCCGTCCAGCCCACGCGGAAGTGCCGGTCGAACGGCTGCAGTTTGACGGTCAATGCGGACGCGAGTTCGCGTTTTTCGGTGAGCGTGTCGAACTCGCCCTTCGCCGCTGCGCCGCGCAGGTCGGCCGCGATCCGCCTGGCCCGCGCTTCGTCGAAGTAGTTCTGCTCGATCGCGCGCGCCACGTCTTCCACGTGCGAGCGAGGCGACTCGCGTGCCAGGCCGGGAAAGGCGTATGACAGAAGGGCAAGTGCAAGCCCGGCAAAGGCGGGAGTATTGCGCATGAGGTTCTCCTTGGTCGCTGGTGAGCGGTGCGATCAGGGAGATACCGGGACGTGTCGCCCGGTTGCAGCTCGAGGCGGCGGCGGTGAGGGTTTGGGACGAACCGTCGTTTCCGAGGGCCGAACGGCCATCTTTGGGAAGAAGGGAGTTGCCGTTTCGGCATCGGTGCGCACAGCGCGGAGGGCGCCGGTCGGGCTGTAGGCGTTGGGGCCGCCAGGGCGGGCGGCACAGGGCCGCCGCCTTGTTCGGAATGAGCGTGTCGCTCGAAGTCATCGGCGAAACCATCGGCCGCGCGCTCGGCCCGTCCGTTGAATCGCGTGGGCGCGATCGACTCGGTTGATTCGCCGATTTCGCTGGCGCGAGTACGGCGGCTTCCAGCGCGCGCTTGCGAGTCGCTGGCTGTCGATGCGGCCGGACCTGCTCGCCGATCTCGAGCGGCCCGACTGTTACCTCGCCCGATCGCAGCGCGTACCGAGGCGGGCTCGCCTGCGGCGCAGGGATCGGGACCTTCGCGTATCGGAAGCCCTCGCGCATGCGCCGTCGGACGGCCGTCCTGTGTAGAGTGAGTGCCTCTCCGGCGATGCGTCCTTACGCGGCGGGCCTCGGGCAGCGGTTCCCGGCTTGTGCGAGGCGAGCGTCGGCCCGGCCCCAGCATTCGGACCAGGACGTCGACCCGTGCGAGCCAAGATCGCCTTCTTCTCCGGTTTCCTCGTTGCCGCCGCCGTCGCGGTTGCGGTCAACGCGCTGCCGTACTGGCGCACCCGCCAGGCCTATCGCTACGACGGGCAGGAAGTGGCCGGATTTCCGTTCGTGTTCCGCCGGATCGGCGGCGACTGCGCTGCCGGGGCCTGCGAGAACTACGGCTTGCACCTGGGCTATTTCGCCGCCGATCTGGCCTTGGGACTGGCGTTCGCGGTGCTGGCCGGCGTCATCGCTACGGCGATAGCGCGCAGGCCGCGCGCCGCCTGAAGGCGGATTCCGGCCGCATCGCGGCTCTGTGCCGGCTGCGACGCACACAGCGACGTGTATCGACAGGTCTCGTGCCGGGAACCCGCTCGTCGAGGCGGGCCCTGCGCCGTCGGACTGTCCCGCAGCGCAGGCCAAGGCCATGACGATGGGACTGGGGTCCGCTCGAGCCTGCGCCGCGCGGTGCCGCGTCGTTGCGCTCGCCCGATGCGCGGGTCTGCCTGTCCGCCGCGGCGGCGGCACGCTTCACGCTCATCGCGTCGGGGCGTTGTTACCGACGAGTTCGTGCCGCCGCCGGCCGCAACCGCCGCCGCAGTGCGGCTGTCGCCGACGACCGCGGCCACGGCTTCGGACCGCTGCGCACGGTAGAAGGGTCGTGTCTTGCGCGTCATCCGGCCATCCCGCCGCCCACGACCCGACAGGACACTGCCATGAGCCGCATCATCTATTCCGGGTCACCGAACAACCCGCGCTGGAGTACCGATCAGGTCATTTTCACGATGACGCAATACCAGACCGGCGGTCTGGCGCCGCGGCAGCAGATCAATTTCGGCGCGGCCAGCGCCGCGGCGATCCTGGGCCCCGACCTGTGCATGCCCGGGGTGCAGGGCAACAACGTGCCGACCGCCGTGGGCGCGCCATGGGATGCGCAACTGCCCGCCGGACCGGCCGAAACATTCACCACCGACGGCAACAACAACTGGGTGCGCGCGCATCTGATCAACGGCCGCTGGGGCGGGCCGGGCAATACCTGGCAGAACCTGACCCCGCTGACCGCGACCGGCAACGCCAACCACGCGACGGTCGAGGGTTATATCGATGCCTATCTCGCCGCCTGTCGGCAATTCGAGACCTCAGGCCAAGGCCAGCAGCCGGTCTGGTACGGCGTGTACTACTGCGTCCAGGCTTCGCAGGACCCGTGGTCGGATGCGAACACTACCGCCGATACCAACCTGTACTCCTATGCGCCGGCGTTCATCAAGATTTCCTGGCGCGCCGTCACGATCACCAAGCCGGTTAATGTGTCGCCCCAGGCCGCAGCGGCCAACATCGACAACTACCCCATGGCGGGCGTGGTGAATTTCCCGCAGGGCTTCCAGCTGCCGCAGTTGCCGGCGGTCATGAACGGCGCGGCGACGCTGCCGGCGGCCGGCAACGTCGCCGGCGGGGCGGTGCTGGGCGCATTGCCGGCCAACTTCCCGGTCGCGCAGGCCAACGGTTTCGACGGTTGGATCGAGGTCCATCAGGACTGAACCACCGCGACGAGGCGGGCCGGGCACTCAGCGCTCGGCCTGCCTGGTCGGGCCCGGCGCCGCGGCTTCGGCCGCGACCGGCATCGCCGCATCGCGATGGGCGAAGAAACGCCAGTGCACGGCGACGAACGCCGCCGTCACGATCAGGTACGTTCCGAGGCCCTTGGAACCGCCGGGCAACAGGCTGCCGTCGACCGACGGGAACAGCGCGCCGAGCACGTTGGCGTGCACATTGGCCGCCCAGTGCAAGGCGACCGCCGGCCACACCGAGCCACCGCCGCGCTCGACCAGGTAGACCAGGAACACCGACCAGACGGCCAGATAGCCGACGTAGCGCAGCGACGATTCGACGCTGCCGAACACCGCCGCGCCGAACAGCGGCACATGCCACAGCGACCATGCCGCAGCGATCAACAGCGCGGTGGCCAGCGGGCTCAGGCGCTGCAGCAGGGCGGGTTGCAGATAGCCGCGCCAGCCGAACTCTTCGGCCAGCGGCCCGGTCACGATCGCCGCAGCCAGCGTCGTCGCCAGCCCGATATCGAACGCCGGCCGCAGCGCGTTCAACGGTATGCCCTGTATGAGCAGATAGCCCGCGCCCAGTGCCGGCGGGATCAGCGCGGCCGCCAAGATCCAACGCAGCGTGCCGCGCAGGCGCAGGGTCCGCCGGCACAGCGCGGCCAGGCCTGCGCGGCCGCCTTCGGCCCAGGCGGCGGCGAAGCCGGCCAGGCTGACGAACAGCGGGAACAGCCACAAACTCAACGCGGCGTGGTCCAGCAGGGACCAGCCCAGCCAGGGAACGGCGAAGGCGACAGCGAAGAACACGGATACACCGACGAGCTGGCGACGCGGCATGAAGTCCCCGTAAGACGATGCGCCCGGCGACGCCCGAGCGAACGACGATGGTCGGCAACTGCGCCGGCAAGGTCAATCTGTTCCGTCGCCGCAGTCCGGGTTTCGTCGCCAGCGGCGCAGGCACGTCGTGGCCGACCTCGCGACGGCGCTTGCTATGATCCGCAGCGCCGGCGCGCCGACCCCGGGTGCGCCGTCTCCATCCCCTCCAATGACGAAGGAACGTTATGAGCAGGAAGCGGTTTTTCGGTTCGATCTGGCTGGCCGCGGCGTTGTGTTCGTCGAACGCATCGGCCGAGGACACGCCGGCGCCCGCGATGGAGCCCGCCGTCGCCGCGCCGACGGACCCGCGCCACGTGCCGAAGTTGAACATCCGCTGGGATTGCGGCGAATGCGAGCGCAACGACAAAGTGCCGCCGCTGATCGAACAGGCCTACGCCGAGGAAGCGGCGGAGAACCAGGCCCGCGTATCCGACAGCGACGTCGCCGAGGTCGCCATCGTCGACATCCGCCAGCGACCGCCCGGCGTGCGGGTGATGTTCGGCGTCATGGCCGGCCGCGATCGCCTCGGCTTGCGCGTCAAATACCGCGACCGCGTTTTCGAAGTGTCCGACACCTCGGCCAATATCGTCATGGGCCTCAACCACTTGTCGGCCTCGGTGGGCAAGAGCGTGTTCGAGGAATTGAGTACGAACGCGAGTCGTTGACCTGCGTCAGGCAATGAATCGAAACGCATGTGTCGCGATATTCGTGACACATGCCTTTGGCCAGCACACACCGAACATCCGATAAGTCGCGCCATATGGCCGGTTGCGCTGTGCACTACCGATGCGGCAACCGGTCGGTACCCTGTTGCGGCGCCGGCCGCGGATCAGTCGGGTCGGCGCAGCCTGCAAGCGATGCGGAATCGAACAGGCTGGATGCGATGTCGCGTCCAGCGTTGTGCCGCGTTGCATCGGCGTACGTCGTGTCGCTGAGCCCTGGGATAAAGAGCGCTATGCCAGCAGTTGCTGGTGTCTTGAAGCTCGCGCCTTGCGGCTGTGCCGGGCGGCGATCGTATCGATCGCGTCGCGGCGGGTGGGCGCTGCCGCGCGAGGTCGGTAAACGGTGTGGTCGGCGAAGGAACGGCGCAATCTTGGCGCTGCCCACGGTACAGGCAAGGCGAGTGTGGGTGGCCGCCATCGGCGCGAAAGTGCGTTGGGTGCCGATCGCCGCCGGAAGGCAGTCTTCTCCTCGGCGACGCGCAGCGCTTGAACCTGCGACCGCGGTATCAATTTTACGGAGATGGCGAAGCTTGACGCACTATGTAGTTCGCCGTTTTTCCGCTGAGTAGACTCGTTTGCACAGGCGAGGGGATTCGATGGAATACCTGAAAGCACTGGCGGAGTTCGGCATATGGACGGCCATTTACCCGTCGGGGCTGGGAGTCATCGCTCTTGGCGGCGAGAAGATTCGCGTTCTAGCTCGCAATGCTTTGGTCACTCTATGCGTTGGCAGCGCGGCATGGACCGTATTGCTGATCGCGTTGGCGCTGTCCGGGCTGTTCTTCCCGGTAGCGATCGGCATTCTGGGGTGGGGGGTGACGATAGTCTTTCTCGTCGATCCGCATCGCCGTCGCGCGATGCGCGACGCGCTTCCGGATTGGCGGTGGTCGCTCGTACCGGTTGCGCTGATCGTTGTGGTCGCGGGGTTCCTGTATGCAGGCTTCCCCAAACAGAGTCTGCTCGGGGAGCGCGACGAAGGCATCTACGCCCAGCACGCGCTGCACTTGCTGCGTGCCGGAACATCCAGGATCGACCTGCAGCGGCTCGGGATCGCAACCGATCCGGCGGTGGAAGCGATCGAACAAGGGCGATCGCCGGAACTACCCGGTATCTACCCCACCGGCACGGCTTGGACTTACCAGTTCTCGGCGGCGACGCCGGTCTGGATGGCGATGCTTGGTGCGCTGCTGGGGCCGTTGGCCATCTTCCGTCTCAACGCGGTGATCGGCGTGCTCAATTGCCTGGCTTTCTATGCCTTGGCGGTACGCTGCCTCCCCCCGGGACGGCGACATTGGGCGGTGGCGGCCTTGGCCGCGTTCGCATTCCAGCCGGCGCAGGTCTGGATATCGCGTAACAGTTTGAGCGAGCCGTTCTGCGCTTGGTTCGTTCTAAATGGATTGTGGATCGCTGCGTTCGCGATTTCGCGACGGTCGGCTGCGCTGGGTTGGTTCGGCGGCGCCATGCTGGGCATGTCGACGCTGGTGCGCATCGATGCGGTCGTATTCTCGCTGACGGCATCTTTGGCTGCGGTGTGCTTCGTCGCGATCGACCGGACGCGCGGTCGAAGCCTGGCCTCGGTCGCCATTTGCATCGCAGCGGGATGTTCGTTATCGACCGTTCTGGCCTTGCTTTATTTCGCCGTCTTCGTGCGTCCCTATCTGATTGGGTTGGCCGATCTCGTATTGCCGGCATTGTCGGCGTCGCTGTCCTGCTTACTCGGCGCCTGGTTGTGTTCGCGAATGCGGTTTCAACCGCTGTCGCTGCGCGCGTCGAACGCGATGGCGTGGTGGGCCGCTGCCGGATTTCTCGCGGTGTTCGTCTATGCGATGTGGATTCGGCCGTCGGTGCAACCCTACGCGCTGATCGAATCCAAGCTGGTTCCGCATCTGAACGGAACCCGAGACTATCGAGAGATCAGCCTGGGCAATCTTTCGGCCTATCTGGGCACCTGGGTGGTTCTTGCCGCAGCTTTAGGGGCGGGGGTTGGGTTGTGGCGGGTGCTGAGACGGCCGACCGCGATCGCAGCGGACTGGATGATGCTGTTCTTGTTCGTCCCGATGACGATCTATCTTTGGCGGCCGATGATTTCGCCGGATCACGTCTGGGCTGCGCGCCGCTGGGTGCCGACGGTTTTTCCCGCGATTCTGGTGTTCGCGGCGATCGGGGCGGCGTTGGTCGGCTCGCTGGCGCCTCGTCGGGTGCGGACCGTCGCGATCGCTGCGGTGTCGCTGGCGCTGAGCGCGCATTTGCTGTGGCAGCAACGTGAGTACCTGTTCTTGCGCGAAGACCGCGATATGGTGGCGCAGATCGAGGCGATCGCCGGTTTCCTTCCGGTCGACAGCGTGAGCTATGTCGCCGGCTCCGGTCCTCTGGCCAGCGCCTTGCTCAGCGGCTTCGGCCGGCCGGTAGCGATGTTGCCGGCACAGCCGCAACCGCTGAGTGCCGAGCGTTTGGCGCGCTACGGAGGTTGCGCCGGTAGGCCCTGCGTCATCGTGCATCCCAGCAACCAGGCGATTGCGGGTTCCGGCGCGAGAACGCTGGCCGAGCTTCCGATCGTCCGTGTCCGTCGCAATACCGCTTTCCATGCTCCTGCACGCGGCGTTCACCAGGAGCGAAGTGATTGGCGCATCACCCGGATTGAACCGTAGGCGGGACCGCGCTCGGCGCGGCTCCGGCTTGCCATGGACTCTGCGAGGTAGTCGCTATGAACGTGCATCGCTTCGTTCGTTTCGAGAGCGTCGCGGGACCGCTCACGCCGGCCGCTCAGGCAGCGGAAGCCGCCGCCGCCGCGCGCAAGCCGATCAAGCTCGTGATTCAGATTCCATGCCGAAACGAAGCCAGTCAATTGCCGGCGACGCTGGCCGCGCTGCCTCGAATACTGCCCGGCGTCAACGAGGTGGAATGGCTGGTGATCGACGACGGTTCCGACGACGGTACCGCAGCCGTTGCGGTCGAGCATGGCGCGCATGTGGTGCTGCGCCTGAGCGAGCATCATGGCCTTGCGCGAGCGTTCGCGGCCGGATTGGAGGTCGCCTGTCGACGCGGGGCCGACATCGTCGTCAACCTCGACGGCGACAACCAGTACGATGCCCGGGCGATGCCGGCGCTGGTCGCCGAAATCCTCGAGGGGCGTGCCGACATCGTGATCGGCTGCCGGCCCATCGATCGCATCGCGCATTTCTCCTGGGCCAAGAAGCGCTTGCAAAACATCGGCAGCAGCGTGGTCCGGGCCGTGGCCGGCGTGCGAGTCGACGATGCTACCAGCGGTTTCCGCGCGTACAGCCGCGAGGCGGCGCTTCGGCTCAATGTGTACTCGCGCTACACCTATACGTTGGAGACGCTGATTCAGGCCGGGCAGACCGGGTTGCGGGTCGGTTCGGTGCCGGTCGGGGTCAACCCGCCGACCCGTCCGTCGCGTCTCATCCGCAGCATTCCTGTATATGTCGGTCGTTCGGGGCTCGCCATTCTGCGTGCTTTTCTGACCTATCGGCCGCTGGAGTTCTTCCTGTTGCCTGCAGCCTTCAGCGGTCTGGCCGGCGTGGGAATCGGCGCGGGGTTCCTGTTCGAGTATGCGCGCGGCGACGGGCAGGGCCATGTGCAGTCGCTGATACTCGCGGCGGTGCTGATCCTGTGCGCTGGCGCAGCGACGACGATCGGCTTGTTGGCGCACCAGTTGGCGGTCAATCGGCGGTTGCTCGAGGAGCTGCAGCAGGATCGGAGGCGAAAGGAGTGGCGGGCGGCTCCATGAAGTCGGTTTGGTACCTGTCGCGGAAATTTCCGCCCAGTCAGGGCGGCATGCAGCGGCTCAGTTTCCATATCGCCGATCAGCTGCGCGCGCGCTCGCCGGTCACGGTAGTGAAGTGGGGGCGGGGGCAATGGGGCGTGCCTTGGTTCGTGCTGTGGGCCTCGATGCGGCTGGTTTGGGGATTGGGGCGCGGTGAGGTGCGGCTGCTGCTGCTCGGCGATCCCGCGTTGAGTGCGTTGGCCTGGCCGGCGCGCTGGATGGGCGTACCGACCGCGGTCGTGGTGCACGGTCTGGACATCGCGTTCCCGGCGGGCTGGTATCAGAGCTATCTGCGGCGACACTTCGATCGTCGCTTCGACCGCTACATCTGCATCAGCCGCCATGTCGGGGGGATGTTGCGGGAACGCGGCGTCGCGTCCGACCGGCACACCCTGATCCATCCGGGCGTAGATACCCTGCCGCCGTCCGGAACCGAGCGCGATCCCCAGTCGCCGGTGCGATTGTTGATCCTGGGGCGTTTGGTGCGCCGCAAGGGCGCTCTATGGTTCCTGCGCGAAGTGATGCCACGTCTGCTTGAGCGCGCGCTGCCGGTCACGCTGGACATCGTAGGCGACGGGCCCGACCGAGCGGCGTTGGCGACGGCGATCTCGGAACTGGACTTGCGTGCCACGGTGAGTCTGCACGGGGCGGTCGACGAATCCGTCAAACTGGGCTTGTTGGCGCGCTGCGATCTGGTGCTGATGCCGAACATCCGCGCTCCCGGCGATCCGGAGGGCTTCGGCCTGGTGGCACTGGAGGCGGGCGTCAGCGAACGCTACGTCCTGGCCGCGGACCTGGAGGGGTTGCGCGATGCGATCAGCGAACCCCACAACGGCCGTCTGTTGCCCAGCCAGGACGGTGCCGAGTGGTGCGCGACAATTGCGAAACTGTGCGCGGATCGCGATGCTCTGCGAGCGTTAGGCCGCCAAGCGCGCGAGTTCGTCGGCTTACATCATTCCTGGAGCGAGATGGGTCGGCGTTACCACGAGTGCCTGAATGAGCTGCTCTGAAGCCCGGCGCAGCCGCTTGCGCGGGTTCGGCCTGTTCCTCGGCCTGGCGGCGCTGGTCTGGGTGGTGACAGAAGCGTCCGGACGCAGTCGCGAGTTGGCCTGGCTGCTGCAGGATCTGGCCGCCGGTCGCTTTGCGGCATCCGTCGCCTGCTGCCTGGCGAGCCAGATTTTGTTCGCGGCCGCATGGCACGTGCTCGCCCGCAACGGCTGGATCGGAGCTCGCGCCATCGGCGATATGTCTCGCTGGGCGCAAAGCCTGCCGGGGAAATATCTGCCCGGCAAGATCTGGCAAGGCGTAGCGCGCGGAGCGCTGTACGCCGACGGCGATACCGCTCCGCGCGGCGTGCTGCTGTTGTTCCTGCGCGAACAGTGCCTGTCGCTGGGATTGTGCGCGGCGATCGCGGCGACATACGCGCCTGCGGCTCTCCCGCCGAGAGCGGGCGAATGGTTGCAAGTGGGGCTGGCATGCGGCGCGGTCGCGTTGACCTGGGCGGGCATCTGGCGCCGATGGCCGATAGCGATATCGCCGCGTTCGTCGCGATTGTGGAGCGGACGGTCCCGCGTCGGCCCGTCCTATCGCGCGTCGGCGCTGGCCTGGTTGTTGCAAGCCGGAGCGTACTCGGCCATGAGTGCGGGGTTCGTCGTGCTCGCCGGCGGTGGAGACATGCCGCTTGCTGGTTCGCAGGCGGCCGCTGCGATGTGCCTGTCGGGTCTGATCGGCGTCGCCGCCCTGTTCGTGCCGGCCGGTATAGGCGTGCGGGAGGCCGGTCTGGTATGGGGGCTGGCGCCATGGGTCGGTACGGCCGAGGCGGCCGGCCTAGCCCTGATGTGGCGTCTGGCGATTACCGGTGCCGAAGTGATGTTCTCCGGCGCCGGTTTTCTGCTGCCGCTGGTCCGGCCCTTGCGAGCCGCGGGTCCCGGACCGGGCCGGGACCTGCGGACCGATCAGAACTCTTCGACGCCCGAGTGACCGACGAAAAGAGGCGGGTTGGAGCCGTTTCCGCTTTCGCAGGTCAGCGAGTACGACAACAGCAGCGCCAACAAGCCTCGCGACTCGACCTTCAGTACCCACAAGCCGTTAGCGCCGTCGTTGCGGGTACTGCGTTCGCCCAGATATACCTTCTGGAACGAGCTGATGTCGTTGCCGCCGGCTACGACGTTGCCTTGCGGATCTTCCAAGCGCATTTCCAGCTGCGAGGCGTTGGCGCCGTTGATCCGGCATTGCACCCAGTCGGGATGCTGTAGGTACAGGCCGTACCGGTCCTGGCCGCTGATCAGGCCGAGCACCGAGCCTAGCGCGCTGGTCGTGGACAGGCCGACTTTCTTGCTTCTCAGGTCGTCCGGATCACTTTCCTTGGCGATGCGGAAGTCGCCGTCGAAGCGCTGATTTTCCTGCAATGTGCAGTATGCGACGAAGCCCGGGTTGGAGCCGGCCGTGGTCTCATTGAACACCGCCTGCACGTTCTCGTAGTCGCCGGCCGGCGCGCCGACGTGGCTGTGCACGTCGAGGAAGCGCAAAGTCTCGTTGGCGCTCAGGCTGGTGACCTGCTGATTGCCGAGCTGCGCGCCGCTGGCCGTACGCAGCGACCAGGTGACCTCGACCGGTTCGCCGAGAGAACCGACGAAACAGTTCGACTGGTAGCCCGGGGCCGCCGCCTGGCGACGCAATCCGGCGACGATCGACGAGCTCGCGCCGCCGCCGGTCAGCGAACCGATCTTGAACCCTTCCACCGAATAGCCGGCGCCGGTGAACGATTGCACGCGCGCATAAGCCGAAATCGGAACCGTGGTAGCGCTCTGTTCTGTCAGCGAAAGCTGGCCGTAATTGCTAGTGGAGCTCGGCGTGATGCCGCACAGCGATGCCAGCGATCCTTCGACGACGGCGCCAGGGGCGACGCTGAGCGTCGTGCAAAGGCGCGGACCCGGAAGAGGGGTTCCGGTCGCGCCGTAGTACTCGACGCGCACGCTCGCGTTGGTGGTTCCGGCATTTCGGACATAGATCGTCGATACATAGCTGGTGCTGCTGACGACTAGCGGCATGCGCACGGTGGTTCCGTAGCCGTCGCTGCTTTGCGCGAACGCATTGCCGGCCAAGAGCGCGCCGACCAGCAGGCAGTGCTTGTAGGCTTTCATTCGCATCCTCTCCTGTACTTCATCCTGTCCATTCGTGGCCGTGGGCCTCGCCCACGGGTCGTTGCTCCACCGAGGCGCCTGTTGTCGGTCGCTCGGTCTTGCCCGCATCGCCGCCGGACCAGAGGCGTCACTGATTCAACAGCGATTCGGGGAAGGGCTTGGTACCGTCGAGTACGGCGGCGATGTCGGCGCGGCTGATGCCGTAGATCTGAGACACGGCCTCCGGGTGGGCGCGCATCTCGGCCAGCAATTGCTGTTTGAGCTGATCGCGTGCGCCCGGGGAAAGGGCAAGCCCTTGGTTGTAGACGATTTCCTGCGGTTTTCCGTCCGGGCCGATGAACGTCCGCGGCGGTTGAGCCTGCGGCGCGGCACTGCGGACACGCTCTTCCAATGCGGCCTGAGCCGGCGCCACCGCGGAGCCTATGGGCTCGTCAGCGTGGCGCGCGTCCGCGAGGTCGCGTTGGGCGTCGTGCGCAGTCGGCTGGATGGCGGACGCGGAATCTGTCGTCGAACGGTCGCTGTAGAACGGAATCCGGACGGTACTGGTTAAGAGAAACAAGGCCGCCAATGCGATGGTTGCGGCCAACAGTGCGCGTATCCGCGTCGATGCCATGAGTTGCTCCTGTCTTGGGCGGCGATGGCCGGTCGCGACGCGATACGCGTCGGCGTTCCAATACTGATCCGCAGGCTTGCGTACGTTTCCGGTTTTATCTTTTCGGTAAAACGAAGAACGTGACCAGGCCGGGCAAAGCGGTCCGAGCCCGAACGGTCGTACCGAAGACTGGAGACGCGAGCCAATGTGAACTGAGCTTCGTGTCGCGCGCCGGTCCGCAGCGGGATGAGACCGGTGCGTGGCGCTTCATCGATGGAAATCGTCTGCGATCCGAAGGGTCGGATAGGAACGGTGAGCGAGCGTGAGCTGAGCCCTTGCCGGTGCGAAACCCGTCGACTCGCTCGTAGCTGAGCGCGATGCGGGGCAGTCCGTGCGCCGATGCATCGATGAACGGCGGGACGGACGAGATGAGATCCATCGTCGACCGCATTGGATAGCGACACCAGGGTCTTTGACGAATGTGTCGCATAGCCACACACACTAAACGCCGGCTATACGACGGCGACGAATCAATGTGACTTCACTTGGTCTGGACCGACGCTGCCGTTGCGGCTGCTAGATTCGATTCGACGTGACCTTCGTAACGAAGCGAGATGAATGTGCTTCGGCGAAGGCGGGTAAGTCGTTGCAGGCAGTCGAGTCGGTTGCGTCATTGCCTGGCTCGCCGTTGCTGAGCCAACGGCTCGAACGGAATCGGGCTACAGGAGCGATCGAGTGAAGCAGGGGGCGCGGGGCAACCACGACCGCCGTTGGCGGCGGTGCTGGGCCGGATGTGTACTTGGTGGGGTCGTGGCGACGGCCGGCGCGCAGACGATCGATCCGGGCGAACGCGAGTTGACGCGGCAACGCGAGCGCGAGCGCGCCTTGCGCGAACAACAGGAGCGGCGGCCGGACGTGCGCCTGGAATCGGGCGCGGGCCGTGAGCAGGAGCGATTGCCCGATAACGAAACGCCGTGCTTTCCGATTCGCGAACTGCGTCTGTCCGGCGACATGGCCCACGAGTTCGCGTGGGCCGTGCGCGCGGCCGAGTTGCCGGCGGCCGGCCCTTGCCTGGGCGCCGGCGGCATCGATGTGCTGATGAAGCGGGTCCAGAACGCGATCATCGCCCGCGGCTACATCACCACCCGCGTGCTGGCGCCGCCGCAGGATCTCAACAATGGCGTGCTGACCCTTGCCGTGGTCCCGGGGCGGATCGAACAAGTGCGCTATGCCGAGGGCGCGGATGCGCGTGCCCACTGGTCGAATGCCTTGCCGGTACGCTCGGGCGAATTGCTCAACCTGCGCGACATCGAGCAAGGGCTGGAGAATCTGCAGCGCGTTCCCACCGCGACCGCCGACATCCGCATCGCGCCCGCCGACGGCGAGGGCGCGGCGCCGGGCGAAAGCGATCTGATCGTCGCCTGGCAACAGCGATCGCCGCTGCGCGTGAACTTCGGCGTGGACGACGCCGGAAGCCAAGCCACGGGCCAATTGCAGGCCAATGCGACGCTGTCGGTCGACCACGGCTTGGCTCGCAACGACCTGTTCTATCTCAACCTCGGCCACGACGCGTTCAACGGCCGCGGCCGCGGCACCTCCAGCTGGACCGCCCACTACGACATCCCTTACGGCTATTGGTTGCTCGGCGCGACCGCCAGCGGCTACGAGTATCACCAGACCGTCGCGGGCGACCGTCAGGACTATCGCTACAGCGGGTCGAGCCGGAACGCCGAGCTGCGCCTGGCGCGACTGCTGTTCCGCAACGCCCGCAGCAAGTTCGGCGCCTACGCGCGCGGCTGGTGGCGCGAGTCGGACAACTTCATCGACGACACCGAGATCGAGGTGCAGCGCCGGCGCAACGCCGGCTGGGAAGCGGGGCTGACCTACAAGCGCTTCATCGGCCGCGCCATCGTCGACGCCAATCTTTCCTATCGTCGCGGTACCGGTGCCTTCGGCGCCCTGCCGGCGCCGGAGCAGGCGTTCGGCGAGGGGACCTCGCGCATGAAGTTGATCGCCGCGGAGTTGCAGTTGACGGCACCGTTCCAGGTCGGCGCGCAGTCGCTGCGTTACACCGGAAGCTGGCGCGGGCAGTGGAATCGCACGCCGTTGGTCCCGCAGGACCGCTTCGCGATCGGCGGCCGTTACACCGTGCGCGGTTTCGACGGCGAAGCCGCGCTCAGCGGCGAACGCGGCTGGCTGTGGCGCAACGAGCTGGCGCTGTCCCTGGGCGGGCCGCACGAACTGTATCTGGGCGCCGACGTCGGCCATGTCGGCGGGCCGTCCGTGGCATGGCAGTCGGGCGACCGCCTCGTCGGCGGCGTGATCGGTCTGCGCGGGCGCTGGCGCCGTTTGAGTTGGGACGGTTTCGTCGGCGCACCGATCTCAGCGCCGCGCGGTTTCCCAGGCGCCTACACCGTCACCGGCTTCAACCTCGCCTGGTCGTACTGAGCGGCAACGTCCGCTCACGGATTTTCCCTCGGATTTCAGCTGTATTCGCAGTCAAGGAAGCACGTCATGAACCGCATCTACTGCCTGGTCTTCAATTGCGCCCTGGGCGTCTGGCAGGTCGCCTCGGAACTGGTGAGCGCGCCGCGCGGCGGCCGCAGCGGCGGCGGACGCGCAACGGCCCCGAGGCTGCGAGCGATGACCGGCGCGCTGTGGATCGTCTTGGGGGCCGCGACGACGTTGCCGGCCTGGGCGCAGATCGTGGCCGACCCGAACGCGCCGGGTAGCCAGCGGCCGACCGTGCTGCAGGCGCCCAACGGCGTGCCGCTGGTGAATATCCAGACCCCGAGCGCGGCCGGCGTATCGCGCAATACCTACCGCCAGTTCGATGTCGACCGCGAAGGCGCGATCCTCAACAACGCGCGCGGCAGCGCGCAGACCCAGCTCGGCGGTTGGGTGCAGGGCAATCCCTGGCTCGCAGGCGGCGGCGCCAGGGTGATTCTCAACGAGATCAACAGCGCCAACCCGACCCGTCTGAACGGTTATGTCGAAGTCGCCGGGCCGCGCGCGGAGGTGGTGATCGCCAACCCGGCCGGCATCCAGGTCGACGGCGGCGGCTTCATCAACACGCGCCGCGCCACCCTGACCACCGGCGCGCCGATCCTCACCGGCGGCAGCCTCGCCGGCTATCGGGTCGAAGGCGGGGCGATCGGCATCGGCGGCGCCGGGTTGGATGCCGGAACGACGGACTACACCGACCTGATCGCGCGCTCGCTGCGGATCAACGCCGGAGTGTGGGCGCAGCAGCTGCAAGTTACCGCGGGCGCCAACACGGTCAGCGCCGATCACCGCAGCGTCGTCGCGACCGCCGGCAGCGGCGCCGCTCCGGCGTACGCGCTCGACGTCGGCGCCCTGGGGGGCATGTACGCCGGCAAGATCGTCCTGCTCGGCACCGAACACGGGCTCGGGGTGCGCAACGCAGGCGCGATCGGGGCGCAGGCCGGCGAACTGAGCCTGAGCGCCGATGGTCGGCTCAGCAACAGCGGCCGGATCCAGGCGCAAAGCGATGCGGCGCTCGATCTGAGCGGCGGCGTGAGCAACGCCGGTACGATCAGCGCCGGCCAGGAGCTGCGGATCGCCACGGCGCAAGACCTCGACAACAGCGGCGGCACGCTCAACGCGCGTCGCCTGGAGCTGAGCGCGCAAAGCCTGAGCAATCGCGCGGGCGCGATCGAACAGACCGGGCTGCAGGCGCTGCGGCTGGAGGCGGGTGCGCTGAGCAATCGCGAAGGCGGACGGATCGGTCTGGCCGCGTTGTCTTCGGGAGGCGGAACCGGCGGAGCCGGCGGTACTGCCGGCGGCGACAGTGGCAGCGGTACCGCCGCCGGCAGCGATCCCAGCGCACCGGCGGTGGCGCCGCCGCCGATCGTGCCGCTGGCCGATGGCGTGCTGCGCATCGGCGGGTTGCTGAACAACGATGCCGGTTCGATCCTCGCCGGCAGCGGTATCGTCCTGAACAGCGGCAGCGGTTTGAACAACGACGGCGGCGAACTCGGCTTGGCCTCGTTGACGGTGACCGCAGGCGATGTGAGCAATCGCGGCGGCACGCTGGCGGTGCAGGGCGATGCGCAGCTGCAGCTCGGCAACCTGATCAACGACGCCGGCCGGCTCAGCGTTGGCGGAGCGCTTGGACTGAACTCGCAAAGCTTTAGCAACCGCGGTGGCGAGCTGCTGCACGGCGGCGGCGCGGCGAGCCAGTGGCGGGTCGCCGGCACGCTGGACAACCGCGGCGGCCGGGTGGCGAGCAACGCCGACCAGCTCCAGCTCGATGCCGGCCGTTTGCTCAACGAGCAGGGGCGGATCGAACACGCCGGCAGCGGCGGGACGATTCTGAACCTCGGCGACTTGAACGGCGCTGGGGGTCGCATCGCCGGCGCGGGCGCGTTGCGACTGCGCGCCGGCGTCGTCGATCACCGTGGCGCGACTCTGAGCGGCAACGCCGTCGACGTCGCGGCCATGCACTTCGACAACCGCGGCGGCACGGTGCAATCCGGCGGCGCAGCGACGTTCGCAGTCGACGGCCGGTTCGACAACGACGCCGGGACCGTCGCGGCGACGAACGACCTGAGTCTGCGCGCCGCAAGTCTCGGCAACGCCGGCGGCAGCCTGCAATCGGCCGGCAATGCTGCGATCGAAGCCGCCACCGTGCAAGGCGCCGGCGGCACGGTCGGCAGCAACGGCGCACTGTCGCTGCGTGGCGGCGTCGTCGATCTCAGCGCCGGCACCACCTTCGCCCGCAACATCGATGTCGCCGTCGACACCTTGTCGACCGCAGGCGGCACGCTGCAGTCGGCCGGGGAGCTGACCATCGCCGCGGCCACGGCGCTGGACAACGCCGGCGGCCGCATCGCAGGCGCTGGCGACATGGCGCTCGCCAGCGCCGCCTTGAACAATCGGGCCGGCACGATCGAGCACGCCGGCGCCGGCACCCTGGCGATCCAGGCCACGAACCTCACCGGCGCAAGCGGCACGATCGGCAGCAACGGCGCGCTCGACCTGCGCGGCGGCGGCTTCGATCTCAGCGGCGGCCAAACCTATGCGCGCACGATCGCGCTGCAGGCCGATGCGCTGAACCATGTTGGCGCCGCACTGCAGGCCGGCGACACCGCGTCGCTGACCGTTCGCGACACCCTCGACAACAGCCAAGGCCGGATCGCGGCCAGCGGCGATACCCGGGTGCAGGCCGGCACCCTGGTCAACCGCGGTGGCGCCATCGAGCACGCCGGTACCGGCACGCTCGATCTGCAGGCGATCGTCGTCGACGGCGCGGGCGGCCGCATCGCCGGCAATGGTCAACTCAATCTCTCCGCGCAGTCCGTCGACTTGCGCGCCGGCGACACCTACGCCCAGCGCATCGACCTGCGCGCCGTCGACCTGGTCACCGCCGGCGGCCAGCTCAGCGCCGGCCAGGACGCGTTGCTCGCGATCCAAGGCCGCCACGACAACACCAGCGGCCGCATCGCCAGCGGCGGCGAACTGCAACTGCAATCGAGCGCGCTGATCAACCAGGCCGGCCTGATCGCGGGCGCGGCGACGGTGCGGCTCGACACCGGCACGCTCGACAACCGCCAGGGGCAGATCCAGAGCGGCGGCGCCGCCGCGGTGACGGTCGCGGGCGCGTTCGACAACAACGCCGGCAGCGTGATCGCCCAGGACGACCTTAGCGTCGCCGCGGCCAGCCTGGACAACGACGGCGGTACCCTGGCTTCGGTTGCCGGAGCGGTCGCGCTCGATATCGGAGATGCGTTCTCCAACGTCGGCGGCCGGGTTCAATCCGCCGGCGTGCTGTCGCTGCAGTCGCAAGGCCTGGACAACCGCGGCGGCGACATCGCCGGCGGTGCGGTTACGCTCGACGCCGGCAACGGCGCGTTGCTCAACGACGGCGGGCGTATCGCCGGCGCGCAGAGCCTGCGCATCGACAGCGGCGCGCTCAGCAACGACGCCGGCCTGATCCAGGCGGGCACGGCGCTGGCGATAGATACCCACGGTCAGGCGCTCCACAACGCCAACAGCGGCAGCGACAAGGGCATCAGCAGCGGCGGCACCTTGCAGGTAAGCGCGGGCGCGCTCAGCAACAGCGCCGGCACCGTTTATGCCGGCGGCGCCGCGACGTTGCAGGCCGTGAGTATCGTCAACAACGGCCAGATCGGCGGCCGCGACACGCTGGCGCTCACCGCCGGCGGCATCGACAATCGCGGCGGGCAGATTCAGGCCCTGGGCGATACCCGGCTCGATGCCGGCGCTGGCGTCGTCGACAACCAGGCGGGCCTGATCGGTTCCGCGACGAATATGAGCCTGAGCGCGGCGAGCCTGATCAACCGCAACACGCTCGGCGCCAACCAGGGCGTGGTCGGCGGCAGCGTCACGGTCGTCGCGGATACGCTCGACAACGCGAGCGGCCTGCTCAGCGCCGACCGCGATCTGCTCCTGCGCGGCGGCGGCACGGTCGACAACCGCGGCGGCCAGGTCGCCGCCGGCGGCACGCTCGATATCCGCGATCCCGGCTTCACCCGCACCCTCGACAACGACGGCGGCCGCCTTGCCGCCGGCGACCTGCTGACCCTGCAGCTCAAGCGCCTCAGCGGCAACGGCAGCCTGGAATCGGGGCTGGACGCGACCATCGCGCTTGCCGACAGCTACGACCACCAGGGCAGCCTGCTCGCCAACCGCGACCTGTCGTTGTCCACCCAGGGCGACCTGCGCAACGCCGGCCGGATCGCCGCCGGCGGCAACCTGAACCTGAGCGCGAACGCACTCGACAACGCCGCCAGCGGCGAAATCACCGCCGCCAACGGCAGCGCGCGGATCGTCGTCGCCGGCAGGGCGACCAATCGCGGTGTGATCGACGGCGCCGATACCCGCATCGACGCCGCGCGCATCGACAACCTCGGCAGCGGCCGGCTGTACGGCGACCATCTCGCGCTGGGCGCGGCCGAGATCAACAATCTCGAGGAAACCGTCGCCGGTACCACCCGCGCCGGCACCATCGCTGCGCGCGAGCGCCTGGACATCGGCGCCGGCACGCTCAACAACCGTCGCGAAAGTTTGATCTACAGTGGCGGAGACGCGGCCATCGGCGGCGCGCTCGACGCCGCCGGCCTGGCCGCCGGCACCGCCGGCGCGGTCAACAACACCAGCGCCGTCATCGACGTCGCCGGCGAGTTGAGCATCGACGCCAACACGATCGCCAACGTGCGCGAGAACGTGTCGATCACCCAGGCCACCACCACCCGCGCACCGACCCGCTTGAATCAACCGTACTGGCGCAATAACGGCAGCAACGCCACCACCGACATCCGCAGCAGCAGCAACTACACCGCCTACGAGGTCTACTACCTCGACCCGGCGGATATCCTCGAAGACACGCCGCACATCACTCCCGATGGCGTGCAGCTGCGCAAGGCGGTGGTGCGGCTCAATCCGCAGACCAGCGCCTATTACTTCGCCCGCGGCGGCATGTACGCCGCGCTGGGCGAGCGTTCGCGCCTGGGCGCGGTCGACGGCACGGTGACGATCTACTACACCGGCCGCCAGGAGGCGCAGTCCAACCCAGATCAGGGCGGCAGCGACGATCCCTTCGCCGAACTGGCCCAGCCGCAGCCCGGCTCGCCGGCCTTCGTCTACCAGAGCGACAACCTCCGCTACTCCAGCGCCTACGGCACCTGCAGCAACGACTGCGTGCAGCTGTGGACCGCGTTCGACTACGACGACCCCGACCACACCCTGCTGGTGCCGCAAGGCACCGGCGGCGGCAGCCTCGGCGACAACGAGGAATACCGGATCGCCACCCCGACCGTCACCGAGGACACGATCGCGCCCGGTATCGGCAGCGATGCGGTGATCCGCTCCGGCGGCGCGATGAGTCTGCGCGTCGACGACCTGCAGAACCGCTACGGCCAGATCGCCGCCGGCGGCGATCTGAGCGTCGCCGGCCACGGCGGCGCCAGCCAGGTCGTCAACGTCGGCCAGACCCTGTACCGCACTTACGACTTCAACAACGTCAGCCACGGCTACAACGGCACCACCCGCGCCTGGACCGCGCCGTCGCTGTCCGAGCAGATCGGCCAGCTCGGCGGCACCATCACCAGCAACGGCACCCTCAGCATCGACACCGGCGATCTGAGCAATCTCAACCTCGGCCGCAACGCGCCGGGCGTGGTCGATCCCTCCGTCTTGCTCAACCTCAATGCCGGCAGCGCGCGCGGCAGCGGCGGCGCCAGCAGCTTCGTCCTGCAGCCGGGCGCGGCCGCGATCGAAGTCGCGGCCAACCCGTCCCCCAACGCCGGCGGTCCCGGCGGCGGCGCGGCGAGCGGCGGTGCGAACGAAGCGCCCGCGATCGTGCGCACCTTGCCGGCCCACTTCGCCCTGTCGGGTAGCAGTCTGTTCCGCCTGACCGGCAACGGCAGCGGCTACCTGGTGGAAACCGACCCGCGCTTCGCCAACTACCGAAAGTGGTTAGGCTCGGACTACCTGTTCGGCCTGCTCGGCGCCGATCCGTCCCACCTGCACAAGCGCCTCGGCGACGGCTACTACGAACAGCGGCTGATCCGCGACCAGATCGCACAGCTCACCGGCCGCCGCTTCCTCGACGGCTACGCCAGCGACGAAGACCAGTTCCGCGCCTTGATGAACGCCGGCGCCCTGTTCGCGCAGCAATACGGCCTGCGCCCGGGCATCGCCCTGAGCGCCGAGCAGATGGCCCAGCTGACCAGCGACATCGTCTGGCTGGTCGAACAGACCGTGACCCTGCCCGACGGCACCACCGCGACCGTGCTCGCGCCGCAGGTCTATGTGCGCGTGCGCAAGGACGACCTGCACCGCGACGGCAGCCTGATCGCCGGCGACGCGACGCGGCTGAAACTGCAGGGCGACCTGGTCAACGGCGGCCGCATCGCCGGCCGCACCGCGGTCGCGATCAACGCCCAGAACGTGCGCAACCTCGGCGGCCTGATCCAGGGCGGCGACGTCGCCGTGACCGCCCAGCAGGACCTGATCAACCGCGGCGGCGTCGTCCGCGGCGCCGACCGCTTGGTGGTCGGCGCCGGCCGAGACCTGATCGTCGAAGGCAGCAAGGATTACGCTCCCGACCGCCTCGCCGGCCTCTACGTCGACAACCCCAACGGCGTGCTGCTCGCCAGCGCCGGCCGTGACCTGTCCGTACTCGGCGCCGCGCAGGTGCGCAGCGCCGGCGACGCCGCCCTCAGCGCCGGGCGCGACCTGAGCATCGCCTCCCGCGCGGGCGAGGTCGCGACCACCGGCTACGGCAAGAACCGCGACAGCAAGCAAGGCCTCGACACCGCCGGCGTCAGCGCCGGCGGCAACCTGATCCTGTCCGCCGGCCGTGACGTGCAACTGACGGCGGCTCAGCTCGAAGCCGGCCAGTCCGCCGCGATCGTCGCCGGGCGCGACATCGTCAGCTCCACCGTCACCACCACCGACACCAGCGACCGCCACGTCGATGCGGGGCGGACGAAGACGACGGCGCATACCTCGGATGAGACCTTGCATGGGACGGCGATCAAGGCGGGGGGCGACATCGCGATGCAGGCCGGGCAGGACATCACCCTGCAGGCGGCTACGGCGGTGAGCGATGCGGGCGGCATCGCGTTGGCGGCCGGGCGCGATGTGAAACTGACGGCAGCTCAGGAGCGACACGATCAAGTCCAGGACAGCACGACCAAGAAGTCCGGCTTCCTGAGCAGCAGCACAAAGACCACCCACGACGAGTCGCACGCCAGTCTGGCGGTCGGCACCACGCTCAGCGGCGAAACCGTCGATATTTCGGCGGGACGCGACGTCAGCGCGCAGGGAGCGCAAGTCGTCGGCACCGGCGATGTGCTGGTGGCGGCCGGCCGCAATCTGACGCTGGATGCGGCGCAATCGACCTACAGCGAGGCGCACAGCCAGACCCAGAAGAAATCCGGACTGATGAGCACCGGTGGGGTCGGCATCATGCTCGGCAGCCGCAGCTTGGCGCAGACCCAAAGCTCGACCGCCACCGAAGCCGTCGGCACGATGCTGGGCAGCACCGACGGCCGGGTCACCCTGGTGGCGGGCCAGGACGTGAAGATCCGCGGCAGCGATGTGATCTCGGCGGCCGGCACCGGCATCGTCGGCAAGAACGTCGTCATCGAAGCGGCCGAGCAGCAATCGCAGCAGACTTATACGTCCAAGTTCCAACAATCGGGCCTGGAGCTGAGCCTCAGCGGCACCGCCATGACCGCCGCCACCAGCGCGTATCACAGCGCGAAACGGGCCGGCGAAACCGACAATGGCCGCCTGAAGGCGCTCAACGCAGCGGCGGCCGGTTATGCGGCTTACGACGCCTATGAGCTGGGCCAGAGAGCCGCCAGCAATGGTGGGAAGTCCGCTGGCGGCCCGCAGAACGAAGCGATCAATCTCAAGCTCGGCATCGGCAGCCAGAGTTCCAGCAGCAAGACCGAGCTGAGCCAGACCACCCAGCGCGGCAGCAACATCCGTAGCGGCGGCGATGTCGCGATCGTCGCGACCGAGGGCGATCTGACCGTCACCGGCAGCAAGGTCGCCGGCCAGAACGTGCTGCTTGATGCCGCGCGCAATCTGACCCTGCAGTCGGCCAAGGAGACCAGCAGCCAGCACTCGACCAGCAAGAGCGGCGGCGGTGGGGTCGGCGTGCTGGTCGGCCAGAGCGGCATGGGCTTCTACGTCGAGGCCAACGCCAGCCGCGGCAAGGCCGATGGCGACAGCGTCACCCACGCCGAGACGACCATTGATGCGGCCAACACGCTAGTGCTGCGCAGCGGCGGCAACACCACCTTGCGAGGCGCGCAGGCCCGCGGCGAGCAGGTCATCGCCCGCGTCGGCGGTGATTTGAGCCTGATCAGTCAGCAGGACACCGATCACTTCAAGAGCAAAGACCAGTCGGCCGGCGGTCAGGTCGTGATCGGCGTCGGCAGCAGCGCCAGCGTCAGCTACAACCAGAACAAGATCGACAGCGACTACAAGAGCGTCACCGAGCAGACCGGCATCGTCGCCGGCAAGGGCGGTTTCGATATCGAGGTCGGCGGCACCACCACCCTGACCGGCGCGGCGATCGCCAGCGCAGCCGATGCGGCGCGCAACCGCCTCAGCACCCAGGCGCTGGTCGCGACGGACCTGCAGAACTCCGCCAAGTACAGCGCCAGCAGCGTCGGCGGCACGGTCGGCACCAACGGCGGTTCGCCCAATCTCGGCATGCCGCAGAAGGACGATGCCAGCAGCACCACCCGCAGCGGCATCAGCGCCGGCACCCTCGACATCCGCGGCGGCGATACCGGCGCGGTCGCCAAGCTGGATCGCAGCCTGACCGATTTGCAGCAAGCCGGGCTGAAGCCGATCTTCGACGAAAAGGAAGTTCGCGAGCGGCAAGAAGTGGGTGCGTTGGCGCTTCAGGTCGGCATGCAGACGGCCGGCACTATCGCCCAAACGATGCAGACGCGCGCCATCGGCGATCTGCAGGCCGCCGAAGCCAGCGGCGACCCGGCCGCGATCGACGCCGCCCAGCAGCGTTTGCAAAGCTGGAGCGACGGCGGCACCTACAAGGCCCTGCTCCACGGTATGACTGCGGCAGCGGCAGCGGCCCTGGGCGGCGGCGACATCGGCGCCGCCGCGTTGGGCGCGGCCGGCGCCGAGCGGACCAAGGGAGCGATGGCGAGCTATCTGGACCAGCAAGGCGTCGCCTACGGCAGTCCTGCCTACAAGACCTTGATGGAACTCGGCAGCGCTGCGCTGGGCGGCATGATCGGTAGCGGCAGTGGTGCGGCGTCGGCGCTGG
>NZ_HG424500.1 GCF_000336385.2 Lysobacter antibioticus HS124 | reverse complement strand
GGATTCGGGATTCGGGATTCGGGATTCGGGATTGGGGATTGGGGATTGGGGATTCGGGATTGGGGATTGGGGATTGGGGATTGGGGATTCGGGATTCGGGATTGGGGATTGGGGATTGGGGAGTCGGGAGTCGGGAGTCGATCGAGAGCATGGACACGGTGCGGCTCCGACTGCGCCGTGTCGCCATTGCTCCCTTTGAAAAAGGGGGACGAGGGAGGATTTGCTTTTGACTGCATCGCCTCGGCCGTCCCCAGAGCAAAGCCCGGCGCCGAGCCGGCTTGCACCGCACCGCCACCTAGGGTCGTCCCGAGGATGCCCCCGTAGCAGCGGAGGATTAGCGTCTGCATACGCGCACCTCGCCGGTGCGGGATTTTCGCTGGGAGAAGGCCCATGGGCTTCGGGCTGCCAAACTTGTTCGGAGGCGGCAACCGACCGACCCTGCCCGGCCTGGGTGGGCCCAACGGCTTGCCCGATCCCCTGGGCCTGGGCGGTCACGGCAACGGCCACGGGCACGGCAACGGCGGCCCGCCGGGCCTGGACGGCGGTCTGCCGCCCGGGCTGGCCAAGCCGCACGACGGCGGTCCGAATCCGGGCGGCCATGTCGACAACGGCAACCATCACGGCAACGACCACAACAACGCCGGCAACGCGCCCTCGCCTTCGGGCACGACCCCGGCCACGCCCGACACGCCCCCTACGTCCAGCCACAACACGCCGAACGTGGTCAGTTCGGGTTCGCCGATCGACGACCAGATCGCCGCCTACCCCAGCCGGCTGCTGCCCGGCCAGTCGGCGCACGGCGCGACGTCGGCGCAGGCGTTCAATCAATCCACCCAGTACCCGCCGCCGACCCTGTCCGAGCGCGCCCTGAGCAGCTTCGCCGCCTCGCCGGCGGCGATGAACCGCGCCGACGCCGTGCCGGCGAACGCGAACGCGCTGCAGGCGGCGCCGAACCAGGTCGCTGCGCTGCCGACTCCGGTCGCCAGTGCCCAGGCCGCAAGCCAGGCGCAGGCCGCGACGCCGGCGCTGGCCCTGCCGCCGGCGCATGCCAACGCAGTGCCGGCCGCGCCGATGGCGGCGATGGCGCACGGTGAGTCCTTGGCCGCGCAGCAGAGCCTGCTCAACCAACTGGCGATGATGCAGAAGCTCGGCCAGCCGCCGGCCGCGGTCGCCGCCAACGCCGCCGCGCCGCATACCGAAAACGCGACCGCGCCGAACGTGATCCCGCTGACCGTGAACACCTCGGCCAACGACCCGCGCGGCCTGCCGACCGCCCTCACCGATCGCGTGCAGCTGCTGCGCGGCGACAGCGCGCTGAACGGCGGCGCGTACGTCGGCGACGGCCCGATGCGGCGCCCGCTGGGCCGCGGCGCGCGCGTGGATGCGGCCTCGCTGACCTATTGGCTGTGGGCGCTCGGGCGAGGCGGCGTGCATCGTCCGACGCACGAGAAAGAGCCCAACCGCGAAGTGCTGCGCGCGCTGCAGTGGCTGTTCTGGGTGTTGACCGTGGTCGCCTACGCCTGCCTGGCGACGGCGCTGATCATGTTGCTGCCGACCGGCGAACTGGTCAGCGACCGCGTCGCCACCGCCGGTGGCGGCGGTGCGCTGATGATCGGCGTAGTCGTCGCCGCGGGCGCGTGGCTGCTGGGGCGGCGGTTGAACAAACGCGGTTGAAGCGCGCCTGAGATCACGCTGGAGCGGCCCGCCCGGTGGCGGGCGCTGAGACGGGCGGAGCCCTCGGTGGGGAGCGCGGCGCTTGGGTCGATGACGCCATTTCATGAAGCGGCTGCGCGTCCCTGTCGCGGCTTACGCCGCTCCTACAGGCGATGGGTCGCGGCGGGTCGCGGCCGCGAGGCGATGGCTGCGCGCCCCTGGGTTGCGGCTCGCGCCGCTCCTACCCTTCGATGGCGCGGCTCACCCTGTGCCGCGCAAGCGCCCGACCGTTCCCCATTCCCAGCCCCACAAACGAAAACGCCGGGCCCGAAGGCCCGGCGTTCGCGCGACTCGGAGTCGGTTGCGGCCGGCGCTTAGTTGCGCTTGGCCATCGCGCCCTGGGCTTCGCCCATGGTCTTCAGCGCGGTGCTGACGGCGTTGATGAACATCGAGTACATCTGGCTCTGCACGGTCAGCTCGGTCGAGTCGGCCGCGGTCGGCTTGTCGCCGATGGCCTCGGCCTTGTTCATGAGCGCTTCGCCGGCCTTTTCGATCAGCTTGCCCATCGCGGTGGCGAAAGCCACCAGCCAGCCGCCTGCGGCGCCCGCGCGGCCGCCGCGCTTGGAACCGCCGGTCTCGTCGACGCCGGCGCTATCGACCATCTGCTGCTGCGAAAACTGAGCGTACGAGGCATTGATGTCCGACATGACACTCTCCTGGTGATTGGGCGATATCAGCCGCTTGCGCGGTTCGGGTGCGGAAGCGGGATTGGATGACTGGGTGAGTGAATTATCGATCCCGGCCGAGGCCTGTACAGCTGGGGCGTTCCCTAGGGGAATGCAGGCCGCGGGGCGCGGAATGTGAGGGCTCTCACGCTCCGCGCCGCACCGGGTTCAGCGATAGGTCTTGACCGGACGCTTGGCGCCCAGCGACGACGGCAAACCGGCCGGCGGCGCCGGCGTCGCGCCGCCGCCGTTCGCGGCCGCCGAGGTCTCGCCGTCGGCCTGCGCCTGCAGCCACTGCAGGGCCTTGTCCTCGCCGTCGCGCTGGCGGCGCTGGGCGAACTCGAGCGCGCGCTTGACGGTCGGGTTGTTGAGCGGCTCGGCGAAGGCCTTGCTCAGCCCGTCGCGGTCGCCGGCCTGGATCACCCGGCTCTCCTGCAGCACGTCCAGGGTCTGGCTGAGGTTGGCCATCAGCGCCTGCGGGTCGGCGACCTCGTCCGGCTTGGCCTCGTCGAGGGCGCGGGTGAAGTGGTGCATCAGCGCGTCGCGATCGGCCGCGTCGATGCCGGACTGCTCGCGCAGCAGGGCCTCGAAGTCGGCGACCATTTGATCGCGCTGCTCCTGGGTCGGGGTGAAGGGCTGGGACATCGGACTCTCCTGTCGCAACTGATGGTGAAAACGAAACCTGTTCGAACGGAACCAGTAGACAACGCGCCCGCGCCGCATCGGAAGCGCACCCGCGCCGATCTTCGACGCGGTGCGGATTTCCGCCGCGACCGCGCAGTATCGCCAGGCGCGCGCGGCGGCGAATCCTCGGGCCGCCCCCAGGGTCTGCGCGCCGGTGCGCGCCAGCCCCGGCGGCGCTCAACGCTTCGGTGCGAAACCGCCGTCGCGCAAAGCGACGGCGCGAAAATCGATGCCGACCGTGCGTCCGATCGCGGCCATGCCGTCGCGCACGCTGGCGCGCTCGGCCGGGCTGCGCGCGTTCTGCCAGGCGGCGCCGGCCAAGGTCGCGACCAGGCCGTACAGCTCGGCCGCTTCCTGCAGTTGTTGCGGTCGCATCGAGGTCAGCTTCTGCCCGCGCGCCAGGCTGTCGGCCAAGCGCGCGCGCAACCCCGAGAACGCGGCATCGTGGTCGCTGCGCGCGCCGTCGTTGGCCAAGGTCCAACCGTAAATCATGAAAGCGTTGAGCACGTCGCCGAAATTGCGCGCGGAATAGCCGTGCGCCTGCAACCGTTGGCCGAACTGCGCCTGCAGGCGGCCGGACTGCAGCGCCTGCACCACCCGGCCGCGGTCGTCGCCGCCGATCTGCTGCGCCAGCAATCGACGGAATTGCGGATGGCGCTCGAACGCACCGTCGATGTCGCGCAACACCTCGCTGTCGAGGCTGGGGCGACGGCCGGTCAGGCTGTCGGCGAAGGCGGCGTTGAGCGCGGCCGACACGGCCGGCCGCGGAGCGAAGTCGAGGCTGTCCAGCGTCGCGCCGCCGCGTGCGGGCGCTTGCTGGCCGCGGGCGCGCGGGCGCGCCTCGCGACGGCCGGGCTCGGCATCGTCGCGGTGGCGCATGATCTGCGAATGGGTGTACGCGCCGACGCCGTCGATCAGCGGCGCGTTGTCCTGCGCCGCCACGACCCAGGTGCCGGCCAGCCATAGCGTCGCGGCCAGGCCGAGCCGCAACGGGCGGCGCCGCAACGCAGCGGCGCGGGTAGAGAGGAGCGTGGACGGGGCCATGGCGGTCTCCTGCCGCGCGCCGGCGAAGGCGCGCGGCGCGAGTCGTTCGCGGTCAGCCGTGGAAATGCGGATCGATGCTGAGCTGGCCGAGATTGCGCGCGGCGAAGCGGCGCGCCAGCTCGGGACCGGCCTCGCGGATCGCATCGAAGCTGGAGCGCGAGCGCACATCGGCGCGCAACTGCCAGCCCTCGGCGGTCTTGGTCAGCAGCAGATCGGTGCCCGGCAAGGTGTCGTCGGACAAGCGCAGCAGGACCTGGCCGTCGTCGCCGCTGGCGCCGCCGTCGCTGACCGCGAGCTGACGCACGTGGCGCTCGACCAGGTCGGCGAACGCGGCTGCGTTCGAGGTCGGTTGGCTGGGCTGGGTCTGGGTCGCGGCATCGCGCATCGCCAGCTGCGCCTGCCACATCGCCGACGCCTCGGCCGGCGGCAGCGAAGCGTCGGCGCGGTCGCCGCCGGCCTGGCGCGATTCCTCATGGCTGCGCTCGCCGACCGCATGATGGCGCGCGGTATTGGTCGCGGCGCGCTCGCGCACCGAATCGCCGATCAGGCGCTGGCTGGTCTGCTCGGCGGCCTCGCCTTCGCCTTCCAGCAAACCGAAGCCGCTGTCCTGCGCGGCGTCCTGGCTCTGCGCGCCGGACTGGGCGAACGTGCCCTGGCGCTGCTGCATCAGGCTGCGGAACTGGTCGACGCTCTCCGGCGCGGCCGGCTGGCGGGGCTGTTCGCGCGGCTGCTTGGCCTGTTCGGCGGCCTCGTTGCGCTTGGCCGAATCGGATTCGGACGTCGAGGAGCTGTTGCGGATCATGCTCATGGCGACCTCGGTTCAGAAGGGGCCGTTCGTCTGCTGGCGCTGGGCCAACATCAGATCGGCGGTCAGGGCTTCCTCGCGGCGCTGGTGTTGCAGGTTCTGTTCCTTGCGCCACAGGTCCTTGCGTTTCTCCAGCGCGTCCAGCCGCGCCTTGGCGCGGAAGAACGCCTTGCGCGATTCGTCCAGCGCCGCCTCGGCCTCGCGCAGCTTGCCCTGCGCTTCCTGCAGGCGCTGCTGGGCGGCGACGCCGAGTTCGCCGAGGTGGTCGATGTGCGATTCGCGCTGCGACATCGCCATCGGCCAGGGCACGCCGGGCGGCGGCGGGTCCATCAGGCGCAGGCGCTGCGCCGCGCGCTCGTCGCGGATCGCGTCGATCTCGCCCTGGATGCGGGTGCAGGCGTCTTTCTTCTCCTGCACCTGGCGCTGGCGTTCGAGCACCAGCATGCGCGCCGTCTCGACCCGGTGCGCGCGCAACTGCAGCAGCGTGTGCAGGGGATAGCGCTTCATGCGAACAACCTGCGCAGGGCGTCGATGGATTGCTTGTAGTCGGCCAGGTCTGCGGAGGACTGCTGCAGCAGCTTGCGGATCGGGCCGATCTTCTCGATCGCGATGTCGGCCTCCGGATCGCTGCCGCGCTTGTATTCGCCCAACTGCAGCAGCAACTCGATGTCCTGGTGCTTGGCCAGGTACTTGCGCAGCTGGCCGGCGGCGCGCTGGTGGGCTTCGTCGGCCACCCGCGGCATGGTGCGGCTGAGGCTGACCAGCACGTCGATGGCCGGGTAGTGGTAGGCGGCGGCCAGCTTGCGCGACAGCACGATGTGGCCGTCGAGGATCGAGCGCACTTCCTCGGCGACCGGGTCGTCGCCGTCTTCGCCTTCCATCAGCACGGTGTAGAACGCGGTGATGCTGCCTTTGTCGTTGTTGCCGGCGCGCTCGAACAGGCGCGGCATCTGGCTGAACACCGACGGCGGAAAACCGCGCCGCGCCGGCGGCTCGCCGATCGCCAGGCCGACGTCGCGCAGGGCGCGGGCGAAGCGGGTCACCGAGTCGACCAGCAACATCACCCGCTTGCCGCGGTCGCGGAAGTACTCGGCGATGGCGGTGGCGACCCACGCCGCGCGGCTGCGCTCCAGCGCCGGCCGGTCGGAAGTGGCGACGACGATGATCGATTTCTGCAACCCGGCCTCGCCGAGGTTGTCGTGGATGAATTCGTTGACCTCGCGGCCGCGCTCGCCGACCAGGGCGATCACGTTGACGTCGGCCTCGCCGCCGCGCGCAAGCATGCCGAGCAAGGTGCTCTTGCCGCCGCCGGCGACGGCGAAGATGCCCAGGCGCTGGCCGACGCCCGCGGTGATGAGGGTGTCGAGCGCGCGCACGCCGGTGGCGAAGGGGCGCTCGATCAGCTGCCGCGCCAACGGATTGGGCGAGGCGGCGTAGATCGGCACCTGCACGGTCGGGCCGAGCCCGCCGCGGCCGTCGAGCGGTTCGCCGTTGGCGTCGAGAATGCGGCCGAGCAGGCCGTCGCCGCAGCGCACCGAGGCCTGGCGGCCGGTGGCGACGACTTCGGTGTCGTGGGCGACGCCGTCGAGCGGGCCCAGCGGAGTCAGCAAGGTGTACTGGCGCGACACGCCGACCACTTCGGCGGCGAGACGGAACTGGCGGTCGCGTGGGCTGCGCAGCTCGCACAGCTCGCCGATCATCGCCTTCAATCCGGTGGCGCGGATCATGGTGCCGTAGGCCTCGGCGACCTTGCCGACGCGCACCACCTTGGGCACCCGCGCCAGCGCGGCGATCAGCGGGTCCTGCTGCGGCACCGGCGCGGGCGCCGGTTGCAGGACCAGGCGCGGCAGGCTGCTCACGGCCGGCTCCGCGCGTCGCGGTGCGCGGCGTTCACGGCGCCGGCTCCGCGTGCTCGGCGCCGTACTCGGCGCCCGACAGGGCCAGGCGGATCGCCTCGATCTGCTGGGCCACGCCGGCGCGCACTTCGCCGACTTCGGACACCACCACGCAGCTGAGCTTGTCCAGGCTTTCGTCGTCGACCAGTTCGATCACGCCGACCACCGGGTGCGCCTGGCGCACCAGTCCCAGGCCCTTGGCGACTTCCTCGCGCACGCTGGGATGGACCCGGATCAGCAGGAATTGTTCGGCCTGGGCCGCCTCGACCGCGTGCATCACCAGCGGCGGCACCACGCTGCGCGCATCGAAGTCGGGCGAGATGCGCGAAACGATCGCGCAGGCCAGCTCGGTGACGCGGCTGCCGGCATCGGCCAGCACCCGCGCGCGGCGTTCGTTGAGGTCGGCCAGCTGCTGCGCCATCTGCTGCTGGGCGCGCGCCAGGCCTTCGGCGAAGCCGGCCGCGTAGCCGGCCTCGCGCGCTTGTTTGATTTCTTCGCCGGCCTCGGCGTACAGCGCATTGACCCGGGCCAGCATCTGGTCGAGTTCGGCGATCGCGTTCCACTGCTTGGCCGGCACTACCGTGCCGGCGACCGCGCGCTCGAATTGGCGCCGCTCGAACACCGCCACCGTAGCGCCGCCGCGTCCGGGCTGGACCCGGCGCGGAGCGCCGTCGGCAGCGCTCGCCGCAGCGGCAGCGGCGGACGGCGTGGCGACGGAGGCGAGCGGGTCGGCGTGCATGGCGATTCCGGAACAGGGCGCGCAGCGGCTCAGGCCGCGAGCGGACGCGCGCCGTGGTGAGCGTAGAGGCGTTCGACCGCTTCCGGCGGCAAGTGCCCGCGCAGGTTCGAAGCGGCCTCGTGGGTGGTGCGCGGCAGCAGCAGCCGCGACCAGTCGGCCAGGCCGGGGTCGCGGCGCTCGGCCCACAGCCGCAACTCGGTACGGCCGCGGCGGTCGAGCAGGTCGAACAGCAGGTGATCGTCTTCGCTGGCACGCAGCGCCGCGTCGAGTTCGGCGCTCAACTGGGCGCCGAGCTGGGCCTGGACCTTGCCGTCCCAGACCAGGCTGTCGAGCGCCAGCAGATAGCTGTTGTCCAGCGCCTGCTTGAGCCGGCGCACCGGTTCGCGCCGGACTTCGGAACGGATCGCCGGCGCATAGGCCAGCGCACCCAGATCGCGCACCAGCCGGTTCATGCGCAGGCGCGGCCAACGCCGCGCGGCGGCGCCGAAGCCGTCGCCGGGTTGCGGCGCCAGCAGCGCAGGCGCGTCGGCGGCGAGCCAGCGCGCGACCATGCGCCGGCCGAGCGCGCTGGCGCGCGCGTGGTCGAGCAGTTCCGGCGCGAGCGCGTCCTCGCCGACGCCGATCCAGCTCGGATCGACTTCGGCCAGGATCGTCTTCAGCGCCGTCGCGCTCATCCGTTCCATACCCCGCTGCGGGCGTTGCTGACCGGCTCGGCCGAGGCGCCGAAGCGCGAGCGCAGCCGGGCCAGGAAGAACGCGGCGATGGCCAGCAGCACCAGCACCGCGCCGCCGATGATGACCGCGCTGAGGTCGATCGAACCGAGCACGGCCGCGAACGGACCGCCGCTCTGGTGCACCTTGGGCGGCGCGGTCACGGTGAAGAACTTCACCGTCACCTTGTTGACGTCGTCCAGGCCCTCGACGCTGTCCTTGACGAAGACTTTGATGTCGGTCTCGCGGTCGCGCAGGCTCTGCCCCGGACGCTCGAACACCAGCACCGAGGCCGACGAGTCCTGCACGTTGCCGCCGAGCGGATCGCGGTCCGGCAGGGCGATGTGGACGCGCGCCTCGACCACGCCGTCGATGCGCGACAGCGTGCGCGACAGCTCCTGCGACAGGCCGTAGAGGTAGCGCGCCTTCTCTTCCAGCGCGGAGGAGGCGAAGCCCTCCTTCTTGAACACCTCGCCGAGCGAGCGGTACTGGGCGCGCGGCAGGCCGCGCGAGTTCAGCACCTGCATCGCGTACGGGATATCGCCGCGATTGACCATGACCTCCCAGCCGGTCTTGCTCGGCGAGGGGTCTTTTTCGGCGGGGATGCCGGCGTCCAGCAACGCCGCCATCAGTTCGTTCGCCTGCTGCTCGTCGAGCTGGCTGTACAGCGTGGTGCGCGTGCAGCCGACCATCAGCAGGCAGGCCAGCAGGGCCGCCACGACTCGTACCGCGTTGAAGCCTGAGGCCCTACCCATGCATCCCCCGTTGGATGACGAAATTACGACTGCTGACGGAACAGCTGCTGGATGCCGTCCGACGTGCGATTGGCGACGTTCGAGGTGAGCTGCGAGGTGAACATGAACTGATGGCAGCGCATGGTCATCTGGATCATCTCGCCCGGCGTCAGGTCCGCGGCGTTGGCCGACATGGTCTTGGACATGGCGTCGATCTTGTCGGCGCCGCCGTTGAGGTTGTCGAGCGCGGCGAGCACGGCGCGCGTGCCCTGCGAAGGCTCGGTGGAACCGGTCGCGGCGGTCTGCGCGCTGCCGCCCTGCGCCGCCGGCGAGGCGCCGCGGTCGAATGCCGCGGCGAATTCGCGCACGTCGTAGGCCGAGGCCTGCGGCGACTGGGCCGGCGAGGCCGCGGCGGGCTGAGCGGCGGGAGCCGCGACTTGGATGGCTTCGATCATGGCCCTGTTCTCCTGAAACGTGGGGTCCGAACGAACAAAGAAACGGAACGACGCTCGACGCTGCGGCCGCGCGCCCCGCACCACCGACGACGCCCGGGTCCTAGGACCCGGGTGCCGTTCCGGCAGGCTGCGGCGACGTCGGGCCGCGAGGCGCCGATATCAGCCGCTGCGCGAGGCCAGCGTCTTCAGCGAATCGCCGACGCTGTTCTGCGAAGTGGCGGCGTTGTTGGAGATGAACTGCATGCGCAGGCTCTCGGCGGTCAGCGCGACCATGCTGGAGGGCTGGTCGTTGCCGCCGCCGATCTGGCCGGACAGGTCGGTGATGCGCGCGGCCTGCGAGTCCAGGGTGGCGCCCCAGGCCTTGGACATGGCCTCGTACCAGCTGCCGCCGCCACCGCCGCCGACGGCACCGCCGCCACCGCCGCCGCGCGAAACGCTGAGGTTGTTGGAGTTGTTGGCGTTGGCGATGAACGTGTTCACCAAGCCGGCGCCGTTGGCGGGGTTAACCGTGTTGTTGCTCATTGACGTCTCTCCTGCGGAGTGCGGCGAGGCCGCTGAATGGCGTGGAACTACGGATGGATGTTGCCGAGCCTAATGAAACCGGTTCGGGGCGCGCGAAACCACCTAGTGAAAACCCTGGGTCCTCCCTAGCGCCGGGTCGCGGCCGGCTTGGCCGGCGCCTCGGCCACCGCGGCGGCGGGCTGGGCCGGCGGCTGAACCGGGTTCGCGGCCGGCGCGGGCGTCGCGGGGTTCGCCGCAGCGGCCGGCGCGGGCGCGGCCGTACCGCCCGACGCCGGTTCGCCCGCAGGCGCCGCCGCGGCGGCCAGTTCGGCCGCGGTCAGCGGCTTGGCCTTGATCTCTTCGGGCAGGTTGGTCAGCTTGTTCATCGCCCAGACCTTGGCCCCGATCACCATCAGGTTGCGGCCGTCGGGCAGCGCATCGCCGGCCTCGTACTTGTTGCCGTCGACGTCGATCACGTGCGGGGACTCGCCGCGCACGATCTGCACGATCCGGGTCGGCTCGCTGCTGACCGGCTTCTTGGCCGGTTCCGGCAGGCTCGGCCCGGCCGCGGGCTGATCCGACAGGTTGCGCGGGATCACCCGGCGCACGCCGTTGACGTCGCGCATCGCGCGCGAGGCGACCGCGCGCTCGAACGCCGCCGGGTCGTCGAAACGGCCGGCGACTTCGACATCGCCGTTGCCCAGGTACTTGGTCTCGGTGCTCAGGCCCTGGCTGCGCAGCACCTCGCGCACGTCCGCGGCGATGTCGTCGCCGGTGCGCAGGTCCAGGCGCGCGGCCACGTTGTCGGTGGCCAGGCGCTTGCGGATCATCTCGCGGGTGGCGGCGTCCTTGACCGTGCCGGACACCACCACGCTGCCGTCCTCGTGCTCGACCACGCGGCCGCCGGCGATCGAGAACTCCTTGATCAGGGGCGTGGCCAGCTCGGTCGCCGTCGGCTCCTTCTCGAAGCCCGGCATCACCGCCGCGGCGATCGCCACCGACACCAGCGACAACGCCGCCAGGCCGGCGATCAGCGGCAGATGGCGCATCGACGAACGCGGCGGACGCGCCGCTTCGCTGAGGTGCTGGGGCAGGATCGAGGCCCAGGCCGGGTCTTCGGCGGCGCCGACCGCGAGCGACGCGCTGCCCAGGTCGACGCGCTGCATCGCGGTGAGCTCGGCCGGATCGCCCGGCGTCAGCGTCTGGCCGTCGATCTGCAGCGGCGCGTCGACCGCGCGCAGCGAAATCGTGCCGCCCATGCGCATGATGAAGGCATGGTGCGGGGCGACGCCGGCATCGGACAGGACGATGTCGCAATCGCTGCCGCTGCCGATCAGCAGGGTTTCCTGCGCCGACAACGGCCGGCTGGCGCCGGCGTGCAGGCCGGAAACGATGCGCAACACGCTGACCGCGGGCGCGGCGGCGGGACGCGGCGGCTCGCGGCCGGCGTCGGTGCGAGGTTCGGTATTGGCGCTGTTCGGGTCGGGGGAAGACATGGCGGACTCCTACTCGACGCCGCCGTCCGCGGCGGCGCTGCGGGCCGGGACGCGCGAGACGCGCGGGACTGCCGGCCGGCGATGGACGGGGAAGACTGCACGGCGATGGAGAGCGCGGCGAGGCATCGTCGGGGCTCCGTCAGGCGTTGACCTGGCCCGCCTGCACGATCCGCAGATCGGGCGCGAGCTCCTGGTAGGACAACACCGGCAGTTCGAAGAAATCGATCTCCAGCAGCTTGCGCAGATGGCGGCGAACGTCCAGTGAACACAGCAGCACCGGCTTGACCCCGTCGGCCTGGCGGCCCAGGTGCGAGCGCACCTCGGCGCCGAGCCGGCCGGCCAGTTCCGGCGAGATCGCCAGTTGGGTGGTGCCGCCGGTGACGCGCACCGACTGGCGCAGGCGATCCTCCAGTTCCGGATGGATCAGCAGCACCTGCATGGTGCGTTCGCCGTCGGCGTAGCGATCGGCGATTTCGCGCTTGAGCGCCACCCGCACGTACTCGGTCAGCAGGACCACATCCTTCTCGCGCCCGCCGACATCGGTGATCGCCTCGAACGCGTCGCGCAGGTTGCGGATCGGCACGCCCTCCTCGACCAGCCGGCGCAGCACGTCGGCGACCCGCTGCGGCGCGACCACGCGCAGCATTTCCTTGACCAGGTCGGGGTAGTCGCGCTGCATGCGCCCGAACAGGTTGGAGGTTTCCTGAATGCCGATGAAGCTGCCCATGCGCCGCTCCAGCGCGGCGCGGCAGTGCTCGATCACCGTGCTCAGGCCGTCGCGGATGTCGCCGCCGCTCTGGCCGGTCCATTCGCCGGCCAGCGGCGGGAAGAACCCGGCCAGCTTGGGCGCGTTGGCGTCGCCGGCGCGGGCCGGGCGGAACTGCGCGTTCGGCGACAGCCGGCCGAAGGCGATGCGCGCGCCGAACGCGGTCAGGCGATAGCCGCCGATGCCGTCGCCGTTGTCCAGGTCGGCGGCGATGCGCAGGCTCGGCACCGGCAGCGGCACGCCGTATTCCTCGCGCAGCCGGCGCGCGACCTCGACCAGCCGCTCGCGCGCGGCCGGCTCGCCGAACGCGGCCGCCAGCGACGGCGCCAGCTCCAGCTGCAACGGCGCCGGCGGCGCGACTTCGTCCTGGTTGAGCGGCTTCTCGTCGGCCGCAAGCTCGCCCGCGGGCACCTTGAACGCGCGCCGCAGCACCGCGTGATGGTGGCGATAGCGCCAGGCGGCGATGCCGAGCAGGACCACCGACAGCAACAAGAACACCGGCTTGGGGAAGCCCGGCACGAACACCATCAGGAACGCCAGGCAGCCGGTGATCAGCAGCACGCGCGGCTGGCCGGAGACCTGGCGGGTGATCGACTCGCCGAGGTGGCGGTCGTCCTCGTCGCCGGCGGTGCGGGTCACCACCAGGCCGGCGGCGATGGTGGCCAGGATGGCCGGGATCTGCGAGACCAGGCCGTCGCCGATGGTGAGGATGCTGTAGGTGTGGGTCGCGTCGCTGAGCGGCATGCCCTTTTGCAGCACGCCGATGGCCAGGCCGCCGAGCAGGTTGATGATGATGATGACGATGCCGGCGATGGCGTCGCCCTTCACGAACTTCATCGCGCCGTCCAGGCTGCCGTGCAGCTGGCTTTCCACCTCCAGCAACCGGCGCTTGCGCTTGGCCTCGTCCTTGTCGATCAGCCCGGCGCGCAGGTCCGAGTCGATTGACAACTGCTTGCCGGGCATGGCGTCGAGGGTGAAGCGCGCGGCGACCTCGGCCACGCGCTCGGCGCCCTTGGCGATGACGATGAACTGGACCACCGTGATGATCAGGAACACCACGAAGCCGACCACCAGGTTGCCGCCGGCGACCAGGCTGCCGAAGGTCTCGACGATATGGCCGCCGTTGGCTTCCAGCAGGATCGAGCGGGTGATCGCGATCGACAGCGACAGGCGGAACAGCGTGGTCAGCAGCAGCACGCTGGGGAAACTGGAAAATGCGACCGGCGTCGGAATATACAGGGCGATCAGCAGCAGGCCGAAGCCGATCGCGATGTTGACCGCGACCAGGGTGTCGATGATCGCCAGCGGCAGCGGCAGGATCATCACCCCGATGATGGTCACCGCGGCCGCGGCCAGGACCACGTCGCTGTAGCCCGCACGGCGACGCGGCGGGGCGCCGGGCGTTGCGGCGATCAACGAGCTCAGCAATGCGCGCATGCGGTCAACCCCGGACTCTGGCGATGGCGGCCGGGCGCGGCGCGCGCGCGAACAGCGACGCGCGAGCCCGCGGGGTCTGGCCGCGGTTCGCGATCGGAAGGAGGTCGGCCCTGTCTCGAACGGTGAAAGCAGTCACTGCTTTGTCACGTATCCCTGAGCACCCATGCATGGCGCCTGTCCTTACACGATCCCGGTTCGGACGGCCGATACTAAGTGCTGTTTGTCATCATTTGTATGAACGAGATGCAATTTGCGCGACTTGCGCACAATCACGTCCGCTTGTTTGCGCAGAGCCACATTCGCGCGCATTCATCATTGTTTTTGTGAGCGCGTGCGCAATTGCGTCACCGTGTTCGACTAACGTAGGGTCCTACGCGTCAGGATTCGCCCGCAGCCGCGGGCGGAGTCTGTGCCAGGCTGCGTTCCGGGGCCTGGCCGGCGCCGTCCTCGGCCGGCGCCGGCGCGATGTCGGCGGCGTCCAGCTCGGCGATCAGGCTGGGCGATTGCCCGCCGACGCCGACCGCGAGCGCGCGGCCGCTGCGCGTGCGCAGCACGACGATGCGTTCGCGCGGGCCGACCGGGAGCACCTGCACGATCGTCAACGGCGCATCGCGCGCCACCAGGCCATGGCGCTTGCGCAGGTAGTACAGGACCGCGATCAGACCGACCAGGACCACCGCCACTGGCAGCATGATCGACAGCAGTTCGAAGAAGAACGACGGCGGTTCGGCAGCAGCGGCGGCCGGCTTGGCGGCCGGCGCCGCGAGGGCGGCCGACCACGGCCAGACAGCCGCGGCGAAGCCAAGGCGAAGCAGCGGACGCAACAGGAAAGGGATGGGCATGACGAGTCGGGACGGAACCGGAACAGGGAGTGCGCGGCCGGCGTCGCCGCGGCGACATACCGTAACAGCCCGCTGCGCCGCCGCCACCCTGGTCGCGTTTCACGCCGCACAACGCCGGCCCGAGGCAAGGATGTGAACATGGTCACGACTTCTTCCCGCTCCGCCGGCCCGCGCGCGCAGCCGGCCGCATCGGCGCAGGCCGGCTTGCTCGAGGCGGTACCGTTCGCCTGCGCCCTGTTCTCCGCCGGCGGCGCCCTGCTCGCCGGCAACGCGCGCTACCGCGAGGAGTTCGGCGAATTGGCCGAACACGCTCAGCGCGAGGCGCTGTTGGCGCTGCTGCATGCCGGCGGCGAGGACGAGGCGCGCGAAGTGCGCGCCCCGCACAGCGGCCGCTGGTACGCCCTGCACTGGGGCCGCGCCGAGCATCAGGGCGCGCCGGCGCAGGTGCTGACCGCGATCGACATCAGCGAGCGCATCGAGACCCTGGACTCGCACAAGACCCGCCAGGAGAAGCTGCTGTTCACCTCGCGCCTGATGTCGGTCGGCGAGATGGCCGCGACCCTGGCGCACGAACTCAATCAGCCGCTCGCGGCGATCATGAATTATCTGAACGGCAGTCTGCGCCTGGTCGAACAGGCCGGCGGCCCGGTCCAGGTCGAGCGCGCCCTGCACGCCGCGCGCACCCAGGCCGAGCACGCCAGCGCGGTGATCGCGCGGGTGCGCGAGTTCGTGCGCGCGCGCGAGCCGCGCCGCGACGCCCACGACCTGGGCCAGATCGCCGCGACCGTGCTGGAACTGCTGCGGCTGGAGGCCGAGCGCCTGCAACTGCGCATCGACCTGGGCCTGCCCGCGCAATTGGCGCCGGTGTTCGCCGACCGGGTCATGATCGAGCAGGTGCTGCTGAACCTGGTCAAGAACGCGATCGAGGCCATGCGCGATATCCCGACCGCGCGCCGCGAGCTGCGCATCGACGCGCGGATGAACCTCGACGACCAGATCGAGGTGCGGGTGTCCGACCGCGGCGCCGGGCTCAGCCCGGCCGAGCAGGACCAGCTGTTCTCGCCGTTCTTCACCACCAAGACCGACGGCCTCGGCATCGGCCTGGCGATCTGCCGCTCGATCGTCGAGTACCACCAGGGCCGGCTGTTCTTCGAACCGCGCGAAGGCGGCGGCAGCGTGTTCGGCTTCACCCTGCCGCGCTACGAGGCCCGCGCTTGATGACCCGGATCGCGACTGCCGCGCTTGCGCGCATGACAAAGGTCACGACCGCGCCCCCCTCCTGTCGGGTTATACCGTCGCGCCCGGATCCGCTCCGCGCGCCGGACCGGCCTCGGCCCCGAAGCGCGCACCGATGACGCCGATGACCCCGCCCCGCGTCCTGCCCGCTCCCGCCGTCGGCCCCGCTGCCGGGCGCGGGCGCGCGCATCCGCTCGCGCGGGGCCGGAGCGCGAGGTATCGCCCATGACCGAAGCCCGGATCTACCTGATCGACGACAACGACGGTTTCCGCGATTCGACCGCCTGGCTGCTGGAAACCGCCGGTTTCGAAGTGCTGGCCTATCCGTCCGGACCGGCCTTCCTCGACGCCTTCGCCGGCGAACGCCAGGGCGGCGGCGCCCAGTGCATCGTCTGCGATATCCGCATGCCGCTGATGAGCGGCCTGCAGCTGCAGGAGGAACTGCGCCGGCGCGGCATCGGCCTGCCGCTGGTGTTCGTCACCGCGCACGGCGACGTGCCCCTGGCGGTCGAGGCGATGCGCAAGGGCGCGTCCAACTTCCTCGAGAAGCCCTTCAACGACGAGACCCTGATCGACGCGCTGCGCACCGCGATCGCCAACGCCCGCCAGCACGCCGGCGCCGATGCCGGCGACGATCGCCTGTCGCGGCTCAGCCCGCGCGAGCGCCAGGTCATGGACCTGGTGGTGGCCAGCAAGCCGAACAAGATCATCGCCGACGTGCTCGGCATCAGCGTCAAGACCGTGGAACTGCATCGATCGAACATGATGAACAAACTCGGAGTACGCTCGCTGCCCGAACTGATGAAGGTGGCGCTGGGACATGGTTGAGACGAGCGAAGCGGCCGCACCGGCCGCCCATCCCGCCGCCGCACCGGTGCGCGGCCGTCTGCCGGCGCTGCACCCTTGGCAGGCCGAGGCCCTGCGCGACGTGTTCGCCCTGCGCCAGCGCTGGCCGACCCGCGACGGCGCCTGGCTGCAGTTCCTGCCGGCGCAGGCGGTGCACGGGGAAGTCTTCACCCTGGAAGGCGACGGCGCGCGGATCAAGCTGCATTTCGAAAGCAACCCGAGCCAGGAAGCCGATACCGGGCTGCATTGGAGCGACTACCAGGGCCGCTCGCGCCTGTTGGCCTGGAGCCTGGCGCACGAAACGCAGCTGATGCGGCTGAGCCAGGCGATCGACGTCGCCCTGATCCCGGTCGCCGACGACAACGACCCGATCCGCAGCGCGCATGCCGAGGCCGAGGCCGAGCTCGACGGACTGTGGCTGGCCTTCGTCATCGGCGATCCGTCCGGACAGCAGGTGCTCAGCCGGGGCAGCCTGCGCCTGCCGGTGAACTGGGTCGGCCAGTTGCTGTCGCGCTCGGACATCGTCGAGCCGGTGCAGGACCCGAACGCGATCGCCCGCTGGGGCGACCTGCCGGTGCCGGTAGCGCTGCGCTGGAACGGCCCGCAGTTGCGTTACGACCAATTCCGCCAGCTGCGTCCGGGCGACGTGCTGGTGATCGGCAACGCCCAGCGTCCGCCGCCGGTGCAGGCGCAGGTGCCGGGCTTCGCCTGGCCGCTGAGCGCGCTCGCCGACGGCTGGCGCATCGACGGCCCGCCCTTGACCCTTGCCACGCACCAGGAGACTTCCGCGATGTCCGACACCGAGTCCGCCGCCCCCGAGTCCGCGGAACCCACTGCGCCCGACGTGCCGGTCCGGCTCGACTTCGATCTCGGCCGCCTGGAGTGCAAGTACCAGGAGCTGTCCGGCTTCCAGCCCGGCTACGTGTTCGCCCTGCCCTCGCGCCTAGAAGGCGCGAACGTGGTGATCCGCGCCAACGGCCGCGACGCCGGCCGCGGCGAGATCGTGGCGGTCGGCGACACCCTCGGCGTGCGGCTGATCAGCTGGAGCTGACCGATGGATTTCAGTTCGTTCTCGCCGGCGCTGGTGCTGGTCACGGTGATCAGCCTGGCGCTGGCCCCGTTCGTCGCGGTGATGGTGACGTCCTTCACCAAGATCGTGGTCGTGCTGAGCCTGCTGCGCAACGCGCTGGGCCTGCAGCAGGTGCCGCCGAACGTGGTCATCAACGGCCTGGCGATCGTGCTGTCGATCTACGTGATGTATCCGGTGATCCTGGAAACCCACGACGCGATCAATGCGCGCCTGAGCGGCCAACCGGCGGCGAGCGCGACTCAGGGCCAGCCGCCGGTCGGCGCCGCCGCGCCCGCGGGCGCACCGGCCGCCAGCGCAGCGACAGCGCCTGCGGCCAGCGCTGCGCCGGTCGCCGTCAATGCCGCTGCGACGCCCGCCGCGAACGCGCCGGCGCCGACCGGCTTGGCCGCCGGCACCAGCGTGACCGTCACCACCACCGCCACGCCGGTCGCCGCTGCGCCCGCCGCACCGGCCGCGGCCGCGACCACCGCCGGCGGCGCGGGCAAACCGCCCTCGGCCCTGCTCAGCGCCGGCGGCAAGATGGACACCGCGCGCCTGTTGGCGCTGATGGACGCCGGCAAGGAGCCGCTGCGCAAGTTCCTGATCAAGCACTCCAGCGATGCCGAGCGGGCGTTCTTCCTGCGCAGCGCCCAGCGCCTGCTGCCGCCGGCCGCGCGCGGCGACATCTCGGTGAACGACTTCATCGTGGTGATCCCCGCCTTCACCGTCAGCGAACTCACCGCCGCGTTCCAGATCGGCTTCCTGATCTTCCTGCCGTTCCTGATCATCGACCTGGTGGTGTCCAACATCCTGCTCTCGCTGGGCATGATGATGCTGTCCCCCACCACCGTCTCGCTGCCGTTCAAGCTGCTGCTGTTCGTGCTGATCGGCGGCTGGGCCAAGCTGGTGCACGGCTTGGTGTTGACCTACGGCGGCTAGCGCCGCCTTCGGGATTGGGGATTCGGGATTCGCCGAACCCCTCCCGGCCCCGCACCGCTTTAGCTTTCCAATCCCCAATCCCAAATCCCCAATCCCGGCCGCTATGGGCGACATGCTAGAACTCACCAAACAGGCCCTGTGGCTGACCCTGCTGTTGTCGGGGCCGCCGGTGGTGGCTGCGGCCGTGGTGGGCCTGGTGGTGGCCTTCATCCAGGCCGCAACCCAGTTGCAGGAGCAGACCTTCGCCTACGCGATCAAGTTCGCGGTGATCGTGGTGACCCTGTTCGTCACCGCGTCGATGATCGGCGGCACGCTGTACACCTTCGCCGACCGGATCTTCATCGACTTCCCGGGCCTGGTCCGGCACTAAGGCGCAGGCGGGCGATGAATTTCGATTCGGTCGGCAACGTCCTGCTCGCGCTGGGGCTGGTGCTGCCGCGGGTGATCGGGGCCTTCATGATGCTGCCGCTGCTCACCTCGGAGAACATGCCCCCACTGGTGCGCAACAGCTTCATGGTCAGCCTGGCGATCATCGCCATCCCGGTGGCCATGAACGGCGTGCCGCTCAATACCCTGGGCACCTTCGCCTGGGCGCCGATCATCCTCAAAGAGCTGTTCATCGGCGTATCGATCGGCTTCTGCTTCGGCATGGTGTTCTGGGCGATCAGCGCCGCGGGCAACATCATCGACACCCAGGTCGGCATGACCCTGGCGCAGGTGTTCGACCCGATCCAGGGCCATCAGGCCTCGCTGCACGGCAGCTTCCTGTCGCAATTCGCGGCCTGGCTGTTCATGGCCAGCGGCGCCTTCCTGGTGTTCCTCGACCTGCTGCTGTCGAGCTACGCGATGTGGTCGGTGACCTCGTACTTCCCCGACCTGCATCCGATCGGCATGGAGCTGTTCGTCGGACAGTTCAGCTACCTGATGACGGCGCTGCTGGTGCTGGCCGCGCCGGCGATGGTGGTGCTGCTGCTGATCGACCTGTCGTTCGGCCTGGTCAACCGCTTCGCCCCGCAGCTCAACGTCTTCACCATCACCATGCCGATCAAGGCCTGGCTGGCGACCTGGATCATCCTGCTGATGCTCGGCGTGTACGTCGAGATCGTGCTCGACCGCCTGGCCGACAACCGCGGCTTGCTGGACGCCCTGAACCGCGTGTTCGGCGGGTGAGGCGGGGATTCGGGATTCGGGATTCGGGATTCGGGATTCGGCGGAGCATGCTGCCGATGCCCCTTTGGATCAACGCTGGCGGTTCTCCCTTTGAAAAAGGGAGGTAGGAATTTGCTTTTGGCTTCGCTTCGATGCGCTTGCTCGTGAAAGCAACCGCAACGGCAAATCCCCCCTAGCTCCCTTTTTCAAATGGGGAAACAGCGAGAGGATTGCGAAGGCCGTCCACAACCGCCGCGCCTCAGCGCGGCTCTTCCACCGGCGGCGGCAGTTCCGGCGTGCTGTCGTCGCCGTCGCGCAGGCGGCGCACGCCTTCGGCCCAGTGCAGGACCTCGGCCACCGCTTCGAAGAACTCGTTGCCGATGTAGTCGTCCAGGGCGACGCGCTCGTTGAGGCCGCGCGCGAGTTCGACGTTCTGCAGGATCGGCACCCCCGCCTCGACCGCCGCGGCCTTGATCTGCTCGGCCATGTAGCCCTCGCCCTTGGCGACCACGACCGGCAGGTCGGTCACGCCGTGCTCGTACTGCAGGGCGATGGCGATGTGGGTGGGATTGGTCACGACGACGTTCGACTGGCGGACGGCATTGAGCATGTTCTGCTGCGACCATTCCTGATGCAACTGCCGGCGCCGGCTCTTCACATGCGGGTCGCCCTCGTTCTCCTTGACCTCCTGCTGGATGTCGCGGCGGCTCATGCGCAGCTGCTTCAGGTAGGCGAACTTCTGGTACCAGACGTCGATCGCCGAGACGAAGAAGAACACGAAGATCGTCCACACCGAGATCCGCACCAGCCCGTGCCAGATGCCCGCGCCCATCGCCGCCGGCGGCGCGTAGGGCAGCAGCATCAGCTGGGCCAGCATCTGGAACAGGACGAAACCGCCGATGCCGATCAGGGCGGCGCTCTTGAGCACCGACTTGACCAACTCGACCAGGTTGTCCATGGAGAACATCTTCTTCAGCCCTTCGGCCGGGTTCATCTTCTCCATGCTGGGCTTGAGCTTCTCCAGGGTCAGGATCGGCCCGACCTGGAGGAACTCGACGATCACGCCCAGGAACACCGCCATCGCCAGCAACGGCAGCGACAGCCACAGCAGGGCGTCGAACGCCGCTGCGCCGGATTCGCGCAGGGCGTCGCCGAAGGGTTGGTTGATCGCCTTGAGGCAGGTCTCGAACAGCCGGATCAGCTTGGTGCGCATGAAGTCCAGCATCAGCCAGCCGCATACCACCCAGCCGAGCACCAGCACCGTGCTGGTCAGCTCCTTGCTCTTGGCGACATTGCCTTCCTTGCGCGCGTCCCGGATCCGTTTTGGGGTCGGCGGTTCGGTCTTGTCGGCGCCCTGGTCCTTCGCCATGCGCGGCCCTTGCAGCGAGAGGGTGACGAGGCTATCACGCAGACCGGACCGCGACCGTGGCGGCGTCGCCACTCCGGTCACGCTCCGGCGCCGGGCAGCTGAACCGGGGCGAGGGCACCTAGGGTCGTCCCGAGTATCCTCCCTCCCCGTGCGGCGTTACATTTCGCCCATCCCCCCGACTTCACCCGTTGCCTGCCCCGCATGAGCACCATCGGTCCCGATTCGCGCATCGACCGCGCCAGCCTCGACGGGCAGGCCGCGCTCGAGAGTCTGCGCGGGCGCGAACCGACCGCACAGGAACAGATCCAGCAAGCCCCCCAGGTCGCCGAAGCGGCGATGCCGGCGTATGCGCCGCCGGCCGCCGACGCCGGCGAAACCGTGCTCAACGCCGACGCCTGGAGCGGCGTGCCGGAAGGCGAGCGCCGCCTGGCCGGCGATCCCGGCTTCGAGCACGAACTCGGCCGCCTGGACCTGTCCTCCGCCGCCGACCGCGGCGCCGACGCCGTCCTCGACGCGCTCGCCTGATCCGTTCCGGGGCAGGAGCGGCGCCAGCCGCGGCCGTGCCCCGGCGCGCCCTAACCGAGACATCGGCCCGCCCCCCGCGTCCGCGCTACCCTAGGCGCCGGTCCGACCGCGTCCCGCTCCGCTTGAACGATTCCATTCCCAGCCCCGAAGCCCTGCGCGCCGGCGCCGACCGGCTGATCTCCGCGCTCGCCGCGCACAGCGACGCGGAATACCGCCTGGCCGTACTCAAGCGCGTGGTGCGCCGGCTCGGCGAAGACCACTATCCCTTGTTCATTCGCTTGCTCGGAGTGGTCGCCGAGAGCGACGACGCGCATGCCCAGCGCCTGCTCGCCGACACCTTCGGCACCGCCTTGCGGCGCATGGACCTGCCCGGCGGCGCGTTGAGCTCTTGGGGCGCGACCCGCCTGCCCGATGCCGGCGGCCCGGTCGCGGTCAGCGCCTTGTCCGGACATTTCTTCGGCGCCACGCCACGGCGCCTGCTCGGCCCGGTCGAATATCTGACCGTGTGGCACCTGCAACGCACTCAGCGCACCGCGCTGGGCGCGGCCAGCTTCCGCACCGCGTTGTCGCGCCTGATCGCCCTGCTCAACCGCAGCGAAGACGCGCGCACCCTGTATCCGCAGAAACTCGCCGCCGACGCCCAGAACGAAATGGAAGGCGCCTACACCCGCGCCACCCGCGAGCGCCTGGCGGCGATGGCCGCGGCCTGGAAAGCCGGACGCAGCCCGGACGAAGTCGCCCAGGCCGCGCTCGACAGCGGCGAAGACGCACCGCATCCCAGCGGCTGGGTGGTACGCGATCTGTAAGCGCTGGCAGCGCCACTCCACGCTGCGACACTCGACCACATCCGCGCCTGCGACGGCGGTGCTGCAATGCGGACCTCCCGCATCGACCAGGCCGCCGCCGTGTCCGCGCCCCGCCTTCCCGCCCCGATCGAACTGTCTGCGCGCCGCCGCATCCTCGCCGGCCTGGCCTGCGCCGGCCTGCTCAGCGCCTGCGGCGGTCAGCGTCCGCTGTCGCTGCACGGCATCAACCTGACCGGACGCGATTTCGCCCGCGATTTCCAGTTGCTCGACCCGCAAGGCCGCGAACGCCGCCTGGCCGAATTCCGCGGTCGCCCGGTGTTGCTGTTCTTCGGCTTCACCCAGTGCCCGGACGTGTGCCCGACTGCGCTGACGCGCGCGGTGCAGATCCGCAAATTACTCGGCGCGCAAGGCGAGCGCCTGCAGGTGATCTTCGTGACCCTGGACCCGGAGCGCGACACGCCGAGCGTGCTGGACACCTATGTGCGCGCCTTCGACCCGGGCTTCCTCGGGCTGTACGGCGACGCCGAGCGCACCGCCCGCACCGCCAAGGACTTCCGCGTGGTCTACGCCAAAGTTCCGACCGGCGCGTCCTACACCATCGACCACTCGGCGCTGAGCTACGTGTTCGACGCCGAAGGCGCGCTGCGCATCGCCCTGCGTCACGAGCAGAGCGCGCAGCACTGCGTCGACGATATCCGTCAGATCCTCTGACGTCCGCTCTCCTCGGTCCCCACACGAGCGCTACCCGATGATCGCCCGCTTCCGTTGCGCCGCCCTGGCCGCGTTGTTGTGCCTGTCCAGCGCCACTGCCGCCGCCCAAGTCGCAGTCGACGCGCCCTGGGTGCGCGCCAGCGTCGCCCAGCAACACGCCACCGGCGCCTTCATGCACCTGACGGCGCGGCGCGACACCCGCCTGATCGCGGCCCGCTCGCCGGTCGCCGCCGCCGTGGAAGTGCACGAGATGGCGATGGACGGACAGATGATGCGCATGCGCCAGATCGCCGCCCTGCCCCTGCCCGCCGGTCGCCGCATCGCCCTGGCCCCGGGCGGCTACCACATCATGCTGATCGGCCTACACCGCGCCCTGCGCGCCGGCGAACGCGTGCCGATGACCCTGGTGTTCGAGGATGCGCAGGGCAAGCGCAGCGAGACGCAGGTGCAGGCGCTGGTCAGACCGCTGGGGGCGACGGGGTCGTGAGGCCCCAACGCGGCGACGGCGATACGCGCTGTTGTTGCTGTTGCCGTGAAGCGCTTGGCACCGCTTCGAACTCGCGAAGACAAATCGAAGCCCCGAAGGGCGGCCCGCAGGGAGGCGGGCCGTGCGCAGCCGGGCCAGGGAGGGCCTGTGCGGAGCAGCCCGCGCCATGAGGTTTTCTTTGGTTGCTTTTGACCGAAGGAAATCCGGTAGGACTGCCTTGGCCAAGAAGGTGGCCTGGCCGCTAGCGGACGGAAGCTTCGCTTGAAGCTTTGAAGCCTTCGAGCGACAAACGCCGCGAGACCGCACGAGCGCGGTCGCGGCTTACGCCGCTCCTACAGAGGTCTAGGACAAAGACGCGACGAGCGTGAAGGATGGCGGTCGCGACTTGCGTCGCTCCTACAAGGGGCCTAGGACAAAGACGCGGCGAGAGTGGGGGATGGCGGTCGCGGTTTGCGCCGCTTCTACGCCGCGACGGTCGCGGGCTTCGATCGGTGGCGTCGGCGTTGGGCTCTCTGCGCGTCCCGGGGGCGCGGCGTATGACCGGAGGAAATCCCCGTGCTGCGCCGCTCCCACCTGACCGGGGTTACAGGCCGACGATGCGGCGCTCCGGACCGGGACGCTTGCCGAGCTTGCGCTGCAGCGAACGCCGGTGCATGCCGAGCAGGCGCGCAGTCGCCGAGATGTTGCCCCCGGTGTCGTTGAGCGCCTGCTGGATGTGCTCCCACTCCATCCGCCGCAGCGGCATCATCGTCTCGCTCGCCGCGGCCACCGGCGGCGGCGCGTCCGCCGATTCGATGCCGAGCACCGCCAAGATCGCCGGCACGCTGGCCGGCTTGGGCAGATAGTCGTCGGCGCCGCGCTTGATCGCATCGACCGCGGTCGCCACGCTGGCGTAGCCGGTGACCAGCACGATGCGCATGTCCGGCCGCAGCTCGCGCAGCGGCCGGATCAGCTGCAGGCCGGATTCGTGGCCGAGCTTGAGGTCGATCAGGGCGAAGCCCGGCGGCTGCGCCAGGGCCAGGTCGAGCGCCTGGCGGACGCTACCGGCAGTGCGGCTTTCGATGCCGCGGCGGGCGAGGCTGCGTTGCAGGGTGGCGACGTAGGCCGGGTCGTCGTCGACGAGCAGGCCGCTCAGTAACGGACGGGACAATGCGTTCATGCGCCGCATCCTAGTCCCGTCGCCGCGCCGCAGGGCTGCGGCAAACCGCCGCAGGACAAACTGTCCAGGGGTCTGCTAGCACGCCGCCCGTGTAGGAGCGGCGCGAGCCGCGACCACCGGAGCGGTGGGATACCACGCCACGCTCAAAAAGCGACTACCCGCCCGATCCGTAGCGCCATGGCCTCGCCTACCGGGCCTTGCCCACAACGCTTGCGTACGTCGCTTCGGTTGTCGCGGCTTACGACCGAAGGAAACCCCCGTGGGAGGCCGTTCCTACAGGACAGCGGCGACGCCGCTCCGCCCGGCGGGCGAAGCGGCGCTGCGAGCGTCACTGGCGCTTGCAGTCGATCACCTTCTCCGCGTCGGTGCCGTAGGCCACCTCGTGCAAGGTCAGCGAAGTGCCGGCCCCCGCCTGCAGGCCGAACGGAATCTCCAGCTTGGCCATGTCGGCGCCGGCGGCGCGCAGACACTTCAGCGGCACGCCGATGCGCTGCCACTGCCCGCGTGGCAGCGCGCGCAAGGCCGCGCTCAGCGGCAGCCGGGCCTCGCACTTGGGCCCGCAACCGGCCAACAACGCGACCTCGTCCGCACCGATCGCATCGACCTTGAGCGCGATCAGCAACTGCACGTCGCCGTTGGTCTCGCGCAACAGCTCCTGCGGCGCATCGGCGATCCACTCCAGCCGAGCCGCGTCCTTCCATTGCAGGCGCCACGCGTCTTCCTGCGCACGGTAATCCACCGCCGTCACCGCCAATGCCGCCGCGGCCGCCAGCGGCGGCTTGATCGCTTCGCTGGCGCGCCCCTGCGCGGTCGCGCGCAGGCGCCAACCGCGCGGGAGCGCGCCGCGACCGAGGAATTGCACCGAGCGCGGGTCCAGATCGGCCGTGCCCGGATCCTCCGCCAGCGTCCCGAGCGTGCCCCCCTGGGCATAGCTCAGGCCATAGCCGAACGCGAACTGCGGTGCATAATCGCGATCGCCGACATTGACCGTCTGCACCGCCGTCTTCGGCCACGAGTACGACAGCTTGCCCTTGAAATCGTGTTGCACGCGGCCGTCGCGGCCGCGCAGCAACACATCGGCGATGCCGCCGCCCTCCGAACCCGGCAGCCAGGCGGCGACGAAGGCGTCGGAAGCATTGATCTCGCGATTGACCCACAGCGGCCGCCCCGACAGGAACACGCTCACCACCGCGATCCCGTCGGCCTTGAGCTTGCGCAGCAGGTCCAGCTCGGGATTGCGCGTCGGCCGGAACGCCAGCGTGCGCAAGTCGCCCTGGAACTCGGCATACGGTTCTTCGCCGTAAACGTAGACCGCCACGTCGGGTTTGCGCCGGTAGCGGCCGTCGACGGACAACTCCGCTTCGCCGCCGCCGGCCTGGATCTGCTCGCGCAGGCCGGCCCAGATGGATTGCGCATGCGGGAAGTCGGACGGCTTCAGGCCGGTGCCCTGCCAGTTCAAGGTCCAACCGCCGGACTGGCGGGCGACGTCGTCCGCGGCCGCGCCGACCACCAGGACGCGGGCCTTGGGCGAGATCGGCAGCGTCTCGCCTTCGTTCTTGAGCAACACCAGCGATTCGCGCACCGCCTGGCGGGCGACGGCACGGTGCGCCGGACTGCCGAGCAGTTCGAACTTGCCGCCGAGCGGGCGCTGCGAGGGCTTGCCGGCTTCGAACAGGCCCAGGCGCAGCTTGACCCGCAGGATTCGCGCCACCGCATCGTCCAGCCGCGCCATCGCGATCTCGCCGCTGCGCACCTGCTTCAACGCGCTCTCGTAATAGCCGCGCCAACTGTCGGGCGCCATCAGCATGTCGACGCCGGCATTGAACGCCGCCGCACAATCCTCGTTGCGGCACCCCGGCAGCTGGCCGTGCGCGTTCCAGTCGCCGACCACGAAGCCGTCGAACTGCCAGCGCTGCTTGAGCAAGCCGGTCAGCAGATCGCGATTGCCGTGCATCTTGCGGCCTTGCCAGCTGGAGAACGAAGCCATCACCGTCTGCGCGCCGGCCTGCAGCGCCGGCGGATAGCCCGCGCCGTGCACCGTGCGCAGTTCGTCCTCGTCGATCCGCGCATCGCCCTGGTCGCGGCCCTCGAACGTGCCGCCGTCGGCGAGGAAGTGCTTGGCCGAGGCGATCACGTGCGCGCCGTCGAGAAACTGCTTGCTGCCGAGCTTGCCCTGCAGGCCTTCGATCGCGGCGGCGGCATAGTCGGCGACCAGGCGCGGGTCTTCCGAATAGCCTTCGTAGGTGCGTCCCCAGCGATCGTCGCGCGGCACGGTCAGGGTCGGGGCGAAGGTCCATTCCATGCCGGTGCTGCGCACCTCGGCCGCAGTGGCTTCGCCGATGCGGCGGATCAGTTCCGGATTGCGCGTCGCGCCCAGGCCGATGTTGTGCGGAAACAGCGTCGCGCCGATCAGGTTGTTGTGGCCGTGCACGGCGTCGATGCCGAACAGGATCGGAATCGCCGGCTTGCCGTCGGCGGTGTCCATCGAGGCCTCGTAGAAGCGGTCGGCGATGTCCAGCCATTCCTTGGGCGCGGCGTCGTAGCGTCCGCCGGGCTCGGAGATGCCGCCGGGCTCCGAATTGCCGCCGGCCAGCACCGAACCGAGGTGGTACTTGCGCACGTCGTCCGGGGTGGCGCTGTTGATGTCGGCCTGGACGATCTGGCCGACTTTCTCCTCCACGCTCATCCGCGCCAACAGCGCGGCCACGCGCGCCTCCAATGCGGCGTCGCGCGGGATCGGCGCCTGCTGCGCGGGCCAGCGCGCAAGATCGAGCGAAGGCGCCTGCGCCGGCGCCATCGCCGGCAAGCAGGCCAGAGCGAGCGCGCAGGCCAGCCGGTGCGGAACCGGGCGCCGCGCCGGCGACGGTACGTGATCGGCGCCTGCGCGCCCGCTGCTTGCGTTCATGGTTCGCTCCTCGGGATCGATGGATGTGCCGAACATGAGCGTCCTATGGGCGCTGTGTCCGTACGGCGGAACGGGAGTGGGCGCGGCGCGGGCATCCGCCGCCGGTTCTGGCAGAATGCGCCCAACACGCGACAGGGAATCGGCAGCTCATGCGGGTGCGTATCGAAGACGTGGCGGACGCGGCGGGCGTGTCGATGAAGACGGTGTCGCGCGTGCTCAACCAGGAGCCCAACGTCAGCGACGAGACGCGCAAGCGCGTCGAAGCCGCGGCGCGCAAGCTCCAGTACCGTCCCAACCCCTCCGCGCGCAGCCTGGCCGGCCAGCGTTCGTTCCTGGTCGCGCTGCTGTACGACAATCCGTCCAGCAACTATCTGATGGAAGTGCAGGCCGGCATGCTCGACGCCTGCATCGCCCAGCACTACAACCTCATGCTCGCGCCGGTCACCTACGGCGAGCGCAAGCTGGTGGCCCACGTCGACGAGATCGTGCAACGCTCGCGCGCCGACGGCCTGGTGCTGACCCCGCCGCTGACCGATCATCCCGGGCTGATGAAGCGGCTGGGCCAGCTCGG
>NZ_HG424499.1 GCF_000336385.2 Lysobacter antibioticus HS124 | reverse complement strand
CGATCTGCTGCCGCGCGCCTTCGTCAAGCCCAGCCGCACCGACGCGATGATCGATCTCGAGCACGGCCTGGTGATCGTCGACACTTCCAGCCGCAAGACCGGCGAGAACGTCATCAGCGAGATCCGCCGCGCCATGGGCAGCCTGCCGGCGCTGCCGCTGAACGCCGAAATCGCGCCGCGTTCGGTGCTGACCGGCTGGGTCGCCGGCGAAGAGATGCCCGACGGGCTCAGCCTCGGCGACGAATGCGAGCTGCGCGACCCGGTCGACCAGGGCGCGGTGGTCAAATGCCAGCGCCAGGAGCTGGAAAGCGACGAGATCGCCAAGCACCTGGAAACCGGCAAGCAGGTCACCCGCCTGGCCCTGACTTTGGACGACCACGTCTCCTTCGTGCTCGGCGAAGATCTGGTGGTGCGCAAGTTCAAGCTGCTCGACGGCGCCGTCGACCAGCTCGAGCACTCCGAAGGCGACGGCTTGCGCGCCGAACTCGACGCCCGTTTCGCCCTGATGAGCGGCGAAGTCAAGCGCTTGTTCAAGGTGCTGGAGCCGGCGTTGAAGTTGTCCAAGGTCGAAGGCTGAGACCCTCGCGACCCGCGCTGCGACTCGCGGCTGCGGGCGCAGCCGCGCGCCGATGCGCTCCGCGTTCGCCCGCGCACGACCCCGGCGGGCCCCGCTCCCGCGCACGTCCGGCGTGTTGGAACGCGCGATCGCCTCGCATTCCGACCTCCTCCGCCGCGCGCGATGCAGCCTCGCCCCTTTCCCGGGTGCGGGAACGAGGTCGAGGGGAGGGCTCCATCCGGCCGCGCGCGGCGCGAGGGCGCCGGCGTCGCCCGCCGGTCGCCTTCAGGCGCTATCCTCGGCCGATGGCGGCCCCGTCCTCATGAGCAACTTGTTGCTGCGCCTGCTGACCGGCAAGCCGCCGGCCGCGCCGCGCACGGTCTCGCGCGAGACCGTCGCGATCGAGCTCGGCAACGGCCGCCGGATCGAGGTCTTGCGCGTGCGCGACCCGCGCGCGCGGCGGATCCGGCTCAGCGTTGACGAACGCGGCCCGCGCCTGACCCTGCCGTTGCGCGCCAGTGACATCGCCGGCCAGCGCTTCGTGATCGAACACGGCGACTGGCTGCTGGCGCAGATGGCGTTGGCCGACAGCGGCGCACAGCCGCTGCAGCCGCATGCCGACGCGAGCGTGCCCCTGCGCGGCCGCGACTGGCCGGTGCGCTGGCGCAGCGCGCGCGCGCTGCGCGTGGAGCTGGCCGAGGACGCGTTGGTCATCGCGGTGCCCGACACGCTCAAGCCGGCCGCGCTGCCGCGCGCGCTGCGCGATTTCTACGAAGGCCAGGCGCGTGCCGACGTCGGCCGCTGGTTGCCCAAGTACGTGTCGGGCTTGCCGCGCGCGCCGTCGCGCCTGCGCTACCGGGTGATGTCCTCGCAATGGGGCTCGCTGGCGCCGGACGGCGCGCTGTCGCTGGACCTGTCGTTGGTGCTGGCCCCGCCGGCCGCGTTCGAATACGTGCTGGTGCACGAACTGTGCCACCTGATCCATGCCGATCACTCGCGCGCGTTCTGGCGCGAAGTCGAAGCGCGCTGTCCGGACTGGCGCGAACAGCGCGACTACTTCCGCGCCTCCGGCCGCAGCCTCAAGGCCGGCTTGCGGCGTTTGATCGCCGCGCAGTAGGTCGGGCGCGCGCTGCGCGGCGCCGGTTGCGATGCCCTGCTCTTCGGCTGCTGCGAAAAACCGCGTAGCGTCCCGGGCCGCCGCCTCAACCCGCCAGAAACTCCCGGAACCGTTCCCCGATCGGCCCCGGCTGCTCCATATGCAGATGATGTGTCCCCGCCAGCACGTGCATTTCGCCGCGCGCGAGCAGGCCGGCGCGTTCGCGGCGCAGCGCGTCGGGCATGTAGGCCTGGGCCGGATCGGCCCAGACCATGCAGGTCGGGCATTCGATCGCGCCGATCAGCGCGCGCATCTGGCTTTCGCTCATGCGCAGCGCGGCGGTCAGGGTCAGGCGCGGATCGCTGCGCCAGACATAGCCCTGGCGCTGCGCCCCCTGCGCCGGCGCGACGCCGCGCTCGACCAGCAGCCGGGCGACGCGTTCGCTGAGGTCGTTGGCGGCCATCCGCACGCGCACGGCCGTGGCGATGTCGTCGAACACCCGCAACTGCTTGCCGGCCAGCGCGGCCTGGCCGGCGAACGCCTCGCGCAGGCGGGTGGCGACGCGTTCTTCCGGCTCCGACAGCGAACCCAGCGCCTCGACCAGCAGCAGTTTGTCGATTCGCTGCGGCAAGGCTGCGGCGAGCACGCTGGAAGTCGCGCCGCCGAGCGAATGGCCGAGCAGGTGGAAGCGGTCCCAACCCAGTGCGTCGGCCACCGACAAGGCCGCGCGCGCCGCGGTCACCAGGGTGTACTCGGCCGCCGCCGGCAGATGCGCGCTGGCGCCGTGCCCGGGCAGGTCCGGCGCGACCAGGTCGTAGCCTTCGAACCACGGCGCCAGCGGTACGAAGCTGGCGGCGTTGTCCAGCCAGCCGTGCAGCGCCAGCACCTTGGGCGCGCCGATGCGGCCGTTGCGCAGCCCGGCCAGGCGGCCGAAAGCGGTATCGACGACGAATTCCTGCATCGCGGCCATCAGGTCCAGGCGTCCAGTTCGCGCCGGGCGATGCCGGCCAGGGCCGACGCGTGCGCCGGCGAGTCGTTCAGGCAGGGGATGTAGCGCAGTTCGCCGCCGCGCGCGGCGAAGTCCGCGGCCAGCATGATCGCCACTTCCTCCAGGGTCTCCAGGCAGTCCACGGCGAAGCCCGGCGCGACCACGTCGACCTTGCGCACGCCGCGCGCCGCCAGCGCATCCAAGGTGTCGCTGGTGGCCGGTTCGAGCCAGCGTTCGCGGCCGAAGCGCGATTGGTAGCTCAGGCTCCAGGCCCCGTCGGACAGGCCCAGCGCATGGGCGATCGCGCGCGCGCCGGCTTCGCACTGGCGCGGGTAGGGGTCGCCGGCATCGGCGAAGCGCTGCGGCAGGCCGTGGAACGAGAACAGCAGATGTTCGCCCTCGCCGTGGTGCTGGCGGTGGCGATGGATCGAATCGGCGACCGCGCCGACCCAGGCCGGGTCGGTGTGGTAGTCGTGCAACAGGCGCGTTTCCAGGCCGGTCGCGGCCTGCAGCACGTCGCCGACCGAAGCGGTGGTCGAGGTCGAGTACTGCGGGTACAGCGGCAGCGCCAGCACCCGGCGCACGCCCTGCTCGCGCAGCCCGGCCAGCAACTGCTTCCACGAGGGTTGGCCGTAGCGCATCGCGTGCAGCACCCGCGCCTGCGGCAGTTCGCGCTGCACCGCCTCGGCCAGCCGGCGGGTGTGCACCGCCAGCGGCGAGCCCTCCGGCAGCCAGATGCTGGCGTACTTGTGCGCGACCTTGCCGCTGCGCAGCGGCAGGATGGCGAAATGCAGCAGCGGGCACCACAGCCAGCGGCTGAGGTCGACCACCCGGCGGTCGTGCAGGAATTCGGACAGGTAGCGCCGCACCGCAGCGGTGTTGGGCGCGTCGGGGGTGCCGAGATTGACCAGCACCACCGCGGTGTCGGCGGCGGCGCTGGCGTCGGCGGTGCTGGCATGAGCGGGCATCGGCATAGGATGACATCCGCGGGTGCGGCCACGGAATCTTTGCCGGATCGAATGTTTCGATCGCAGCGATAGATGGGGCCGGTACGGCGCGGAATTCCTCCGGCCGACGCCTATTCGCCCGGCAACGCTGTGTCGCAGCGGCGCCGGCGATGGCGCGACCGGGGCCACGCTCCGGCCGCGCGCGGATCGGCGATCCTGTGCACCGCGAGTGCCCGCCACGCGTTCGCCGTCTTCGCCGGCCCGGCCCTGTCCGCCGGTTGCGCCCCCTGCTGGAGCCCGCATGAATCTTTTCCGTCCCCGCCCGATCCGTTTTTTCGCGTCCTGGTTCGCGGCCGCAGTGTCGTTGGCGCCGCCGGCCGCCGCGCAGCAGGTGTCCGACCGCGACTACCGGCCGCCGATCGCGCGACCGGCCTATGCCGCCGGCGCCGGTCCTCGCCTGTGCCTGGACGAGGGGCATCACAATTTCCATACCCTGGACGGCCGTTACTGGAGCTTCGGCGAGCTGTTGCGCCGCGACGGCTACGCGTTGCAGCCGCTGCGTGCGCGGCTGAGCGCGGCGTCGCTGCGGGATTGCTCGATCCTGGTGATCGCCAACGCCCAGCCCGGCGACGCGGACTGGAGCGACTACCCCACGCCGACGCCGTCGGCGTTCGATGCCGGCGAGGTGCGCGCGGTGCGGCGCTGGGTCGAACGCGGCGGGCGCTTGTGGCTGATCGCCGACCACATGCCGCTGGCCGGCGCCGCGGCGAGCCTGGCGCGTGCGTTCGGGGTCGAGTTCCTCGACGGCTTCGCCATGCCCGGCTTCGATGCCGATCCGCAGCGGCGCGCGGCGCTGTTCCAGCGCCCGACCGTGTTCCGGCGCGGCGACGGCAGCCTGGCCGCGCATGCGGTAACGCGCGGCGGCGCCCCCGGCGAGGCGGTCGAGCAAGTGCGCAGCTTCACCGGCCAGGCCTTTCGCCTGCCGCCGCAGGCCGAACCGGTGTTGACCCTGCCGCCGGGCTACGTGTCGTTGCAGCCGGCCAAAGCCTGGCGATTCGACGCCGACACGCCGCGGGTCGAGGTCGGCGGCTGGTCGCAGGGCGCCGTGCTGCGGCTGGGCCGCGGCCGCGCTGCGTTCTTCGGCGAGGCTGCGATGTTCAGCGCGCAGCGGCAAGGCGCGCAAGGCAAGCCGATGGGCATGAACGCGCCGGGTGCGGAGCGCAATTACCAGCTCGCGCTCAACATCGCGCACTGGCTGTCGGGGCGGCTGGATGCGCCGCCTGCGGCCGGCGGCGCAGTTCCGTAGCGATTCATCGCCACGCCGCTAGCCTCAGGCCGATGCCGGAGGCGGCGTCCTTGCTTACCATGGGCGCCGCACGCCGTTTTCTTTCTTTCGTACGTTTCGTACGCCCCGCCGGAGTCCGCCATGTCCCGTTCGCTGCCCCGCGCCCTCAGCCTGAGCCTCGCCCTGAGCCTGGGGCTCGCCGCCACCTCCGCCGTGGCCGGTGAGACCGAGGACCAGCGCGCCCGCGATGCGGTGCGTGTGCTCGCCGACATCCAGCAGATTCCCGAGTCCTCGATTCCCGACAAGCTGTTCGACGAGGCCCGCGCGATAGTGGTGGTGCCCGACACGCTGAAGATCGGCCTGGTGGTCGGCGGCCGCCGCGGCCATGGCCTGGTCTCGGTCAAGAACCCCGACGGCACCTGGTCCAACCCCAGCTTCGTCAAGCTCACCGGCGGCAGCGTCGGCTTCCAGGCCGGCGTGCAGTCCTCCGACATCGTATTGGTGTTCCGCGGCGCGCGCGGCCTGGATTCGATCGTCAACGGCAAGGTCACCCTGGGCGCCGACGCCAGCGTCGCCGCCGGCCCCGTCGGGCGCACCGCCGCCGCCGCCACCGACGGCCAGCTCAAGGCCGAGATCTGGTCGTGGTCGCGCGCGCGCGGCCTGTTCGCCGGCATCGCCCTCGACGGCGCCGCGCTGTCGATCGACGACGACGCCAACCAGGCGGTGTACGGCGAAGGCAGCACGCCGCGGATGATCTTCGAAGGCCGCGCGGCCGGGCAGCCCTCGACCGCGGTGGTGGACTTCCGCGACCGCCTGGAGGAGGCCAGCGCCACCGCGCGCGCCAATCGCAGCGCCGAGGATCAGCGGCCGGCGTTGGGCGCCACGGTCTACCCCGAATCCGGCGCGGCGCCGGTCGCGCCGCGCGCACCGGCGCGCGAGCGCCTGGCCCCGGCCCAGCCGGCGCAGCCCGCCGAGCCGGGCCAGCCGCAGCCGTTCGAAACCGTGCCGGCCAATCCGGCCAAGGTCGAACCGCTGCCCTGAACCGCGCCGCGGGCGTGACTGACGGCCTATTGCAACGAAAACCCCGCAATTGCGCGCTGCGCGCGGTCTGTGCTGTCGCCGAGGTTGCGGTATCCTCGGACTCCCGGGTCGTGCGCAGCGATCGCCCGGCCGCGGGGCGTTCGCCGGCCCGCCGGTTTCAGGGCCAGGCCGCCGCCGTTCCGGTTCATCTACAGGTTCCTACAGGACACCGCCATGGGCAGCATGAGTTGGATTCACTGGGTCGTCGTCCTGCTGATCGTCGTTCTCGTGTTCGGCACCAAACGCCTGGGCAACATCGGCAAAGACGTCGGCGAAGCCGTCAAGGGCTTCAAGAAGGGCATTCAGGACGACGACAAGCCGTCCGCGCAGCTCGGCGACGAAAGCCGCCGCAACGACAGCAACGCCGCCTCGCGCAACGACGAGCACACCCCGCGCTGACGCCGCGGCGCCGACGCTTCCGCCCCCGCCCGGCTTTACCGCATGTTCGACATAGGCTTCTCTGAAGTCTTCGTGATCGCGATCGTCGCTTTGATCGTGCTCGGACCCGAGCGCCTGCCCAAGGCAGCGCGCTTCGCCGGCCTGTGGGTGCGGCGCGCGCGCGCGCAGTGGTACTCGGTCAAGTCCGAGCTCGAGAACGAGCTCGCCGACGAAGAGCTCAAGCGCAGCCTGCGCCAGGCCCAGTCCGACCTGCGCGACGCCCAGGCCCAGCTGCGCGACAGCGGCCAGGCGATGCGCAACGAGGTCGACGAGCTCAACCGCCGCATCGCCGCGCCGGCCGGTGCCGGCGCGACGCAAGCGCCGGCGGCCGAAGTTCCGCCGGACGATGCCGCGCCCGCCAGCGCGCCGCCGGAGCCGGCGCGCGACGATGCGGCGAACGTCGCCGCCGGCGACACGCCGTTGCCGACCCACGACGCATCGTCGTCGTTCGATCACGGCCACGCCGGCGCGGCCTTGCCCGACTACCGCCCCCGCAGCCCGAGCACGACTTCCGACGATGAGCGACGCTGATCTTCCGCCGCACGGCGACGCCGGCGACGCGACGGCCGAGCCGCGTCTGCTCGACCATCTGATCGAACTGCGCGCGCGCCTGCTGCGCGGCGTGGTCGGCCTGATCGTGGTGTTCCTCGGCCTATTGCCGTTCGCCAACAAGCTCTACCACTACCTGGCCACGCCGCTGCTGGCCAAGCTGCCCGCCGGCAGCCAGCTGATCGCGGTCGAGGTCGCTTCGCCGTTCTCGGCGCCGATCAAGCTGGCCTTCTTCGCCGCGCTGATGATCTCGATGCCATGGCTGCTGTACCAGGCCTGGGCCTTCGTCGCGCCCGGGCTGTACAAGCGCGAGAAGCGCCTGGCCCTGCCGCTGCTGGTGTCGGCGCTGTCGCTGTTCTACATCGGCTGCGCGTTCGCGTTCTTCCTGGTGCTGCCGTCGGTGTTCGGCTTCCTGGTCAAGGTCACCCCGAGCGGGGTGGCGATGATGACCGACATCAACGCCTACCTGGATTTCGTCCTGATCCTGTTCCTGGCCTTCGGCATCAGCTTCGAAGTGCCGGTGGCGCTGGTGATCCTGTCCCTGCTCGGCTGGGTGACCCCGGCCCAGCTCAAGGAAGGGCGCGGTTACGCGGTGGTCGGTATCTTCATCATCGCCGCGGTGATCACCCCGCCCGACGTGGTCTCGCAGCTGATGCTGGCGATTCCGATGTGCGTGCTCTACGAACTCGGGATCATCGCCTCCAGGTGGGTCGCCTCCGACCGCGACCGCAGCGAAGCCGGCGACGCGCCCGGTTCATGACCGCGCCGGCCGGATTCTGGCCGCGCTATGCGGCCTGGTCGCTGGATGCGGCCGTCGTCGCCGCGGCGACGACGGTGCTGGGCGCGCCGTTATGGAGCGGATATTGCGAGGCGATGCGCCGCGGCTGGGCCGCGATCGGCCGCCGCACGGCGCAGATCATGGCCGACTCGGCGTTGGCCGATCTGAATTTCGCCGGCTTCTTTCGCCGCCTGTTGGCCGATCCGGCGTTGCACGCCGCTCTCGGCGAGGTCGGCGTCGCCTTCGGCGCCCTGCTGCTGGGCTGGCTGCTGGCCTATGCCGCGCTCGGCGCGGTCTACGAGGTGGCCTGCGTCGCCGGCCCGTGGCGGGCCACGCCGGGCAAGCGCGCGCTGGGCCTGCGCGTGGCCGCCGCCGACGGCGGCCGGCTCGGCGCCGGCCGCGCGGCCTTGCGCTACCTCGGCGGTGCGTTGTCCTGGCTGACCCTCAACATCGGCCATCTGGTCGCGGTGGCCAAGCCCGAGCAGCGCGCCCTGCACGACCGCCTGGCCGGGGCGCGGGTCGACTGCATCGACGCGCGCGGCATGCCGGCCTGGGCCTGGGCCTGGATCGGCCTGCAGCTTTTGGCCGCGCTGGCGGCCACGGCGTGGCTGAGCCTGGCGTTGCAGGCGGCGCTGGAGGCCGCGCTGGATCCGGGCATGCTGTGATTTGGGATTCGGGATTGGCAAGAGCGGCGATGCCGCCGTTGTAGGAGCGGCGTGAGCCGCGACCGCGATTTCGCGATTACGACGCGACCGGCCGCAGCGCGTCGCGGCTCACGCCGCTCCTACAGAAGCGGCGCCACGGCAGCCTGTCGTCAGGCCTCGAACTGCCCCGGGCGCGGCGTCGATGCGGCCGCGGCGGCGGCATCGGCTTCGTGGCCGAACACATCGCGCCAGGCGAAATAGCAGGTACCGCACAGCACCACCAGCACGGTCGCGCCGTAGGCGATCAACAGCACCATCGCCAGCAGCGAGCCGACCGCGGGGTGCAGCAGCGAACCGATCTGGGTCGCGACCATCGCCACCAGGGCGACGATCAGGCCGGAGATCATCACCGCGGCCATGAACAGCATCGCCGCCAACAGGTAGGCGCCCAGGTTCCACAGCGAGGCGCCCAGGCTGCGCTTGACCGCCTCCGACAGGCCCAGGCCGGAGAACATGATCAGCGGCACCGCGATCAGCAGGATCGCGTTGGTGAAGTAGTTCGACAGCAGCTGCACCAGCATCATCAGGCCCGGATGCTCGGGCTCCGGCGGCGTCGCCACCCGGCCGCTGAGCGCATCGCGCAGCATTTCCAGGTACTGCGACCAGTAGTCCTGGCCGGCCAGCCACACCACCAGCGCGCCGCTGATCAGGGTCAGCGCGATCTGGATCAGGCCTACGCCGGCCAGCGCCGACAGCTTGTGCTGGCGCAGCGGCGCGAACAGGTCGCGGGCGCGGGTCGGGCGCCCGGCCTCGGCTTCGCGGATCACGTGCATCAGCCCGGCCAACAGCACAGGCAGGGCCAGCACCAGCAGCACGAACATCGGAATCAGCGCGGTCGCTATCCCGCTCATGTCCGGGTCGGCGCTGCCGGCCAGGCTGCGCGCCGGCGTCGCCAGCAGCACCGCGAGCAGGTACAGCACGGCCATGAACAGCACCGCGGCGCCGAAGATCGCACGCGGGTTGCGAGTGCCCAGGTTGACCGCGCGCAGCAGCCATTGCACGCCGTGGCTCAGCGGCACCTTGCGTATCGGTTGGGTCATCGGTTCGGTCCCGGGGCGGGGGCCCCTCGGTTGGAGCGCGCCCCGGCCGGGGCGCGCGATAAGGCGGAGAACACGGCGGCTCAGCGTCCGTGCAGGGCGCGGGCGTGGCCGACGAAGCGGCGCAGCACGCGCCGCGCATGCGGGGTCGCGCTCACCGCGCCGGCGATCGACTTCGGGCAATGGCCCTCGGTGCGCAGCGCGTCCTGTCGCGCACGTACGTAGCCGCGCATGTGGGTGGCGCTGAACTCGGGGTGGAACTGCACCCCCCAGGCGCGCTCGCCCCAGCGGAACGCATGGCAGGCATCGTGCGCCGAGCGCGCCAGCACGGTCGCGCCCTCGGGCGCGCGCAGCACGGTCTGCAGGTGGGTGGCCTGGGCCGGAAACTGCGCCGGCAGGCCGCCGAACAGCGGGTCTTCGCCGGCGCTGGGGTGCAGCTCCAGCGCGATCGTGCCCATCTCGCGCCCGCCCGGGTGATCGCCGACCTCGCCGCCGAGCGCGTGCGCCAGCAATTGGTGGCCGTAGCAGATGCCGAACAGCGGCAGGCGCGCGTGCGCGGCCTCGCGCAGCCACTGCGCGCTGCGTTCGCTCCACTCGGCGCGGTCGGTGACCATCGCGCCGGAGCCGGTGACGATCGCCCCGGCGAACCCTTCGCGGCTGGGCAGCGGCTCGCCGTGCTCGACATTGACCACGACGGCCTCGTCGCGGCTCAGGCCGGCGGCGACGCGGATCCAGTGCGGAAAGCCGCGATGGCGGCGCATGGAGGCGACCGGCTGGCCGGTCTCGAGGATCAGGAAGGGCGGATTCACGATCGGGCGGCGAGTGGGGGAGGCGCTGCGAAAACCGGGCCGGACCGTCGATCTGCGAGCCCGTCCAAAGCCCGGTATTGACAGGCTCGCGGGCCCGCCCGGCGGGGCTCGCCGTATACTAACCCGCTTTGCTGCACTGCGATGAGACCATGGACGCCAGCGACGCACCGACCCCGGTTCAGGGCCAGGACCCGACCCCCCAAGGCCTGACGTTCCAGGCCATGATCCAGCGCCTGAACGCCTATTGGGCCGAACAGGGCTGCGTGCTGATCCAGCCGCTGGACCTGGAAGTGGGCGCCGGCACCTTCCACCCGGCGACCTTCCTGCGCGCGCTGGGCCCGGAGCCGTGGAACGCCGCCTACGTCCAGCCCAGCCGCCGCCCGACCGACGGCCGCTACGGCGAGAACCCGAACCGCCTGCAGCGCTACTACCAGTACCAGGTGGCGATGAAGCCCAGCCCCGACAACATCGTCGAGCTGTACTTCGACTCGCTCAAGGCGCTCGGCGTCGACCCGCGCGTGCACGACCTGCGCCTGGTCGAGGACAACTGGGAATCGCCGACCCTCGGCGCCTGGGGCCTGGGCTGGGAGGTCTGGCTCAACGGCATGGAAGTCACCCAGTTCACCTATTTCCAGCAGGCCGGCGGCCTGGAGTGCAAGCCGGTGCTCGGCGAGATCACCTACGGCCTCGAGCGTCTGTGCATGTACCTGCAGAACGTCGACAACGTCTACGATCTGGTTTGGACCTACGGCCCGGACGGCACCCCGGTGACCTACGGCGACGTCTACCACCAGAACGAAGTCGAGCAGAGCGCGTACAACTTCGAGCACGCCGACGTGGCCGAGCTGTTCCACCGCTTCGACGCCTGCGAGAAGGAAGCCGCGAAGCTGATCGAGCTCGGCCTGCCGCTGCCGGCCTACGACCAGGTGTGCAAGGCCAGCCACAGCTTCAACCTGCTCGACGCGCGCCGCGCGATCAGCGTGACCGAGCGCCAGCGCTACATCCTGCGCGTGCGCAAGATCGCCCAGGGCGTGGCCGAGGCCTATTACGCGCAGCGCGAGAAGCTCGGTTTCCCGGGCCTCAAGCAGCCCAAGGCCGCTGCCTGACCCGATTCGCCCCTCTCCCGCCCGCGGGAGAGGGCCGGGGTGAAGGCGCCCCGACTCCGCACGCAACACCCCACATTTCCGGCGCCGTCCGCAGGACGCGCAGCGACAGCGCAAAGGCCACCGCATGAGCACGACCCAACCTCTCCTGATCGAACTCGGCACCGAGGAATTGCCGGTCAAGGCCCTGCCGGGCCTGGCCCAGGCCTTCTTCGACGGCGTCCTCGACGGCCTGCACAAGCGCGGCATCGGCTTCGAGCGCGACGGCGCCAAGCCGCTGTACACCCCGCGCCGCCTCGCTGTGCGGCTGAACGCGGTGCAGACGCAGCAGCCGGAGCAGAAGAGCGAAGTGCTCGGCCCCTATCTCAACATCGCCCTCGACGGCGACGGCCAGCCGACCAAGGCGCTGCAGGGCTTCGCCGCCAAGGCCGGGATCGACTGGACCGCGCTGGAGCGCACCAGCGACGCCAAGGGCGAGCGCTTCGTCCACCGCGCGGTCAAGCCCGGCGCCGACACCGCCAGCTTGCTGCCGGAGATCGTGCGCGAGGCGCTGGCGGCGATGCCGATTCCCAAGCCGATGCGCTGGGGCGACCACGACTATGGTTTCGCCCGCCCGGCGCACTGGCTGGTGCTGCTGTTCGGCAAGGACGTGGTGCCGGCGCAGGTGCTGGGCATCGCCAGCGACCGCATGAGCCGCGGCCATCGCTTCATGCACGACAAGCCGGTGTGGTTCAGCGCGCCGGAGGACTATGTCGAATCGCTGCGCAGCGCGCAGGTGCTGGTCGATCCGGACGAGCGCCGCGAGCGCATCGTGCGCGAAGTCGAACAGGCCGCGCGCGGCGCCGGCGGCGTCGCCCGCATCGACGAAGGCATCCTGGAAGAGGTCAACGGCCTGACCGAATGGCCGGTGGCGATCGCCTGCGGCTTCGAGCGCGAATTCCTGCGCGTGCCGCAGGAGGCGTTGATCGCGACCATGGAAGCCAACCAGAAATTCTTCCCGGTGCTCGACGGCGAAGGCCACCTGACCGAGCGCTTCATCGGCGTCGCCAACATCGTCAGCCGCGACGAGAACGAAGTGCGCAAGGGCTACGAGCGGGTGATCCGGCCGCGTTTCGCCGACGCCAAGTTCTTCTACGACGAAGACCTCAAGCAGGGGCTGGCGTCGATGGGCGAGGGCCTGAAGACGGTCAAGTACCAGGACAAGCTGGGCAGCGTGGCCGACAAGGTCGCGCGCGTCGCCGCGCTGGCCGAAGCGATCGCGCCGGCGGCCGGCATCGACCCCGCGCAGGCCAAGCGCGCCGCGCTGCTGTCGAAGAACGACCTGCAGTCGCGCATGGTCAACGAATTCCCGGAGTTGCAGGGCATCGCCGGCCGCTACTACGCCCTGGCCGCGGACGAGAGCGCCGAAGTCGCCGCCGCGATCGACGAGGCCTACATGCCGCGCTTCGCCGGCGACGCGATCGCGCCGTCGAAGCTGGGACAGGTGGTGGCGATCGCCGAGCGTCTGGACACCCTGGTCGGCGGGTTTGCCGCCGGCCTCAAGCCGACCGGCAACAAGGACCCCTTTTCGCTGCGCCGCAACGCCCTCGGCCTGGCGCGGACGATCATCGAATCGCAGTTGTCGGTTTCGCTGGACGCACTGTTCGCCAAGGCCAGCGCCGCGGTGGTGCCGGTGGTGCATGCCTACCTGGAAAGCATCGAGTCGCCGAAGAAGCGCAAAGACGAAGAGGCGCGCGTGCATCCGTTCCTGCCTGCGGCCGACGGCGGCAACGGCGTCGAGTTCGCGATCGATCTCAACGACTTCACCCGCGAGCGGCTGCGCAGTTACTACGCCGACGTGGGCGTGACCCATCCGCAATTCGAATCCGTCCTCGAACGCGGGTCCTCGGACCTGTTCGATTTCGATCGCCGGGTCCAGGCCATCGTCGAATTCGCCAAACTCCCCGAGGCCGAAGCCCTGGCCGCCGCCAACAAGCGCAGCCGCAACATCCTCAAGAAGGTCGAAGGCGCGCTGCCGGAGGCCATCGACGCGGCGCTGTTCGCCGAGCCGGCCGAGCGCGAGCTGGCCGAAGCGGTCGACGCGGCGGCGGCGGACACCGATCCGCTGCTGGCCCAGCGCGACTACGTCGCCGTGCTCGGCCGCCTGGCCCGGCTGCGGCCGCAGGTCGACGCCTTCTTCGACCGGGTGATGGTCAACGTCGACGACGCGGCCGTGCGCAACAACCGCCTGGCCCTGCTCAAGCGCCTGTCCGACCGCCTCGGCAGCGTCGCCGCGATCGAACATCTGTCGATCTGAGCCGCGCCGCTCCCGGGCAGGAGCGGCGTCCCACGGGATTTCCTGCGGTCGCCAGCCGCGACCGCGCTGCGAGCGATCGCGGCGCGGCCTGCGGGCGTGGGCGCGTTCGCATCGACCGTCCCATCTGGCACAGATGCGGCGTTCGTTTCGATAAAGCGCGTGGGCCTCACGTGCCCTTAACGCGGACGCAGGCCGCAGGCTTCAAACTGCCCGGAAAAATCCTCAGGCAATACAAGCCGTTGCCGGTTAATCTGACGCATGCCCCCGATCCCCCGCCTGTTACTCGCCGCCGCCCTGTGTTTCGCATCCGTCGGCGCGGCGCAGGCGGCGAAGGTGGAGAAGGTCGACATCCGCGGCCTCGACGAGGCCATGACCCAGAACGTGCGCGTGTCGTTGTCGCTGGTCGACGCGATCGGCAAGACCGTGTCGGGGCGTCGCCTGGGCTATCTGTTGCGTGAGGCCGAGGACGAGGCGCGCGAGGCGCTGGAGCCGTTCGGCTACTACTCCCCGACCATCACCGTGGAAGACTCGCGCGGCAATCGCCGGCGCAGCGAGTCGCAGGCCGGCGACGCAGAAACCGAGCGCGAGGCGGTCGCAGCCGATGCCGCGGCGGCGCCGGAGCCGGCCGCGGAACGGGCCCCGTCCAGCACGCCGGTGTCGGTGGTGATCACCGTCGACAAGGGCGAGCCGGTCAAGGTGCGCCGCTCCGACGTCGCGATCCTCGGCGCCGGCAGCGACGACCGCTATCTCAATCAGGATCTGGCCGCGTTCCGTCCCGGCCCCGACCAGGTCTTCAATCACGAGCTGTACGAGGCCAGCAAGACCAAGATCAGCCGCCGCCTGGCCGAGCGCGGCTATTTCGATGCGGATTTCTCGTCGCGCCGGGTCGAGGTGACCCGGGCCCAGAACGCCGCGGATATCGATCTGGTCTGGACCAGCGGCCCGCGCTACGACATGGGCCCGATCAGCTTCGAGCAGACGCCCAAGCGGATCATCCGCGACAGCCTGCTGCAGCGCCTGGTGTACTGGGAGCAGGGCAGCTACTACCACCAAGGCAAGCTCGACCGCTTCCGCGAATCGCTGGCGCGATTGGATTACTTCTCCAGCATCGACATCGAACCGCAGCCGGACGCGGCGGTCGACGGCCAGGTCCCGGTCAAGGTCACCCTGACCCCGGCCAAGCGCAGCATCTACACCGCCGGCCTGAGCTACGGCACCGACAGCGGCGCCGGCGTGCGCCTGGGCCTGGAGCGGCGCTACCTCAACGACCGCGGCCATAAGGCCCTGGCCCAGGTCGACTACGCGCAGCGGCGCAAGACCGCGACCCTGCAGTACCGCATCCCCGCCTTCGCCTGGGTCGACGGTTGGTACACCTTCAGTCTGCAGGGATCGGACGAGCAGACCGACTACATCGACACGCGCCGGATCGAACTGGTCGCCAGCCGCAGCGGCAAGATCAACCAGCACTGGACCGCGACCGCCTCGGTGCACGGCCTGCGCGAGCGCTGGGCCTACGCCGACGAGGACGACGACGACCCGACCACGCCGGTCGATTACCGCACCGCGACCTTCCTGTATCCCTCGCTGCGCGCCGAATACATCGACGCCGACGACCGGCTGTACCCGCGCAACGGCATCGGCGCCACCGGCATGATCCGCGGCGGCCTGCAGGGCGCGGGTTCGGACGCCAACTTCATCCAGGCCCACATCACCGCGCGCTGGTACAAGGGCCTGGGCGAACGCAGCCGGCTGATCGCGCGCGGCGAACTCGGCCATACCTTCACCAACGAACTGGTCGACCTGCCGCCGAGCCTGCGCTTCTACGCCGGCGGCGACCGCAGCATCCGCGGCTACGAATGGCGCGAGGTCGGCCCGCGCATTCCGCCCGGGCCGGACCGCAAAGCCTTCGCGCTCGGCGCCAAGAACGTGATCACCGGCAGCGTCGAGTACGAGCAGTACTTCAACGACAGCTGGGGCGGCGCGGTGTTCGTCGACAGCGGCAGCGCCTTCGACGACACGCCCGACCTGCGCACCGGCGTCGGCATCGGCGTGCGCTGGCGCTCGCCGGTCGGCCCGTTGCGCATCGACATCGCGCGCGGCCTCGACGATCCGGATTCGAACTTCCAGATCTACCTCAACATCGGCGCCGAGTTCTGACCCGGACCCAAGGACGTATCCGCAGCCCATGAGCGAGACGGCGAAAACCCCGGAGCAACTGCTGATCGAGCGGCGCCAGCGCCGGCGCGCGGCGGCCAAGCGCTGGGCCTGGCGCAGCAGTTTCATCGCGGCGACGCTGACCTTGCTGTTCGCGTTCGCGGTGTATTGGCTGATCGCCACCATCGCCGGCCGCGACCTGCTGCTGCGCCAGATCGTGGCCCGCCTGCCGGCCGATTCCAGCTTCACCTGGCGCAGCGCCGAAGGCCCGATGTCGGGGCCGCTGACCCTGCGCGGCGTGCGCTTCAGCTACCACGGCACGGTGTTCACCGCCGAACGCATCTACGTCGATCCGGCGCTGCGCCCGTTGCTCGGCCGCAAGCTGCGCCTGGACGCGCTGCAGGTCGAGCAGGCGACGCTGGACCTGGCCAAGAGCGACGAGCCGTTCGAACTGCCGCGTTGGCCGGAGGTGTTGCCGCAGATCGAGCCGCCGCTGGCCGTGCAGGCCGACGACGTGCGCATCGACGGCTTCAAGCTCAGCCAGGAAGGCAAGCCGCTGGTCGACGTGCGTCGCCTGCGCGCCGGTCTCGATGCGCAGGCCGGCCGGCTGCACGTGGAGAAACTCGAGGCCGATACCGACCGCGGACGTTTCACCCTGCATGGGCAATACGAGCCCTACGACGACTTCAAGACCGACCTGGTCGCGACCGCGGTGTTGCCGGCGGGCTTCGGCCGGACGCCGCCGCGGCTGGGCCTGGTCGCACGCGGCGATCTGTCGCGCATGGACGTGGCCCTGGCCGGCGCCGCGCCGGGACCGCTGCGCGCGACCCTGACCCTGCGCGGCAAAGACGATCCGCGCTGGCAATTGCGCGCGCGCAGCGACGCGCTCGACATCGGCCTGCTGACCTCGCCCGCCGACGCCCCCGGCGACGCGCCGATGGCGTTGCGCTTCGAGGCCGAAGGCGTCGGCGGCAACGCCGACCTGCGCGGCGAGTTCCGTCAGGGCGAGCTGGCGATCGACGTGCTGCCGTCCAAGGTGTCGCTGAAGGACCAGGTGCTGGACGTGCAGCCGCTGGCGCTGCGCCTGTTCGACGGCACCGCGACCTTGCGCGGCCACGCCGACTTCCGCGACGCCGACAACGGCCAATTCAAGTTCGCGGTCAATGCCCGCGGCCTGACCTGGGGCGGCACCGCGGCGCCGACCACCCTGGCCACGGTTGGCAAGCCCGCCAAGGCGGCCGCCGCGCCGGCGACGCCGGCGGTGACCCTGGAAACCGCCGATCTCGGCTTCGCCGGCACGGTCAAGCAGTGGGCGGCGATCGGCACCGCCAAGCTGGTGCGCGACACGCAGGCGGCGACGGTCGAGTTCGACGGCCGCGGCGACGACCAGCGCATGACCCTGAAGTCGCTCAAGGCCAGGATGCCGACCGGCCGCCTCGACGCCAGCGGCGACGTGGCCTGGGCGCCGTCGCTGCGCTGGGATGCTAAGGCGACCCTGTCCGGCTTCGATCCGGGCTATTTCGCGCCGGAGTTCAAGGGCGCGGTCGACGGCCAACTGGCCAGCACCGGCACCACCCGTGCCGACGGCGGCCTGGAGATCCAGGCCAGCGCCGAACGCCTCGGCGGCCGTCTGCGCGATCGCCCGCTCGGCGGCCGCGGCCGGTTCGCCATGCACGGCGCGGCCAGCGGCAAGACCGGCGACGCCTACGACGGCGACATCGCCCTCACCCTCGGCGGCAGTCGCATCGACGCCAAGGGCAAGTACGCCCAGGCCATCGACGTCGACGCCACGTTGGCGCCATTGCAGTTGAACGATCTGTTGCCGGGCGCCGCCGGCAGCCTGACCGGCACGCTCAAGCTCAAGGGCGCGGCCGATGCGCCGGACATCGACGCCGACCTCAGCGGCAGCGGGCTGAAGTACGGCGATTACCGCGCCGCCAGCGTCAGCGCCAAGGGCCGCCTGCCCTGGCGCGGCCGCGGCGGCGAACTGATCGTGCGCGCCAGCGACCTCGACGCCGGCCTGGCCTTGTCGTCGTTGAACCTCGACGCGCGCGGCGCGATCGAGGCCTTGCAGCTGCAGGCGCAGGCCAGCAGCGAGGTCGCCGCGCTCGAACTGACCGGCCATGCCGACAAGCGCGGCGCGACCTGGCAGGGCGCCCTGGCTTCGCTGCAACTGACCCCGAGCAAGGGCGCGTCCTGGCGCCTGCAGCAGCCGGCGCAGTTCCGCTGGGACGGCCGCAACGGCGCGCTCAGCAACGCCTGCCTGGCTTCGAGCAGCGGCGGTTCGCTGTGCGCGAGCGCGGATTGGCCGCGGCGCGGCGTGGACCTCAAGGGGCAAGGCCTGCCCCTGCTGTTGGCCCAACCCTATTTGCCCGAGCGCAGCGACAAGCGGCCGTGGCTGCTGCGCGGCGAGATCGCCGTCGACGGCAGCCTGCGTCCGCTCGGCAACGGCTGGCGCGGTCAGTTCGATGTGAGTTCCGCCGGCGGCGGGCTCAAGTTCAGCGAGCGCTCGCGGCGCGAATTGCTGCGCTACAACCAGCTCGCGCTCAAGGCCGAATTCGATCCGCAGCGGCTGCGCGCCGAACTCAAGGCCGGTTTCAACGACGACGGCCGCATCGAGGCCGACGTCGCCACCGGCTGGGACGCCTACGCGCCGCTGTCGGGCGCGATCGCGGTCGATACCGACGAGCTGACCTGGATCGAATTGCTCTCGCCCGACATCGTCGAGCCCAAGGGCAAGCTGGAAGGGCGCATCAGCCTGGCCGGCACGCGCTCGCAACCGCTGCTGGGCGGCCAGGCGCGGCTGTCGCAATTCAGCACCGAAGTGCCGTCGCTGGCGATCGTGCTGCAGGACGGCGACGTGCGCCTGGACGCGCAGCCCGACGGCAGCGCGCGCATCGCCGGCAGCGTGCGGTCCGGCGAAGGCACGCTCAACGTCGACGGCACCCTCGGCTGGCAGGGCGAGGACACGCCGCTGGTGCTCAACCTACGCGGCACCAACGTGCTGGCCTCCGACACCCGCGACCTGCGCGCGGTGGCCAATCCGGAGTTGACCGTGCGCTACGCGGCGAAGCAGCCGCTCAGCGTCACCGGCAAGGTGACGATTCCGTCGGCGCGGATCGACCTGGAGCGCCTCGATCAGGGCGTGTCGGTGTCCGAGGACGTGGTCGTGCTCGACCCGGTCGATCCGGAGGACACCGGCAGTTCGCCGCTGGACCTGGACCTGACCTTGGCGGTCGGCGACGACGTCAAACTCAACGGCTTCGGCCTGGAAGGCAAGCTCGGCGGCCAGATGCGGGTACGCTCGCGCCCCGGCCGCGAGATGACCGCCAGCGGCGCGCTCAACGTCGAAGGCCGCTACACCGCCTACGGCCAGAAGCTGCAGATCACCCGCGGCAACCTGGTCTGGAACAACGGCCCGGTGTCGGACCCGATCCTCGACATCCGCGCCGAACGCGAAGTCGGCGCGGTCACCGCCGGCGTCGACATCAGCGGCCGGGTCAGCTCGCCGCAGGTCTCCGTCTGGTCCGATCCGGCCAGCTCGCAATCCGAAGCGCTGGCCTATCTCGCCCTCGGCCGTCCGCCGTCCTCGGTGACCGGCGACGAGAGCAAGCAGCTCAACGCCGCCAGCGCCGCGCTCTCGGCCGGCGGCGGCCTGCTGGCCTCGCAGCTCGGCGCCAAGATCGGCCTCGACGACGCCGGCGTGATGGAAAGCCGCGCCCTGGGCGGCTCGGTGCTCGGCGTCGGCAAGTACCTGTCGCCGCGGCTGTATGTCGGCTACGGCGTGTCCCTGCTCGGGACCGGCCAGGTGCTGACCCTGAAGTACCTGCTGCGCAAGGGCTTCGACATCGAGATCGAGTCGAGCACGTTGGAGAACCGGGCATCGATCAATTGGCGCAAGGAGAAGTGATACGAGTTGAGTGATGAATTTGGCACATATTGCGTGACAGATTCGGCACAATTATCCTCCCCTCGGCCGCCTCGATGAAGTGGGCTATGCCTGAGGGGCAGGGATGCGGGGGTTACGGAGCGGGGACGCGGCAGAAAACACAGCACAGGACGGCGACCTGGGCCTGCCATGGCGCGCGGCGAGCGTTCCCATGGGGCGTCATGACAGCGTGCCCTCCGCCATCACGGGCGCGCCGCTTACTTACTTCACGCCATCCCCATTGGGGGAATTGCTCGAACGCCACGCGCCACCACCGAGCGCGCGCAGCTTCGGGTTCGGCGCCTCCGCCGCCGATCACTGCCTGATACTGTTGCGCTCGGCCAGCCTCAGCGGCGGCCGGGTCGTCGATGTCGAGCAGGCTCGCCGCTTGGGCGGCTCGTGGTTGCAGCTGCCTGCCTTTGCGTCGCTCGGCTCGCTGGTGGCCCTGGCGCGCTCGATATCGCCGCGGGTGGCCGGATTGCGCGAAGAGATTTCGTTCGTCGGCGGCGCCACCGCCAGCCAAGCCAAGCACATATTCGCTCCCGCATCCGCACTGCCCGGCCTGACAGCGGAACTCGTCCAGACACTGAGCGCCGAGACTTCCGGGTATGACGGCGCCGCGTTGGCGGCCCTGGTCGGCTTTTGGGCCGTGCACGCCCATCCCTTCGTCGACGGAAACGGCAGGTGGTCCAGAACGCTGGCGTTGAGCGCCGGCGCACGCAGCGATGCCCGCGCCGCGATGGCGGCGGCGGTTTTCCTGAGCGTGGAAAACCAGCTGTTGTGCGAGCGTATATGGCCCGGAGCGCGGCGCTCGGGCGCCGTCCGGTACCTGGACGCCGTGGCCGTCTTCGAACGGGCGCTGTTCGAGCGGTTGGACGCCATGCCCAGGTTGAGCGCGCTGCTGAGCGAAGCGCACGCCACCGTGCGCGCGGCCGCACGCGGCTCCAAGCGGTTAAGCGACGGCTTGCTGGTCCAACTGCATGCCGAGGGCGGCCTTGCCCTATCCGAACTGGCGGCCCGTTGCGGCCTGTCCGCGCGGGTGGCGGCTGGAGCGGCGCAGCGTATGCGCGACGCGGGGCTGCTCGACGGGCGCCGCGGAGCGGAACGGATCGATATCGCGGAACCGCTGGCATTGGCTGCAACCGCAGTCGCCGCCGCCAGCGCTGCCGTTCGTACAACCATCCAACAGGAATCCCGTAATGAGCCATGACATCGGCTGCGAACTGAGCGCGCGGGGGCGGAGCGACCTTCGGTACGCAATAGGCGCGATATTGTTTGCCGCTACGATGGCGACCTTGCCGAGGATAGCGGGCGCGTCCGGCTCGGGTCCTTCCGCCGGGCGTATATACGACCAGGACACCGTGGTCGTGCAGGGCGTGCGTCCGACGTTTCCCCGCTGGAATCTGAGCGGCATCCCCAACATGCCCAGCAGCGGCTATTGGGGCTGGGGCGCGGATACGACCGGCCCACAAGACACGACTCAGTATTACGAAGAAAGTCCTCCTGATCCGGGTACCGGCAAGGACAAGGGTACCGACTGCGGAAAGGATGTCGGTCGTGCGAATCCGATCTATCTTTCCAACGCCAACAAGGCGGATTTCGAGCTCGATTTCGCCGATTCCGAACCCGAATTCCCGCTGTTGTTCGAGCGCATCTACAACCGCAACGCCACCGATCACTACTACACGGTCACCGGCTCCGTCTGGCTGACCAGCTTCGATTACCAGCTCGACGCGATCAGCTTGGTGGCGCGGCGCCCGAACGGGTCGTCGATCTATTTCGACGCCGCTCCGGTCGGCGACAAGTTCTACGAGAAGCGCGCCGATCCACGGCGCTACGTGGAAATCGCCGTCGGTGGAGGGACCTACTCCCTGCATCGGGGAGACGGCATCGTCGAGCATTACGAGCAAGGAGAGAACGGCGGCGTTCTCAGGATCCGGAAAATCGAGAACAGCCGCGGGGTCGGTTGGACCTTCGTGTACGGCGCTGCGGGCGCAACCCCTTATCAGCCGTCGGCGGTGGTGCATACCTCGGGTAAAAGGATAACGCTGGAGTACAGCGACCAGAAACTCATCAAGGTATGGGATCCGGCCGGAAACCTGTACCAGTACGGCGGCGATGGACGCCAAGGGTCCAGTTACGTCATCTATCCGGACGGCGTCAACCTGACCTATCACTACAGCCTTGAAGACGGCGCACAGCCGTTCGATTCGGCGTACGAACTGACGGGCAAGTCCTACGACGGCGTCCGCTATTCCAGGTTCCACTGGAGCGAAATCGCCACTCCCTACCGTAGGCGCGTCCCGGTATCCAGCGAGCATGCCGGCGGCGTCGAGAAGTACCAGTTCGAGTTCAGCCTGGCCGCCCACGACGGAAGCGTGACCAAGGCGGTCGAAACCAACCCGCTCGGAAAGAAGGCGACCTATTCGTTCGACAAGGGACGTTTGGTCGAGGTGACCGGCCACCCGTCTCCGTTGTGCTCGGGGTCGGTCAGTTCCATCACTTACGATAGCAACGGCAACAAAGACCGGGTGACCGACCCGCGCGGGATCGTTACCGATTACGACTATTCGGCCGGCGGACGCCTGATCCGAACTACCGAAGCGGTAGGCACGCCGCAACAGCGCGTCACCGAGTATCAGTGGGATCCGAACCGGGAACGGGTGGCGGAGGTCAAGGTGCTCGGCTTGAACAAGACGACCTATCGCTACGACCAGGACGACCGCCCGGCCGAAGTGACCACGCAGAACCTGTCGGCCAACGGAGTCGCCAACCAAACGCGCAGCCTGGGCTACGCCTACACCTATCATGGCAACGGCAAGATCGCGACCGTCACGGCCGACGGTCCCTTGCCCGGAAGCGGCGATTCGCAGGTCTTTTCGTACTCCGCCAGCGGAAACCTGTTGTCGGTGCGCGACAGTCTTGGCCACGCTACGACTTATAGCAATCACAACGGCCTTGGCCTGCCGGGGCGAGTCGAAGGCGCCAACGGCGAGGCGGTCGAGTACACCTACGATGCCCGCGGCCGGGTGCTGAGTACGCGCCGGATCACCCAGCGCGGAACCGCGGAGACCAGGAATCATTATGCGCACGGCTTGCTGGCGTCCTCGGTTTCGGCCGACGGCGTCGAGACACGCTACGTCTACGACGCGGCGCGCCGGCTGACCGATGTGTACCGCAAGGAGCCCGATGGCCGCTATGCGCGCACGCACTATGCGCTCAATGCGATGTCGCTGCCGACCACCGTGGAGGTGTCGCGCGTCGACTACCCGTCCGATACCCGGATTGTCGGAAGCGTCGACGGCTTATCCCAGTCCGGCGGCGTCCACTACGTCTCGGGCTGGGCTTGCTCGACCGGCATGACCCGGTCGGTCGACGTTCACCTGTACGCCGGCGGGGCCTTCCTGGCCAGTGCCACGGCAGACAGGGACAGCGAGCCGGCGGTGGCGGCCGCCTGCGGAACCCAAGGTGCGCGTTACCGATTCGCAGTCCCGTTGTCGACGGAAGTCCGGCAGCAGCGCGGAGGGCAGCTCATCTCCGCGTTCGGGATCTCGCCGACGGGCGACGGCGCGCAAAACTTCATGCTCAACGCGTCCAATCTGTACGCGATCCCGCCGTTGGGGCTGGCCGGCACCATCGACGGCGTCGGCCCGGACGCACAATGGAACTACTACCTCAACGGTTGGGCGTGCTCGGTCGGCGCCACCGCGGCGATCGACGTGCATCTGTATCTGGGCGGGCCTGCGGGCAGCGGAACGTACATAGGCTCCTATCGCGCGGACGGCACCGCCGAGGCGGCGGTCGGCCAGGCCTGCGAGAGCAGCAATAACGCGCATCGGTTCAGCATCCCCCTGAGTCTCGACTTCCGGCGCCAGCACGGCGGCAAGTCGATCCACGTCCATGCGGTGGCGCCGACCCAACAGATATTGCTGCCTTCTTCCGGCTCGCACTCGGTCCCGGGCATCGGCAACAACGCGGAAATCGTTTCCTACGAAGCGCCGGACTTCATGTACCTGGGCGAGACCGCCGGCGTTACGGTCCGAGTCCGCAATACCGGCAACGTGATCTGGGGGGCATCGGGCGGCGAGACCTACTCCTTCAGCAAGAACTCGACCGTTTACCGTATGCCCGATCGCGTGTCCCTGCCGGGCCCGATCGCCCCCGGTGCGGTCGCGACGTTCAATTTCAGCGTCTATGCCGACCGGGAGGGGGTGATCCAGGTCGGCGGTCGGATGCTGAGCGAGTCCTCGGGCTGGTTCGGTGCCTCCACCACGAAGAACATATCCGTCGAGAACCCTTACTACGAATGCACCGGCTCGGTGTGCGAGATGCCGCGATGAACCGCGCTTTCTGGACTGTGACAGGAAGCGGGATGCGCGCCACGTCGGCAACCGGGCTCGGGGAGAAGGCATTGATCATGAAGCGAATCGGCGACAACAAAGCCGGCCTGGTATTGCTGCTACTGCCGCTGTGGCCCTCTTGGGCGATGGCTCAGCCCGAGGTAGTCGCTCGTGCCGGCTATCAATACGACGAACTCGGCCGGCTGATCCGCGAATACGCATCCGACGGTCAATTGCAAGCGAGCTATGTCTATGACGCCGCGGGTAACCTGACCAGCGTTACCGACGCCTTGGGGCGCGTCACAACCTACGAGTACGACGCGCTCAATCGCCTCAGTAAGACAGTCGACTCCAAGGGCGGAAGCATTCGGGTGACCCGTAACCTGGGCGACTTGCCGACGGAGGTGGTGGATCCGAGGCAGTTGGTCACCAGCTATCAATATGATGGCTTCGGACAATTGCTTACCCAGGTCAGTCCCGATACCGGAACCACCCGTTACGAATACGATGCGGCTGGCTTGCGCCGCAAGATGATCCGCAATGATGGTTCGTCGCTCAGTTACGGATACGACGGCCTGGGGCGGCTGGCGTCCGTCAGCGATGGCACGGAAAGTCGCTATTACGGATACGACTGGTGCAACAACGGCAAGGGGCGTCTTTGCAACGCCGACGGCCCGGGAAGCATCTATCATTTTGGCTACACCCAGGAAGGCGACGTCCTGGTCAGGCGTCAGCTTTGGGGAGGACACGACGATTGGACCCATATTGATCGCGATGCCCAGGGCCGGGTGGTCAGATTGACCCATCCCAATGGGCTTGCGGTTATACACGAATACGCTTGGGACCGTCTAATCGCGATACGCGCCGCCTTTCCCGGCTATGAGGTCGCGCCGGTCGTAACCGGTCTGCATTACACAGCCGATGGCCAGATCGCCGGTTGGACGTACGGCAATGGGTTGAGCCGCAACTACAACTACGACCTCAATGGCCGCCTCATGGGCGTCAGTGCCGGGGATTCGCAGTCTGTCGTTCAAAGTCTGACATATGCGCGTGACGCCAATGGATTGGTTACCGCAATCACCAATGGAGCCCAGGCCGATACAAGCCAGGTCTTTACCTATGACACATTAGGTCGGTTGGCGGCAGTGCGCGCGAACGCGGCAGATGAAGACCTTGCCTACGATGCCAACGGCAACCGCATCCAACACGATTGGTGGGTGCGCGAGGTGGGCTACAAGGCGCAGGTCCCCCATCAGGTCGAGCCGGCGAGCAATCGCCTGCTTTACGATCACATCGATTACGCCTACGACTCGCGCGGCAACCGCAGCGCACAGGCTTGGGGAGGATCCAGCGCTGCTTATCGGTACGACGCATTCAATTTGCTTCGCGAAGTCGAGCGCGATGTGGCTATCAGCTACATGAGTCCCGCCAGCGGAACCCGGAGCTACCCCGCCGGAGTTACCCGCTATGTCACGAATGCCCTCGACCAGCGAATCTCGAAGATCAACAGCACCGGTGAAGTGCGCTTTACTTACGACGGCCATCAGTTGCTGGAGGAGCGCACGGCGAGCGAGGCGCGCAACTACATCTGGCTAGGGAGCGAGCTGGTCGGTGTAGTGCAGCCGAACAAAGTACTAACCTTTGTTCATTCGGACCACGTGGGGCGGCCGGAAGTCGTCACCGATTGGAATCGCGTTTCGATCTGGCGTGCGGCGAACTACGCATTCGATCGGCGGATCATCCAGGATCAGATCGGCGGCTTGAGAATCGGTTTTCCCGGTCAGTACTTCGACGATGAAAGCGGGTTGTCGTACAACGGGTATCGTTACTACGATGGACGCACCGGACGATTCACCCAGCCCGACCCGATCGGGATATTCGAGAGCATCAACGCCTATGGCTATGTCGATGCCAATCCTGTCAACGTGATCGATCCGCTGGGCCTCGCGGGAGATCCTCTGGAGAGATACAACCCAAGGTATGGGCCGATCATCACCAAGACGCCTACCAGTCAGATTTCGTGGCTCGAACGTTTCCTGACCGGGATTATGGTCGGAAAAGCCACGTTAGGCACCACTGGGGTTAACAAGTATGGCCAACTGATACCGAAACCTACTACGTTACTGGGAAGGGCCAGCGTTTTCTTGGCTCTGATGGAGCCGGCGGAAATGGGGTGCGCTGAACTGGATTGCGACAAGAACGGAATCGCCGATTATAAAGAGCGAAATAGCTGCCCCGCTCCTGGGGTAGGAGTCATCAATCCCCTAGTTGCTCCCACGTACGGACAGTGATCGCATATGAAAAAATTTGTGGCTACTCTGGTATTTCTCGTCTTGTACTTCGCGGGCGTGCTGCTGGCATGGAGCTTGCCCGCCCTGAAGGGCAGTGGATGGACAGTTCTGTTCGCGCTGGTTTGGTTCTTCGTCGTTTCCAAAGTCGTGTCCTATCTAGCGGCCAGGCTCGGCTGGACTGAGCCAAAGTCGCGTCAGATCCGCTGACCTTCGCTTTTGTTCTTCCTGTTGGGGTCGGCCATATGGTGGGACTGGCCGATGTCGGTTGGACCATGTGCGACCCATCGGGCGCCATTGGCGCGGTCAGGGCCGATCGAAGAACAGATCTATCGCCAGTAATACGGATTTGCGACAGCGCCGATATTCGATAACGGCTCGCTCAATCCGAACAAGCCGCGCGGATCGACTGAACCGTTCGCTGCACCGCACTGCCGTCCGCCCGCGCATCCGCGATGGTGCGCAACAGCCCGTCCAGCTTGGCCCGCGCTTCGCCGCGCTGCGTGCCCTGGCAGCGCACCTGCGCCGCGTACGCCTGTGCGCGCCAGCCCAACTCGCGCAGGGTTTCGTCGGTGATCGGCAGTTCGGCCAGCGAGTCGAGGTGGATCAGGGCGGCGGCGTCGCCGGCGTCGGCCTGGGCGCGGGCGAGTTCGATCTCGGCGCGGCGAGTGTGCGGGTCGCGGTCGCCGTAGTGGCGGCGGGTCAGGTCGACCGCGCGTTGCAGGCGGGCGCGGCCGGATTCGCCTTCGCCCAGGGCCAGTTCGACTTCGCCCAGCAGGCCGTCGGTGTCGCCGACCTGGCCGTGGGTTTCGCCGAACAGCACCACGCGCAGTTCGCGCACCTGCAGCAACAGCGCACGCGCCTCGACCGGACGGCCGCTGTCGAACAGCACCTGGGCGTGATCGAACAGGACCGTGGCGAGGCGGGCGCGGTCGCCTTGTTTGCGGGCGATGCTGGCGGCGCGTTCGAGTTCGCCCAGCGCCCGCTCTTCGTCGCCGCGCTCCCAGGCCACCCGCGCCAGTTGGCGATGGACCTCGGCCAGTTCGAGGTGGTCCGGCCCCAGGCGCACCACCAACAGGTTGCGGATCTGCTCCAGCTCGCCCTGGGCCTGGGCATAGCGGCCCTGGGCCACGTGCAGCGCGGCGAGTTGGCGGCGCACGTCCAGGGTCGAAGGATGCTGGGCGCCGTTGACGTCCAGGGCGATATCCAGGGCTTCGCGCGCGTCGCGCTCGGCCGCGTCGAGCTGGCCGAGTTCGCTGCGCAGCATGGCCAGGTTGCGGCCGATCTCGACTTGCAGCGGATGGCGGTCGCCGACCGCCTGCTGCAGGCGGCGGCGCGCCTGCTCGAAGCCGAGCAGGGCCTCGCGGCTGCGCTGCGCGTCGGCCTGCAGGCCGGCCAGGTCGATCAGGTTCTCGACTTCGGCGACCTCGTTGTTTTCCAATTGCTCGCGGCGCAGCGCCAGCGAGCGTTCGAACAGCTGGCGCGCGCCCTGGCGCTCGCCGTTGGCGCGGCGGCAACGACCGAGTTCGGAGTAGAACTCGCTGACCTGCGACGGCAGCTGCGCCTGTTGGCTGCGCGCCGCGTCCAGCGACGGCTGCATCAGTGCGGCGCAGTCGCGCGGCAGCCCGAGCAGGCGCAACACCTTGCCGCGTTGGGTCAGCGATTCGATGCGCAGGCTTTCGGGAATGTCGTCGGTGCTGCCGATGATCGCGGCCTGGCGGTCGAGCAGGGCGCGCGCTTCGTTGTAGTCGCCCAGGCCGGTGCGCATGCGCGCGACCACGCCGAACAGCTCGGCGCGCGCGCGCGGTTGGCGGGCCAGCTCGCGGGTGCCGCGCGCGACCGAGGCGTCGAGCAGGCCGCGCAGGTCCAGGGCTTCGCCTTCCGGCGTGCCGCGCGCGCTTTCGAACAGGCCGACCATGAAGTCCTGCATCGCCTGGGCGCGGCTGGCTTCGCCCAAGGCCTCGCGCGCCTGCCAGGCGACGATGCCGAGCGCGGCGGCCAGCACCACGGTCACCAGGGAGGCGGTGGCCAGGGCCCAGCGATGGCGGGCGACGTATTTGTTGAAGCGGTAGCGCAGGCTCTGCGCGCGCGCCAGCACCGGCCGTCCGGACTCGAAGCGCTGCAGATCCAGCGACAGCGCCTCGACCGAGGGATAGCGCTGCTCGGGCCGCTTGGACAGGGTCTTGAGGACGATGTTGTCGAGATCGCCGGCGAGCTGGCGGCCGAGCCGGCGCAGCGCGCCGGGATCGACGTCGGTGGTGTCGACGTGGCGCATCACCGCCTGCGAGGGCCGCAGCGGATCGGCGGCGAGGATCGCCTCTTCCCATTCGGCCGCGGTCTGGCGCTTGAGCCGGTAAGGCTTGGCGTCGGTCAGCAGCTCGTACAGCACCACGCCCAATGAGTACACGTCGGTCATGGTGGTGACCGGCTCGCCGCGCACCTGCTCGGGCGCCGCGTAGTGCAGGGTGAAGGCGCGCGCGCCGGTGCGGGTCTGTTCCGGCAGCGGCACGTCGCTGCTGTCGAGCAGCTTGGCGATGCCGAAGTCGAGCAGGCGCACGTCGCCGGCCGGCGTGACCAGGATGTTGGACGGCTTGAGGTCGCGGTGGACGATCAGGTTGGCGTGGGCGTGGCTGACCGCGTCGCAGATCTGCTGGAACATGCGCAGGCGCTTGTCGAGCGGGGTGCGCTGGTTGCGGCAGTAGTCGGTGATCGGCTCGCCTTCGACGTATTCCAGCGCCAGATAGGGTAGGCCGTCGCGGGTCACGCCGGCGTCGAGCAGACGGGCGATGTGCGGGTGGGCGAGGCGCGCCAGGATCTGCCGTTCGCGGGTGAAGCGGCTGCGCAGGTTGGTGTCGGCCAGGCCCGGGCGCAGCAGTTTCAGCGCGACCCGGCGCTGGTACAGGCCGTCGGCGCGCGAGGCCAGCCAGACCTGGCCCATGCCGCCTTCGCCGAGCAGACTTTCCAGCCGGTAGCTGCCGACCTCGGTGCCCGGGCGCATGGCGCCGGTGTGCTGGGTCGGCACCAGCGGTTCGGACAGGAAATCCTGATGATCGTCTTCGAGCGCGATCAGCTCGCTCAGTTCTGCGGCGAGGCCGGCATCGTCGGCGCGCAGTTCCGCCAGCCGTTCCGCGCGCGCAGCCGGCTCCAGCTCGAGCAGGGCATCGAGCAAAGGGGACAGGCGTTGCCAGCGTTCGGCGTCCATGCGGCGGTCAGCCGGCGGTCCTGCGGCGGTCTACGGCGTTGAAGCTCATGGCGTTACCCATACTGAGCGAGCGCGTCGCGCGGCACCAGGGCCGGGGCGCAGCGCAACGGCATCCGATCAGCGGTTGGGCTCGTCCTGCAGCGAAGCCAGCAGGAACAGGCGCGCTTTCTGCCAGTCGCGGCGGATGCTGCGTTCGGAGCGCTGCAACAGGGCGGCGATCTCCAACTCCGACAGGCCGGCGAAGTAGCGCAGCTCGACCACCTGGGCCAGGCGCTGGTCGACTGCGGCGAGTTTGGTCAGGGCGGTGTCCAGGCCCAGCGTGTCTTCGTCCAGGCGCAGGCCGCCTTCGACGTCGTCGGGCAGTTCGGTGACCCGGTGCAGGTCGCCGCCGCGCTTCTGTGCCAGACGTTGGCGGGCGTAGTCGACCACCACGCTGCGCATCGCCGAGGCGGCGTAAGCGAAGAAGTGCGCGCGATCGTCGAATTGCGCTTCGCGCCGGCCGACCAGTTTCAGGTAGGCCTCGTGCACCAGCGCGGTGGCGTCCAGGGTCTGGCCGTGCTGGCCGGCGAGCTGGCGCCGGGCCATGGTATGCAGCTCTTGATAGAGGGTCGCCAGCACGCGATCGAGCGCACTGCGGTCGCCCTCGCGGGCCGCATCCAGCAGGATGGTGATGTCTGCGCTATCGGCCATATCGCCCCTCGACTGGGGCAAGACTATAGCGCGTTCAGTTTTACTTGGTAGCGACCGCCGGCACCCTGCGGGATCGACCCTCGATATGGCCGCTTTTGCCCCATTCCCACGTCACGGGCGATTCTGCCGATCCCCAATCCCCAATCCCCAATCCAGGCTTCACCGCTGGCAGTGCCCGCACCAGACCGTGGTGCGCTGGCCGATCGAGGCCTGCTTGAGCGGCCGGCCGCAGCGCGGGCAGGGCTCGCCGCCGCGGCCGTAGGCGGCCAGTTCCTGCTCGAAGTAGCCGGGCGCGCCGTCGGGGCTGATGAAGTCGCGCAGGGTGGTGCCGCCGCGCTGGATGGCATAGCCGAGGATGGTCTTGATCGAACCGGCCAGTTCGCCGTAACGCTCGCGCGAGACCTTGCCGGCGGCGCGCAGCGGCGAGACGCCGGCGGCGAACAAGGCCTCGGCGGCATAGATGTTGCCGACCCCGACCACCACCCGCTGATCCATCAGGAAGGTCTTGACCGGGGCGCGGCGGCCGCGACTGAGTTCGAACAGGTAGTCGCCGTCGAACTCGTTCGACAGCGGTTCCGGCCCCAGGCCTTGCAGCAATTCGTGGGTTTCGCCCGGCGCCTGCCACAGCAGGCAGCCGAACCGGCGCGGGTCGTTGAAGCGCAGCACCCGGTCGTCGTCGAGCAACAGGTCGACATGGTCGTGGTCGCGCACCGGCGTATCCGCGGGCAAGACCCGCAGGCTGCCGGACATGCCCAGGTGCAGCAGCGCGCTGCCGGCCTGGGTATCGATCAGCAGGTACTTGGCGCGCCGGCGCACCGCGTCGATGCGCTGGCCGGGCAGCAAGGTTTCGATGTCGGCCGGGATCGGCCAGCGCAGGTCGGGCCGGCGCAGGATCGCGGTGACGACGTGGCGGCCTTCCAGGTGCGGGGCCAGGCCGCGCCGGGTGGTTTCTACTTCGGGTAATTCGGGCATGGCGCAAGCGTACTATCGGTACGGGCCGCGCGCCGTTCCGATGACGGTCGCGCGGAACGATCGCGCGCGAAAACGAGGGCGGCATGTCGAAAAAAACCGCACCGGCCGTCGACGCCGAAGCGCCGGCCGAAGCCGGGCGACCGCCGGGCCGGCGCCTGCGCGCCTACGCCTCGCGCGAGCTGGAGGCGGCCATCGAGGCGCTGGGCTGGCGCGGCAGCCGTCTGCATCTAGGCGTGCATCTGGCACGCAAAGGCCTGCGCCGGGTGCGCGCGACCCTGGCCCTGGGCGGCGCGGCGCTGGGGCCGGGCGCGGCCTGGGTCGACCGCGGCTTGCGCGACGCCAATCGCGACCTGTCGGCGCTGCGCGATGCGCAGGCGCTGGTGGAAACCTTCGACCGCCTGCTGCGCGTTGCGGGCGACGAGGCCCATCGCACCTTGTTGCGGCGGGGCCGCCGGCGCGCGGCGGCGGTGCGGGCGGCGGCGGCGCGGCAGGCGC
>NZ_HG424498.1 GCF_000336385.2 Lysobacter antibioticus HS124 | reverse complement strand
CTCGCAATCAGTTTGGCCGCTTCAAGACGATCGACCCGGGGCGGCGCCGACGCAGCGCGCTCGCCAGCGATCACCGACTTTGGACGGATGCACGCCAGGAGGAGGGGGAGCTGGGCGCGGTCGCCGACCGCTACGATGAGGCGTTCGCGCCGCTTCAGCCGCCAGGTTCGGCGGCTTCGGCGGGCGTGTCGTCGATGCGGTGGACGATTTCATCGCCATTCACGCCTTCATCGGCGCGGTGCGGACGTGCAGTGAATCCGGACCCGGGGGCGCTACGCGGGCATGAGATGGGAATGGCCAGAGCGCCCCAGTCGCGACCTCGGCGAGCGCAGCAGATCCGTGGGTTTCGCGACCGATCGGGGGCGAAGACTCACGCCGGTATCCAGGTGAGGTTTCCGGCAGCGTTGCAGGCGCACGACACGGCGCGGGTTCGCTCAGCGGCCGCGGCGCTGTGTTTCATGGGCCTGGGTCGCGGCTTCATGCCATCGCCAACGGGCGCGGCCGCGTCGGCGCCGGGAACCGAGCATCGCAACGCGGACCGGATCAGGCCTGCGGCGCGGCGACGAAGGTCACCACCAGCACGTCGCGCCAGGCCGGCCGGTCCGGGTCCAGCGGTGCGACTGCGGTGACGCCGTGGTAGACGTGGCGGTCGGCGGCCAGGGCGGCGTCGAGCGGGCGGGTCAGGGTGAAGCTGCCGATCTCGGTGCCGTCGGCGAGGTGGAAGCTGGTCGTGCCGCTGCTGATGTTGTGGCGGTCGATCAGCAGCACCAGAACATAGTCGACGCCGTCGCGGTGCACGCCCTCCGGGGTCGGTTGACCGGCGGCATCGGCCCGCGCCTCGATCCGGAATTGATGCACTTCGATGCGCCACTGCGACGTCTGCGGCGACAGGCCGGCGAACAGATCGCGGCTGAACTCCAGCACGGTGCGCAGAGTGGCGCCTTCGGCGATGCGGTCTTCGATCGGCTGGAACTCGCGCGCGATGCCGCCCTGCAGATTGTTGTAATCGCGGCTTTGGTAATGCGGCTGATGCGGCTGGCGCCGGATCGGGCCTTGCGCGCCGGCGGCGAACACCGCGTGGCGGCGACGCCGGTGCAGGCCGACCCGAGCGAGGTACGGATCGGCCGCCAGGTCGTTCCAACTGTCGGCGAAGCCTTGCCAGTCCTCGAGCGGGCGATAGCGCTCCAGCAGGGCGCGCATCACCCCGGCGCCGACGAAAGCGAAATGGTCTTCTTGCAGCGCCAAGTCCAGCATGAGCGAACGTCAGTTCCTGCCGCGGAGGAAAGGGAATGTCGGTTCAGGTCGCGGCCAGCGCGGCCAGGACCAACAGCGCGACCGCGCAAACGAAGCCCAGCGCCCAGGCCACACTGCGCAACGCCGGCTTGCGGGCGATATAGAACGCGCCGTGGAGAACGCGGAAGACGACGAACGCCAGGGACAGTACGGCGATCCACTCGGTCGCCACCCCGTTCATCCGCGCGCCAATCACGCCGGCGGCGAACGGAGCGAAGGCCTCGAAGGCGTTGAGATGCGCGGCGGAGGCGGCGATCGAACGCGGATTGTCCTGGCGCGCCTGCCAGCCGCGCGGATCGCGGTTGTCGTAGCGTTGGCCGCTGGCCTTGGCGACCGCTGTCCACAGATACGGCAGCAAGGCCGCGATCAGCAGGCACCAGTAAGCGGTGGACATGGTCAACATGCGCGATCCTTCGGGCCGGCCACGGCCGCGGCGACCGCATCAGCCTAGCGGAAAAAACCACGGCGCCCACGGGCGCCGTCGTCGTTTCGGTTTGCCCGTGCGGCCGGTACGAAGCGCCCGGCCGCACGGGACGGGCCGGCTCAGGGCGCCGGCGCGGCCTTCAGCTTGTCGTGCGCGGCGCGGAAAGCATTGCCTTCGTACCAGTTCGGCCACTGCTCGTTGCCGGCCAGGGTCTTGCCGACCTGATACAGCGCGTCCAGGTCCTGGACCACGCCGTCGAGCTTCCAGTTCGGATCGAACTGGTCGGCCGGCTTGTGGTAGCGGTTGTCGCGGTAATCGACCTGGGCCTTGCGGCCGGCGTCGGTTCCGCCTTCGAGCAGGTCGTCGCCGCCCTTGGCGTACAGCGCCGGCACGCCGGCCTTGGCGAAGTTGAAGTGATCGGAGCGGAAGTAGAAACCGTCCTGCGGCGTGGCCTCGGCGTGCAGCACGCGGCCCTGGCCGTCGGCGACGGTCTTGAGCAGGTCTTCCAGCTCGGAGCTGCCGAAGCCGACCACGGTCATGTCGCGTGCCTTGCCGATGATCGGCATGGCGTCGAGGTTGATCACCGCCACGGTCTTGGCCAGCGGCACGGTCGGATGGGCGACGTAGTACTTGGAGCCGAGCAGGCCGGACTCTTCCAGCGTCACCGCCAGGAACAGCAGCGAGCGGTCCGGCGGCGGCTGCTGCTTGCTGAAGGCTTCGGCGATCTCCAGGATGCCGGCCACGCCGGAGGCGTTGTCGATCGCGCCGTTGTAGATGGTGTCGTGGCCTTCGCCCTTGGGCTGGGCGTCGTGGCCTTCGTGGCCGCCTTCGCCGGTGTGATGGCCGAGGTGGTCCCAGTGCGCCATGTAGACGACGGTTTCGTCCGGACGCTTGGCGCCGTCCAGGCGCGCGACCACGTTGCGGGAGGACTTCTCGCTGATCCGGCTCTTCAGCTCGGCCGAGGCCTTGGCCTGCAGCGGGATCGGCTTGAAGCCGCGCTTGCCGGCGGCCTGGTACAGCGCGTCCAGGTCCTGGCCGAGGTCGGCCAGCAGCTTGCGTGCGACCTCTTGCCCGATCCAGCCCTGCACCGGCAGGCGCGGTTCGGGATCGTCCTTGGCCGGCAGGTCGAACTGCGCGCCGGACCAGGAGTTGCGCACCACGTCCCAGCCGTAGGAGGCGCCGGCGTCGTCGTGAATGATCAGCGCCGCGGCGGCGCCCTGGCGCGCGGCCTCTTCGAACTTGTAGGTCCAGCGGCCGTAGTAGGTCATGCGCCGACCCTCGAACAGGGTCGCGTCCTGGCCGTGGAAACCGGGGTCGTTGACGAACATCACCACCGTCTTGCCCTTGACGTCGACGCCGGCGTAATCGTTCCACTGCTGTTCCGACGCGTTGACGCCGTAGCCGACGAAGACCAGGTCGCTGGCCTCGAGCTTGACCTCGGGCTGGCCGGTGCGGGTGCCGATCACCATGTCGGTGCCGAACTTCAGCTCGCGCGGTTGGCCCTTGACCTCGAGCTTGAGCACCGTGTTCTCGTCGGCGGTGGTCTCCACCATCGGCACGGTCTGGAAATAGCTGTCGCCGTTGCCGGGCTTGAGGCCCAGGCGCTTGAACTGCGCTTCCAGGTACTGGACCGTCTTTTCCTCGCCGGGGCTGCCGGGCGCGCGGCCCTCGAATTCGTCGGACGCCAGGGTTTTGACGTGCTGGGCGAAATCGGCCGGATGGATCGCGCCGTCGAAGGCGTGATCGGCAGCGGCGGACGGGGTGGGGGCATCCGTGCCGGCGGGGGCCTGTTCGGCCGGGGGCCGCTTGCACGCCGACAACGCCAGCGTGGCGGCCACCAGCGAGGCGGCGGTGAGAAGCGAAGTTCGGTTTTGCGACATCGGACCTCCAGGGACGGCCGCGCAGGGCCGGAAATGGCGGAGGTCCATTCTAGGGGCAATGGTCGCAGCGGCGCCTTCTTGCGGACGCGCGCGGCCGAAAGCCCGGCGTCCGGCGCCTGCGCTCGGATCGCAGACGCCGGACGCGGGCGGGCAAGGCTTACTGCGCCGGGGGCGTCGGGGTGTTGAAGGCGATCGCGGTGGCGCCGGTGATCGGACCGGTCTTGGCGCTCGCGTGCACGTACAGCTGGACCTTGCGCTCGAACACCAGCGGGCCGTCGACGCGCGCGTTCGGGCCGATCACCACGCGCGGGTCGCGCTGCGGCTTGGGCAGGAAGTTGCCGCGCGGCTTGGTGTACTTGATGCCGCCGCGCACGTGCGAGTCCACGCCGACGGTGACGTCGCCGTTGACCGTCTCGATGCCGCCGCTGACGTCGGCGTCGACCAGGCCGATGGCGCCGTTGACGGTCTCGATGTCGCCGCTCACGGCGCCGCCGCGGTCGACGAAGATGCCGCCGTTGACGGTCTCCAGGTCGCTGCTGGCGGTGGTCTTGGCGCCGAGGCGGATGCTGCCGTTGACGGTTTCCAGGCCGCCGGTCTGGCTGCCGGCGCCGACGTGGATGCTGCCGTTGACGGTCTCGGCGCTGCCCACGCGGGCGTTGTCGCCGACTTTGATGCTGCCGTTCACGGTCTCCAGATTGCCGCGCTGCTGACCGGCGTCGACATCGATGCTGCCGTTGACCTTGCTGATCCCTTCCTGCGCGGCGGCCAGCGGCGAGGACAGGGCGATCAGGACCGACAGGGCGAGAGTGAGGCGGTTACGGGTCATGGCGTATTCCGTTTGGCTGATGGACAGGTACTGGGATGCGGCGATCGGGGCATCGGTTTAAGCCCGGCGCCGGTCGGCGCCTGGCGCAGCGGCGGCGCGGCCCGGATTCGGCCCCGATCAAGCACTTGCGTGCGCCTCGGCCGCTTCGCGCCGCGCCGGCGCCGGTTGTTCGGGCTTCATCGTCCGCTTCGCTACAATCGCAGGGCCCGCCCGCGGCGGCCCCTGCCCCAAGTCATAGGAATCCCGACGTGCCAGCGACTTCCCGCCCCAAGCCCGTAGTGCTGTTGATTCTCGACGGTTGGGGCCATCGCGACGATCCGGCCGACAACGCCCTGGCCCAGGCCGAGCTGCCGAACTGGCGCGCGCTGCTGGCCAGCGAGCCGCACACCCTGATCCACACCGAAGGCCGCCACGTCGGCCTGCCGGACGGGCAGATGGGCAATTCCGAAGTCGGCCACATGAATCTAGGCGCCGGCCGCATCGTCTACCAAGACCTGACCCGCATCGACGCGGCGATCGAGGACGGCAGCTTCTACGCCAATGCCGAGCTGCGCGCCGCCTGCGCCGCGGCGCGCGAGGCCGGCGGCACCCTGCATGTGATGGGCCTGCTGTCGCCGGGCGGCGTGCACAGTCACGAACAGCACATCTTCGCCATGCTCGAACTGGCCCGCCGCGAAGGCGTGGGCCGGGTCGCCGTGCATGCTTTCCTCGACGGCCGCGACATGCCGCCGAAGTCGGCCGCGCCGAGCCTGGAGCGGCTGCAGCAGGCCTGCGAGCGGGTCGGTAACGCGCACATCGCTTCGGTCAGCGGACGGTATTTCGCCATGGACCGCGACAAGCGCTGGGATCGCCAGTTGCGGGCGTGGAACGCGATCGTCGAAGCCGACGCCGAGCACCGCGCCGCGACCGCGCTGGAGGCGCTGGAGGCGGCCTACGCGCGCGGCGAGACCGACGAATTCGTCGCGCCGACCGTGATCGGCGCCGCCACGCCGATCGCCGACGGCGATGCGGTGGTGTACATGAACTTCCGCGCCGACCGCGCGCGCCAGCTTACCGCCGCGTTCGTCGATCCGGGTTTCGACGGCTACCACGCGCGCCGGCCGGCGCTGTCGCGCTACGTCTGCCTGACCGAGTACGACGCCAAGTTGCCGGCGCCGGTCGCGTTCGCCCCGGACGAGCTGCGCAACACGCTGGGCGAACTGCTGGCCGAGCGCGGCCTGACCCAACTGCGCATCGCCGAGACCGAGAAGTACGCGCACGTCACCTTCTTCTTCAGCGGCGGGCGCGAAGAGCCCTATGCCGGCGAGCGCCGCATCCTGGTGCCCAGCCCGAAGGTCGCCACCTACGATCTCCAGCCGGAAATGAGCTGCCCGGAAGTGACCGCGCAACTGACCGCGGCGATCCGCTCGGGCGAGTTCGACGTTGCCGTGTGCAACATCGCCAACCCGGACATGGTCGGCCACACCGGCGATCTCGGCGCGGCGATCCGCGCCGCCGAAGCGGTCGACGTGGCGATCGGCGCGGTCGCCGCGGCGGTGCGCGAGACCGGCGGCGCGCTCCTGATCACCGCCGATCACGGCAACCTGGAAATGATGCGCGACCCGGACACCGGCCAGCCGCATACCGCGCACACCGTCGGCCCGGTGCCGCTGGTCTACGTCGGTCCGCGCAAGGCGGCCCTGCGCAGCGGCGGCGCCCTGCGCGACGTCGCCCCGACCATGCTCGATCTGCTCGGCCTCGAACAGCCGGCGGAGATGAGCGGACAGAGCCTGTTGGCCGGATGATGCGGCTGCGGCGCGCGCTGCTGTTGGCGGTCGGCCTGACGGTCGCGCTGGCCGCGTCCGCGGCCGGGCAGAACACCAGCCGCGACGCCGAGCGCAAGCTGGAAAAGGTCAAGAACGAGCTCAAGTCGGTCGCGGCCGAACGGCGCAAGCTCGAAGGCCAGCGCGGCGACGCCTCGCTCCGCTTGCGCGAGGCCGACGAGAAAGTCGGCCATTCCAACCGAGTGCTGCGCGAGACCGAGTCCCGGCTCGCGCGCGAGCAGACCGCACTGAAGGATCTGCAGACCCGGCGCGACGGGCTCAACGCCAAGCTCGGCTCGCAGCGCAAGGAACTCGCGCAGCTGCTGCGCGCCGCCTATGCGCAGGGCAACGACGCGCCGCTGAAACTGCTGCTGTCGCAGGACAAGGTCGCCGACAGCGGTCGCGTGCTCGCCTATCACGGCTACGTGCAGCGCGATCGCGCGCGGCGCATCGCCGAGCTGTCGGCGCAGTTGCGCGAACTCGATGCGCTGGAGCGCGAGATCGTCGAACGCCGCCAGGCCCTGGACAGCACCCGCAAGCAGCAGCGCGACCAACTCGGCCAGCTGCAGCGCGATCGCAAAGAACGCGCCAGCCTGGTGGCGCAGATCAACGAGAAGTACCAGGACCGCAGCGACCGCGAGCGCGAACTCGGCCGCGACGCCAAGGGCCTGGAGCAACTGCTGGCCAAGCTGCGCGCTGCCGCGGCCCGCGCCGAGGCGCAACGCCGCGCCGCCGCCAAGGCCCGCGCCGAACGCGAAGCGCGCGAGGCCAAGGCCGCCGCTGCGGCCGCCGCCGCCGGCAAGCCCGCGCCGCCGCGCGCGCCGCGCAAGCCGCCGATCGAAGTGGCCAAGGCGCCACCGCCGCAGGTGGGCGGTTTGGGGTGGCCGGTGTCCGGCGCCCTGCTGGCCGGCTTCGGCGGCACCATGCCCGACGGCCGCAGCAGCGAAGGCCTGCTGATCGGCGCGCCGGCCGGGGCCACGGTCAAGGCGGTCGGCGACGGCACGGTGGTGTACTCGGAGTGGATGACCGGCTACGGCCTGCTGCTGATCGTCGACCACGGCAACGGCTACATGAGCCTGTACGCCAACAACGACGCCCTGCTCAAGGATGCCGGCGCTGCGGTCAAGCGCGGCGACGCGATCGCCACGGTCGGCAGCTCCGGCGGCCACGGCCGGCCGGCGCTGTACTTCGAGTTGCGCCGCGGCGGTCAGCCGGTCAATCCCAACGCCTGGCTGCGACGCTGACCACGGTTTCGGGCGAGGTCGGGGCCGTCCCGCCCGAACCGCCCGGGACGATGCCGAGCGGGCCGCGCTCGAGTTCGCCGGCGCCGGATCAAGCACTTGCGCGGGCGACCCGCGGGCGGCGCATGCCCGCGCCGCGGCGGCTCTGAACGAACCGGTATTGGGTTAACGAAAGCTTGCGCGCGCGCGGCTTAACGTGCGCAGATAGGCCATGGAACCTGCGCCCGCCGCACGCGGTCGTAGCCAGGTACCCGGCCCGCCGTGCGCGGCGGGCGCGAGGCCAACCCCCATTCCGCTGTCCGGAGCGTCGTGCATGTCTTTGCGTCACCCCCTGCGTAGTCTGCTTCCGCTCGCCCTGGCGCTCGGCGCCGTACCGGCGTGGGCGCAGGACCCGCCGGCCAAGCCGGCGCCGCCGGCGAGCGAAACCGGTCAGCCGCAAGCGCCGGCGCCGGCCGGCGAAGCGCCGTCCAAGAAAAAAACCGCCGCCGGCAAGGGCGAGGACAGCGAATCGAAGGTGCCGATCGAGGAGATCCGCCGCTACGTCGCCGTGTACAACGCGGTCAAACAGGCCTATGTCGAACCGGTCGACGACGCCAAGCTGATGCACTCGGCGATCCGCGGCTTACTGTTCGACCTGGATCCGCACAGCGTCTATCTGGACAAGGTCGCGGCCGAAGATTTCGACGAGCAATCGCGCGGCGCCTACGACGGCATCGGCGTGGAATTGCAGCGCCAGCCCGACGGCAGCCTGCGGGTGATTTCGCCGATCGACGACACGCCGGCCGCGCGCGCCGGCATCAAGGCCGGCGACGTGATCACCGCGATCGACGGCAAGCCGTTCAAAGTCGACGAAGGCGACAACTCCGGCCCGCTGCGCGGCGCGCCGGGCAGCAAGGTGGTGCTGACCATCGTGCGCGAAGGGCGCGACAAGCCCTTCGACCTGACCGTGGTGCGCGAGACCATCCGCGTGGCCAGCGTGAAGAGCCGCATGCTCGAACCCGGTTACGGCTACCTGCGCGTCGCCGCGTTCCAGGCCGATACCGCGGCCGACTTCGAAACCCAGCTGGAGAAGCTCAAGGCCCAGGCCGGCGGCAAGCTGCGCGGCCTGGTGATCGATCTGCGCAGCAATCCGGGCGGCCTGCTGACCTCGGCGGTGCAGATCGCCGACGACCTGCTGGAGAAGGGCAAGATCGTCAGCACCCGCGGCCGCATCGCGATCAGCGACGCCGAGTTCGGCGCGACCCCGGGCGACCGCCTCGACGGCGCGCCGCTGGTGGTGCTGGTCGACGCCGGTTCGGCCAGCGCCTCGGAAGTGCTGGCCGGCGCGCTGCGCGACAACGGCCGCGCGCGCGTGATCGGCAGCCGCACCTTCGGCAAGGGCTCGGTGCAGACCGTGCTGCCGCTGGACAACGGCGACTCGGTCAAGCTCACCACCGCGCGCTATTACACCCCCAGCGGCAAATCGATCCAGGCCCTGGGCATCGTGCCCGACGTGGTGGTGCGCGCGGCCAAGCGCGACGGCGATGAACGCCCGAGTTACACGGAAGCGACCTTGCCGGGCCATCTGCACGGCGACGAGGAAGACGCGCCCGGCAGCAACGCCGGCGAAGTGCTGGAAGGCGAGGCGCCGATCGCCGCGGCCCTGGCCGAACTCAAGAAGCCGGCGGCGCCCAAGCCGGTGGCCGATGCCGGCGGCACGGCGCGACGCTGAGCGCATTCGCCCCCGCGAACGAAAAACCCGGCCTCGGCCGGGTTTTTTCTTGCCTGCGCGAGCGCGCCCTCAGCGCGGCTTGGCCGGCAACGGGAACGGCGTGACCACCTTCTCGCCGGTCGCGGCGTCGCGGATCGCCGACTGGCCTTTGCGCTCGACTTCCTCGATGCGCACGATGCTCTGCATCGGCAGATGCAGCACGCGGGTATTGCCGAACTCGTCGCGCAACCGCTCCTCGGTCGGATCGACCACCAGGCCTTCGTGCAGATCGAACACCAATTCGCTGACCTCGGTGAAACCCCACAGGTTGCCCGAGGCGATCTTGCGCGCGTACAGCTCGTAGATCTTGCCGGCGTTGAGGAAGGTGATTTTGTAGAGCGTGGCCATTGCAGCGGAGCTTCGGGATTGGGGATTCGGGGTCGGCAAATGCGCGGCGTCGTTGCTTGATTAGCGTGGGGTTGCCGCAGGGAAACTCAAGGGCGATCGGGGTCCGCAGAGCGGGGATTGGGGATTGGGGATTCGGGATTGGCAAGAGCAAAAGCAACGGCGGCGATGGTGCCTTGGCTTTGACGAATCCCGAATCCCCAATCCCGAATCCCAGCCCTCAATACCCCCGCTTGCGCCGCAGCCGCCGGGCGATGCCGGCGCGGGCGATCAGAGCGAAGGCGCCGCCGAAGGCGAAACCGGCGAGGTGGGCGGACCAGGCGACGGCGCCGAAGGCCGGGCCGATGAAGGTGAACACCACTTGCAGCAGGGCCCACACGCCGATTAGCAGCGGCGCCGGCACTTTCACGAACTGCAGGAACACGCCCAGCGGCACCACCACGCCGAGCTTGGCGCTGGGGAACAGCGCCAGATAGGCGCCGATCAGCGCCGATACCGCGCCGCTGGCGCCGATGATCAGGCGGTCCGGCGTGCCGATCGCCAGCACTGCGGCCAGGTTGGCCACCGCGCCGCCGAACAGGAACAGCGCCAGCAGCCGCCACGGCCCCATCGCGCGCTCGGCCGGCAAGCCGAAGATCAGCAGGAACACCAGATTGCCGAGCAGGTGGGCCCAGTCCGCATGCAGGAACAAGGCGCTGAACAGACGCAGGATGCTGCCGTCGCGGATGGCGTCCCACCATTGCGCCGGATTGGACAGGCCGCCGGACAGCGCGCCCCACTCCAGCATCAGCCGGCGTTGCTCCGGTCCGGACAGCACCAGCGCCGAGACGATGAAGGCGATCCACAGCAGCGCGAACACCAGCGGTGTGGCCCAGCGCAGGCGCGTGCGCTCGCGTGAGGGGATGGCGACGAACATGCTCATGGCCGACGCCTATTCAGCATCGGACGAGGCTTGCGAAGCACCGGTCGAAACCGGAAAAACGCCCGCAATACATGGGTTTGCGACATCTGCACGGACGATTTTGCGATCTTGGGCGTATTGTTAGCGTTCGGTTAATGGCCGCGCTATAGTGCATACGGCGTCGTACGTCGGGAGGGGTTTCCGGCGGAACCGGGCCGACTCGCGCGGCCCCGTGCTCTACGCCGCGATAGAACGAAAAATACTCCAACGGAGACTACACGCATGCAAGCCTCACACCGCATCTCCCGCCTGACCGCGCTCGCGCTCGGCATCGCCGGCGTCATCAGCGTCGGTTCGGCCGGGGCGACCGGCTTCCAGATCCGCGAAAACAGCGTCAAGAACCAGGGCCGTGCGTTCGCCGGCAGCGCCACCGCCAAGAACGATGCCGCCGTCGTGACCAACAACCCGGCCGCGATGGTGAACCTGGACTCGCTGACGATTCGCGGCGACGTGACCGTGATCGACCTGACCGCGAAGTTCCGCGGCGGCGGTTCGGCCGCGGCCGGTACCCTGCTCGCGCGTCCGCTGACCGGCGGCAACGGCGGCGACCCGGGCGATGCGCAGCCGGTACCGGCGCTGTCGATCGTGATGCCGCTGTCGGGCGCGTTCGAGAAGCTGACCCTCGGCGCCCAGTTGAACGCGCCGTTCGGCTTGAAGACCGAATACGACCGCGACTGGGTCGGCCGCTACCACGCGGTCGAATCGGAAGTGAAGACCATCGACCTGACCTTCTCCGCCGGCCTGGCCCTGACCGACCGCTTCTCGGTCGGCGCCGGCCTGGTCTGGGAGCGCGCCGAAGCCACCCTGACCAATGCGGTCGACTTCGGCTCGGCGATCTGCCGCGTCAGCATCGCCGCCTGCACCACCCCGAACCCGGTCGCCGCGCCGTTCGGCCCGCAGAAGAACGACGGCTACGCCAAGGTCAAGGGCGACGACTACGGCCTGGGCTGGATCGTCGGCCTGCAGTGGAAGCCGACCGACAAGTTCTCGATCGGCTACTCGCACCGCTCGGAGATCGATCACGAGCTGGAAGGCAACATCGAGTTCACCAAGCCGGCCAACGTTTCGGCGCTGCTGGCCGCGCGCGGCATCACCCAGTACAACTCGGGCCCGGGCGGCGCCAAGCTAACCACCCCGAGCGTCGACACCCTGAGCCTGCAGTACGAGTTCACCGATCAGTTCCGCATGATGTTCGATGCGCAGCAGACCGATTGGCACTCGCTGAAGTCGGTCGACATCGTCCGCGCCAACGGCACGCCGATCACCAGCGAGCCGTTCGAGTGGGAAGACACGATGATGTACGCGCTGGGCGCCGAGTACGACCTCAGCGACGCCATCACCCTGCGCGGCGGCATCGCGCTGGACGAGACCCCGACCAACGATCACCATCGCACCCCGCGTCTGCCGGACAACGATCGCACCCTGTACTCGCTGGGCCTGACCTGGAACGCGAACGAGCACCTGAGCGTCGACGCGGCCTACACCCGCATCGAGATCGACAGCCCGAAGATCGACGTGGTCTCGAGCAGCGGCTCGCGCCTGACCGGTACCTACAAGGGCCACGCCGACCTGTTCGGCATCGCCGCTCAGTACAAGTTCTGACCGGGTCTGCGTTCGGACCGAACGTCCGAACGGCATAGCTGAACGAAAAGCCCCGCTTCGGCGGGGTTTTTCGTTTGCGCGCGTGCCAGGATGGGGTCTTCCGCCCGTCGCCGTGCCAAGCATGGACACCGTTTCAGAACCCCGATCCGCCCTGCAAGCCGCTGCCGCGGTGCCGGTGCTGGCCTGGCTGAGCGGGCGCGCGCAGCCGTACACCCGGCCGGGCAGCCTCAGCGCGATCGACAAGCGCGCCGTCGCCGGACGGGTGCGCATCGGCGAACACGGACTCGACGGCGACGAACAGGGCGACCGGCGCGTGCACGGCGGGCCGGACAAGGCCGTGCATCATTACCCGTTCGATCATTACCCGGCATGGCGCGAGGAGCTCGGCGCGCACGCGCTGCTGGCCGCGCCCGGTGCGTTCGGCGAGAACCTCAGCAGCATCGGGCTCGACGAGGCGAGCGTATGCCTGGGCGACCGCTATCGCTGCGGCGACGCGGTGCTGGAGGTCAGCCAGGGCCGGCAGCCGTGCTGGAAGCTCAACGACCGCTTCGGCGTCGCCGACATGGCGCGGCGGGTGCAGGCCAGCGGCCGCACCGGCTGGTACTACCGGGTGATCCAAGGCGGCGAGGCCGAGGCCGGCGACGCCCTGAGCCTGATCGAACGGCCGTGGCCGCAATGGAGCCTGCAGCGGTTGGCGACCCTGCTGTATACGCGCACCTTGGACCGCGACGAGTTGCGCGCCGCCTCGGCGCTGCCCTTGGTGCCGTCGTGGCGCAAGCTGGTCGAGAACCGGCTGGCGCGCGATGCGGTCGAGGACTGGGGTTCGCGCATCGAGGGGCCGGCCGCCGGCTGAGTTGCGTACACTGCGACGCCATCCCGCCTGCGAGCTCCACGATGCCCGCCATCCGTTTCGATGCCGAAGAAAAGGCCCTGCTGGTCGGCAAGCTGCAAAGCTACTTCGAACGCGAACTGGGGCAGCCGCTGGGACGCTTCGACGGCGAGTTCCTGCTCGACTTCGTTTCCGAGCAGATCGGCGCTCACTACTACAACCGCGGCGTGCGCGATGCGCAGGCGTTGCTGGCGGCCAAGTTCGACGACCTCGCCGACGCCTGCTATCAGCTCGAACAGCCGACCGAACTGCGGCCTTGAACCCGCGCGGCGCGACGGCGTTCAGCCGGCCGGCGCATCCGCACGGGTTGCGGAGGCGAAGCAGGCGCGCGCGGGCGCGCTGAGGATCAGCACCGCTTCCTGGCGGAAGCGCTGCTTGTACAGCTCGGCGATCTCGACCACACGCCGGCGACCGTCCGCGCTGTCGGCGTGGACCAGATCGATCGCGCGCGAATCCTCTTGTTCGATCTCGCCGCCGGCGCCGCGCCATTGGCCCTTGGCCTGGTACACGGTCAGCCCGTCGGGAAAGCGCGGCGTCACCACTTCGGCCAGAAAGGCCTGCCACTGCGCGTCGCTCACCGGGCCGTCGGGACTGTTCATGCCGAACAGCAACCGGTCCGCGCGGCGTTCGCTGCAGGCTTCGCGCGGCAGCGGAAGCGGCGCCAGCGAGGCGCAGCCGGCCAGCGCGCACCAGAGCGCAGCGAGGACCCAGTGGGACGGCGAGCGCTGCGTGACGGGATCGGCGATGGACGGCATCACGGCATCGGATAGCGGCGATGGCGCCATCTTGCCAGGATGAACCGCGCAGATATGCCGGTCGCGGCACGGCGTATCTGCGATGGCCGTCGCAGGTGCGTACGCGATGCCGGCCTAACCTGCGGATTCGATTCGAACCGCGCGCGGCGCCTGCGGACCGCGCCTCCGGCATGCCTTCGCGCCGCCTGCGTTCGTGTTCCTCAGTCTGGGAGCGCTCATGAGCACTTCTTTCGCGCAGATCCAATTGCAGGCCCTGCAGCCCGGCGACGCCGACTACGCGCATTTGCTGGCGACGGCGCAGCCGCGCGCCGAGCAGGCGGTCGGCCTGCCGCTGCAGCTGCAGGTCGATCGCCTCGACCGCCTGGGCGATTGGGCCTTCCTGCTCTCGCGCATGCGTACGCCGGACGGCAGCCGCATCGATTGGAAGCGCAGCGAATACGCCGAGCAAGCCGCCGCCGGGGCGATGTCGGAGCGCTATGCCGCCTTGTTCAAGCGCGACGAGCAGGGGCCGTGGCGCCTGGTCGCGCAGGCGGTCGCGCCCGGGGACGTGGCCTGGGAGTCGTGGCCGCAGGAATTCGGCGCGCCGGCGAGCCTGTTCGGCTATTGAGCGAGCGTTTCGCGCCGTGGGGCCGCGCCGGCCGGAGGAGGCTTTGCGGACGCCGCGCCGGCGCCGCGCTGCGGCGTCGCTTGCAACGCGGGCAGCGGATGCCGCGCGCGGATCGCGCTCGGCGCGGCTAGCGTGGATTTTGCGCTCAGCGCGGCCTGGACAGGATGTACCAATCGCCGCTGGCCCCGCCCCAACTGATTTCCTGGGTGCCGTCGGCGTTGCGGTTGTTGGAGCCGATGAACTGCGGTTTGCCGTTGGCGTCGAGGCCGGCGAACAGCACGGTATGCGATTGCCTCGCGTTCTGCATGATCACCACGTCGCCGGGCTTGGCCTGGCTGACGTCGACGCGCTTCCAGCCTTCGCCGATGAGGCGGTCGCGCAGATTGACCACCGAGTCGGTGTGCCAGTCGATCGCGCCGGCCTTCTGCAGGCAGGCGGTGACGAAGTTGGCGCAGCACACGTCGCTGGGCACGTTCGGGTTCATCGGAATCTCGCCGCTGCGCTTGAGGTCGCTGGCGTCGCGGCCGAGGAAGCGCTTGGCGATGTCGGCGGCGTTGCCGCGGCCGGTGTCGACCCGGGTGTCGGTATCGACGCGATTGTCGGTGTCGATGCGGCCGTCGCCGCGCCCCTCGCTCAACCCGTCTAGCCGGAGGGTGTCGCCGGCGAAGATCAGGTCGCGATTCTGGATCTGGTCGTTGAGCGACATCAGCCGTTCGACCGTGGTCTGGAACAGCAGGGCGATGTCGGACAACGTGTCGCCGCGGACGATGTTGTGGATCATGGTGACTCTCCCGTCGAGCGTGTGCCGGATGCGGAGAGCAGCCCCCTGACTGCGTCTGCGGGCGAGTGTCCTGCGCAGCGGCGGCGTGCGACAGCCGGGGCGTGCCCTAGCTAGGGCGCGCCCGAGCAGCGCAATGCGATCGCGCGCACGAAACGAACGTTCGCGTGCGGCGCGTATCTGGGCGGCAGGTTCCTGTAGGAGCGGCGTGAGCCGCGACCAACCGCAGCGACGCACGTAAGCGCAGCATCCGAAGCGCGTCGAAACCACTCGCGCTCGATGCTCCAGCGCTTCGGATGCCGCGCTCGCGCACATCGCTGCGGTTGTCGCGGCTCACGCCGCTCCTACAAGAGCCGGGCGCAATAAAAAACGGCGCGCCTGGCGGCGCGCCGTTTCGGGGTCGCGTGCATCGCGGTATCGCGACGCGGGTCAATCGCCCAGGGTCAGCAGCGAGGCGTTGCCGCCGGCCGCGGTGGTGTTGACGGTGATGGTCTTCTCGGTGGTGAAGCGCGGCAGGTAGTGCGGGCCGCCGGCCTTGGGGCCGGTGCCGGACAGGTTCTGCCCGCCGAACGGTTGCACGCCGACCACCGCGCCGATTTGGTTGCGGTTGACATAGCAGTTGCCGACCTTGACCCGTGCGCTGATCCGGTCGATCGTCTCGTCGATGCGCGAGTGGATGCCCAGGGTCAGGCCGTAGCCGGTGGCGTTGATCGCGTCGATCACCGCGTCGAGCTGATCGGCCTTCCAGCGGATCACGTGCAGCACCGGGCCGAACACTTCCTTGTGCAGCTGGTCCAGCGACTTCAGCGCATAAGCGCGCGGGGCGAAGAAGCTGCCGTGGGCGGCGTCGCCGTCGACCGCGACTTCGCCGATCTTCACCGCTTCCTTGTCCATGCGCGCGGCGTGCTCGACCAGCATCTTCAGCGCGTCCTCGTCGATCACCGGGCCGACGTCGGTCGACAGCAGGCCGGGGTTGCCGACCTTCAGCTCGGCCATCGCGCCGGCGAGCATGTGGGTGACCTTGTCGGCGATGTCGTCCTGCACGAACAGCACGCGCGCCGCCGAGCAGCGCTGGCCGGCCGAGGTGAAGGCCGAGCCGATCGCGTCCTTGACCAGTTGTTCCGGCAGCGAGGACGAGTCGGCGATCAGCGCGTTCTGGCCGCCGGTTTCGGCGATCAGCACGCCGATGGCGGCGTCGCGCGCGGCCAGCGAACGGTTGATCGCGCGCGCGGTGTCGGTCGAGCCGGTGAAGGCCACCCCGGCGACGCGCGGGTCGCGGGTCAGCGCCGCGCCGACGGTGGCGCCGTCGCCGGGCAGGAACTGCAGCACGGCTTCGGGAATGCCGGCTTCGTGCAGCAGCTTGACCGCGTAATAGCCGATCAGATTGGTCTGCTCGGCCGGCTTGGCGATGACGCTGTTGCCGGCGGCCAGGGCGGCGGAGATCTGGCCGATGAAGATCGCCAGCGGGAAGTTCCACGGGCTGATGCAGACGAACACGCCGCGGCCGGACAGGTGCAGGGTGTTGGATTCGCCGGTCGGGCCCGGCAGCGCTTCCGGCGCGAACAGCTTGCGCGCCTGGGCGCCGTAGTAGCGCAGGAAATCGACCGCCTCGCGCACTTCGGCGACGCCGTCGGGGATGGTCTTGCCGGCCTCCTTGGTGCACAGCGCGATGTACTGCGGCATGCGCTCTTCCAGCAGTTGGGCGGCGTGTTCGAGGATCGCGGCGCGGCTGGCGGCCGGGGTCGCGTCCCAGGCTTCCTGGGCGGCGACGGCGTTCTTCAGCGCCAGCTCGACGGTGGCGCTGTCGGCGGCCTTCCACTGGCCGACGGTTTCGCGACGGTCGGCCGGATTGGTGACGGCGATGTCCGGGCCCTGCACGGTCGCGCCCGGCACCAGCGGAGCGGCGCGCCAGTCGCCGACGGCGGCGTTGACGGCGGCGGCGAGGGACTGCAGTTGCTGATCGTTGGCGAGATTGACGCCCATGGAATTGGTCCTGTCGTAGCCGAAGCTGCGGTAGAGGTCGGCCGGAAGCGGAATGCGCGGATGCGGGATGCTGTCGAAGCCGGACACCGTTTCGACCGGGTCTTGGATCAGGTCCTCGATCGCGATGTCCTCATCGGTGATGCGGTTGACGAAGCTGGAGTTGGCGCCGTTCTCGAGCAGGCGCCGGACCAGGTAGGGCAGCAGGTCTTCGTGCGAGCCGACCGGGGCGTAGACGCGGCAGGGCGCATCCAGACGGTCGGCCGGGATCACTTCGGCGTACAGGTCGTCGCCCATGCCGTGCAGCTTCTGGAACTCGAAGTGCTTTTCGCGGCCCATCGCCTTGGCGCGGCGGTGGATGGTGGCGATGGTCTGGGCGTTGTGGGTGGCGAACATCGGATAGATCGCGTCGGCGGCCTCGAGCATGCGCCGGGCGTTGGCCAGGTAGGACACGTCGGTGTTCGGCTTGCGGGTGAACACCGGGTAGCCTTCCTGGCCGTCGATCTGGGCGCGCTTGATCTCGCTGTCCCAGTACGCGCCCTTGACCAGGCGCACCGGGATGCGGCGGCCGGTGCGGCGGGCGAGGTCGGCGATGAAGTCGATCGCCTCCGGCGCGCGCTTCTGGTAGGCCTGGATCGCCAGGCCGTAGCCCTCCCAGCCGTCCAGCGACGGGTCGGCGTAGGCGCCGGCGATCACGTCCAGCGACATCTCCAGGCGATCGGCCTCCTCGGCGTCGATGGTGAAGCCGATGCCGTAGCCCTTGGCCAGCTGGGCCAGCTCGAGCACGCGCGGGGTCAGTTCGGCGAACACCCGGGCGCGCTTGGCGTGCTCGTAGCGCGGGTGCAGGGCCGACAGCTTGACCGAGATCGACGGGGCGGCGAACACGTCGCTGTTTTTGTAGTTGCCGCTCTTGCCGATCGCGTGGATCGCGTCGCGGTAGGCCTGCAGGTAGCGCAGCGCGTCCTTGGTGGTCAGCGCGCCCTCGCCGAGCATGTCGAAGGAGTAGCGGTAGTGGGCGTTGTCGCCCTTCTTCGAGCGCGCCAACGCCTCGCCGATGGTGCGGCCCATCACGAACTGATGGCCCATGATCCGCATCGCCTGGCGCACCGCCAGCCGGATCACCGGCTCGCCGACCCGGCCGACCAGGCGCTTGAACGCGTTGTGCACGTCGCGCTTGGTGTCGTCGGCCAGGTCGACCAGCTTGCCGGTCAGCATCAGGCCCCAGGTCGAGGCATTGACCAGGACCGAGTCGGACTGGCCGAGGTGGCGCTTCCAGTCGGCGTCGCCGAGCTTGTCGCGGATCAGCTTGTCGGCGGTCTCCTGGTCCGGAATGCGCAGCAGCGCCTCGGCCACGCACATCAACAGCACGCCTTCTTCGCTGCCCAGGTCGTACTGGCGCATGAAGGCTTCGATCGCGCCCTGGTCCTGGGCGCGGGCGCGGACCCGCTTGACCAGGTCGGCCGCGGTGGCCTGGGCGGCGGCGCGGTCGGCTTCCGGCAGGCGCGCGAGTTCCAGCAGGCCGCGCACGTGCTCGGCCTCGTCGCGGACCCAGCCGGCAGTGAGCGCGGCGCGCGGGCCGGCGGGGGCGGGCGGCAGTTCGGGACTGATCATCGCGCTCGGTGCGGAGGCGCGCGAGTGCGGCGGCGGGCCGTCGCTGGCGACGGCGGAGGAGGCGTTGGTGGACATCGGACCCGGGACGGGGGGAGGAAGAGCGCCATTTTAGAGCTTTCTATCGGTCCCGGCCTGTACGCGATCGGCTTCGCCGCCGCTGGCGGGGGACGGCCGGATCGCGCTGCCGCGCCGCCTTGCCGCAAGCGGCCGCCGCCGAGGATGCGCGCCGGAACCCGCCGCGAATGCGCGAAACCCCGCCGTTGCGGGCTTTGCGCGCGATTTTTCCTGTCCATGCGGCGGGTTGCCGCAGGGCGGGGCGACCGCTACCATTTCGCGGTTATCCGTAGCGCCGATGCCGGCGTGATGGGCCCTCATCATCAGGGCTCGCCAGCCACCTCTTCCCGCAAGGCCCCCGCGCTCAGCCAGAATCGGCGCGGTACGCGCCGGGAAGGGCAGCCCGCGGAGCGCGTTGCACACCAACACTGATTTTCTGGGGCTCGAACTGATGAAAGCCGGTCGTTTCAAGCAGTGGGCAGTGGGCATCGCCGCGATGGCGTTGCCGGTTCTCGCAGTCGCGCAGGCGGCCGATCCCAAGCCGTGGCAGCTCAATATGGGCCAGGGCGTCACCGCGCAGTCGGCCAATGCCTACTCGGCGCACATGCTGGCGCTGTGGATCTGCGTGATCATCGGCCTGCTGGTGTTCGGCGCCATGGCCGTGGCCATGTTCAAGTTCCGCAAGTCCAAGGGCGCGGTGCCCGACAAGGACTTCACCCACAGCACCAAGCTGGAGATCGTCTGGACCGTGGTCCCGGTCGCCCTGCTCGTGCTGATGGCCTTCCCGGCCACCAGCAAGCTGATCAACATGTACGACACCCGCGACTCGGCGATGACGGTGAAGATCACCGGCTACCAATGGATGTGGAAGTACGAGTACCTGGGCCAAGACGTGGCCTTCACCAGCCGCCTGGACCGCAAGAGCGACCAGTTGCGCCAGAGCGGCAAGGTCATCGCCGCCGCCGACCACGAGCACTACCTGCTCGACGTCGACAACGTGCTGGTCCTGCCGACCGACACCAAGATCCGCTTCGTCATCACCGCCGACGACGTGATCCACGCCTGGTGGGTGCCGGCGCTGGGCTGGAAGCAGGACGCGATCCCGGGCATCGTCAACGAGGCCTGGACCGAGATCAAGCAGCCGGGCATCTACCGCGGCCAGTGCGCCGAGCTGTGCGGCAAGGACCACGGCTTCATGCCGATCGTGGTCCGCGCCCTGCCCAAGGCCGAATACCAGCAGTGGCTGGCCGAGCAGAAGGCCAAGAATGCGCCGGCTCCGGCCGCTGCGCCGGCGGCGCCCGCCGCCGCTCCGGCCGCTCCGGCCGACGCTACGCCGGCTCCGGCCGCCGCTCCGAATCCCGACGCCACGGCCGCCGCCGCTCCGCGCGCTGCGTCCGTCGGTTGATCGTCAAGCATTCATCAGAGGTAGGCCATGGCAGTCACGCACCCCGTCGCCGATCAGCACGATCACCACGATGATCATGCCCACCAGCAGGGCTTCATCGAGCGTTGGTTCTTCTCGACCAACCACAAGGACATCGGCACGCTGTATCTGATCTTCAGCTTCGTGATGTTCATCATCGGCGCTGGATTCTCGGTCTACATCCGCGCCGAACTGGCCGAACCGGGCCTGCAGCTGCCGGGCGGCCCCGAGTTCTTCAACCAGATGACCACCATGCACGCGCTGGTGATGATCTTCGGCGGCGTGATGCCGGCCTTCGTCGGCCTGGCCAACTGGATGATCCCGCTGCAGGTCGGCGCGCCGGACATGGCGCTGCCGCGCATGAACAACTGGTCGTTCTGGATCCTGCCGTTCGCCTTCACCCTGCTGCTGATGACCCTGTTCCTGCCGGGCGGCGCCCCGGCCGGCGGCTGGACCCTGTATCCGCCGCTGTCGCTGCAGGGCGGCTCCAACGTCGCCTTCGCGATCTTCGCCATCCACATGATGGGCATCAGCTCGATCATGGGCGCGATCAACGTCATCGCCACCATCCTCAACATGCGCGCCCCGGGCGTGGACCTGCTGAAGATGCCGATCTTCTGCTGGACCTGGCTGATCACCGCCTTCCTGCTGATCGCGGTGATGCCGGTGCTGGCGGGCGCGGTGACCATGCTGCTGACCGACAAGTTCTTCGCCACCTCGTTCTTCAACGCGGCCGGCGGCGGCGACCCGGTGATGTTCCAGCACATCTTCTGGTTCTTCGGTCACCCCGAGGTCTACATCATGATCCTGCCGGCCTTCGGCGTGGTGTCGGAGATCATCCCGACCTTCAGCCGCAAGCCGCTGTTCGGTTATCAGGCCATGGTCTACGCCACCGCCTCGATCGCCTTCCTCTCGTTCATCGTGTGGGCGCACCACATGTTCACCGTCGGCATGCCGCTCGGTGGCGAGATCTACTTCATGTTCGCGACCATGCTGATCGCGGTGCCGACCGGCGTGAAGGTGTTCAACTGGGTCACCACCATGTGGCGCGGCTCGATCTCGTTCGAGGCGCCGATGCTGTGGGCGATCGCGTTCGTGATCCTATTCACCATCGGCGGTTTCTCCGGCCTGATGCTCGCCATCGTGCCGGCCGACTTCCAGTACCACGACACCTACTTCGTGGTCGCCCACTTCCACTACGTGCTGGTGACCGGCGCGCTGTTCTCGATCATCGCCGCCGTCTACTACTGGTGGCCGAAGTGGACCGGCCGCCATTACAGCGAGGGCATGGCGAAGTTCCACTTCTGGTGGACCATGGTGTTCGTGAACCTGCTGTTCTTCCCGCAGCACTTCCTCGGCCTGGCCGGTATGCCGCGCCGCATCCCCGACTACAACGTCGTGTTCGCGGACTGGAACCTGGTCAGCTCGATCGGCGCCTTCGGCATGTTCCTGACGCCGTTCATGATGGCCTTCATCCTGTGGCGCTCCAAGGTCGCCGGCGTCAAGGCCGACGCGCGTTCGTGGGAAGGCGCCAAGGGCCTGGAGTGGACCGTGCCGAGCCCGGCGCCGCACCATACCTTCGCCACCCCGCCGGTGATCCGCGACGGCGACCTGGCCCACGGCGACATCACCCACTGACCGGACCGCGCCGCGGAGCGCAGCGCGCGCCCCGGGCGCCGCGCCGCCTTCCTGGCCCCAGACGATGAACCGTCCGCCGACCGATCCGCAGGATCTCGCCCGCCGCCGCGCCGCGGCGCGACGCACGGCCTTGTGGTTCGGTGCGGCGGCGGTAACGATCTACGTGTTGTTCATCCTCAGCGGAGTGCTGTCGAAGTGAGCGAACGCGACGCCCAGACCGCCGAAGCCCGCCGTCAGGCCGGGCCGAAGATGACCCGGACCATGGTCCTGGTCGCGCTGGGCGCGTTCGGCTTCACCTTCGCCCTGGTGCCGATGTACCGCATCGCCTGCGAGAAGGTGTTCGGCATCCGCCTCGAACGCGGCGCCGGCGACGCCCAGGCTGCCGGCCAGGCCGCGCCGGCCGCGGCGCGCCTGGTCACGGTGCAGTTCGACGGCAGCGTCAATTCCAAGCTGCCCTGGGACTTCAAGCCGCACCAGCTGAGCATGAAGGTGCGTCCGGGCGAGCAGTACGAGACCACCTACTACGCCCGCAACACCACCGACCGCGCCATCGTCGGCAGCGCCTCGCCGTCGGTCGCGCCGGCGCGCGCGTCGGGTTATTTCAACAAGACCGAGTGCTTCTGCTTCACCGCCCAGACCCTGCAGGCGGGCGAGTCGCGGGAGATGCCGGTGCGTTTCATCGTCGATCCGAACCTGCCGGCCGACGTGCACACGATTACGCTGTCCTATACCTTCTTCAAGAACGACGTGCTCACCGCGCGCCTGCAGCAGGGACCGGTCGCCAAGACCGCCCCCTCGCCGCTGGCGGCGCCGTAAGCTGGCTCAGCACCCACCAGGAACGCCGCCATGGCCCACGCCCACACGCCAGACGCCAATCACTACTTCGTGCCGCACAGCAGCCGCTGGCCGTTCCTCGGTTCGATCGGCCTGTTCACGACCATGATCGGCATCGCGAGCTGGCTCAACGAAGTCAGCTGGGGCAAGCCGGTGTTCTTCGTCGGCCTGGCGATGATGGTCGGCGTGCTGTTCGGCTGGTTCGGCGACGTGGTCCGCGAATCGGTGCGCGGCAACTACAACAAGCAGGTCGACGTCTCGTTCCGGATGGGGATGATCTGGTTCATCTTCTCCGAGGTGATGTTCTTCGCCGCCTTCTTCGGCGCGCTGTTCTACGCCCGCCAGTTCGCCCTGCCGTGGCTGGGCGGCGACGGCGACGGCGTGATGACCAACAGCCTGCTGTGGCCGGAGTTCAGCGCGGCCTGGCCGAGCTCGGGCCCGGGCCAGGTCGGTGGCCACTTCCAGACCATTCCGGCCTGGGGCCTGCCGCTGCTCAACACCCTGATCCTGCTGACCTCGGGCGTGACCGTGACCCTGGCGCACCATGCGCTCAAGGGCGCGCACCGCAAGGCGCTGCTGGTGTGGCTGGGCCTGACCGTGGCCCTGGGCTGCCTGTTCCTGTTCTTCCAGGCCGAGGAATACATCCACGCCTACAAGGAACTGAACCTGACCCTGGGCTCGGGCATCTACGGTTCGACCTTCTTCATGCTGACCGGCTTCCACGGCGCCCACGTCACCCTCGGCACGATCATGCTGGCGGTGATCTGGTTCCGCTGCCTCAAGGGCCATTTCAGCAAGGACAACCATTTCGCCTTCGAAGCGGTGGCCTGGTACTGGCACTTCGTCGACGTGGTCTGGCTGGGCCTGTTCCTGTTCGTCTACGTGCTGTAAGCGCGGACGGATCGCAAGACGAGGAAAGGCCGGCAGCGATGCCGGCCTTTCGCGTTTGGCGGCGTCCGTGGGGACGCAGGGGCTCAAGCGGGTCGACCCCTCCGTCGCCGCCCTATGGCTTGCCCGCGGCTTGCTGCGCCCGCGCAACCCGCAGGCCGTCATGCCCGCGCAGGCGGGCATCCAGAGACTTCAGCGCCATAATAGGCCGCCGGGCCGTATCGCTCGGCGTCGCCTCAACCCGGGTTGGCGCCGACGCCGTGCGGGGTGATCCAGCCCATCCAGATCGACAGGATCACGATCAGGATCAGCGCCACCGACAGCGCGATGCGCCGGGTCAGCGCGTTGACGGTGCGTTTGCTCTGCCCTTTGTCCACCAGCATGTAATACAGGCCCGCGCCCAGATTCCACAGAATGATCCCGAGGAACGCGACTACCAGCAGGACCTTCAGCTCTTGGCTCATCGCGGCCTCCTTCGGTGCGCGCGCCGGTGCGAAGCGCGGATTATCGCAGTCCGCCCGGAGCTTGGGGTGAGCCGTCGCGGCACCTTGCTGTTGGGCTGGGCCTTGGCGCTGTGCGCGATCGCGCTGTTCGCCCACCTGGGCCTGTGGCAGGCGCGACGCGCGGTCGAGAAGCAGGCCATGCTCGATGCCGCGGCACAGGTGCTGCGCGAGCGTCTGCCGCGGCCGTTGTCGGCGGCCGCCGATCCGGCGCGCCGCGCCACGGTCGATTGGGCCGCGGGCCTGGGCCGCTTCGACGAACGCGGCGCGCTGCTGCTCGACAACCAGCAGCGCCACGGTCGCGCCGGGGTGCGCGCCTATCGCATTTTCCTGCCGCGCCAGGGCGCGCCGCTGCTGGTCGACCTGGGTTGGCTGCCGCTGACCGGCGACCGTCGCCTGCCGGCGATCGCGCGTCCCGAAGGCGAGCTCGCGCTCAGCGGCCTGCTCGCGCCGCCGCCGTCGCCGGGCATCGCCCTGGGCGCCGGGCTGGCGCGCGAGGGCGAGGGCTGGCTGCTGACCCGGGTCGATCCGGCGGCGATCGCCGCTGCGACCGGGCTGTCGGCACCGTTGGCGCCGCGCGTGCTGCGCCTGGACCCGGCGCTGCGCCTGGGCTACGACCGCGACCTGGAGCTGCTCGCCAACACCTTGCCGCCGGACAAGCACCGCGGCTATTCCCTGCAGTGGTTCGCGCTCGCCGTCGCGGTGCTGGCCACCGCCCTGATCCTGACGTTCCGCCGCCCACGCCGCGCCCGCCCATGACCCCCACCCCGAGCCACACCGTTTCCGCGCAGCAGCGCAAGCGCAATCGCCTGACCCTGCTACTGATCGCCGCCTTCTTCTTCGTGCCGATGCTGGTCGCCGGGGTATTGCGGTTCGCAGACCTGCACCCGGCGGTGAACCGCCAGCACGGCGAACTGCTGGAGCCCAAGCCCGACCTGCGCCGGCAGCCGCCGCAGCTGGCCGACGGTCGCGCCTACGCCTGGAACCCGGGCGCGCGCATCTGGCGGATAGTGGTCGCGCCGCCCGCCGGTTGCGCCGCCGCCTGCGTCGCGTTGTCGCGCCAGCTCGACACGGTCTGGCAGCTGTTCGGCAAGGACGCGGACCACGTCGAGCTGCTGTGGGTCGGCGAGCCGCCGGCCGGTGCGGCTCGCCCGGCCTCGCTGCGGGTGCTGGCGCCGTCGCCGGCGCTGCGCGCGGCCCTGCCGCGCCTGAACGACCCGGCCGGGGTGCCGGTGTATGTGGTCGACCCGAACGGTTTTGTGATTCTGCGTTACGCTCCCGGCTTCGAACCGGGCGGGCTGCGCGCGGATCTGGCCAAATTGCTGAAACTGATGTGAGCGACCGACGGTCGTGCGCGCCCCGGGGGCGTCGCCGCGACCGGGCGCCGCGGGAACCCTTTCGAGAATGAGCGTAACCGGCAAAGGCCTGGCGACCCCGGGCCTGTACAAGAACTTCCACCGCATCGCCTGGCTGGCCGTGGGGCTGGCGCTGTGCGTGATCGTGTTCGGCGCCTTCGTGCGCCTGTCCCATGCCGGTCTGAGCTGCCCGGATTGGCCGACCTGCTACGGCCGCGCGGCCTGGCCGACCAACCCGCACGAGATCGGCGACCACGCCGCGACCCAGATCCGCCCGGTCGAGGTCGACAAGGCCTGGCGCGAGCAGTTCCACCGCATGATCGCCGGCTTGCTCGGCGTGCTGACCCTGACCCTGGCCGTGGTCTCGGCGCGCCGCCGCAGCAAGGGCATGGCCCAGGTGCTGGCCGCTGCCGCGGTGGTCGCGGTCGCGATTCCGCTGTACATGCGCGGCCAACACGTCGCCGCCTCGGCGCTGGCGATCGTCGGCGAAGGCATCCTGCTCGCCGCGGCGTTGCGCTGGAGCAATACCGACCTGTCGCGGGCCTGCGCGCTGACCCTGGCGGTGATCATCTTCCAGGCCCTGCTGGGCATGTGGACGGTGACCTGGCTGCTCAAGCCCATCGTGGTCATGGGCCATCTGCTCGGCGGCCTGCTGACCTTTTCGCTGCTGGTGTGGATCGCCTGGCGCGCGATCGACCGGCCGATCCGGCTGGCCGATGCGCCGGCGCTGTGCCGCTGGATCGCGCTCGGCATCGGCGTACTCGGCGTGCAGATCGCGCTGGGCGGCTGGACCAGCGCCAACTATGCCGCGTTGGCCTGCGGCAACGATTTCCCGACCTGCGTCGGCCAGTGGTGGCCGCGCCACGATTTCGGCGAGGCCTTCGTGCTCTGGCGCGGCATCGGCGTGGATTACGAGGGCGGCATCCTCGACGGCGAGGCGCGGATCGCGATCCAGCTCGCCCACCGGATCATGGCGGTGGCGGTGTTCGTCTATCTGATCGGCCTGGCGGCCAAGTTGCTGCGCACCCCCGGGCTGCGCGGCTGGGGCAGCCTGCTCGCCGCGCTGACTCTGCTGCAGGTCGGCCTGGGCATCGCCAACGTCAAGCTCGGCCTGCCGCTGGCGGTCGCGGTGGCGCATAACGGCGGCGCCGCGCTGCTGCTGTTCGCACTGGTGTCCCTGCTCGCGCGCCTGCGCACGCCGGAGCCGTGATGAACGCCGCCACCCGCCCCACGTTCAAGCAGTATTGGGACCTGACCAAGCCGCGCGTGGTCGCGCTGATCGTGTTCACCGCGATCGTCGGCATGTTCATGGCGGTGCCGGGCTGGCCGCCGCTGCGCGAGTCGGTGCTGGGCTTTCTCGGCATCTGGCTGGCCGCGTCCTCGGCGGCGGCGATCAACCAACTGCTGGACTCGCGCATCGACGCCAAGATGGCGCGCACCTCGTGGCGGCCGATCGTCGCCGGCCAGGTCAGCCCGACCCAGGCGCTGGTGTTCGCGCTGATCCTGGCCGCGGCGTCGATGCTGATCCTGGTGGTCTGGGTCAACGCGATCACCGCGGTGCTGACCTTCGCTTCGCTGATCGGCTACGCGGTGATCTACACCGTCTACCTCAAGCGCGCTACGCCGCAGAACATCGTCATCGGCGGCATCGCCGGCGCGGCGCCGCCGCTGCTCGGCTGGGCCGCGGTCACCGGCATGCGGGGCGATTGGGATTGGGCCCATGCGCTGTTGCTGGTGTTGATCATCTTCGTCTGGACGCCGCCGCATTTCTGGGCGCTGGCGATCTTCCGCCGCGCCGACTATGCGCGGGCGATGGTGCCGATGCTGCCGGTGACCCACGGCGTGGCCTACACCCGCTGGCAGATCCTGTTCTACACCATCCTGCTGGCGGTGGTGTCGGTGCTGCCCTGCGTGTTCGGCATGAGCGGCTACTTCTACCTGTTCGGCGTACTGGTGCTGGACGCGATGTTCCTCTACTACGCCTGGCGGCTGATGAACCCGCCGGACGAGTTGTACGCGATGAAGGTGTTCAACTACTCCATCGTGTATCTGATGGTGCTGTTCGCGTTCCTGATGATCGATCACTGGCTGCCGACCTCGCTGCAGCCGGCGCCCTTGTTCGAGTTGCAGCGCGCCGGTTGACCGGCGCATCGGCCGCGCTCAGCGGCACCAGCGTTGCTGGCTGGCGTAGGCCTCCTGCAGGGCCGGCGAATCGCCGTCCTGGGCCATTTCCTCGATCTGGCGATTGAGCTCGCGACAGGGCGCGGCCGGGTCGCCGCCGCCGAACAGGCGGCCGAGCGAGCGCAGGACGCTCTGCGGCGAGCGTGGCGCGGCCATGCGGAAGCGTTCGACGCCGGCGCCCGGCAAGGCCGGCGCGGCGCGCGCGAACGGATCGCGCGCGGCGAAGCTCAGGCCGCGATCGGCCTGGCGGCGGGCTTGATCGACGAAGTCGGCCGACAGCCCGCTGGCCGGGGCGGACGCTGCGGCTGGAACCGCGGGCGCCGGAAACGGATCGATGGGGCCCGACGCGGGCGGCACGATGGCGCTTGCCGCGGCGGTCGAGCGCCGTGCCGGCGCTTGCGGCCGGCGCGGTTCGTTGCGGGCAGGCGGCGGTGGCGCGGGCGGGGGCGCACGCACGATCCAATACAGCTGGGTGTCGACCGCGGTCGCGATCGGCGGTGCGTGGCGCAGCAGCTTGTGCGCAGTCCAGGCCAGCAGCGCATGGACGATGACGACGATGGCGCCCGCGACGAGGCGGTCGTGGCGATCCTTGCCTGGCGAATGCATGACGTCCTCGCGATGCAGTGCGAGGAGTGTAGATGCGAGTCCGGCGCCAACCCTGACTGGCGGCGAACCGGCGCGAAGCCGGCTCAGTCGGCGACGTCGTCGCCCGCGCCCGGCGCGGGCGCGGCGCGGCGGCGCGCGTAACGCGCGGCGACCTGGGCGCAGACCAGCAACTGGATCTGGTGGAACAGCATCACCGGCAACACGATCGCGCCCAGCGCCGGGCCGGCGAACAGCACCTTGGCCATCGGCACGCCGGTCGCCAGGCTCTTCTTCGAACCGCAGAACACGATCGCGATCTCGTCGCTGCGGTCGAAGCCGAGCCGGCGCGCGGCCATCGTCAGCGCGATCATCACCGCCGCCAGCAGCAGCGCGCAGATCGCCAGCAGCAGGTACACCGATTCCACCGGCGTGCTCTGCCACAGCCCGCTGCCCATCGACGCGGCGAATGCGGCATAGACCACCAGCAGCACCGTGCCCTGGTCGGTATAGCGCAGCAGCGCGCGCCGCCGCGCGACCCAGGCGCCGATCCACGGCCGCAACAGATGCCCGGCGACGAACGGCGCCAGCAACTGCAGCACGATCTTGCCGATCGCCTCGACCGGATCGGCCATGCCGCCGTGCGCACCGGCCAATGCGCTCATCAGCAACGGAGTCAGGAACACGCCGAGCAGGCTCGAGGCCGAGGCGCTGCAGACCGCAGCCGGGACATTGCCGCCGGCCATCGAGGTGAACGCGATCGAGGACTGCACGGTCGAGGGCAGGCAGCACAGGAACAACAAACCCAGGTACAGCTCCGGGGTCAATCCGCGCGTGGCCAGCGGCGTGAGCGCCAGGCCGAGCAGCGGGAACAGGACGAAGGTCGCGGCGAAGATCAGCAGATGCAGCCGCCAATGCGTCGCGCCGGCGCGAATCGCCTCGCGCGACAGGCGCGCGCCGTGGAGGAAGAACAGCGTCGCGATGGCGACGTCGGTGAAGCGATCCAGCGCCGCGGCCGGCGCGCCGCTCAGGGGCCAGGCCCAGGCCAGCGCGACGGCGGCGAGCAGGGCCAGGGTGAAGCGGTCGACGTGCAGGCGCATGGGGCCGGGATGGGGATTGGGGATTCGGGATTGGCAGGGCGATCTTGCCGCGCCGGAGCGTGGTCGGGTGAGCCGATGCGCTGCGGAGCGCCGGCCGGTGTGGGGCGGGGCGCGATGGAGCCCTGGCTTTCCGCGTTGGCGGGAGCGACGGTCGCTGGTCTGCGAAGGGGGCGGCGGGAGTTAAGCGCTCAACCCTTTCCGTCCCGGCTTGCCGGCACGCGGGACGGCGCGCCGCGTCGCGCTAGAAGCCCTATCGCGGCCGCTGGGTTTGGCTGCATCGCTCCCGGTCGTCGTGCCCGCGCACGCGGGCATCCGGCGACTTCGGCGTCATGCCGCGATGGAGCCCCGGGTCCCCACTTTCGCGGGGACGACGCCAGGCGGCGAGGTGCGCCCATCGGACCGCGGGCCGACGCGTGGAAGGGCTCAGCAGGGGCGCACGCGTTCGGCGATTTCGGCGGCGCTGTCGGGAGTCACGTACCAGCGGCCCGGGTCCTCGTACTCGAAGTCGATCGCTACCTCCGCCGCTTCGCGGTTGATGCGCATGATGCAGACCCGCCACGGCGCCTTGCCGGCGACACGGGTGGCCCGGCGCAGTTGTTCCAGGCGGTTCTCGATCTCGGCGCCCGACGGCGTCAGCGCCTCGCCGGGCTGGCCCTTGTCGTAGCGAAAGCCGTTCAGGCGACTGATGCCTTCGCCGTACCAGGCGATCAGGGCATAACCGTCCCAGGGCCGCTCGCCGGCCTTGGGGTCGACCACGATCAGGCGCGCGATCTCGCCGAGCAATTCGTCTCTGTTCATGTCCAGCCTTGGGCGTTCGGGTTAGGCGCGTGCTGCGATCAGCTCGTCCATCTGTTCGCTGTCGATCCGGTCGTACGTCTGTCCGGCGCGGTTGTCGAAGCTCACGCGCTGATCGTAAACCCTGCCGCCGTCGGCCGGGTCGATCACCTCATAGGAAATGCGAACCCGGTCCGGTCGGTCGGCGCCGCGCGGGCTCAGGTCGATGGCGATGCGCACCTCCATGCCCTGGTCGATCCAGGCCGCCCACTCGTTCTCCAAGGTCTTGTAGGCGCCCATGTTGAAGTTGCCGTTCTGCGGGAACAGGTTCTTCAGGCCCTGGTCGGTGACGAAACGATGACCGAACACATGACCGCCCTGATCGCCGTCGATGCCGCGGTCGGCGGCATCGCGCTGGGCCTGGGTCTCGGCGTCGCCGCGTTCGAGTTCGCTGAACACGGTGCGCAGGGTGGCTTCGGCGCGCACGGGCCGGCCTTGTTCGTCGACGGTCCAGCGTGCCTGGTTGACCTCGCCGCCGTCGGGATTGACCACGCGCGCTTCGATCTCCCGGGTCTCGGCGGCGACGCGGCCGGCATAGGCCTCGCGCACCGCCGGACCGCTGCGCTCGTTCACCGCGCGGTCCAGGGTGTCGCCGAACGCGCTGCGCAATGCGTGCAGTTGCGACGCGTCCAGGCGTTCGGCCAGGCCGTTGGCGAGGATCTCGCGCTCGGCCAGCGGCATCGCGTTCAGCGCTGCCGGGCCGAAGCCGGCAGTGGCGTCCGCCGCGGCCTCATCGCCGGACGGCCAAGCGCTCGGCGGCATCGGCGCATCGACGGAACGAAAGCTCAGCGGGTCGGTCATCGCCAGGGCCGGCAGCTCAGGTCGCCGCCGACCTTAGCGGCGCGGCGGCGCTCGGCCCAGTTAGGGAAAACCCCAGGCGCGCGGCCTTGGAGGCCGGCGCAGCGACGCCGGGACCGAACGGTCGACAGCGGCTACCGGCCGCCTGCGCGTTCGCTCACTTCCCGCTATCGCCGATCAGGTGCTCCTGCCAAAACCGCATCGTCGCCGCACCGAAGAAATCGCTATTGGCTTTTTTCTGGAAGCCGTGGCCTTCGTCGTCGAACATCAGGAACCACACCGGCTGGCCGTTGTCGCGCACCGCCTTCACGATCTGCTCGGCCTCGGTGTAGGGCACGCGCGGGTCGTTCTTGCCCTGGGCGACGAACAGCGGCGAGCGGATCTTGCCGGCGTTCTTCAGCGGCGAAATGCGGTCGAACACCGCCTTCATCTCCGGCACGCGCTCGTCGCCGTACTCGGCGCGGCGCAGGTCGCGGCGGTAGGACTCGGTGTTGTTGAGGAAGGTGGTGAAGTCGGAGATGCCGACCACGTCGACGCCGGCGCGGATGCGGTCGCTGTAGTGCATCAGCGAGGACAGCACCATGTAGCCGCCGTAGCTGCCGCCGTAGACGCCGACGCGCTGCGCGTCGAGCTCGGGCTGCTGCGCGATCCAGTCGAGCAGGGCGCCGATGTCCTTGACCGAATCCTCGCGCTTCTCGGCGTTGTCCAGGCCCAGATAGGTGCGCCCGTAACCGGAGGAGCCACGCACGTTTGGCACCAGCACCGCCACGCCGAGTTCGTTGGCGAGGAACTGAGCGGTGGCGCTGAAGCTCGGCATCGACTGCGCTTCCGGGCCGCCGTGGATCTGCACCACCACCGGCAGCTTCTTGCCGGCCGCCGTGTTGGCCGGCTTGTAGTAGAAGGCCGGAATCGTGCGCGGCCGGCCGTCGACCCGGTCGAAGGTCGGGTAGCGCACCAGGCTCGGGGCGACGAACTTCGACGCGTCCAGGCCGCCGACTTCGCTGCGGGTCCAGCGGCTCAGCTTGGCCGGCGCCAGATCGATCACGTAGACGTCGCTGGGCGAAGTCGCGGTATTGATCGACAACGCGATGCGGCGCCCGTCGGGCGAGAACTCGACCCCGCCGATCACCCCGACCGGCAGCTCGGGCAGGGCCACTTCGCGGTGCTCCGGCAGCGCCAGCACGCGCAGCTTGCCGATGCCGTCCTCGTTGCTGACCAGGGCCAGATGGCGGCCGTCGGCGGCGAGGGCGAGATTATCCACGTCCCAGGGAATGCCGGCGCTGAGCACTTCGAACTTGCCGCTCGCCGGCTCGTGCCGGCGCAGGGTGGCGAACTCCTGCGGCTTGCCATCGATGGGCTCGTCGGAGACGTAGTACACCGCGCGGCCGTCGCGGGAGAAACGGAAATGGTTGATCGCGGCCTTGCCGCCGTCGACCGGGAACATCTGCAGCTTGCCGGTCTGCAGATCGACCACGCCCGGATAGGACTCGGACGCGGACACGTACTTGATCACCAGCAGCTGCTTGCCGTCGGGCGAGAAATCCGAGGCGCTCCAACTGCCGCCTTCGGTCACCACCGTGCGCGGTTTGCGCGTGGCCAGGTCCATCACCCACACGTCGGTGTCCTTGCCGTTGCGCAAAGTGCTGCTGTAGGCCAGTTGCTTGCCGTCGTGGGAGAACAGCGGGCTGTCGTTGCGCGACTTGCCGTCGGTCAACAGGGTGGTTTCGCGGCTGGCCAGGTCGAACCAGTACAACTGCCAGAACTCGTTGCCGCCGACGTCCTTGCCGAACACGAAGCCGTCGGCGCCGGCCGGCGCGGTGCCGAGGCTGCCGACCGGCTCGCGGTAGAAGGTCAGTTGCTCGCGCATGCCCAGCGGCTGGCAGACCCGGTGCGCCTGCACCGTCTCGGCGAAGCGGGTGCCGATCAGCAGGCAGCCTTCGCGGGTCCAGCCGCCGAGGCCGGCGCCGCGGGTGTTCTGGTAGCGGTTCAGGCGCTCCAGCAGCTCGGCCGGAATCTCCGGCAGATTCTCGCTGACCCGGTTGCCGTGTCGTTCGCGTTCGACCGCGGACGAAGGCTGGGCGTGGACGCCGGCGCAGGCCAGGGCCAGGGCGGTGACGGACAGAACGTGGCGCAGCGACATCGGCGGTCTCCCCTGAGCGAATCCGGTCGAGCGGATCCGAGCGCGCCGGGCCGCGGCGCGGCCGGCGGACAGCCGAGCTTAGCCCGGCGCCGCAGGCTCGTCGCTCTCCCGAAAGTCACGGGCGGCGCGGCGACCCGTTTGGCTTACAGTGCCGCGATCGGCGCCGGGAGCCGTTTGCAGGAAAGAGCGCCGCGTTCGCTGTGACGCGGCGGACAGGGACGAACGCACCGCGCGACCGCGCGCGGCGCCATCAGGGAGGGGACATGATCGACCGCAGACGATTCCTGCTCGCGACCGCGGGCTGGCTGGCCGCGGCCTGCGCCGGCCGCGCGCGCGCCGGCGCGGACG
>NZ_HG424497.1 GCF_000336385.2 Lysobacter antibioticus HS124 | reverse complement strand
GAACGGAGCGTTGCGGGTGCCGCGGTCGTTGTCCTGGACGTTCATGCCGGCCGAACCGGTCAGGTACCAGCGGTCGTCGAAGTCCTGCGCGCTGGCGACCTGGGCGAGGCTCAGGCCACCCAGCAGGGCGGCGCAGAGGAGTTTCTTATTCATCTTGTAGCTCCTGAGTCAAAAAAATTCGGAAAACCGCGTCTGCGAGGTTTCTACCGTTCAGGACGGTCGCCTGGATGACGCCATCCCGCGCAGGTTAGGTTTGCCAACGTGAAAGCGGTGTTAACAACCGTCTAACATATCGACGCGCAGCGTCACCGAATCCGCTGCGAGTCGTGATTCGTTCAGTTTCGATGTGCGCAAAGCCGGGCCCGGCTTTGCGCATTCGAATGAGTCGCCGCGGCGAGGCTTTACTTGGCGGCGGCGAACAGGCCGAGGAACTCGGTGATCGGCAGCGCTTCCAGTTCGTCCGGCTTGGCCGCCAGGGCCAGCAGGCGCTCGGCCTGGGCGGCCGGCAGCTTGGCCCGGATCGCGGCTTCGAACTTGGCCATCAGCACCGGGATGCCTTCGGCGCGGCGCTTGCGGTGGCCGATCGGATAGTCGATCGAGACCTTGTCGGTCGAGCTGCCGTCCTTGAAGAACACCTGCACCGAGTTGCCGATGTAGCGCTTGTCCGGGTCGAAGTAGTCCTTGGTGAACTGCTCGTTCTCCTTGACCACCATCTTGTCGCGCAGGGCGTCGATGCGCGGGTCGGCGGCGACCGCGTCGACGTAGTCGTCGGCGGTCAGGCGGCCGAAGATCAGCGGCACGGCGACCATGTACTGCAGGCAGTGGTCGCGGTCGGCGTAGTTGGCCAGCGGGCCGGTCTTGTCGATGATGCGCACGCCGGCTTCCTGGGTCTCCAGTTCGACGCGCTCGATCTGGTCGAGCTTGTCCTTGACCTGATCGTGCAGCTTCATCGCGCACTCGACCGCGGTCTGGGCGTGGAACTCGGCCGGGAAGGAGATCTTGAACAGCACGTTCTCCATCACGTAGCTGCCGAACGGGCGTTCGAACTCGAACTGCTTGCCCTTGAAGGCGATGTCGTAAAAGCCCCAGGTCTTGACCGACAACGCGCTCGGGTAGCCGACCACGCCCTTGTTGGCGTTCAGCGCGTGGGTCACGGCGCGGCGGCAGGCGTCGCCGGCGGCCCAGCTCTTGCGCGGGCCGGTGTTCGGCGCGTGGCGGTAGGTGCGCAGCACGCCGTTGTCGATCCAGGAGTGCGAGACCGCGGTGACGATCTCGTCCTTGCCGCCGCCCAGCATCTGGGTGGCGACCGCGGTCGAGGCCAGGCGGACCAGGATCACGTGGTCGAGGCCGACCCGGTTGAACGAGTTCTTTAGCGCGTAGCCGCCCTGGATTTCGTGCGCCTTGATCGCGTAGCCGAGCACGTCGCGCACGGTCATCGCCTGGCCGCCTTCGGCCTCGGCCTTGCGGCCCAGGTAGTCGGCGACGCCGAGGATGGCGCCGAGGTTGTCGGAGGGATGGCCCCATTCGGCGGCCAGCCAGGTGTCGTTGAAGTCGAGCCAGCGGATTTGCACGCCGATGTTGTAGGCGGCCTGGACCGGGTCGAGCTCGTAGGAGGTGAACGGCACGCGCGCGCCGCCCTTCATCTCGCCGCCCGGCACCAGCGGGCCGAGGTGCTTGAGGCATTCCTTGTGGTCCATCGCCAGCGCCGCGCAGGCCAGCGAGTCCAGCAGCATGTAGCGCGCGGTATCAAAGGCCTCCTTCGAATCGATCTTGTAGTCGGCGACGTAGTCGGCGATGTCGACCATCGGCTTGTCGGGATCGGGGCGGACGGTCGAACGGATGTCGAAGTGGCTCATGTGCAAGAGGCCTGCGGGTGAGTGAGCCGGCTATTTTGCCAGACGGCGGGGAGCCGGCGGCACGGGCCGGCCGGAAGGCGCGGGCGCAGGCAGGAACGGCAAGCCGCGGCCGGGCACCGCCGGTCAACAATCGCTTCGCAGCGACCGCATTGCGAACAGGGGCGGAACGATCAGGCGCGCCAGCCCGACTTGGAAATCGCCCGGCGCGGGATCACCCTGGGCGCATGGACATCCCCACCCGCCTGCCGACCCTGTTCCTCTCGCACGGCTCGCCGATGCTCGCCTTGGAGGATTCGCCCGCCGGGCGTTTCCTGGACGGACTCGGCCAGCAGCTGCCCTGGCCGCGCGCGATCGTGATCGCGTCCGCTCACTTCATGACCGACCGGCCGATGGTCGGCGGCCACGATCGGCCGCATACCGTGCACGACTTCGGCGGGTTCCCCGAGCCGCTGTACCGGATCCAGTACCCGGCGCCGGGCCTGCCGCGGCTGGCCGAGGAGATCCGCGACCGCCTCGCCGACGCCGGCCTGGAACCGCGGCTGCGCGACAACCATGGTCTCGACCACGGCGTGTGGGTGCCGCTGCGGCGGATGTACCCGCAGGCCGATATCCCGGTGGTGCCGCTGTCGGTGATGCCGCACGGCGATGCGCGGCGCCACTACGCGGTCGGCCAAGCGTTGTCGTCGCTGCGCGACGGAGGCGTGTTGGTGATCGGCTCCGGCGGCTTCGTGCACAACCTCGGCGATCTGGACTGGGGCGACCGCGATGCGCCGATGCCGTCCTGGGCGGCCGAGTTCGCCGACTGGATGCGCCGGCGCCTGATCGCGCACGACGTGCCCGCCCTGCTCGACTGGCAGGCCCAGGCTCCGCACGCACATCGCGCCCACCCCACGGTCGAACACCTGATGCCGCTGTTCGTCGCCCTCGGCGCCGCCGGCGAAGCGCCGACCGCGCGCGGCCTGCACCGCTCGCACGAAATGGGCTCGCTGGCCCTGGATGCGTTCGCGTTCGATTGAGGGCCTAGCGGCAGGATAGGAGCGGCGTCCTGCGGGAATTTCCTCTGACCGCGCCGCGACCGCGACAGTCCGTCGACGACGTGGCGACTCGAAGGCCACGGAACGCGGCTTCGATCCATTCCGGCGGCGGTGGTTTTCCTGCGCGCCGTGTGGTCGCGGCTTACGCCGCTCCTACAAGGGATCGCCGTGAAATCGGCGCATGGTGGTCGCGGTTTGTGCCGCTTCTACCCTAATTGCGACGCAGCGCTTGCCGTTGCCGTTGCCGTTGCCGTGAAGAGCCTGGCGCCGCAGCGATCTCGCGAGAACGCCCTGAAGCCCCGAAGGGCGGCCCGCAGAGAGACGGGCCGTGCGCAGCCAAGCCAGGAAGAGCCTGTGCGGAGCAGTCCGGCGAAAACCTCATCCCATCGTGGCTTTTGATCCGAAACGGTCATGGCGTTTTCTTTGGTTACTTTTGACCGAAGGAAATCCAGTAGGACGTTGTCGCCTTGGACAAAGAAAGTGACCCGGCCGCGTGCGGACGGAAGCTTTGCTTTGGAGCTTTGGAGCTTTGGAGCTTCACAGGCTTTCGAACGACCGACGCCGCGAGGTCGCAAGAGCGCGGTCGCGGCTTACGCCGCTCCTACAGGGGGCCCAGGACAAAGGCGCGGCGAGAATGACCGATGGCGGTCGCGGCTTGCGCCGCTCCTACTCGGCGACGGTTGCGGGCTTCGATCGATGACGTCGGCGTTGGGCTCTCTGCACGTCCCGGGGTCGCGGCTTGCGCCGCTCCTACCCTCGCGACGGTTTCGGGCTTCGCTCGACGACATCGGCGCTGGATTCTCTACGGATACCGGGGTCGCGGCCTATGACCGCAGGACATCCCCTACCGCTTACGCAAAGGCGTGCAGCGCTAACCGCCGCGCTCCCACGGCGGCACATCGCCGAAGGACTCGGCGACGAAGTCGATGAAGGCGCGCACGCGCAACGGCACGAAGCGCCGCTGCGGCATCACCGCGCTGATCGCCGTGTCCGGCAGCCGGTAATCCGGCAGCACCTGCACCAGGCGCCCGCTGCGCAGGTCTTCGTGCACGTGCCAGACCGAGAAGTGGGCGATGCCCAGGCCGGCGATCGCGGCGTCGCGCAGCACTTCGCCGAAGTTGCTTTCGATCCGGCCGTTGACCCGCACCGTGCTCGCCGCGCCGTCGCGGTCGAGCAGGCGCCAGTCCTCCATCCGCCCCTGCCCGCCGACCAGCACCAGGCATTCGTGCGCGATCAGATCCTCCGGCGTGCGCGGCGCGCCGTGCCGGCGCAGGTACTCGGGCGAGGCCGCCAGCACGCGGCGATTGTCGGCCAGCTTGCGCGCGACCAGGCTGGAATCGTCGAGCGCGCCGATGCGGATCGCCAGGTCCATGCCGGAGGCGATCAGGTCCAGGTTCTGGTCGGTCAGGTTCGCGCTCAGCCGCACCGCCGGGTAGCGGCGCTGGAACTCGGGCAGCAGCGGCGAAAGGTACAGGCGCCCGAACGCGGCCGAGGTGGTGACCCTCAGCAATCCCGCCGGTTCGCTGCCGGCGCGGCGCAGGTCGGCGGTCAGCGCCTCCAGCTCTTCGATCAGTCCCCGGCCGCGCTCGGCCAGGGCCAGGCCTTCGGCGGTGGCATGCAATTGACGGGTGGTCCGGTGCAGCAGGCGTACGCCGAGTTCGCGTTCCAGCCGCTTCAGGCGCTGGCTGGCGACCGCGACCGACAGGTCCAGGCTGCGCGCGGCGGCGCTGATCGAACCCAGGTCGAGTACGCGCAGGAACAGGTGCAGGTCGGCGATACGGTCCATGCCACTTTCAATTATTCGTTGATAGTGATTCGCCATCCTGGCGGTTTTTCCACAATATGCAAGCGCCCAGACTGCCGCCTCGCCCTCCTGGATGCGCCGTCATGCATGCCTCCCCTGCTCCCTCCTCCGCCGCCCCGGCCGCCGCCGGCGGGCGCTTGCCGCTGGCCTTGTACGCCCTGACCGTCGGCGCGTTCGGCATCGGCACCACCGAATTCGTGATCATGGGCCTGCTGTTGCAGGTCGCCGCCGACCTGCAGGTCGGCCTGGCCGCGGCCGGGCTGCTGATCTCCGGCTATGCCCTGGGCGTGTTCGTCGGCGCGCCGGTGCTGACCGTCGCCACCGGGCGCATGCCGCGCAAGGCGGTGCTGGTCGCGTTGATGCTGATCTTCACCCTCGGCAACATCGTCTGCGCGATCGCGCCGAACTACACCGTGCTGATGATCGCCCGGGTCATCACCTCGCTCGCCCACGGCACCTTCTTCGGCGTCGGCGCGGTGGTCGCCACCGGCCTGGTGCCGGCCGACAAGAAGGCCTCCGCGATCTCGATCATGTTCACCGGCCTGACCGTGGCCACCCTGCTCGGCGTGCCCGCCGGCGCCTGGCTCGGCCTGCAGTTCGGCTGGCGCTCGACCTTCTGGGCGGTGGCCGCGATCGGCGTGATCGCCACGGTGGTGATCGCCACCCTGGTGCCGAAGGACCGCAGCAAGCCCGAGCCGGTGGCGCTGCGCCGCGAAGTGAAGGCGGTGCTGCATCCGCAGGTGCTGCTCGGGCTGCTGATGACCGTGCTCGGCTTCGCCGGCGTGTTCACCGTCTACACCTTCATCCAGCCGATCCTGACCCGCATCAGCGGCTTCGGCGAGGCCGCGGTGTCGCCGATCCTGCTGGTGTTCGGCGGCGGCATGATCCTCGGCAACCTGATCGGCGGCCGTTTCGCCGACAAGCGCCTGGCGCCGGCGTTGATCGGCACCCTGCTCGCGCTGGCCGCGGTGCTCGGCGTCATGACCTTCGCCCTGCACCATGCCGTCGCCGCGGTGGCCTTCGTCGGCCTGCTCGGCGTGGCCGCGTTCGCGACCGTGCCGCCGCTGCAGCTGTGGGTGCTGCAGAAGACCGACCCGGCCGGGCAGAACCTGGCCTCCAGCCTCAACATCGGCGCGTTCAACCTCGGCAATGCGCTCGGCGCCTGGCTCGGCGGCGCGGTGATCGAGCACGGTCCCGGCCTCGGCGCGGTGACCTGGGTCGCGGCGCTGGTGACCTTGTCCGGCCTGGCGCTGGCGGTGTGGGCGGCGCGCCTGGATGCGCGACCGCGCGAACGCGGCATCCCAGCGCCGCAAGCGGCCGTCGCCGATTGCGCCGCCTGAGCCGCCGCGCTCACGCCGCGACGGCCTCGAAACCCGGCTGCTGCGGCAGGCGCTCGCTCAGGAATTCCAGCAAGGCCCGCGTCCGCGCCGGCAGGTAGCGGCGGGCCGGATACAGCAGATACAGCTCATGCGCCGACGCCCGCCATTGCGGCAGGATCCACTGCAACGCTCCGTCGTCGACCAGGTCCTGCACCAGCCAGGCCGGCGCCAGGCCGATGCCGCTGCCGATCAGGAAGCTTTCGCGGATGCCGAGCGAGTTGTTGATACGGTAACGTCCGTCGCCGCGCAGCACCGCGGTCTCGCCGCCGGGGCCGTGCAAGGTGTAGGTGTCGCCGGCCCAGGCGAAGCGCAGGTAATCGTGCGCGGCGGTGTCCTGCGGATGAAGGATCGGCGCATGCCGGGCCAGATAGTCGCGCGAGGCGACCAGCCCGCGCGGCGAGGACGCGATGCGGCGCGCGACCGCGTTCGGCGGCAGGTTGGCGCCGATGCGCAGGGCCAGGTCCATGCCTTCTTCGACCAGATCGACGTAGCGGTCGTTGAGGATCAGTTCGATCTCGACCTGCGGATGCAGGGCCAGGAACGCCTGCACCAGGCGATTGAGCCGCAGCACGCCGATGCTGACCGGCGCGGCCACGCGCAGCAGGCCAGCCGGCGTCTGGCTGAGGCCGCGCGCGTCGGCCACCGCTTCGCCGTATTCCTCCAGCACCCGCCGCGCGCGTTCGTAGAAGCGCCGGCCCTGTTCGGTCGGCGCCAGGTGGGTGGTGCTCCGCTGCAGCAGGCGCACGCCGAGTTCCTGCTCCAGTGCGGCGACGGTCTTGCTGATCGTCGGCTGGGTGGTGCCGAGCTCGCGTGCGACCGCCGACAGGCTGCCGAGTTCGACCGCGCGCACGAAGGTGTGCAAGCCACGAAGCGTGTCCATGAGCGATCCCGATCCGGTAGCGGCGACATCATTCCGATATGGAATGAGCCCTATGCGATCTTGCCCGCTACTGGCCAAGATCGGAAGAACCTAACGTGAGTCGCGTCGACTTCCCGACGTCCTCTGCGAGTTTCCTCATGAACGCCAAGTCCCTGCTCCAACCGCTCGCCGCCGCCGCGCTCGCCCTCGGCCTGGCCGCGCCCGCCGCGGTCGCCGCCCCGCAGTGGGTCGGCACTTGGAGCGCCAGCCCGCAAGCCACCTGGGGCGCCGGCTTCGCCCTGCCCAACGGCGCGCCGGAGCGCCTGCACGACCAGACCGTGCGCCAGGTGGCGCGGGTCAGCGTCGGCGGCGGCCGGGTCCGCATCGCCCTGTCCAACGCCTACGGCGATGCGCCGGTGACCATCGGCGCGGCGCGCATCGCCCGCAGCGCCGGCGGCTCGCGCATCCAAGCCGGCAGCGACCGCGCGCTGACCTTCGGCGGCCGGCGCGCAGTGACCCTGCTGCCGGGCGCGCCGGTGCTCAGCGATCCGGTCGAACTGGAGGTCGCCGCGCTCGGCGAGGTCGCGGTCAGCCTGTACCTGCCGCAGGACACCGCGCTGCGCACCTTCCATTGGGAAGGCCGGCAGGACGCGTTCCTCGTCGCCGGCGACCGCACCGCCGATGCGCGCCTGGACGGCGGGCAAGTGCTGCAGACCCGGCCGTTCCTCAGCGGCGTCTACGTGGAAGCCGCGCAGCCGGTACGTCGCGTGGTCGCGTTCGGCGATTCGATCACCGACGGCGCCGCCTCGACCCCGAACCGCTACCGGCGCTGGCCGGACGCGCTCGCCCAGCGCCTGGCCCCGCGCGGCGTCGCCGTGCTCAACGCCGGCATCTCCGGCGCGCGCGTGCTCAGCGACGGCATGGGCGTCAGCGCCCTGGCCCGGTTCGAGCGCGACGTGCTCAGCCAACGCCCCGACAGCGTGGTGCTGTTGATGGGCATCAACGACATCGCCTGGCCCGGCAGCACCTTCGAACCGACGCGCGCGGCGGTGGACGCGCAGCGCCTGATCGACGGCTACCGCCAGCTGATCGCCCAGGCCCGGCTGCATGGGGTGCGCATCGTCGGCGCCACCCTGACGCCGTTCGAAGACGCCCTGCCCGGTTCGCCGATCCACGACTACTACAGCCCGGCCAAGGAGCGCGTGCGGCAGACGGTCAACGCCTGGATCCGCGACAGCGGCGAGTTCGACGCGGTGGTCGACTTCGATGCCGTCGTCCGCGACCCGCAGCGCCCGACCCGGTTCCTGCCGGCCTACGATTCCGGCGACCGCCTGCACCCCGGCGACGCGGGTTATCGCGCCATGGCCGCGGCGGTCGACGACACGCTGCTGTTCGGCCGGCGCTGAACCGCCGACGCGGTACGGCGGCGAGCCGGCGCTCGATCCACAATCCGGCGTCGATGCCGTCGATGCCGGTTCTCCTCCCCTGCCCACGGAGTCCGCAATGAAAGCCGTAGCCATCCTTCGCCACCTGCCGATCGACGATCCGCAATCGCTGCTCGAATTCGACCTGCCCACGCCGGTCGCCGCCGGCCACGATCTGCTGGTGCGGGTCGAGGCGGTCTCGGTCAATCCGGTCGACACCAAGGTGCGCCGCTCCAAGCCGGCGACCGAGGTGCTGGCCGAACCGCGCGTGCTCGGCTACGACGCCGCCGGCACGGTCGCGGCGGTCGGCGACGCGGTGACCCGGTTCAAAGTCGGCGACCGGGTCTATTACGCCGGCGATATCGGCCGCCCCGGCAGCAACAGCGAACTGCAACTGGTCGACGAACGCATCGTCGGCCGCGCGCCGACGTCGCTGAGCGCGGCCGAGGCGGCAGCCTTGCCGCTGACCGCGATCACCGCCTGGGAGCTGTTGTTCCAGCGCATGCCCTACGACAGCGAGCACGGCGGCCGCGGCCGCCGCCTGCTGATCCTCGGCGGCGCCGGCGGCGTCGGCACGATCGCGATCCAGCTCGCCAAGCGCGCCGGTTTCGAGGTCGTCGCCACCGCCTCGCGTGCGTCCAGCGCCGAATGGTGCCGGCGCTTCGGCGCCGATCACGTGGTCGATCATGCGCAACCGCTGGCGCCGCAGCTGCAGGCCCTGGGCTTTGCGCAGATCGACGCGGCGCTCAACCTGGCCGACACCGATCGCTACTGGACCGAACTGGGCCAACTGCTGGCGCCGCAGGGCCACGTCGGCCTGATCGTCGAGCCCACCGGTCCGTTGCACATCGGCGATCCGTACAAGGCCAAGTGCATCGGCATCCACTGGGAAATGATGTTCGCCCGGCCGCGCTTCGGCACCGCCGACCTGATCGAACAGGGGCGCCTGCTCGACCGCGTCGCCGACCTGGTCGACGCCGGCGAACTGCGCGGCACGCACGGCGAAACCCTCGGCACGATCAACGCGCAGAACCTGCGCGAAGCGCACCGGCGGCTGGAATCGGGCAGCACCATCGGCAAGCTCGTGCTGGCCGGCTGGTAAACGGCTGCGCCGCAAAAAAAAGGGGCCGGCGAACCGGCCCCTGCCTGGGCGAGATTTACGCGGCCTTGGGCAAACCGCGCGCGACTTCGTAGCCGTCGAACACCACCGACGCCGACGCGCGCCCCTGAGTCAACGAACGCAGCGCCGTCGTATAGCCCGACAGCTGCGCCAGCGGCGCGCGCGCGGCGACATCGCTGCGCCCGCCCTTGTCCTCGATGGACAGGACGCGGCCGGAACGCCGCTGCAAGTCGCCGACCACGTCGCCGACGTTGGCCGCGGGGGTGTCCACCACCAGCGCCATCATCGGTTCGAGCACGGTCGTGCCGGCTTGCGCCAGCGCGGCCTTCAGGGCCTCGGCGGCGGCGCGCTGGAACGCCAGCTCCGAGGAGTCCACCGCGTGGGTCTCGCCGTCGGTCAGCGCGACGGTCAAACCCACTACCGGGAAACCTTGCGGTCCCTCGGCCAACGCCGCGCGCAAGCCTTTCTCGGTCGCGCCGACGAAGTTGCGCGGGATCACGCCGCCCACGCTGCGGTCGACGAACTCGAACTGCCCGTCCTCGCGCGGCGTCACGTCGATGACCACGCGCGCGAACTGGCCGCTGCCGCCGGTTTGCTTGGACAACTTGCCCTCCACGCCGCGCACCGCGCGGCTCGGCGTTTCCTGATAGGCCACGCGCGGCGAACCGGTGCGCACCTCGACGTTCCACAACTCGCGCAAGCGGTCGACCATCACTTCCAGGTGCAGCTCGCCCATGCCCCAGACCAAGGTCTCGCCCGTATCCGCGTCGGTGCCGACGCGGAACGACGGGTCCTGCTGAGCCAGGCTCGCCAGGCCTTGGCCTAGGCGGATCAGGTCGCTGGACTTGGCCGCGGTCAATCGCCACGACAACACCGCAGGCTGGGCCTGGATGCTGTCGAGCGCCAGACGCGCGCCGACGCCGCTGAGCGTCTCGCCGCTGACCGCGTCTTTCCAACCCGCGATCGCGACGATCTCGCCGGCGCGGGCCACGTCCACGTCCTGGCCGCGGTCGGCTTGCACGACTTGCAACCGCCCCACCCGCAGCGCCTTTTCGCGCCGCGATGCCCATACCGTGTCGCCGACCCGCAACGTGCCCGAGTACAGGCGCACGAAACTGAGCGCACCGTGCTCCTGGTGCACGATCTTGAACACCAGGCCGGCCAGCGGCCCCTCGGCGTCGGGCGCCAGTTCGACCTCGCCGCGTTCGCTTTGCGCAAGCACGGCCGGCCGGTCCAGCGGCGACGGCAGGTAGTCGACGATCGCGTCGAGCAGCGCTTCCACGCCCTTGTTCTTGAACGCGGAACCCGCCAGCACCGGGGTCCCGGCGCCGGCCAGGGTGGCCCGGCGCAGCGCCGACTTGAGCAGTTCGGCGTCGACCGCGCGGCCTTCCAGGAAGGCCAGCGCGAGCGCGTCGTCGTGATCGGCGACGGCTTCGACCAGACGCTGGCGCGCCGGTTCGAACGCTTGCGCCTCCTGCTCGGTCCATTCCCGGCGAGACAGCGCGCCCTGTTCGTCCCACGACAGGCTCGCGCGCGCCACGTAGTCGATCCAGCCGCGCAGTTCGGATTCTTCGCCGACGGTTTCGCCCAGCGCCCACGGCACCGCGTCGAGCTTGTCGCGCATCTGCGCCAGCGTGCGCTCCAGCGACGCGCCGACGCGGTCCATCTTGTTGACGAACGCGATCAGCGGCACGCCGTGGCGGCGCGCCTGGCGCCACACGGTTTCCGATTGCGGCTGTACGCCGTCGACGCCGCTGAACACCGCGACCGCGCCGTCGAGCACGCGCAGCGAGCGTTCGACTTCGATCGCGAAGTCGATATGGCCTGGCGTGTCGATGACGGTCAGGCGATGCTCGGCGCCGTCGTGCGGCGTCCAGCGCGCCTGCACGGCGGCCGCGCCGATGGTGATGCCGCGGCGGCGTTCGATCGGATCGAAGTCGGTGGTGGCGGCGCCCTCGTGGACTTCGCCGGTGCGATGGATCGCGCCGGTCTTCCACAGCAGGCGTTCGGTGAGCGTGGTTTTGCCCGCGTCGACGTGGGCGATGATGCCCAGATTGCGCCAGCGGTCGACGGAGAGGCGGTTGAGCGGGGTGTTCATATGCGGACTCGCATTCGTGGCCAACAGGAGGGTCGCCGCACGCCCCGGTTGGCGACGGGACGCGCGGCTAGGCTTGGGTGTCTTCCGTGGTAGTCACGACACGTTCTCCTTGGCTTTACGGACGATGCAATGAGAAGAAAGCCGGCGCTCGCCGGCGGGACGAAAAACAGGCAATAAAAAAGCACCCGGTCGGGTGCTTGTTTTCGTGCGGCTTCGGACGACGCCGGTCAGTTCGACCGCGAAGCGAAGATCGCAGGAGGCAGGCGCACCCGGCCCGCGCTCGCGCGCAGGGCGTTCAGCGATATCAGGAGCGGGAAGCGCTGCATGATGGGACGGCCTGAAGAAAGGGATGGGTGATGCGTGTGCATATCGTAGGGGCGGCGCGGCGGGAGTCAAGCCGTGCGGGGGCCTGCGCGGTGGAATTTATCGTTCCAAACCCCGCGCCGCTCCTACAGGTAGATCGGGAAGCCGCGTTACGCCGCCTCGCCCTTGGCTTCGACCTGCCGCTTGAGCACCGCCACCGGCTCCGCCCACGTATTGCCGCCGCGGCGCTTGCTGGTGGTCAGCACCAGGTCGGACGGATCGAACACGTTGAGGTTGTGGGTGATCGGCGTGGTCAGGATGTACTGGGCATCGGTGGCGCGCAGGAAGCGGCCGACCTTCTCGATGTTGAACACGTCCAGGTGAGCGAAGGGCTCGTCGATGAACACGAAGCCGCCCGGCTGGTCTTCGTCGCGCAGCAGCGCGACCAGCAGCAACAGCGATTTCATCACCTGCTGGCCACCCGAGGCTTCGCCGTCGTCTAGGCCGATCCAGCCCTTGCGGTCGAAATCGAAGCGCACCGACAGGCCGGCCTGGGCCAGCGCGACGTCGTTGTTGGCCAGCTCCGGCATGTCGGCATCGACGCCGATGCCGGCCAGCTCGCCCAGCGCGACCAGGTTCTTCTTGTAGCGGCGCACGGTCGCGCGCAGCACGTTGATGTAGGCGCCGCGCGCTTCCTCGGTCAGTCGCTTGGCCCGCTCCAGATGCGCCTCGCGACGCATGATCGAGCTGGCCAGTTCGTCGTGGTCGGCGCCGATCTTGTCGCGCAGCGGTACGCAGGATTCGTCGACCACGAAACCGCCGCGGGTCAGGCGGTCGTCGATGCGTTCCATCTCCCGCCGCACCGCCGAGGCGCTTTCGTATTCCTCGCGCGCGGCCTGCAGCGCGGCCGCGCTGCGCCAGTCGTCCGGCATCAGGCCGCGCTTGCGCCGGTAGTCGAGGATGCGCTGGATCAGGCTGTGGCGCTCGCCGTTGATCTGCTGCGCGCGTTCGCGCAACTCGCGCGCCAGCGCGTCGATTTGGCCCTGGCGCTTGGCCGCGGCGATGCCTTCGGCCTTGTCCTGTTCGCCGGCCGCGTCGATCTGCGCGCGCGCCTGTGCCAGGGCGGCGGCCGCTTCGGCGGCGGCTTCGGCCAACGCCGGCAGGCGCTCCTGGGCATCGGCGAACTCGGCCGCGCGGGTCACCAGTTCCTGGGTCGCGTCCAGGCCGAGCAGGCGCGACTGGTCGGCATCGACGCGCTGGGTGAGTTCGTGCAGCTCGGCCTCGCGCGCCTGCGCGCGCTGGGCGATCGCGATCTGCTCGGCGCGCAGTTCGGCCAGTTGCGACTGGCGCGCGCCGCTGCCGAAGTGCTGCTGGTTGCCGCCGATGTGGCGGCCGCCGCGGCTCTCGCGCAGATAGCCCTTCTGGGTGATCCAGTCCTGCGAAGCCGGCAGGCGCGAACCGTGTTCGATGTCGGTCACGCGGCGGATGCGGTCGAGCTGGCGCGGCAACCACGCCGGCGGGTCGGCCGAGAAACGCACCACTTCCAGCAGCGAGCCGGCGCTGGCCTTGGACACCGGCGCCCGCTCGGCGACGATGAAGTGGCGGTACTGCAGGCTTTCGCCGAGCTTCCAGGCTTCGCGCGCGTCTTTCGGATTCTCCAGCACCAGCAAGTGCCGGTACGGCGCCAGCACCGCTTCCACCGCCACCGCCCACTGCGGGTCGGCGATTTCGACCAGTTCGGTCAGCACCCGGTGGTCGATCCCGGCGCGATCGAGCGCGGTGCGGAAGTCGCGCTCGAACGGCTCGACGATGCGGCCGCCGCCGCTGAGCGCGGCGATCTGCGCGGCGATTTCGCCGGCGCGCTTGCGGTCGCGCTCGGCCTCGAGCTTGAGCTCGGCCTGGCGGCGGCGCCCGTTCTCGACGCCGGCGCTGAGCGCGTCGACGTCGACCGCGCCGCGTTGCGCCTGCAGCTTGGCCAGCTCGTCGCGGCGCTTGACCAGCATTTCCGCGTCGCGCGCAGCATCGCGGGCCTGGGTGAAGGCCTGTTCGCTGGCGCCGACCTGTCGCCGCGCTTCGCGCATCGCCTCCTGCAGCGCGTCGCGGCCCTGCGAGGCCACGCTGTCCTGCGCGCGCATCTCGTCCAGCGCGCGCTCGCGCTCGCGCAGAGCGCGGCGCAGACCGGTCAGGCGCGGTTTGGCGCCGTCGATGACCGCGCGCTGTTCGGCCAGCTCGACCTTGGGCGCGACCTCGGTTTCCAGGCGCTGGCGCTGGTTGCGCAGGGCGTTGTATTCCTCGAACGAGCGCACGTCGGCCTTGGCCGATTCCAGGCGCAGGTGCAGGCCGGCCAAGTCCTGGCCGAGCTGCTGCAATTCTTTTTCGACGTCGAACTGCTCGGTGCGCGCGCGCTGGTAGTCGTCCAGCACCGCCTTGTCCTCGAACACGTCGAAGATCAGCTGCAGCAGTTCGCGCGGCGAGTATTGGCAGAGCTTGTCGGTGGCGCCCTGCTCCAGGGTCAGCACGCGGCAGATCGCCCGGGTCAGGCCGGCGCCGGCCAGGCGCACGCGGTAGTCGCGCACGCCGAGCCATTCGCCGCCCTGTTCCAGGGTTTCCACCGCCACGTCGCCGCCGACGATCTGGTAATCGCGGCTCCAGTCGCCGCCGCGCTTGCGCACCCGGCAGGCCAGGGTGACCAGGTCGTCCTTGATCGGGAAGAACGGCCGGCCGCCGCGGCGATCGGGGCGGTTGCTGACCACCGCGCGCAGCCAAGCGTAGGGTTTGCCGTTGTGGCGCAGGTAGGTCTTGTAGTCGCGCGCGGTGTCGCGGTCCTCGATCGCCAGCAAGGTGCGCAGGGCGTCGAGCAAGGTGGTCTTGCCGGAACCGTTGGGGCCGACCACGGTGACGATGGAGGCGTCCAGCGGCAGTTGGAAGCGCTGCCAATAGTCCCAGTGCACGACTTCGAGCGAGCGGAATTCAAACATCGGCCGCGGCCTCCTGGTCGAGCTGGGTCTGGGTGCCGGCGGACGCCCGATGAGCGTCGCCGTGGTCTGGGTCGTCGCCGCCCGCGTCCGTCGTCGCCGTCGGCGCGGATTCGGCTGCGGCCTCGTCGCCGGACGACGCCGCGTCGGTCGCGTCGTCGAGGTCGTCGCCGGCTTCGGTTTCGTCTTCGGCGACTGCAGCCGCCGCCCGGTCCAGCGCGGCATCGGTCTCGGCCGCCGCGGCGGCCGCGGCCAGCGCGGCGAACGCGGCTTCCTCGTCGCCGACGTAGGCGCCGACGCGGATCGCCGCGGCGGCCGCCTCGTCCTCGGCATCGCCGTCGAGGCCCGCGGCCGCGTCCAGCAGCGCCTGTTCGTTCGCATGCTGGCGCGCCTCGGTCACCACGAACGACAGCGCGCCGTCCATGACCCGGCCGGCGATGCGTTCGTAATCGAAGGCCAGGTCCAGCAGCGGCCCTTCGTGGATGCGCTCTTTGCGCCGCGTGATGAAGCCCTGCCGCGCCAGCGAACCCAGGTTGAACTGGATCCGGGTCTTGCCGCCGAGCTTCTCGCCGAAGTCGGCGAGCAGGGTGCGCTCGTTGATCGGTTCGACCACTTCCGCGCCGACCGGAATCGGTTTGAGCTCGGCGAACATCTGTTCCTGGTCCTGGTCGCGGTCGGCCTGCTGGCGGGCGATCTGGCGCTGACGCTTGGGCAGCACCAGCAGCGCCCACAGCACCACCAACAGTGCGATCGCATCGCGGTCCAGTTGCAGGTTGGTGGCCGACCAGGCCTTGGCGCTGCCGAACGCGGCCGATTCCTGCGGCCGGGCGATGCCGACGGCGACGTTGGCGGCGTAGGGATGCTCGAGCAAACGCAGGCCCGCGGCGGCCAGGCGCCGGTCCAGATCGTTGCGCAATTCGGCGTCGGTCAGCAGTTCGCGGACCGCGGCGTCGTCGCGCGGCAGCCAGCGTTCGGCCAGCAGACGCGCGATCAGAGAGGCGATGGGGTCGTTCATCGGTAGGCGGTGTCCTTGGCCGGCTTGGCGCGGCGCGGCTTGGCCGGCGCGTCCGCGGAGGCGGTCTTGTTCTTGTGTCCGGTCTTGGCGCGCTTGGGCGCGGCGGTTTCGCCCTCGCCCTCGTCGGGCTTGGGTGCGCGGCGGCGTGCCGTGCGCTGCTGGCGCAGTTGTTCTTCGCTCAGCGCTTCCAGGCGGCCGCGGCTCATGTAGGCGACGCCGGCGCGGCCGACGGTTTCGAATTCGGTCTCGATCTTCCACGCCAACGGCAGCCGCGCCATCTGCGCGCTGACGCCCTCGCGGTTCTCGGCGCCGGGGTCGCCGATCAGGCCCAGCAACGACAGGCGATAGGCACTGACCGAGAAACTGTCCTGCGGCACCAGCTCGGACAGCCCGGCCGCATCGACCGCCAGCGCGGCCAGCTCGTCCAGCCAGCGTTCGGCGAACTGGAAATCGGTGGCCGCGGCGGGCGAACCCTCGGCGTCGGGAGCGGCCTGCGCCGGCGGCAGCGACTGGTCCTCGCGCGCTTCGCGTTCGCGCTCGACCAGTTCGTACTCGGCCACGTCCAGCGCGATCGGCGCCAGCACGAAGGCCGGGATCGCGGTGCGCGCGAGCACGTCCTCGGACAATGCGGCGAGCGCATCGATGTCGAGCTCGCGCAGGAAGCGGTTGACGTCCGAGGACGACAGGCCGCTGGCGCCGAGGTGCACACGATGCCGGTCGAGCTGGCTCAACGCGCGCTGGAACACCGAAGCCTGGCGCAGCATCGCGCTCTGGGCGCGGCCGATCTGCTGGGCGACGCGGTGGGTGACGCTGTCCAAGTCCTGGTCGGCGGCGATGTCCTCGACGATCTCGGTGCCCTTCTCGATCCAGCGCCAGGCCTGCTGCAAGGTGCCGGCGGCGCGCAGGATGCGGTGCTCCGAGCCGCTGAGCACGGCCTGGTCGAAGTCTTCGCGCAGCTCGTTCAGGCGCGACAACAGGTGCTGCAGGTCGTCGGCGCTGACCCGTCCCACCGCCTGGCCGGCCGCGATCTGGGCGGTGACGTAGGCCAGTTCGTCGCCTTCGCGGTTGAACTGCAGCAACAAACCGATCGCGGCCAGGGCCTGGCGGCCGACCGGGCTGATCCGGTAGCGCTGGGTCTCGCCGTCCCACAACAGCAACTCGTTCTCGCGCAGGCGGCCGAGCACGGTGTCGAACTTGATCGGCTCCAGGTAGGCGAAATGCTCGCGCAGCTCCTGCGGGCTCCAGTCCGGGGCCTGGCCGCGCTCGCCGATCGCGCGCAGCACCAGCAGGCGCACCATCACCGACTCTTCGCCGCCGTGGAACAGGGTCGAGAACGCGCGCAGCAGGTCGCGCGCGCCCAGCAGGGGCTGCAGGTCCGGCAGATCGGCGGCCGACATGTCGGCGCGCAGATAGTCCTGAAGGCTGGGATCGAAGGCGGGGTCCATGGAATCCGGACGACTAGGGGTCGGGCATGTTCGGCGATGGGTCCGGCCGTGACAACCGTTGCAATCGGCGGCGTTCGGTGCCTGTCCTCGCGCGGCCTCGACGCGGAGCGTGCCGGCGCTTGAATTACGGCGCTTTTCCCGGCATCGTGCACACTCCATACGCCAGCGTATCCAGCCAGCATGTCCTCGGCCGCCCTCTCCGCCCCCCTCGTCTCCGACGCCGCCCCGCACCCGCTGTATCCGCATCTGTTCGCGCCGCTGGACCTGGGCTTCTGCACCCTGCCCAACCGGGTGCTGATGGGCTCGATGCACACCGGCCTGGAAGACAAGGCGGCCGACTTTCCCAAGCTCGCCGCCTACTTCGCCGAGCGCGCCGCCGGCGGGGTCGGCCTGATCGTCACCGGCGGCTTCGCGCCCAACCTGGTCGGCTGGCTCAAGCCCTTCGGCGGCAAGCTCAGCTGGCCCTGGGAAGTCGGCAAGCACCGCCAGGTGACCCGCGCGGTGCACGAGCACGGCGGGCGCATCTGCATGCAGATCCTGCACGCCGGCCGCTACGGCTATCACCCGCTGCAGGTCGCGCCGAGCAAGCTCAAGGCACCGATCAACCCGTTCACTCCGCGCGCGCTGTCGGCCGGCGCGGTCGAGCGCCAGATCAAGGCCTTCGTCAACGCCGCCCGGCTGGCGCGCGAGGCCGGCTACGACGGCGTCGAAGTGATGGGTTCGGAAGGCTATCTGCTCAACCAGTTCACCGTGCCGCGCACCAACAAGCGCAACGACGCCTGGGGCGGCGACGCCGCCGGGCGCATGCGTTTCTGCGTGGAAATCGTCCGCCGCATCCGCGAGGCCTGCGGTCCGGACTTCATCATCGTCTACCGCCTGTCGATGATCGACCTGGTCGGCGAAGGCTCGACCTGGAGCGACGTGGTCGCACAGGCGCGGGCGATCGAAGCCGCCGGCGCGACCCTGATCAACACCGGCATCGGCTGGCACGAGGCGCGGGTGCCGACCATCGCCACCTCGGTGCCGCGCGGCGCCTTCACCGGCATTACCGCCCGGCTCAAGCCCGAGGTGCGGATCCCGCTGATCACCACCAACCGCATCAACATGCCCGATGTCGCCGAGCGCATCCTCGCCGACGGCGACGCCGACATGGTGTCGATGGCGCGGCCGCTGCTGGCCGACCCGGCCTGGGTGGCCAAGGCGCGCGACCGGCGCAGCGCCGACATCAACACCTGCATCGGCTGCAACCAGGCCTGCCTGGACCACGTGTTCGAGAACAAGCACGCCAGTTGCCTGGTCAATCCGCGCGCCTGCGCCGAAACCGAACTGAACTACCCGCCGACCGCCGCGCCCAAACGCGTCGCCGTGGTCGGCGCCGGCCCGGCCGGCCTGGCCTGCGCCACCGTCGCCGCCGAGCGCGGCCATCGGGTGACCCTGTTCGACGCCGCCGCAGAGATCGGCGGCCAGTTCAACCTCGCCAAGAAGGTGCCGGGCAAGGAGGAATTCCACGAAACCCTGCGCTATTTCGGCCGCCGCATCGAACAGACCGGGGTCGAGCTGCGCCTGGGCACGGTGGCCGATGCACAGAGCCTGCAGGGCTACGACGAGATCGTCCTGGCCACCGGCATCGTGCCGCGCGAGGTCAGCTTCCCCGGTTCGGACCACGCCAAGGTGATCAGCTACCTGGATGTGCTCAAGGGCCGGGTCGCACCGGGCCGGCGCGTGGCCATCGTCGGTGCCGGCGGGATCGGCTTCGACGTCGCCGAATACCTGGTCCACGAAGGCCCTTCGGTCAGCCTCGACCCGGCGCGCTGGCGCGCCGAATGGGGCGTGGACCTGGACTACGCCGACAACCGCGGCGGCCTGGTCGAGCCGCGGCCGGAACCGCCGGCGCGCGAGGTCTGGCTGCTGCAGCGCAGCCCCGGCAAACCGGGCGCGAAGCTGGGCAAGACCACCGGCTGGATCCATCGCGCCACGCTCAAGGCCAAGCAGGTGAAGATGATCGGCGGGGTCGACTATCTCGGCGTCGACGACGAAGGCTTCCACGTCAGCGTCGACGGCAGTCAGCAGGTGCTGCCGGTCGACCATGTCGTGATCTGCGCCGGCCAGGAACCGTTCAAGCCGCTCGCCGCGGAACTGGCCGACAGCGGCCGGCCGGTGCACGTGATCGGCGGCGCCGACGTCGCGGCCGAACTCGACGCCAAGCGCGCGATCGCACAGGGCAGCCGGCTCGCGGCGCGCTTGTAGCGCACCCGATAAAACGCCGGTTTTTTCCGCCTTTCGCGCGGCGCCGGCGGCGGTATCGCGCCGGCGCCGCCGTGCGCGCGGATGCCTGCGCGCACACATATATATGTATGCGTGAGTGTCGCTGCGTTTGCGTGCGCGAACGGGCAGGCGCGCGGCGGGCGTTGGAGTGTCCGGCATCGGCCGGATTCCGCGCGCGGGGCGGACGTCGCGGGGTCGTCGATAGAGCGCCGACCGACTGCGCCGCCGATCAGCGCAGTGGCGCGTGGTCGCGGCTTGCGCCATCCCCGCGCCACCCCGCCGGCCGCTCGATGGGGCGAATTTGTCCCGGACGGGCGCCAATCCCAGTCGCATCGGAGTCCACGACGGGCTGGAGACGCCGAAACGCGCATTCAGGCACGCCCTAGGGGGTGAGATCATGAAGCGGTGAGACAGGCTGGGCACGCTTCGTGCCGGGACAAAGCCCTGTAAAACCAAGGACCTGCCGCCTGTTCAGAATAAAAACTCCAACCAAAATAGGAACTTGCCTTTTCGGCATTCAGGTTTTGTTTGGTTAGGCGCCGCTACCGTTCGCCGACTTTTCCGCCGCCCCTGCAGAAGCGGCACCCACCACCGCCCCGAGGCCGCCTTTCGGCCAGGGTTCCGGTGACGGGGCAAAAGCGCGCCGCTAGAGCCGCTGCCCTCCCCAGTACGCCATGTTGGCCCTACCGCGGTTCCCCTCGCCCCCCGCGGGCGATGGACACCCCAGTGCGGCCAGCGCAACGGAGCAAGGAGTCATCTGATGAAACTGGCCTGGATCCTGTGGTTGGCCTCGGTACTGCCGCCACAAACCGCCGATTCGCTGTGTTTGAGCACCACCGTGTACCTGGAAGCCCGCGACCAGTCCCTGCGCGGCCAACAGGCCGTCGCCGAGGTCGCCCTGCGCCGCCGCGACAGCGGCCTGTGGGGCGATACCGTCTGCGACGTGGTCACCGCCAACAAGCAGTTCGCCCCCACCCTGGTGTCGCCGGGCACCCGCCTGAGCAACAGCGAGGCCTGGGCCGAGTCGGTCAACGTCGCCCTGGCGGCCGAGCGCAACTGGGCTCTGCCGAACGGCCAGCGCAAGGAAATCGTGCCCGGCGCGAGCCACTTCGCCGCCCACGCCATCGCCAGCCCGTCCTGGCGCAACGCTTACCAAGTCGCCGTCATCGGCGACCACACCTTCTACAAGGTGCAGAAGCTCAAGTCCCGGCGCGGCTGAGCGGCCGGGATTGGGGATTGGGGATCGGTAGAAGCTTCAGCGCTCCGCTTTAACCAATCCCGAATCCCCAATCCCCGCTCCAGGAAACAATCCGTTGCAGCACCCTCCTTGAGGATGCGAAACAGGTCGGTGATAGTCGCCGGCCTGTTTTTTTGTTTTTCGCCACAACGGAGAGGTCCGCATGAAGCTCTACACCAAGCCCGGCGCATGTTCGACCGCCGACCATATCGCCCTGCAGTGGGCCGGCGGCGCGTTCGAGGTCGACGTGCTCGACAAGGACTCGATGAAGGCGCCCGCCTTCCTCGCGATCAATCCGGCCGGCGCCGTGCCCGCGGTGGTCGACGGCGATTTCGTGCTGACCCAGAACGCGGCGATCATGGGCTACATCGCCGACACCTTCCCGCAAGCGGGACTGACCGGCGACGGCAGCGCGCAGCAGCACGCCGAAGCCGCGCGCTGGCTGGCGTTCGTGAACTCCGATCTGCACCCGGCCTTCCTGCCGATCTTCGCGCCGGGCAAGTTCCACCCCGACCCCGCCCAGGCCGATGCGCTGCGCCAGCACGCGCGCGAGCGCCTGCGCGCGATGTACGCCGCGGCCGACCGGCGCCTGGCCGATCGCGAGTGGCTGGCCGGTTTCCGCAGCTATGCCGATCCCTACCTGTACATCACCCTGCGCTGGGCCGACGGCGCCAAAGTCGATCTGTCCGGCTACGAACACCTGGCCGCATTCAAGCGCCGCATGGAAGCCGACGCCGGCGTGCAGGCCGCGCTGAAGGCCGAAGGGCTGCTGTAAGCACCCGCGGTGCGGCTCCAGGGCCGCACCGCTGCGCTTCAGGGGTAGGAGCGGCGTAAGCCGCGACAACCGCAGCGGCGTACGCAAGCGCCGCCGAAGCCCGAATCACCGTGCAGCCCTCCATCGGCGCCGCCGGGCTTCGGACAGCGTCATGGCATGGCCTCGCGTACGCAAGCGCGATCGCCCGAGGCTCGTGCAGTCGAGTGGCGACATATCCGGTGCGATCCGACTTCGGATGGCGACGCGATATCGCGGTGCGATTGCGGAATCCCGCGCTCAGACCCCGGTCGCGAAACGCGCTTCGATTTCCGCGGCGATGTCGTCCTTGCGCACCTTGGCCAACGCCGCGCTGAGGTCGGGCAGCAGCTCGGCCAGCTCGTCGCTGTTGCCGCAACGCTCGATCTTGAGCTGCAGGAAGTAGCCGCGCAGCCCCAGGTGCTCGCGCACGGCTTCGGTCATCAGGCCATACAGCGTCTGGTAGCGCTGCGCCGCATCGGCCACCGACAGCGGCGCCGGCGCGGGCACCGCCGCGGCGAAGGCCACGCCCGGCGTCGGCGAATGCGCGAACTGGGTCGCCGCGACCGCCGCCGAAGACGCGATCAGGCCCATGGCCTCGAGCTGCTCCAGCGCATCGTCCGGCCCATGCAGGCTGGCGATCAGGCCGCGCAAATGGCGCGCGCTGCGATCGCCGTCGACGATCAGCAGGATCGAGCGCAACACCGGCGCGAGCTTGCGCGTGCGGTTCTGGATTTCGTCGCGCCCGGCCTGGGTTTTGACCGGCACATCGCTCTCGCGCATGGTGTTTCCTCTGAGTCTTCCCCGACCGCAGCCCCCGATGCGGCGCCTGCGGACGCCGGCACCCAGTCGCTGCATGCGCGGTGCGCACGCGGACGGGCCGTGCGGGCGTGCCGGCTTGGCGAGGGACTATGCCATGTCGCCAGATGCGGATTCTGTGTCGCATTCGACGTTAGTCGTATGCCGCAGCCGCTACGCTGCGCGGCTGCGCCGAAGTCGCGATAAAAAACAAAAGGCCAGGCGGATCGCCTGGCCTTTTGCGTTGCCGTCCTGCGTTTTGCGCCGCCGGCGGACCGGCGCCGCAGCAACTCAGCGCTGCTCGATCGCCACGTAGGCGCGGTCTTCCGGACCGGTGTAGTTCGCGCTCGGGCGGATGATCTTGCCGTCCTCGCGCTGCTCGATCACGTGCGCGCTCCAGCCGGTGGTGCGCGCGATCACGAACAGCGGGGTGAACATGGGCGTCGGAATACCCATCATGTGATAGGCGGACGCCGAGTACCAGTCGAGGTTGGGGAACATCTTCTTGCTGTCCCACATCAGCGTCTCGATGCGCTCGCTGACGTCGAACAGGGTCTGGTTGCCGCCGTCCTTGCACAGCTTGCGCGAGATCTCCTTGATGATCGGATTGCGCGGGTCGCCGACCGTATAGACCGGGTGACCGAAACCGATCACGATTTCCTTGCGCTCGACGCGGGCGCGGATGTCGGCCTCGGCCTCGTCGGCGCTGCCGTAGCGGGAGATGATGTCCATCGCCACTTCGTTGGCGCCACCGTGCTTGGGGCCGCGCAGCGCGCCGATCGCGCCGGTGATGCAGGAGTGGATGTCCGAACCGGTGCCGGCGATCACGCGCGCGGTGAAGGTCGAGGCGTTGAACTCGTGCTCGGCGTACAGGATCAGCGACTTGTCCAGCGAGTCGGCGTGCAGCGCGCTCGGCGGCTCGCCGTGCAGCAGGTGCAGGAAGTGCGCAGCGACCGAGTCGTCGTCGGTCTCGCAGTCGATGCGGCGGCCGTTGCGGGTGAAGTGCCACCAGTACAGCAGCATCGAGCCGAAGCTGGCGATCAGGCGGTCGGCGATGTCGCGCGCTTCCGAGGCGACGTGGCCTTCGCGCTCGGGCAGCACGGTGCCCAGCACCGAGCAGCCGGTGCGCAGCACGTCCATCGGGTGGGCGTTGGCCGGCACCAGCTCCAGCGCGTCGGTGACGATCGCCGGCAGGCCGCGCAGGCGCTTGAGCTTGGTCTTGTAGGCCTTCAGCTGAGAGACGGTCGGCAGCGCTCCGTGCACCAGCAGATGCGAGACTTCCTCGAAGGTCGACTTAGTCGCCAGGTCGTGGATGTCGTAACCGCGGTAATGCAGGTCGTTGCCGCTGCGGCCGACGGTGCACAGCGCGGTGTTGCCGGCGGCGGTGCCGCTGAGGGCGACCGACTTCTTGGGTTTGGGCAGGGTCGATTGCGGTTCGCTCATGGTCCTTCCTCGAATAGAGTTGGTCTTTTCCTTATTCCCTCTCCCATGCATGGGAAAGGGCAAGGGTGAGGGCAGGCGAACTTCCGGCTGCGTCGCTGGCTTGAAGTTTCGCTCGCCCTCGTCCGGCCCTACGGGCCGCCTTCTCCCGCGTCGCGGGAGAAGGAAAATCTCAGCCGCCCTTCTTGGCGAACAGCGCGTCGAGCTTGTTCTCGAAGGCGTGGTAGCCGATCCGGTCGTACAGCTCGGCGCGGGTCTGCATGCTGTCGACCACGTTCTTCTGGTGGCCGTCGCGGCGGATCGATTGGTACACGTTCTCGGCGGCCTTGTTCATGGCCCGGAACGCCGACAACGGGAACAGTTGGATCGCCACCCCGGCCGAGGCCAGCTCGTCGCGCGAGAACAGCGGGGTCTGGCCGAACTCGGTGATGTTGGCCAGCACCGGCACCTTGACCGCATCGACGAAGCGGCGGTAGGTGGCCAGGTCGTAGGCGGCCTCGGCGAAGATGCCGTCGGCGCCGGCTTCGACGCACGCGATGGCGCGTTCGATCGCCGCATCGACGCCGTCGACGGCGATCGCGTCGGTCCGCGCGATCAGGAAGAAGTCGGGATCGGTCTTGGCGTCGGCCGCGGCCTTGACCCGGTCGGCCATCTCGCCCGCACTCACGATCTCCTTGCCCGGACGATGGCCGCAGCGCTTGGCGCCGACCTGGTCTTCGATGTGGCAAGCGGCCGCGCCGGCCTTGATCAGCGACTTGACCGTGCGTTCGATATTGAACGCGCTGGGGCCGAAACCGGTGTCGATGTCGACCAGCAGCGGCAGATCGCAGACGTCGGTGATGCGGCGCACGTCGATCAGCACGTCTTCGAGCGTGTTGATGCCCAGGTCCGGCAGGCCCAGCGAACCGGCGGCGACGCCGCCGCCGGACAGGTAGATCGCGCGGTAGCCGGCGCGCTGGGCCAGCAGGGCATGGTTGGCGTTGATCGCGCCGATCACCTGCAGCGGCGATTCGGCGGCGAGCGCGGCGCGGAACTTCGCGCCTGCGGAGGTGAACGACATCGGCAAACTCCGGCGGACCCGTTCGGGCGATCCGGCATTTTACCCCGTCGCGCCGGCCCGGTCCTTGCCGCCCGGGCGCCGGCCGCGGCTAGCCGATGGTCTGCACCACGTTGCCGTCGCGGTCGCGGATCTCGCTGCGCAGCACCTGGACCTCGAGGAATTCCACGCCCTCGACCCGGTAGCAGCCCTCCTGGGCGCGCAGGCAGGCGACCAGATTGCGCAAAGCGGCCTCGTTCAGGCGCAGATGCAACGCTCCCTCCACGGCCTGGGCGCCGTTGCGCGGCGCCGCCTCGAACACGATCCGCGCCTGCGGGCCGACCAGGCTGAACGGCTTACCGAAGGGCAGCCGCAGCGGCAGCAGCGCGAGCAGCTCGCCGACCTGACGCGCGCCCAGCGCGATCCGCGTCGCCGGTTGGCGCAGCAGGCGCTTGCGCTGGCTCCAGTCGAGCTGGTCGGTATAGATCAGCGCCGAACTCGACCCCTCGTGGGCCGAACCGGCGGCCAGGCGCGCGGCGATGTCGGAATCGGCCAGCAACGACTCGCGCTCCAGATCGGTCACCCACAGCGGCAGATAGTCCTGGAACACGTCCAGCACCTTCAGCGTCGACCAGCGCTTGAGCGCGAACTCTTCTTCGTTGGTCAGGCCGATCACCTGCAGGAACTCGAGCAGGCCGTTGGGCGTATCGATCGGCGCCAGCTCGGGGTCGTGCGCGAACGCCACCGCCTGCAGATGAGTCTGGGTGTCGGCGGCGATGGGGCCGTTGGCGTGCAGGTAATGGCCCGCGTGGAAGCCGTGCCCGCTTTGAAACACGTAGCGGGCCAGGTTCTGCAGGAAATTCAGGGCCCAGGCCGGCGGCTGCTCGCTGTCCTCGGGATCGGCGACGCGGAAAGTCAGTTCGAAGCCGAAACCGCTGATCGCCGGGTCTTCGGAGGTCTTCTCGTAGAGTTCGCTGAAACCGTAGGTGACCAGGTGCCAGTGCGGCACCGGGGTGATGCGCTTGTAGGCGCTGATGCCGCGCAAAGGCTCGCCGCCGAGCTCGGGACCGATCGGGCTGCCGTAGTGCAGCGGCTGCTGACGCGTGTAGAGCCGGCTCAGGGCCTGGTCGATCGCGTCCCACCCCGGCGCGCTGTCCTGTTCTGCCGTCATTGCGCGTTCCGCCTCGCTCGCATCGGCCGCGGAGGATCCCGCGTATTCACGATGCTAACGCGGCGCCGGCAAAAAATCCGTCAAGGGACTGAACCGGCACGAACCGCGCCGGCCCGCGGACGTTCAGCCGCCGACGTCGGCGCCGCGTTCCAGCGCGCGCCGCACTTCCTCCAAGGCGCCCGGGTCGTCCAGGGTCGACAGGTCTCCCGGGTCGCGCTGCTCGGCCAGGGCCTGGATCGAGCGCCGCAACAGCTTGCCGGAACGCGTCTTGGGCAGGGCTGCGACCACGTACACCCGCGCCGGCCGCGCCACCGCGCCGAGTTGCTCGACCACACAGCGCTGCATGCCCGCCGCGGCCTCGCCCGCATCCTCGCCGCTGCCGCTCTTGAGGGTGGCGAACACCACCGGCACCTGGCCCTTGAGCTCGTCGTGCACGCCGATCACCGCCGCCTCGGCGACGCTGCCGTGGCTGGCCACCGATTCCTCGATCTCGCGCGTGCCCAGACGGTGCCCGGCGACGTTGATGACGTCGTCGGTGCGGCCGAGGATGAAGGTGTAGCCGTCCTCGTCGCGCACCGCCCAATCCAGCGAGCTGTACAGCAATTCCTTGAAGTGGCCGAAGTAGCTGGATAGGAAGCGCGCGTCGTCGTTCCAGACCGTGGTCATGCAGCCCGGCGGCAGCGGCGGCACGATCACCAGCACGCCCTTCTCGTGCGGGCCGACGTCGCGGCCGGTGGCTTCGTCGATCACCCGCAGGCGATAGCCCGGCGTGGGCAGGCCGGGCGAACCGAACTTGACCGGCTGCAGATCCAGCCCCGGCATCAGGGCCAGCACCGGCCAGCCGGTCTCGGTCTGCCAGTAGTTGTCGACGACGGTCTTGCCGATGCCTTCGGTGATCCAGTGCGCGGTCGGCTCGTCCAGCGGCTCGCCGGCCAGGAACAGCCATTGCAGCGCGGACAGATCGTGCCGCTTCAGCCAGGCCGGGTCTTGCTTCTTGAGCACGCGGATGCCGGTCGGCGAGGAAAACATGGTGCGCACGCGGTAGCGCTCGCAGATCCGCCACCAGATGCCCGGGTCGGGATTCGTCGGCAGGCCCTCGTACAGCACCGAGGTGGCGCCGGCGATGAGCGGGCCGTAGACGTTGTAGGAATGGCCCACCGCCCAGCCGACGTCCGAGGTCGAGAACATGGTCTGGCCGGCGCGGATGTCGTAGATCGACCACATCGACAGCGCCAGCGCGACCGCGTAGCCGCCGACGTCGCGCTGCACGCCCTTTGGCTTGCCGGTGGTGCCGGAGGTGTAGAGCAGATAGCTGGGCTCGTTGGATTCCAGCCACTGCACCTCGACCTGCGCGCCCTCGTGGCGCGCGCGCAGGGTCGCGTAATCCAGATCGCGTCCGGCGACGACGCGGTGTTCCGGGTCGAGGCCGCGGCCGACCACCAGCACGTGCGGCGGCGGCTGCCGCGCTTGCTCGCAGGCGGCATCGACCAGCGGCTTGTAGGGAATGACTTTGCCGCCGCGCATGCCGGCGTCGGCGCAGATCAGCAGCTTGGGCGCGGCATCGTCGATGCGCAGGGCCAGGTTGTGCGCGGCGAAGCCGCCGAACACCACCGAATGCACCGCGCCGATGCGCGCGCAGGCGAGCATGGCGAACACCGCCTCGGCCATGTTCGGCATGTAGATCACCACCCGGTCGCCGCGGCCGACGCCGAGCGACTTGAGCACCGCGGCGAACGCATTGACCTCGGCATGCAGCTCACGGTAGCTGAGCTCGCGGGTCTGGCCGGTCTCGCTGGAAATCGCGACCAGGGCGAGCTGGTCGCCGCGTTCGTCGAGATGACGGTCCAGGGCGTTGTAGCAGAGGTTGGTTTCGCCGCCGGCGAACCAGCGCCGGAACGGCGGCCGGTCGTATTCGAGGATCGCCTGCGGCGGCTTGTGCCAGTGGATCGCCTGCGCCTGCTCGGCCCAGAACGCCTCGGGTTGCTCGATCGAGCGGCGGTGGAAGTCCTGGTAACGCATGCGGCGGCCTCGCGCAGGGCGTAGCGGCGGATGCTGCCGAGGCTAGTGCAAGCCGAGGCGGCTTGCGTTACGACGATGGTCTAGGCGCGGGGAACGGCGGGGAGAGGAAGGCAACGACAACGGCGCCCCCTGCCCCCTTCTCTCAGAGGAGCAACGGCCCAGATGGCGGGGCGACGCGGATAGCCAAGGGGCCGCAGAGAACGGCCGAAGGCCGCGCGAAAAACAGCGCCCTTCGAAAAGGGAGCCGGCGCCCGGCGCAAGCGCGACGCGGGACAGCGACCGGAGCGCGAGGGATTGGCTCTCCTCCCGCGCTCCGGCCCGGCTCAGAACCGCGCGTCCAAGGTCAGGAACAGCTGCCGCGGCGCGTTGGCGTGGAAGGCATAGGTCTTGCCCGGCGCATCGGACGCGCTGAACGCGGTCAGATTGCTGGCGGTGCGCTTGTCGGTCAGGTTGCTGCCGTGCAGGGCGATCGACCACTGCCGCAGCGGCCCCATCGCATCGAAGCTGTAGCGCAGGCTGGCGTCGAAGGTGGTCGCGCCGCCGAAACCGTTGTCGTTGGTATAGGTGTAGTAGCGCTTGCCGGTGTACTTGCCGCTCAGGCTGGCCAGCCACGGCCCCTGGCGCCAGCTGATCTCGCTCGACAGCATCGTGTCCGGCACGTCGACCACGCGCTTGTCGCGGGTCTGCACCGCCTTGCCGCCGTCGACGTAGTTGTCCTGATAGGTCGACTTGTTCCACGACAGCGCGTTGTACCACTCGAAGTGTTCGCTCGGTTTCCAGATGAAGACCAGCTCGCTGCCGACGCTGTCCACCGAGCCGACGTTGAAGAACTTGGTGATGCACTCCGGCCGGGTGCCGGCTTCGATGCTGGAGCAAGGGTTCAGCGACAGCAGGCGGTCGTCGAAACGCACCTTGTACACGCTCAACGAGGCCTGATAGGCCTGGCCGACGCGGCGGTAGCCGGCTTCGAAGGTCTTGGACGATTCCGGCTTCAACCCGGCCTTCTGCGCGTCGAACGCGGCCTGGTTGATCGCCAGCGGGCCACCGGCGCCGCCGCCGACGAAGGCGGCGACATTCTCGGTGTAGGCGGCGAACAGCTCGCCCTGGTTGTCGGCGAGGCGGTAGCCGACGCCGAACTGGGGCAGGAAGCGGTCGCGGGTTTGCAACTGGCCGGTCGCGTTCGGCACTTCCATCGCGCGCGGATCGACCTGGCGCGCGCGCATCACCACCTGGGTGCTCTTGGCGCCCAGGTCCAGGGTCAGGCGGTCGTCGAGCAGGCGGATGGTGTCCTGCAGATAAGCCTGACGGGTGTGGATGCGGTACTTCTGGAAGAACAGGCGACGGTCGGGGTCGTTGAGGAAGCGGTCGTCGTTGACCGGGCCGTCGATGAAGTAGAAGTTTCGCTGCACGTCGTGGTGGTTGCGTTCGTACCACACGCCGCCCTCGATGCGGTGCTGGCCGACTTCCCAGACCAGCGAGCTGATCGCGCCGTGGCGGTTGATGCCGTAATTGGTGCTGCGGATCGAGATCGGAATCGCCCTGGCGGTGTTCGGGTAGGAGTAATTGCCCGGCGACCACCAATGGCCCTGGCCGCGGTCGTCGTGGTAGTAGGCCTGGGCCTTCAGCGACAGGCCTTCGCCGAGGTTGAACTCGCCGGCCAGCGCGCCGAGGTGATCGGTGCGCAGCGCGCGGCTGGCGTAGTAGGCGTCGTCGATGGTCGCCGCCGGCGCGACGAAGGCGCAGCGCGGGTCGCCGGCACGGTGCTGATTGGCCGGCCACGGCCGCGGCGCGCAATAGGCGGCGGCCAGCGCGCGCTTCCAGTCCGGCTTGTACAGGTTCCAGTCCCAATCGGCGCCACGCGCCAGCAGCGCCTTGGACAGATAAGCGTAGTTGGCCTGGCTGGTGTCCGCGCTGGCGTAGTAAGCGCTGATCCGGTTGCCTTCGCCGAACTGATAGACGGCCTTGAGGTTGACCTGGTTCTGGTCCTGATTGTCGTGCGGGCGCGACCACATGTCGGCGCTGAGCAGCGAACCGGACAAGTACATCGAGAAGCCGCCGTGGTCGCCGGTGTCCACGCGCGCATAGGTGCGGCGGGTGCGGTCGCTGCCGAAGGTCTGCGCCAGGCGCAGGCCGAACTCGCTTTCCGGATCGGCCGAGTAGTACTGCAGGGTGCCGCCGAGATTGCTGGTCGAGGCGGTGCCGAGCGAGCCGATGCCGGCGGCGAGTTCGGCCCCGGCCAGGTTCTCGCCGATCAGGGCGCGGCTGATGCCCAGGCCGTTGTAGTTGCCGTAGCTGTTGTCGCCGAGCGGGATCCCGTCGAGGGTGTAGCCGAGCAGGCGCTGGCTGAAACCGCGCAGGCTGATGGTCTGCGATTCCTCGTTGGCGCCGTAGGCGTCGTTGGACTGCACCGAGATGCCCGGCAGCTTGTTGAGCACTTTCTGCGCGCTGCTGCCCGGCACCTTGCGCTCGATGTCGGCGAGCTTGACCCGCTGCACCTGGCGGGTTTCGCCCAGGCCGATCACCGATACCGCGTCCAGGGTGGTGGCGTCGGCAACGCCCGCATCGGCGTCGGCCGCGTCGGCATCCGCCGTCGCGGCGTAGGCCGGCAGCGTGGCCAGGGCAAGGCAGATGGCGGCCGACAAGGTCGGGGCGGCGAACACTCGGGTCATTGCGTGCGTCTCCGGGCGGCGTAGAGGGAATGCCGCGATGCAAAGCGCGCAGGGTGCCGGGCTTTGATGACGCGTTGATGGCGAAGCGTGCGCGCCGGCACGGTCCGCGACTGCGCCGCAGCGCTCATCGCTGAGCGGATGAACGGGCGGCCGGCCGAACCTGAGCCGGGGCTCTAACCCGATGGTGCTATTGGCCGCCCCGCGCGCCCGGCCCACCATCCGTCTCGGCGCCAGGAGGTGCCGCCGTTGCGTCGCGGCTGCGCGCCCCTCCCCCCGCGCCGCCCGGCCCCGTCCGCACCGACCTGGAGCCGTTTGCCTTGAGCGCGATTACCGCTGACACCGCCGCCGGCCCCGCCGGCGCCGAGACCACGACGCCCGCTACGGCGATGACCGCCGGACAGCGCCTGAAGTCGATCTTCTCCGGTTCGATCGGCAACCTGGTCGAGTACTACGACTGGTACGTGTACAGCGCGTTCTCGCTGTACTTCGCCCACGTGTTCTTCCCCAAGGGCGACAAGATCTCGCAGGCGCTCAATGCGGGCGCGATCTTCGCCGTCGGCTTTCTGATGCGACCGCTCGGCGGCTGGGTGTTCGGCCGCTACGCCGACCGCAACGGCCGCCGCGCCGCGCTGATGCTGTCGGTGCTGATGATGTGCGCCGGCTCGCTCATCATCACCTTCACCCCCGGCTACGAAACCATCGGCGTGCTGGCGCCGGTGCTGCTGGTGCTGGCGCGGCTGATGCAGGGCCTGAGCGTCGGCGGCGAATACGGCAGCTCGGCCACCTACCTCAGCGAAATGTCCTCGCGCGAGAACCGCGGCTTCTGGTCCAGCTTCCTCTACGTGACCCTGATCCTGGGCCAGTTGCTGGCGCTGTTGGTGCTGATCGTGCTGCAGCAGTTCGTGCTCGACGAGGAGCAGCTCAAGTCCTGGGGCTGGCGCATTCCGTTCGCGATCGGCGCGCTGGCCGCGGTCGTCGCCCTGTACCTGCGCCGCAACATGCAGGAGACCGAGTCCTTCGCCAAGCTCAAGGCCGGCGACACGCCAGCGCGCAAGGAAGGCTCGTTGCGCACGCTGATGCAGCATCCGCGCGCGGTGCTGACCGTGGTCGGCCTGACCATGGGCGGCACGCTGGCGTTCTACACCTACACCAACTACATGCTGAAGTTCCTCACCATCAGCACCGGCTTCGACAAGGAGACCGCGTCGCTGATCAACGCGGCCACCTTGTTCGTGTACATGCTGATGCAGCCGCTGGTGGGCGCGCTGTCGGACCGGATCGGCCGCCGCCCGCTGCTGATCGCCTTCGGCGTGCTCGGCGCGACCCTGACCGTGCCGGTGATGCACCTGATCCAGGGCGCGCAGACGCCGATGCAGGCGTTCTGGCTGATCATGATCCTGCTCAGCGCGGTCAGCGGCTACACCGCGATCAACGCGGTGGTGAAGGCCGAATTGTTCCCGGTCGAGATCCGCGCCCTCGGCGTCGGCCTGCCCTACGCGCTGACCGTGGCCCTGTTCGGCGGCACCGCCGAACCGGTCGCGCTGTGGTTCAAGAAGATCGGCATGGAGACCGGCTTCTTCTGGTACGTCAGCGCCTGCATCGCCTGCTCGCTGCTGGTCTACGTGCTGATGCCGGACACCCGCAAGCACTCGCACATTGACCGCGACTGATCGCTCATCGCCCCACCCGCTCCCGCTCCTTTCCGCCCCACCCTCTCCATCCGTCCCCGCCTGAGTACCCGCCATGAAAAAGTCCGGCTCGCGCTTCTATCTCTGGGTGCTCGGCGCCATCGTCCTCGGCGGCGTGGTCGGCCATTACTTCCCCGACTTCGCGGTCAAGCTCAAGCCGCTCGGCGACGGCTTCATCTCGCTGATCAAGATGCTGATCGCGCCGATCATCTTCCTGACCGTGGTGCTCGGCATCGCCGGCGTATCCGACGTGAAGAAGGTCGGACGGGTCGGGGTCAAGGCGATCGTCTACTTTGAAGTCGTCTCGACGATCGCCCTGGTGATCGGCCTGATCGTGGTCAATACGCTCAAGCCCGGCTCGGGCTTCAACGCCGACCCGGCCACGCTCGACGCCAGCGCGGTGGAGAAATACGCCAGTGCGGCCAAGGACCAGAGCACGGTCGACTTCCTGCTGCACATCATCCCCAAGACCTTCACCGACGCCTTCACCGGCAACGGCGACCTGCTGCAGGTGCTGCTGCTGGCGGTGCTGTTCGGCTTCGCCCTGCTGCACATGGGCAAGTCCGGCGAGAAGGTGATCGACCTGTTCGAGACCGTGTCCAAGGCCTTCTTCGGCATGATGGGCATGATCATGAAGCTGGCTCCGATCGGCGCCGGCGCGGCGATGGCCTTCACCATCGGCAAGTACGGGGTGGATTCGCTCGGTCCGCTGGCCCGGCTGATGGGAAGCTTCTACCTGACCTGCGCGGTGTTCATCCTGCTCGTGCTCGGCGCCATCGCCTACCTCACCGGCTTCAGCATCCTGCGCTTCATCCGCTACATCCGCGACGAACTGCTGCTGGTGCTGGGCACCTCGTCCTCGGAATCGGCGCTGGTGCCGCTGATGCGCAAGCTCGAGCGCCTGGGCTGCTCCAAGCCGGTGGTCGGCCTGGTGGTGCCCAGCGGCTACTCCTTCAACCTCGACGGCACCAACATCTACCTGACCATGGCGACGATCTTCATCGCCCAGGCGCTGAACGTCGAGCTGACCCTGACTCAGGAGCTGACCCTGCTCGCAGTGGCGATGCTGACCTCCAAGGGCGCCTCGGGCGTCACCGGCGCCGGCTTCATCACCCTCGCCGCGACCCTGACCGTAGTGCCCGCGGTGCCGGTGGCCGGGCTGGCGCTGATCCTCGGCATCGACCGATTCATGAGCGAGGCGCGCGCGCTGACCAACTTCATCGGCAACGGCGTGGCCACGATCGTGGTCGCGCGCTGGGAGAACGAGCTGGACCGCGACCGCTTGCAGCGCGAGCTGCTCAACCCGCCCAGCGCGACCGACCTCGACGTCGACCTGCCTTCCGATCACCACGGTCCGCTGGCCGACAAGACCGCCTGATCGCCCCCGGTCCGGTCGCCCCGGCCGGATCGCCCCGTTTGACTGCCCGCCGCCGGACGCCATGCGTCCGGCACGGCGCCCTGCGGCCAGGACGGCCCCTCGCCTATCGATGGAGCCCCATCCGATGCCGCGTTCCGCCCGCTACGCCCTCGCCTTGTCCGCCGCCGCGCTGGCCGCGGCCGCCCCGCTCGTCCAGGCCGCCGAACCCTGGTCGTTGGAAAACTGGCCGACCAAGCACGCTTTCGCCGACGGCACCGAGCTTTCCGCGACCGCCAACTGGGCCTACGACACGGTCGATTTCTCCGGCGACCGCGGCTACGGCAGCGCCGCGACCGCGTTGCGCGACAGCGGTCACTACCGCCGGCGCGAGTTCGGCATGAGCCTGAAGAAGAAGGACGTCTACGACTTCACCGCGGTCTACGACTTCGAATCCAAGCTCTGGCTCGACGTCGCCCTGCGCATGGAGACCAAGGCGCTGTTCGGCACCGACCTGGGCAGACTGCGCGTGGGTTACTTCAAGACCCCGGTCAGCATGGAGAGCGTGGCCGCCTCGCGCGCCGGCAGCCTGATGGAGTTGTCCGCGGCCTCGCAGGCGATCTATCAGGGCCGCCGCACCGGCGTGGAGTGGTCGCTGGAACGGCCGCGCTATGCGCTCAGCGCGGCCTACTTCTTCGGCCACGACCTGCAGGGCGACAACCCCGGCATCACCGCCGCCGGGCGCGCGGTGTGGACCCCGATCAAAGAGAAAGCGCGCGTGCTGCACCTGGGCATGACCGGCTCGGTCGAGAACCCGCACGGCTATCGCGACGGCCGCGGCGCGTATTTCGGCCCCGCGGCGCGCTTCCGCGCCCGCCCCGAAGCCGGTCTCACCGGCGTGCGCCTGGTCGACTCCGGCACCCTGCGCAACACCGACAAGATCGTGCGCAACGGCCTGGAAGCGCTGTGGATCGACGGCCCCTGGTCGGCCCAGGCCGAGTACCTGCACGCCACCGCGCAACGCGAGAACGGCGCGCGCGACTTCAGCGCCGACGGCTACTACCTCACCGGCAGTTGGGTGCTCACCGGCGAATCGCGTCCCTACAACGGCAACAACGTCGGCAACGTCAAGCCGGCCCATCGCTACGGCGCGGTCGAACTGCTGGCCCGCTACGGCGAACTCGACCTCGACGACGGCGGCATCGCCGGCGGCCGCCAGCGCGACCTGACCCTGGGCGTGAACTGGTACCTGACCAGCCACTTCAAGTGCCAAGCCAACTACGTGCGAGTGAAGGCCGACAAGGGCCCGCTGTCTGCGGACCCGAGCATGCTGGAGATGCGGGCGCAGGTGCAGTTTTGAGATTCGGGATGGGGGATTCGGGATTGGCAAGAGCGGTGCGGGAGAGTTGGGTGATCTCGGGCGCGGGCGAGTAAGCTGACAGAATCGGCAAAACGCTTTGCGAATCCCGAATCCCGAATCTCCAATCCCGGCTCTACCGTGCTGAACCACCCCCGCCAACTCCGCAACGCCTTGTGGCTGATCCTGATCGTGGCCGGCGGGCTGCTGTCGGCGTGGGTCGCCGGGCGGGTGGCGTACTCGCAAGCGCTGCTGCGCCAGGCGGGAGAAGCGCGGGCGTTGCTGGGGCAGCGGGCGCAGGTGATCGAGCAGCACATCGATCGCTATCGGATCATGCCGGCGGTGCTGTCGCTGGACCCGCAACTGCGCGCGACGCTCGCGAATCCGAACGACCGCACCCAGCGCCAGCGCGCCAACGAGCGCCTGGTCCAGCTCAATTTCGCCAACCGCACCAGCACGCTGACCCTGATCGACGCGGCGGGCATCGGCATCGCCGCCAGCAACTGGAACCTGGCCAACAGCAATGTCGGCCATTCCTATGCCTTCCGCCCGTATTTCCAGCGCGCGATGACCCAAGGCGCGGGCGAGTTCTACGCCATCGGCGTCACCACCCACGTGCCCGGACACTTCATCGCCCGCGCCGTCCACGACGAGCGCGGCGGCGCGGTCGGCGCAGTCGCGGTCAAGGTCGAACTGGAGGACATCCGTTCGGACTGGAGCGAGCGCGGCGACCTGGTCCTGCTCAGCGACGCCAACGGCGTGGTGTTCCTCAGTGCGCATCCGCAATGGCGCTATCGCGTGCTCGCGCCGCAAACGCCGGCGCAGCAGCGCGAGCTGCGCCTCACCCGGCAGTACCAGGGCCAGCGCCTGCAAGCGGCCGCGTTCCGGGTCCAGCGCGAGGTCGGCGAAGGCGCGCGGGTGGTGCGGCTGCGCGATCCGGCGATGCGCGAACCGATGCTGTGGCAGTCGCTGCACCTGCCGCGCGAGAACTGGACCCTGCACCTGTTGCGCGATACCACGCCGAGCCTGCGCACGGCCTGGATCGCGCGCCTGGTCGCCGCCGGCGCCTGGCTGCTGATGGTCTCGGTGGTGCTGCTGATCCTGCAGCGCAACCGCATCGCCGCGCTGCGGCTGCGCAGCCGGCAGGAACTGGAGAAGATGGTCGAGCTGCACGCCGAGGCGCTGCGCAACGCCGGCGACGGCGTGGTCCAGGCAGCGCAGGCCAGCCTCGGCGAAAGCCAGAGCCTGGAGCATCTGCCGCAGGGCATCAGCGTGGTCGACGCGCAACTGCGCCTGGTGGCCTGGAACCGGCGCTATGCCGAGCTGTTCCGCTATCCGCCGGAGCTGTTGCAGGTCGGTCGCCCGATCGAAGACCTGATCCGCTACAACGCCCGGCGCGGCCTGCTCGGCAACGAGCCCGAGGAGGCGATCCGGCGCCGGCTCGAACACCTGCAGCGCGGCCAGCCGTATCTGCACGAGCGCGAGCGCCCCGACGGCACGGTGATCGAGATCCGCGGCAATCCGATGCCCGACGGCGGCTTCGTCACCAGCTACGCCGACATCACCGCCTACAAGCAGGCCGCGCGCGATCTGCGCAGCCTCGCCGACAGCCTGGAGCGCGGCATCGAGCAGCGCACCAGCGACCTGCAGGCGGCCAAAGGCGACGCCGAACGCGCCAACCGCTACAAGACCCGCTTCGTCGCCGCGGCGGTGCACGACCTGCTGCAACCCTTGAACGCGGCGCGCATGTATCTGTCCTCGCTGCGCCGGCGGGTCGACCCGGACAGCCGCGAGCTGGCCGACCGCATCGAGGCCGCGCTGACCGCGCAGGACGACATCCTGTCCAGCCTGCTGGACATATCGCGGCTGGAGTCGGGCGCGCTGGAAGTGCGCCGCGGCGCCTTGCCGCTGGCGCGGGTGTTCGACGCGATCGAAGGCCAGTTCCGCATCCTCGCCGAATCGCACGGGCTGCGCCTGCATTGCATCGCCAGCAGCGCGATCGTCGACAGCGACGAGGTGCTGTTGCGCCGGATCGTGCAGAACTTCCTTTCCAACGCGCTGCAATTCACGCCGCGCGCGGGCTGCATCGTGCTCGGCGCGCGGCGCCTGCGCGACGGCGTGCGGATCGAGATCTGGGACACCGGCCCGGGCATCCCCGAGGCCAAGCGCGAACTGATCTTCGAAGAGTTCCAGCGCCTGGACGTCGGCGTGGAAGCGCCGGCGCGCGGCGCCGGCCTGGGGCTGGCGATCGTGCGCCGGGTCGCGCAGTTGCTCGATCACCGCATCGCCGTGCGCTCCTGGCCGGGACGCGGCAGCGTGTTTTCGGTCGAAGTGCCTTACGCGCGGCAAGCGCCGGTCGAGGCCGCGGCCGTGCCGGCATCCGCGGCCGCGCCCGAGCCGGACTCGGCGTTGCACGGCCGCCGGGTCTGGGTGGTCGACGACGACCCGCATTCGCGCCAGGCCGCGCAGGGGTTGCTCGCCGACTGGGGCTGCGCGGTCGAGGCCGCGGGCAGTGCGGCCGAGGCCCGGGCCCGCGCGGTCGAGGCGCCCATGCCCGAGTTGCTGTTGCTCGATTACCGGCTCGGCGAAAGCACCGGCTTCGAACTGGCCGCGCAACTGGAGGCGCTGTGGCAGCGGCTGCCGCCGGTGGTGCTGATGTCGGCCGACGCCGGACCCGGCTTGCGCCCGCGCGCGAGCGAGCGCGGCTGGCATTTCCTGCCCAAGCCGCTCAAGCCGGCGGCGCTGCGCGCGTTGGCGATGCGCTTATTGGCGCGCGGCGAATGAAGCCGGTCGAGCGCGGCGCCAGAGGCCGGCCTTAGCGCAGCGCGTTGCCCTGATCGTGCAGGCCGCCGCTTTCCTCTTCCAGCGACAGCCCCTTGACCAGCACCGCCGCCTGGGTGCGCGAGTGGCAGCCGAGCTTGCGCAGGATCGCGGTGACGTGGATCTTGACCGTGTTTTCGGCCAGCGACAGGTCGTAGGCGATCTGCTTGTTGAGCAGGCCGTCGGCCAGCCGCATCAGCACCCGCAGCTGCTGCGGGGTCAGCTGGGCCAGGCGGTCGGCGAGCTGGGCGTCGCCTTCGTCGCGCTCGGCCTGCAGCGGCGGAAACCAGACCTTGCCCGCCAACACGGCGGTCACCGCCTCGCCGAGCACGCTGGCCGGCGCCGACTTGGGCACGAAGCCGGAGGCGCCGAACTGCTGCGCGCGTCGGATCGTGCGCGGGTGCTCGTTGGAGGAGATGATCACCACCGGCAGTTCCGGCCGCTGGCCGCGCGCGAACACCAGCGAGGAAAAGCCCATCGCGCCCGGCATCATCAGGTCGAGCATGGCCAGGTCGAAGGCTTCGCCGCCGGCGACGGCCGCCTCCAGCGCGCTCTGGCTGGCCACTTCGACGATGCCCGCGCCGGGCAGCACTTCGCCCAGCGCATGCCGCAGCGCCGCCCGGAACATCGGGTGGTCGTCGGCGATCAACAGGCGCAGCGCGTCGCTCATGGGCGGTCCTGAAACACGGCGGAACCGATCCTACACGCTTCCTGCGCACTGCGGCGGCCGCTGCGGCGCGCCGAACGACGCCGCAATGCAGCGCCGGGCCGACGGCGGGGCGATCCGTCGAAACACGCCGCCGCCAAACGAAACGGGGCGGCCGAAGCCGCCCCGTTCCGGGTCTTGCGCGCGGCGCGGATCAGCCCAGCAGGTGGGCGACGCCGGCGCGCTCTTCTTCCAGCTCGGCCAGGGTCTTGTCCATCGCGGCGCGGCTGAACGCGTCGACGTCCAGGCCTTCGACGCGGGTGTATTCGCCGTTGGCGGTGATCACCGGCACGCCGTACATCACGCCTTCCGGAATGCCGTAGCTGCCGTCGGACGGCACGCCCATGGTCACCCACTCGCCGTTGCTGCCCAGCGCCCAGTCGCGCATGTGGTCGATGGCGGCGTTGGCGGCCGAGGCGGCCGAGGACAGGCCGCGCGCTTCGATGATCGCCGCGCCGCGCTTGCCGACCACCGGGATGAAGGTGTTCGCGTTCCAGTCGGCGTCGTTGATCTTGTCCTTCAGCGACTGGCCGCCGACGGTGGCGAAGCGGTAGTCCGGGTACATGGTCGGGCTGTGGTTGCCCCACACCACCATGTTCTTGATGTCGGCGACGGCGACGCCGGCCTTGGCGGCCAGCTGCGACAGCGCGCGGTTGTGGTCCAGGCGCAGCATCGCGGTGAAGTTCTTGGCCGGCAGGTCCGGCGCCGACTTCATGGCGATGTAGGCGTTGGTGTTGGCCGGGTTGCCCACCACCAGCACCTTGACGTTGCGCGAGGCGACGTCGTTCAGGGCCTTGCCCTGCACGGTGAAGATCTCGGCGTTCTTCAGCAGCAGGTCCTTGCGCTCCATGCCCGGGCCGCGCGGCATCGCGCCGACCAGCAGGGCGTAGTCGGCGTCCTTGAACGCGACCTTGGGATCGTCGGTGCCGACCATGCCGGCCAGCAGCGGGAAGGCGCAGTCTTCCAGCTCCATCATCACGCCCTTGAGCGCGGCCTGGGCCTTCTCCAGCGGCAGTTCCAGCATCTGCAGGATGACCGGCTGGTCCTTGCCGAGCATTTCGCCGGAAGCGATGCGGAACAGCAGGGCATAGCCGATCTGGCCGGCAGCACCGGTGACGGCAACGCGGACGGGAGTCTTCATGGGGTGTTTCCTTCGCTATTGGATCGCAGATGGGATCGCAGGTTGAACGGATGCGGGCGCGCGGCCCGCGAACGGGAGGACGAAGCGGCCGCGCTTACAGGCGGTAGCCCAGCGGCTCCAGCCGCTGCTTGATCTCGTCCATGTTGTAGCCGTAGACGATGTCCTGGCCGACGATGGTCACCGGCACGCCGCGCGCGCCGACCGCGCTCATCGCGCGCTGGCCCTCGGGCGTGTCGATGTCGATGATGCGGTAGCGCACCTCGGCCAGCTCGAAGTCCTTGCGCAGCTTCTCGCAATAACCGCACCACTCCGCGGCGAGCATCACGATGCGCTTGTCGCCGGTGCTGCGGCGCGGGTCGTCCGGCTGCAGTTCGGCCGGACGCGAAGAGAACAAGCCGGCGAGGCTGCCGGACTTGAGCGCCTTGGCGCCGCCGATGCCGACGGCGGCCGCCAGAACGATCCAGAGCACGGTGGTGACACGCATGGGCTTCCTTTCTCCGGATCGTCTGGGTGGCCTGGAAGTTCTTGCCGGGCTCAGGCGAGCTCGGCGAAGAATTCCTGGAAGCGCTGCAGGCCGGGGGCCAGCTGCGGGGTCGGACAGGTGTAGCTGATGCGCAGCGCGCGCGGCTCGCCGAACGCCGAACCGGGCACGCAGGCCACGCCCTTGGTTTCCAGCAGAGCGTTGCACAGGTCCATGTCGTTGCCGATCTTCAGGCCGCTGGGCTGGTGGGTCTTGCCGAAGGCGACGCTGATGTCCGGGAACACGTAGAACGCGCCCTGCGGACGCGGGCAGACCACGCCCGGGATCGCGTTCATCACCGCCATGACCTGGTCGCGCTTGGCCTGGAACTCGGCGCACTTCTGCGTCGGCACGTCCTGCGGACCGGACAGCGCGGCCACCGCGGCGGCGGTGACGATCTCCGGCACGTTGGTGATGTGGTTGGAATTCATCGTGGTCACGGCCTGGGCGACCGATTCCGGCCCGGCCATGAAGCCCACGCGCCAACCCGGCATGCCGTAGGTCTTGGACAGCGAGTCGATGAAGATCACCCGGTCGCGCAGTTCCGGACGCGAGTGGACGAAGTTGTGATAGCCCAGGCCGTCGAACACCATCCGGTTGTAGATGTCGTCGGTGATGATCCAGGTGTCCGGATGCTTGGCGACGACCGCGGCCAGCGCGTCGATTTCGTCCTTCGAATAGACCATGCCGGTCGGGTTCGAGGGATTGTTGAACAAGAACACCTTCGGCTTCTTCGCCAGCGCGGCGTCGAGCTGTTCCGGGGTGAGCTTGTAGTCCTGCGAGGCGGGGCAAGGCAGCAGGTCGATCTTGGCGTTGACGATCTCGGCGATGTCGAGATAGCTGGTCCAGTACGGCGTCGGGAACGCGATCGTGTCGCCTTCGTCGAGCAGCGCCTCGGCGATGTTGTAGATCACGTGCTTGGCGCCGATGCCGGTGGCGCAGTTGACCCGGCCGTAGCCGGTCAGGCCGATTTTGCCCATGTGCTCGATGAAGGCATCCAGCAGCGCGTCGGCGCCGCGGTTGCTGCCGTATTGGCCGCTGTCTTTGGCGAGCGCTTCGCGCACCGCGGCGTAGACGTGCTCGCCGGGCAGGAAGTTGGGAACGCCGATCGAGAAGCTGATGATGTCGCGGCCTTCGGCCTTGAGCCGCTTGGCCTTTTCGGCAACCTGCATGATCGCGCTGGGCTTGGCGCGACCGATGCGCCGGGCGAGCTGGGGCATCGTAGAAACCTCGTGGGGTCGGGTACGTCGGGAGCGTGCGGGAGAGGTGCGCGACGGGGTTCCCGAAGGCTGCGAAACCGCCGGATCGAGCCGCAAAATGGTAGCACAGCGCTCGCCGGCGGCCGTGCGGCGCGATGCGCGCGGCGGCGTGCGCAACCGCGCCGATACGCGGCCGGGCCGGTGCCTGTGCCCGGCGTGGCGGACGGACCGGCGG
>NZ_HG424496.1 GCF_000336385.2 Lysobacter antibioticus HS124 | reverse complement strand
CGTGTTCGACCTGCGGTTTCCGGGGCAGCGGTACGATTCGGCGACGGGGCTGAACTACAACTACTTCCGGGATTACGATGCGGAGAGCGGTAGGTATGTGCAGAGTGATCCGATTGGGTTGGATGGAGACATCAATACCTATGCCTATTCGGGAGACAACCCACTTTCGTACGTCGATCCTTTAGGCCTCCTAAAGATCTATGAAAAAGACGGCGTCACGTTCCATGCCAACCCGAAAGGTAATGGCGCCCCAGGAACTCCTTCAGAACATGCGCGCAGAGGTGAAGGTGGTGAGTATCATTATCACCTTGATAGCAGCAGCGGCCCGCGGGTCAATGCATACACGGGCAAGCCGCTGACCCCAGAAGACGCGAAGAAAATGAGTAAAAAACAGAAAGCAGCTTGCGACAACCTACAACCCATAGAACGCAGCTTTCTAAAACGAGCAACCCGAGAAGTATTTCACAATAACGGCAGTGCAATTCCACGCCTGCAATCAAAGCTTAAAAGGCGACAATTCATAAAAGCGCTCGGGCCATTCGGAGCACTCGCCTCGGACACCTATCAAGAATCTTGCGCTAAAGACTACTTCGAGCAACTTCCCGATGACTTCTGCGACTGACGACAACACTCCCTCTGATTTCATGGCTAAGGGCGAAGAGTGCTTAGAAAAAGGATTGCGAGCCGAGGCCATCGCGTATCTCACCGTTGCCGGATTATCGGGAGAGTGGGACGCCTGGCTTCGGATATCACAAATCCTAGAGACTGAAACCTCTCGCACCAATGCCGCGCTCTCTCTTCACTTCAGAAAGAAGTACCAAGATGCTATTGAGTTCGCTGCAACTGCTGGAGACAACAATGCAGCTCATCGACTTGCTGGTTTGCTTGAGTTTGGACAACCAGGTTTGACTCCAGATCAACCTCGGGCGCTCTCGATATTAGAAGGACTCGCGGAGTCCGGCGACCCCTCCGCTCAGTTCGAATTGTTTGAGAAACATCTGTACGGACTTTGCGGAGCACCAAAAGATAAAACAATTGCTTTGAAATGGCTCCGATTTTCAGCAAACAATGGGCATCAAGAAGCAAAAAAATGGCTTCAAGGAATGCAGACATGGGAAGAGCAAGGGTTTGAGTACCCAAGACCCTCTCAGGAGGAACAGCCCGGAGAATGAACGGCAATGAAGCCAGTTCGCAAGCATCTTGAGTTGATGAAACAAGAATAATCTGCCAAAAAATCCGGGGTGGAGCATCTTCCCGTCCAGATGTCGGAAAGGCGCTCTGCCCCGGGGCGATTGAACAGTGGCAAACCAACATGCCGGAAACCGCTCTGACCGACCCTTTCAACTGCATATCCAGTGACAAATCGGCAATGAACGTTCATTTGATGGTCGACGCCGCCTCTATTGACGCCGGTACATCGCGAGCGGCGCGGGGCCGTCTCCACATATCACTGGGCGGAGCGGACTTTCAAAGCTCGGACTGGAGCGACTTCGTTGTAGTCGTTCTAGACTGGTGGCTAAGAGCCGTTTGCAACTTGACCGCCGAAGGCCGTAAGCGGGAGATCATGAATTTCATGGAAGGGCCGCACAGCGTGGAGATCGAGAAGGAAGCCGACGGCATCCTCCGATTTAGAGCGTTGACCGGAGATGGCCGACGAAACGTGGTGGTTGAAGCCGTACGGGATGCGGCGTCCTTCGCTTGCGATTTGCTGAAAACCACTAAGGCGGTCGTCACCGCGTGCAAGGAAAACGGCTGGACTTCACTCGATCTCGATGAGTTGCAGAGCGCTGTGGGCGCATTGGAGCGCGCGCTTTCCATGCACCAGTTCTTCGACGACCGCCCAAAATAGACACACGACAGAACCTTCCACCTAGACCTTTGGAAGCCGACCTGACCGGTTTTTCCGCAAGACAGGTTAGGCTTGCCCGGCTAATATCATTGAAAAAGCGCCATGAGGCAGAACTCCGCGCGGCAATCACTCTGACCGGACTTTTAAATGCCCCCTCTACCGGAATTTGAAATAGCACCGTTTAGCGACCTGGACTATGCAGGCATGTCGGTAGAAATCCGCTATAGGGGAATTCCGATTGCTCAGCTCAATAAAGACAAGGGCTTGGACGTATGCAAACTGATAATTCCATCAAGGTTCTCGCCCGCGGACGCCGCCTTTGAACTGCCTCTCGACGCCTTCTTGGAGGCGCTGAATTCCGCAAAATCGCTAATGCTCGAGTTGAACTAGCCGAATGTCCATTACGCCGTCGCTGCTTGAAGCAAGGACGACTGGAATGCAATATCTCAAGGCCCTATGGCATCGCGCAGGGAAGCACGACCCGGCCGTCCTGATCAGCGAACTGGATGACGAGCGATACGAGGTCAGAAAGGTCGAGGTGTTCGCCGATGGCTTGCTCGGGCTTGCCGGCGAGCAGGCATCGGCCGGGGGCACTCGGCTTGGGGCCGAGCCTGTACCTGCCGATAGCGAGATCCTCGCCGAGGCGGAGTTTTCGCTGGAGCCGATAGGCCGCGAAGAATTCGAGAAGATAATGGTCGGCCGCCCTATCAGGAGTCCGATGGTCAATTGAGTCGTAGGACGAAGAAGCCCCTCGCAGAGCCGGACATCGTCCATTCGCCTGAAGCCGGAACTGGGCGCGTCGCGATCGTCAACGGCATCTCCCTGCCCGACGACTCGGTTCGGACGGTACCCGCTTGTGGGTGGTCGCGGGCCAATGATGCCCCTCAGCGCGACCGGAGCCATCCAGATCGACCATCGCGGACCGGCCGGTGCGACCACATGACTACCGATACCCTAGCCTGCTCTTCGCTGATCGAAGGCTTCATCTCGGGCCGCGAAACAACGCTCGCGACCGCAAACCGCATCGAGGTGCTATTGGACCAGGCCTTTCCGGATGACGAATTCATCCAGGGGGTCGTGGTCGCGTTGGCCCGCTATCGTCCAGGTGGCCACGATTACACTTTGAATGAAACGACGATCCGCACGCTGCTGCTGCGGACTCAACGCTATCTGGCCTCGCTGTGATGGTGCTTGTGCCCAAGGCCGCGATGGTCAATCGAGGCGAGCCCAGGCCTGTCCGGTTGACGCCCCTCTCATGGATGAACAAAGATGACTACGACAGAACCTGACCACCCCTTCTTGCCCTGCCTTTGCTGCGGCTCGCTCGAAATCGACGAGCGCGGCGGGTACGAGATCTGCCGCCGCTGCAACTGGGAGGACGATCCGGTGCAGGCCGAGAATCCCGGCTTCGCGGGTGGGGCGAACGTCATGAGCCTGGAACAGGCCAGACGGGAATGGATGGGGCGCATCGATGCCGGCTGCGAATCGTCGAAGCACTAGCATCTTCGGCTTTTCCACTCTGATCGATCGGTACGGCCGTGAGTGAATGAAGCAGGCGTTGGAACATCGCGCCCGCTTGCCGACGCGCGAGGACGATCGGGACGCGATGCGCGAGGCAGTGGTTGGCGATTCGAAGCGAGGTGGACGATGACGGGAAACGGCAGCGAAGCAGGTCCGACCGACGAGCGCGGCGGCGAGGGATGTTGGTTCGCGGCCAGCCTGATGTACCAGGCCTGCCATCGGCCGCCGCGCGAGGACGGGTTGTGGGAGGAGCGGATCGTGCTGATTCGGGCGGGGTCGCAGACGCAGGCGCTGGAGCAGGCCGAGCGGCTGGGCCCGGTGGACGAGGTCGGCTATGCGACCAGCGAGGGCGAGGTGCAATGGCGGTTCGTACGAGTCGACCGGGTTTGCGCGATCGAGGCCGAGGTGCTGGGTTCCGGCACAGAGGTGTTTTCGCGATTTCTGAACACCGAAGAGGCGGAGGGCTTGGCGCGGCCACTGAAGTGAGCGGGTGGGAACGCCCTCCCCCCAGCATTTCGGCCCGAGTTCGCGGCGAGGCGTCCCGCTTTGCGCCGTTCCTCCCCCTTGGGGACGTCGGGTCTGCTGGGGCAGGAATAACAAGCCCAGGCGGCCGCCCGACGGTGGATATCTGGTGGAGTGGCATCTGGAATCCAGCTCTCCTGATTACCCAGGATAATCCACGGTTACCTGCAATGGCGGGCGGCTAGAGTCGACCATGAATCCGGCAACAGTACCCGACAGGAAACGATCGTACGTCTGAAGACTCCCGAAGGGCAGACTCGCGTGTGCGCACAGGCAACCAACAAGCACTCCCTTCGACGTCGGATCGTGGATGGCTTCGATACATCGCCCGTGACGAGAGGCAGGTATCGCCCTACCGCGTCCTCTATAACTGCATCACGAGCCGCAGGCGACTTCAAACGCCTTCGCGCGACATGGTTCAAGCCCGCTTAGTAACGGATCGCGCGACCACGCCTCGCCACATGCAAGCCAGGTCGCACGACGGCCCGAAACTCCACCTGTAGCATGCAGCTCTTTTTGCGGTGAATGGTGCGGTTCTGTCGACGAGCCGCTGCCGACCGCGATATAGGCGGCGGTATGATCGCGCCATCGGCGCCCAACCCACTCATCAATGGCCACCATCGCCCCCTCGATCCGCCGCGCCAACATCTGTTCTGGACGCTGCATCTTGCCGGCTGGAGCGCCTGCTTCGGTTTGGGTTACTTGCCGGCCATCGCATACGAAAAGCCGGCAGGCTACTGGGTGGTGCCGCTGACCGCCACGATTACCGGCGCCGCGGTGACATTGGGGCTGCGCTACCTTTTCCATGCCTGCTGGAGCCTGCCGCCAAGAAAGCTGTTGGCCACGATGACAGTGCCCATCCTGGCCAGTTCCGCTGTCATGGATCTAGTAACGCGAAAGGTAATGCTCGAGTTCTGCGCTACCTGCGCACCGACCAATCGCGCCGCCTATATTGCGTACGCATTGAGTTACATCTACGTGGTCATGGCCTGGGTCGGCCTGTATATCGGCATCAAATACTACCGCCAGCTGCAGGACGAAACCCAGCGCGCGCTGGCCGCCCGCAGCATGGCGCATCAGGCCCAGCTGAAAATGCTTCGCTACCAGCTCAACCCGCATTTCTTGTTCAATACGCTGAATGCAATATCGACTTTGATCCTCGATCGCGACAACCCCACCGCCAATCGCATGGTACAAGGCCTGTCGGCGTTCCTCACGGTGTGTTGCCTTGCGCCGGCGATGCGCCAACCTCCACGAGTGAGGCCCCATCCCATTTGAAGTCCTTGGAGATCATGCTCATGGCTTCTTCAGGGGCATGTTCCCCGGTCGCTCTCTCTCCGTAACTGACCCAGAATTCGGACGGCCTTTCCGCAACGACATCGACTTTCTGCACGCTGATCCTATCGCCCAGAAAGACTGCATTCGTGCCCTTGTACCCCTGCGGAGTATTCAACGCCGCAGCGGCGTAGTAGAAGGTGCCGCTGCCGCCCATGTCCTGCGTCAGCAGGAAAGCCATGTCTTTACGCCCGTCGCCGTCGAGATCGAGTTCTGTTTCGCGACCGATGAAGCGCGTTATCTGTTTCGAAGCGGCGCCAGGCACGATAGCTCGAACATCGATACCGTCCACGAGCGTGACGGGCTCGCCCTCGACAATGTAAGTCGCATTCCTGGCATCCACGCCCAGCTTGATGTCCGGCACAGCCCGTGCGGGCGCATGCGATGCCCCATCGACGCGCTCTGTAGAGGATTGCCCCGGGGAGCAGGCCGTCATGCTCATGCAGATGACCAGCGGAAAAGCTCTTACTGAAGTACGCACTGGGGGCTCTCTCGGTTGGCAGCGTCGAAAAATACTGGCAGATCCGAACCGGTGCATAGTGAACAATGGAAAACTGTGCCGCCCAGGCATTTTTGGTTAGGCCGCCTGTCCATAGAAGGGTGGCGACCTGCAATTTGCTGCGAACCCGAACAACGCATGCCTACCCGCTACCGCCCTGTGCCGGTGCACTCCTTGGTGCTACGATTCCCCTGCATTTTGGAGATTAAGGAGGATTTTCCATGCATTTCACGAAGCATTGGCTGATCGCCGGCGGGCTGATCGCGACGCTGCTGGCAGCTCCATCGGTGATCGCCCAAATTCCTGCCGAACTTCTTCAGGGAGGGGGAGGAAGCCAGGGCTCGCTCTATAGCGACGCATTCTATAAATCGAAAGACGGATATTGGGTATTGATGCGCAGCCGCGAAGACAACGGCCTGCGCTGCTCCGTCAGCTACATCATGCCCGACAGCTTGTATGCCATTCATGGCCCCGGAAACGCCGAGGAGACCAAGCGGGGCGCGGGGCAAATCTGGTTCAGCGGCGACAAGATCCGTTCGCCCGCGGCCACCGAGCAGGTCGAGATCGTCATCAACGCCAGGGGCAAGACCGTCACCTACCCTACCGCGCTCGTCAATATCGTCAAGGATCGCGGGACATTCGTGATGTTCCTCGACGTCAAGAACTACCTGCGCAAGGTGATCAAGAAGGGCGAGGACACCGACGAGTTCACTGTCCAGCTCGAAGGCAAGGAAGTCTACGCCGTCAAGCTGCCGCAATTGCAGAAAGCCTATCGGATGTTGGACAAGTGCATGGCCGGCGGCGCCAAGCCGTGATCGGACACCGGATGGCGCTGGGCGCCGCGGCCGGCGCGCCCAGCGCCGGCCGGCGAGCGCTAATTCCTCGGCGCGTTGAGCAGGCCCGAACACACATAGGCCCGACCTGGGCCACTACGATTTTCCTCGACCACCACGTCGGCCACGCGCATCGCGCCTGAGGCATCGGGCTTCAGCACGAACTGCGCCTGGCAGCTTTCGTACAGTCCCTGGGTCGAAATGTGGTCGCCGCCGGCGGTGACCAATGCGAAACGGTTGTCGTACTCACGCGCATAGGTCAGATAGCGCATGCCGCCTGCTTCGCTGACCGCCGGCGCCCCCATCGCCGTAACCACGTCGCTTTCGTTCTTGCCGAGCCAAACGCTGATCATCGTCTGCTCGGTGGCACTGACGCGGCGCCCGCCACGCAATTTCGCCGCCTCCTGAACGAACCGGTTCTCCTCGTCGACCTTCTTGATGCGCGCGCCGACATCGTCGCGCTGCTGCTCCAACAAGGCGATCTGATCCTGCAGCCGCTTCTCGAACGCGGCAGCCTCTTTCGCCGTCAGTTGACGACCGTTGTTGAGCGCGGGCTTGGGCGCGCCCTTCCAGAAGTGCTCCCAGGTGTAGCTGGCCAGCACGTTCATCGACAGGCCTTCGGTCGGCAGGAACTCGGCCGTATCGAAACCCAGCTCGCGCATGCTTTGGCGCAAGGCCGCCGGATCCATCTTGCCGTTCGGCATCGCGGCAGCCTGTTTGGCGTCGCGGATGGCGGCGTCACTGCAGGCGACCCGATAGACCTTGAGCATCAGATAGTTCGATGCGGACTGCCAACCGCTGCCCGTCAGGGACTGAATCTCCGGCGAATCCTTCATCCGCTTGTGCCCGCCGACCATGCGGAACTCGGCCGAATCGGCATCGGGCAGGGCCGGGGACGGCTGGCCCGCCGGCTTGCGCGAGGCCTTGCCCACGCCGGCGGCGCCGGGGCATTTGAACTGCAGCACGGTCTCGGTCCAATAAGGCTGCTTGGCCGCCTCATAGACCATCGTCAATACGATTTCCCGGATGCCGCCCGAACCATCGCCGATCCCCGACTTGTCCGTCGAATAATCGTTGACGTAGGTCAGGATGCGGTCGGGCGAGGTTCCGCTCGCATCGATCACCATCTTGTCGGTCGCCATCGCCGGAGCGGCTGTCGCCCCCAGCATGGCGAACACCGCGACGAGTTTCTTCGCCCTTGTATCGACCTTGCCCATCGTCAGCGCCATCCCTGTCTAGACCGCCGATAAATACCTCCTCCCGGCGGCGCTCGTCAAACCCGGCCTGGCTCCGGGGCAACGAAACAAGTTTCCAACGGCTACCAGCGTCCGTAGGCACGACCCCGGTCACCGCGGGTTCGGCGCCCTCGTCGCTTCAAGGCCTCGGGCAATCTTGCGCGGACGGGTCATATCGAGCCCTTCGAACAGCGCGCGTCGCGGTGGCGAGTGGTTGGGCGAACTCGAAACCAGCGCCAATACAAAGCGTTCTTCGCGCCGTTGTCCTGCTCGATGTTCTGATGCGCCCTCCACCCAATTTGAAGGGCCGTCCACGGTAAACCATCGACACCTATCCCTCTGTCGCACACCGAGATCGGTTCCTTGCCGGTAGCGATCTCGATGGCGTTTCCGACGGCGCCGCCGAAGCGCAGGCCCGGTTGCTTCGGCGACGCGAAGATCGGTGGCTTCGGCCGCCCACGTGGGGATGCATAGCCACCATCGAGCCCGATTTCACGCAGTTCAAGGTCCCACGCTTTCAAACGCGGCGCCGGCGATACCAACAAGGCGTCGCTGACTTGCCTCGTCCGGCCAGATGTCCGGCGGCGCCAGTCCTTCGAGAAACAAAGCGGATCGGCGGCCTGGTGCGTCGAAGGCCATCGATTTGTCGAACAGACCGAGCGCCGCCGCGGCCGCTTGCGCCGTGTATGCGCCAATCAACCTGGACATGCGCAAGCGCGTACACCCCGTGTCGCTGCAGAGCCATCGCCCCCCCTGCTCCGCCCAAGCTTCCTCATTCCTGCAGTGGTTCGCGTCGCTCGCCGCATCGATCAATGGTGCCGAGTTGGAACCCGGCGCGGGCATGCCGATCGCGATAGGCCTCGTTGAAAAGTCCAGCCGCAACCCATTGATCCGTAAGCTCCCGAAAACCAATCCGGCGGCCGGCAGCCCGCGGGAAGGTAGAAAACGGAGGCAATTTGGCGGAATTATCGCCAAGCAGGGCTGTGGATATTGGACCAGCCCGCAAGCCGACGACGAAAAGGCCTAAAACAGGGCCTTTTCGTGTCGAGTGTGGCGGACAGACGCGGTTCGACCGCGGGAGAGTGGTGGGTCGTGAAGGATTCGAACCTTCGACCAAAAGATTAAAAGTCTTCTGCTCTACCGACTGAGCTAACGACCCGGAGCTCGATTGCTGACCCCGACGCGTGGCCGGGGTCGGTCATTCTAGCAAAACCCTTGCGGCCGAGTCAGCGCCCCCGTTCGCAGCGCGGTTCAGGCGCGGCGAAGCGGGCGGGCCGGCTCAGGCATAGCGGGTCGGGTCGGCCACACCGGCGGCGGCGAAGCCTTCGGCGCGCAGACGGCAGGCGTCGCAGTGGCCGCAGGCGCGGCCGGCGTCGTCGGCCTTGTAGCAGGACACGGTTTCGGCGAAATCCACGCCCAGGCGCACGCCTTCGCGGACGATATCGGCCTTGCTGAGGAACTGCAGCGGCGCCTGCACGCGCAGGCCGGCGCCTTCGACCCCGGCCTTGGTCGCCAGGTTGGCCAGGGCCTGGAAGGCCTCGACGAATTCGGGGCGGCAGTCCGGGTAGCCGGAATAGTCGACCGCGTTGACGCCGCAGAAGATATCGTTGGCGCCCAGCACCTCGGCCCAGCCCAGGGCGATCGACAGCATGATGGTGTTGCGCGCCGGCACGTAAGTCACCGGGATCGCGTCCTTGGCCGCATCCTGGCCGATGGCGTGGCCGTCGTCGTCCAGCGGCACCGAGATGCTTTCGTCGGTCAGGGCCGAGCCGCCGATGCTGCGCAGGTCGACCGCCACGGTCTTGTGCGCGACCGCGCCCTGGGTGGCGGCGATGCGCGCGGCGGCGTCGAGTTCGGAGGTGTGGCGCTGGCCGTAGCGCACGCTTAGGGCATGCACGGCATAGCCCTGCTCGCGCGCGATCGCGGCGACGACGGCGGAGTCCATGCCTCCGGAAACGAGTACTACGGCTTTTTTCATGGTCGGGATTCGGGATTCGGGATTCGGGATTCGGGATTCGGGATTCGGGATTCGGG
>NZ_HG424495.1 GCF_000336385.2 Lysobacter antibioticus HS124 | reverse complement strand
GGAAGCGATGCGCCGCCCTTGTAGGAGCGGCGTGAGCCGCGACCATCGAAGCGGTGCACGCAAGCGGATTCGCGGATCAGTGATCCCGGCTCACCGCGTACCGCGCCAGCCCGCGCAGCGCCGCGGTGTAGTCGTTGTCCTCGATCGCGTCCAGCGCCGCTTCGGCGGCGTCGGCGTAATCGCAGGCGCGCCGGCGGCTGTAGTCCAGGCCGCCGGTGGCGTGGATCGCGGCCAGCACGTCGGGCATGGCGTCGGTATCGCCGTGTTCGACCGCAGCGCGCAGGCGGGCGCGGGTGGCGTCGTCGCTGTGGGCGATGGCGTGGATCAGCGGCAGGGTGGCCTTGCCCTCGGCGAGATCGTCGCCGAGGTTCTTGCCCAGGGTCTGCGCGTCGGAGGCGTAGTCGAGCACGTCGTCGGCGATCTGGAAGGCATAGCCCAGGGCCAGGCCGTAATCGTGCATGCGCTGCTGGATTTGCGGCGGCGCGCCGGCCAGGACCGCGCCCAGGCGGGTCGCGGCGGCGAACAGCACCGCAGTCTTGCGTTCGATCACCCGCAGGTAGGCGGCCTCGTCGGTGTCCGGGTTGCGCACGTGCAGCAACTGCAGCACCTCGCCCTCGGCGATCTGGTTGGTGGTGTCGGCGAGGATCTTCATGACTTCCAGCCGGTCCAGCTCGACCATCAGCTGGAAGCTGCGCGAGTACAGGAAGTCGCCGACCAGGACGCTGGCGGCGTTGCCCCACACGGCATTGGCGGTCTTGCGGCCGCGGCGCAGGTCGGACTCGTCGACCACGTCGTCGTGGAGCAGGGTCGCGGTATGGATGAATTCGACCACCGCCGCCAGCTGGTGGGCGTCGGGGCCGCGGTGGTTGAGGGCGCCGGCCGCCAGCAACAGCAGCATCGGCCGCAGGCGCTTGCCGCCGGCGCCGACGATGTACTCCGCGACCTGGTTGATCAGCACCACATCGGAGGCCAGGCGCCGCCGGATCAGCGCATCGACCGCTCCCATGTCGTCGCGGGCCAGGGATTGGATGCTCGCCAGGTCGGCGGCGGACAAGGTCGTGGCGCTGGAAGGCATGGGCAGGTCGGCTCGTAGGAAACGAAATTATAAGGGTTGCGTCACGTTTGGCAGGCCGGTTGCGGCAAAGTGCGGCGGCGGTCCGTTCGCGGGGCCGGGGCGGTCTCGTACCGCCGTGCCCGGCCGGCCAGGGGTGCCCCGAGGACGGGCCCGGGCGGCCTCGGACGGCCCCGGCTGCGCCCGGGGCAAGCCCCGACGGCGGTTTCGGAGCTGTCCTACCCGGCCGCGGGGCGGCCGCCGGTGGACGGGGCGGCGGCTATAATCCATCGTCAGGCCATACCCCCGGCATCTAGAAGGACACGCAATCCCATGGCACGCGGCATCAACAAGGTCATCCTGGTCGGCAACCTCGGCAACGATCCTGAGACCAAATACACCCAGGGCGGCATGGCCGTGACCACGATCAGCCTGGCGACGACCAGCGTCCGCAAGGATCGCGACGGTAACAACCAGGAGCGCACCGAATGGCACCGGGTCAAGCTGTTCGGCAAGCTCGGCGAGATCGCCGGCGAGTACCTGCGCAAGGGCCGTCAGGTCTACATCGAAGGCTCGATCCGTTACGACAAGTTCACCGGCCAGGACGGCGTCGAGAAGTACTTCACCGACATCATCGCCGATGAGATGCAGATGCTCGGCGGCGGCGAAGGCGGTGGCGGCGGTGGTGGTGGACGCTCCGAAGGCGGCGGTCGTGGCGAGTTCCGCGGCGGCGGCGGCGGCGACCGTCCGGCGCGTCAGTACGGTGGCGGTGGCGGTGGCGGTTACGGCGGCGGTCGTCAGGAGTCCGCGCCGCGCCGCGAAGCGCCCCCGGCCAAGTCGAACGATTTCGGCGACGATTTTGCCGACGACGACATTCCGTTCTGAGCGGACGCAGAATCCAGGAAAAAGCCCTCCGCACGGAGGGCTTTTTCGTTGTCAGAACGAAGGGCGAGCGAGGCGTCGGGGGGCATCCGGCGCGACCCGGCGGCGCCGCAGAAGGCCGGCGAAGGCCATCGCGGGAGCCGGGCCGCGGACTCAGCTCAGATCAACCGCGCGGCCGGCGACATGCACCTGGGCGATGCGCAATTGCGGATCGAGGACGACCAGGTCGGCGCAGGCGCCGGGTTGCAGGCGGCCGCGGTCGCTCAGGCCCAGGTAATCGGCCGGGAAGGTGGAGACGCGTTGCGCGGCATCGGCCAAGTCCAGGCCGACGTCGACCAGGTTGCGCAGGGCCTGGTCCATGGTCAGGGCGCTGCCGGCCAGGGAGCCGCTGACCAGGCGCACGCAGCCCAGGCACTTGTGCACGCGCTGGGAGCCCAGCGCGTACTCGCCGTCGGGCATGCCGGTGGCGGCGGTGGCGTCGGTGACCGCGTACAAGCGCGGAATGGCGCGCAGCGCGAGGCGGATCGCGCCGGGGTGCACGTGTTGCAGGTCGGGAATCAGCTCGGCGTACTCGGCGTGAGCGAGGGCGGCCGCAGCGATGCCGGGTCGGTAGTGATCGACCCCGGTCATGCCGTTGAACAGATGAGTGAAACCGGATGCGCCGGCGCGCAGCGCCGCCAGCCCGTCCTCGTAGGTGCCGGCGCTGTGGCCGATCTGCACCCGGATGCCCATCGCGTTCAACGATGGGATCAATTCGGTGTGACGGCCGATTTCCGGCGCCAGGGTCAACACCCGGATCGGCGCCAGCGCGTGCAGGCGCTGTACCGATTCCAGCGTGGCTTCCACGGTCAGCGGCGGTTGCGCGCCGAGCCGCTGTGGGCTGATGAACGGCCCTTCCAGATGCACGCCGAGCACGCGCGCCGCCTGTGGATCGGGCTCTGCGATGGCGTTGGCCAGGCCGCGCAACGCGTGGGCGATGTCGGCCTCGGCGGCGGTCATGGTGGTGCCGAGCAGGGCGGTGGTGCCGTGGCGCACGTGCGCGCGCGCCACAGTGCGCGCGGCGTCGCCGCCCTGCATCAGGTCGACGCCGGCGGCGCCGTGCACGTGCAAGTCGATGAAGCCGGGCAGGACGATGGCGTCGGTGCCCTCGTCGCCTTCGGCATCCTCGATGCCGCGGATGCGATCGTCGAAGACGATGCGCCCGCGGCGCCAGCCGGCGGGGGTCAGGATGCGGCCTTGCAGGGAGTGCAGGTCGGTCACGGCAAGGGCTCGGCGATGATCACCTCGATGCCCAGCCGTTGCAGACCCTCGCGGTAGCGGTCGTCGATGCCGGCGTCGGTGATGATGGCGTGGACTTGGTCGAGGCGGGCGATGCGGTGCAGGCTGACCCGGCCGAACTTGGAGGCGTCGGTCAGCACCACGATCCGGCGCGCGCGCTCGACCATGCGGTGGTTGAGGCGGGCTTCGGCTTCGTCGTGGGTGGTCAGGCCGAACTGCAGGTCCAGGCCGTCCACGCCCAGGAACAGGGTGTCGAAGCTGTAAGCGTTGAGGCTGGCCTCGGCCTGGCTGCCCTGCAGCGACAGCGACTGCTTGCGCAGCAGGCCGCCGCTGAGCAGCACCTCCACGCCCGGCGCGTTGGCCAGCTCCCAGGCGATGTTGAGGCCGTTGGTCATCACCGTGACCTCGCGGTGGCCGCGCAGGTGGCGGGCCAGGGTCATGGTGGTGGAACCCGAATCGATGATGATGTTGTCGCCGCCCTGCACCAACTGCGCGGCGCGGGCGCCGATGCGCTCCTTCAGCGGCAGGTTGAGCGCGTCCTTCTCGTGGATGTCCTGTTCGCGCGGCGGGGTGCGCACCAGGGTGGCGCCGCCGTGGGTGCGGGTGGCCAGGCCCTGGGACTCGATGTGGCTGAGGTCGGCGCGCACGGTCACGGCCGAGACGCCGAAGCGTTCGACCAGCTCGGCGACCTGCACCGAGCCCTGCTCGATCAGGCATTGCAGGATCTGCTGCCGGCGGGAGCGGGTGTTGCGCATGGCCATGTGTCGATCCGCGCTGAAAGCCTGAAGATTAGCCGTTCGCCGCGGCGCGGGCGCCGTGCTCGCGAAGGCCGGCGACATTGGCCGCGCAGGCGCGGGCGTACTCGTCCAGGCACAGGCCGATGCGGTGGCGGACCCAGGCCTGCGGCGTGTCGGCCAGGGTGCCGGCGCGCAGTGCCCGGTACTGCTCGGGCAAATACTGGCTGAGCAGGTAGGCCGGCGGCGCATGCGTGCTCAGGTTGTCGAACAGGCGCTGCACCGCGGCCACCAGGGCCGGTTCGCCCCAGTAATAGCGGCAGCGGTCGCTGAGCGCGTACAGGCGCAGCAGGTGCAGCTCGCGCTCGTCGCCATGATAGTGCTGCTGCCAATGGCGCGGGTTGTCGAGCATGCAGCGCTCCAGCACCTGCGGCAGATTCGAACGCCGTTCGGCCGGCAGCAGCTCGGCTTCGATCGCGGCCAGCGCGAACAGCGCTTCGCGGTAGGCGAAGGTCGCGGCTGGGCCGACCTTGAGAATGGCGAAGTGGTCGCGCACCAGTTCGTGCAGTCCCTGTTCGCGCTGGTAGTCGGTGGAATGCGCTTCGAACACGATGCGCGGCTGGCGTTCCAGGAAGTCGGCCAGGGCGCGGGCTGCGGCCGGGTCGTAGTCGTGCACGCTGCTGTGATCGAAGTCGACCCCGGGCTGCACCACCATCGCGATCACCCGTTCCCACGCCGCAGCCAGGTCGGGCGCGCAGAACGCCTGCCGATGGATGGCCAGCGTCTGCTCGGCCGCCTGCGGCGTGGTCACCGCCAGGCCGCCGGCCAGCGAAGCCTCGCCGCCGGGCACCGGCACCTCGGTGCCGATCACGTAGACCGGCGGCGCCAGTCCGTGCGCGGCGGCGGTGCGTTCGGCGATGCGCGCCAGCTCGGCCGAGCGCGCGGCGACGACCGCGTCGGGCAAGGGCGTGGGGTCGTCGGCGCAGGACATGCTGCAATCGAGGTGGATCTTGTGGAAGCCCGCGGCGACGTAGGCTTCGATCAGCACCCGCGCGTTCGCCATGGCCTCCTCCGCCGGGCGCTTTTGCCAGGCATTGGGGCCGAGGTGATCGCCGCCGAGCACCAACCGGTCGACCGGGAAGTTTTCCTCGCGCGCCAGCGACAACACGTAGTCGCGGTACTGCGGCGGGGTCATGCCGGTGTAGCCGCCGAACTGGTCGACCTGGTTGGACGTCGCTTCGATCAGCAGCAGGGTGTCGTGGCGGCGGGCCACGTCCATGGCCGCGCGTAACACCAGCTCGTTGCTGCAGCACACGCTGTACAGGCCGACGTTGCGGCCCTGACGGTGGGAGGCGATCAGCGATTGCACGGGCGACATGGGGCAGCTCCGACGAGATTCAGGACAGGGCCGGCCGCCAGGCCAGCAGGGCGGCGCCGCGGGCGCCGCCGGCATCGCCGAAACGCGGCGGCACGACCGGCGGCACCTGCACTCCGTCGAACAGGTGCGCGGCGACCGCCGCCGGCAAGGCGGCGTACAAGGGGGCATGCTGCGACAGACCGCCGCCGAGCACGATCACGTGCGGATCCAGCAGCAGCACCAGCGCGGCCAGGCTGTGGCCGAGCAGATCCAGATGGATCGCCAGGGCCCGGCGCGCGCGCGCGTCGCCGGCCTCGGCCTGCGCGATCACCGCGCCGGCGTCGGCGGCTTCGCCGTGCAGATGGCGATGCAGCGCGACCAGGCCGCTGCCGGAGACATAACGTTCGACGCAGCCGCGCAGGCCGCAGGCGCAATCCAGCACCGGCAGTTCGTAGCGCTGCAGCAGGTGCGCCGGCACGCTCCAATGGCCCCATTCGCCGGCCAGGCCGTTGAAGCCCGCGACCAGTTGGCCGTGCAGGCAGTAGCCGCCGCCGGCGCCGGTGCCGAGGATCGCGCCGAACATGCTCGGGTAGCCTTCGGCGGCGCCACCGTGCGCTTCCGACAAGGCGAAGCACTGCAGGTCGTTGCCGAAGTGCAGCGGCCGGCACAGCCGCGCCCGCAGGTCGGCGGCGACGCTGTGTCCGGTCAGGGCGGGAACGTTGGCGCTGAGCTGCCGGCCGCTGCGGCGATCGCGCACGCCGGGCAGGGCGATGCCGATCGCCGTATCGGTTTGCCCGAGTTCGGCGTCGGCGTCGGCCGCCAGCGCCTGCAACGCGGCCAGGAAGCCGGCGTAGTCGCCCTGCGGCGTGGCTATGCGCCGGCGGTAGCGCACCTCCAACGCGGCATCGCAGGCGACCAGTTCGATCTTGGTGCCGCCGATGTCGATGCCGTAGCGAATTTCGGGATGCGGGGCGTCAGCCATGGTGGATGGTAACGCCCTTGACCACCCGGTTGACGGTGCCGTCCGGGAACGGGTTGTCCGGCGTCAGGCCGAGCGCGGCCGAGCGTTGCAGCGCATACAACTGGGCGAAGATCAGCCACACCGGCGCCAGCCAGGCGTCGTCCAGCGGCGGTGCGCGCAGGCTGTGGTCGTCGTCGCTGCCGATGTCGGAATGCGGACCGATCGCCAGCACCCGGCCGGCGACGCCGTCGCGGCGCAGTTCGTCGAGCAGATCCTGCTCGTAACGGCGCGCCAGCGCCTGGGCGCTGCGCATCACCACCACCAGCGTGTCGCCGTTGAGGGTGGACTTGGGCCCGTGGCGGAAGCCCAACGGGGTGTTGGCCAGGGCCAGCACTTGCCCGGCGGTGAGTTCGAGCACCTTCAGCGCCGCTTCGCGCGCCAGCGCTTCCAGCGGGCCGCTGGCTAGGTAGATCACGCGATCGAAGGGGCGTTGCGCCAGGGCGCCGGCGGGCGCATCCCACTGCGCCAGGCCTTCGCGCGCCAGCACGGCCAATTGCCGCAGGCGTTCGCCGCGCTGCGGCCACGGCGCGGCGTCGAACACGCTCAGCGCCGCCAGCAGCATGCAGCTGAGACTGCTGGTCATGGCGAAGGCGCGGTCGCAACTGGCGGCCGGCATCAGCAGGGTGCAAGTGTCTTCGCGATCGGCGCCGCGACGAGCCAATTCGCCATCGGGATTGCAGGTGATGTCGAGGAAGCGCGCGTCGTCGACCTGGGCGCGCAGCAGCTCGACCGCCGCCACGCTTTCCGGACTGGAACCGCTGCGGGCGAACGACACCAGCAGAGTCGGGCGGTCGCGCTGCAGGTACAACCCCGGATGAGTCAGCAGGCTGGTGGTATGCACGGCGCGCACGTCGGCCGGCCACTGCGCATTGATGCGGTCGGCGACCATGTCGGCGATGAAGCCGGAACTGCCGGCGCCGGTGAACAGCACGCGTTGACGCGGATCGTTCAGACGGTCGCCGAGGAAGGCTTGCACGCGTTCGCGCGCCTGCGCCAGATCCTCGGCCAGCCGGTCCCACAAGGCCGGTTGTTGGGCGATCTCGGCAGCGGTGTCGGCCCCGCCCAGGCGTTGCCAGGCGGACGAGTCGGGAAGCGGAGTGAGGTCCATGGAGGGTTCCTGTCGAAGCGAGGGTACGATCTGTGTTTTCTTTCGAAAAGTCAATTATCGAAAGTAAAACAAAAGAAAACGTCGGGTTGGGCTTCGTTGCGGCCGGCCCGGGGACAAAAGCGAAAGTTAAGGCGGATTCGGCTTTCGTGGCGGGCTTAACAGGGGTTTTGAGGATTATTAGAAAGTATTGCAATGCACAATCTTTCGTTTCAATGTAAAAATTCTTCCTTTTTGCTTTCAGTTTATTGACAGGTTTCAAAACCCTGCCCTAGAGTCGGTCGCAACACATTACGAAGGCCCGCCGAGCGGGCGCTGGGGGCAAGGTGGAATTCCGCGTGCGTCGTCCGCGACTGTCGACTGCGATCCTGACGGCGCTGATGGCCTCGACCCTTCCGGCCGCGGCCGAGCCGGTCGGCAACCTGCGCGCCGTGCGCGCCGCCACCGGCGCGACCTCGAGTTGGGAGTTGAGCACCGACACCGGCAGCGTGCTGCGCATCGAGGTGCTGGCCGACGACATCGTGCGGGTGCAGGCCGGACGCCGCGGCAAGCTGGCGCCGGCCGGCGACAAGGCCGCGCCGATCGTGCTGCCGCAGCCGGCGGCCACGATCGCGGCGACCCTGGAAGACGATGCGAGCGAATTGCGCGTGCGTACCGGCGCACTGGTGCTGCACGTGCAACGGCAGCCGCTGAAGCTGCGCCTGGAGCGGATCGACGGCGAGCGCCGCGTGCCGCTGTGGCAGGAGCTGCAACCGCTGGATCTGGACGCGGCCCAGAGCGTGCAAGTGTTGTCGTCGCAGGCCGACGAGGCTTTCTACGGCGGCGGCCAGCAGAACGGCCGCTACCAGTTCAAGGGCCGCGAACTGGAGGTTTCTTATTCCGGCGGCTGGGAAGAGGGCGATCGGCCCAGCCCGGCGCCCATGCTGCTCAGCTCGCGCGGCTGGGGCATGTTGCGCAACACCTGGAGCGACGGCAGTTACGACTTGCGCCAGCCCGACCAGGCCACCTTGCTGCATCGCGAGGATCGCTTCGACGCCTACTACTTCGTCGGCGAGCTGCCGCGCTTGCTCGAACGCTACACTCGCCTGACCGGCCGCCCCGGCCTGCTGCCGCGCTGGGCGTTGTCTTACGGCGACGCGGACTGCTACAACGACGGCGACAACGGCAAAAAGCCCGGCACCGTGCCGGAAGGCTGGCGCGACGGCGCCACCGGCACCACGCCCGACGTGGTCGAAAGCGTGGCGCGCCAGTACCGCGAGCACGACATGCCCGGCGGCTGGATCCTGCCCAACGACGGCTACGGCTGCGGTTACAAGCAACTGCCGGAGACGGTGAAGGGGCTGGCCAAGTACGGTTTCCGCACCGGCCTGTGGACCGAGAACGGGGTCGACAAGATCGCCTGGGAAGTCGGTACCGCCGGCAGCCGGGTGCAGAAGCTCGACGTGGCTTGGACCGGCAAGGGTTATCAGTTCGCGATGGACGCCAACCAGTCGGCGTTCAACGGCATCCTGCACAACTCCGATTCGCGTCCCTTCCTGTGGACGGTGATGGGCTGGGCCGGCATCCAGCGCTACGCGGTGGCCTGGACCGGCGACCAGAGCGCGAGTTGGGACTACATCCGCTGGCACGTGCCGACCTTGATCGGCTCGGGCCTATCGGGCATGGCCTACGCCACCGGCGACGTCGATGCGATCTTCGGCGGCAGCGCCGAGACCTACACCCGCGATCTGCAGTGGAAGGCCTTCACTCCGGTGCTGATGGGCATGTCGGGCTGGTCGTCGAACGCGCGCAAGCATCCGTGGTGGTTCGACGAGCCCTACCGCAGCATCAACCGCGATTACCTGAAATTGAAGATGCGGCTGACCCCGTACATGTACGGCCTGGCCCATGAGGCGGCGCAGACCGGCGCGCCGCCGGTGCGCGGGCTGATGTGGGACTACCCGCGGGACCCGCACGCGCAGGACGAGGCCTACAAGTATCAGTTCCTGCTCGGCCGCGATCTGTTGGTGGCGCCGGTCTATCGCAGCCAGGCCGCCAGCCGCGGCTGGCGGCGCGGCATCCACGTGCCGGCCGGGCGCTGGATCGACTATTGGGACGGGCGCAGCGTGCAGGCCGGCGCCGCCGGGCGCGAGCTGGACCGGCAGGTCGACCTCGCCACGCTGCCGTTGTTCGTGCGCGCCGGCGCGATCGTGCCGATGCATCCGGCGATGCTCTACGACGGCGAGAAGCCGCTCGACGAAATCACCTTCGATCTGTATCCGCAGGGCGAATCGCAGTACGCGTTGTACGAGGACGACGGCAATACCCGCCGTTTCGAGCAGGGCGAGTCGAGCACTCAATGGGTGCGGATGAGCGCGCCGGCGCAGGGCAGCGGTCCGGTGACGGTGCGCATCGACGCGGTGCAAGGCCAGTATCAAGGCCAGTTGCCGCAACGCCGCTACGGCTTGCGCGTGCTCACTCGGCAGGCGCCGCGCGCGGTGTCGCAGGACGGCCGCGCACTGCCGAAGCTGGCCGATGCCGCCGCGTGGCAGGCCGCGTCCGAGGGCTGGTACTTCGATCCGGCCGAGCGCAAGGGCAGCGTGCACGTACGCACCGCCGCGGTCGATATCCGCAAGCCGCTGCAGGTCGTGCTCGACATTCCCGTCGCGGCGGCGGTCGCCGACGATGCCTACCCGGCCGCGCCGGCGCTGGGCCGCGCGCTGCCGGCCGACAGCCTGCTGGTGGTCAATCGCCCCGCCGAAGAACCCGGCCATGCGCTGGAAAACGCCTTCGACGAGGACCCCAAGACCTGGTTCCGCAGCGTGCGCAACCAGGCCGTGCGCACCGGCGCGCACGAATGGACGATCGGCTTCGGCGAGCGCAAGCTGATCGACGGCATCGAGCTGGCGCCGCGCAACGACCAGCACTGGAAGCACGGCCAGGTCCGCGACTACGAGATCTACCTGGGCGACAGCAACGGCGAATGGGGCGAGCCGATCGCGCGCGGCCGCCTGCAGCTCAAGCAGGAACCGCAGCGCATCGAGTTCCCGGCGCGCGCCGGCCGCCTGCTGCGCTTCCGTGTGCTCAGCGTGCAGAACCCCGACGGCGACGGCGCCTCCGGCGCCGACCCGATGGTCGTTGCCGCCCAGGGCGGCGCGGCGCGCGCGGTCGATGCCTTGCAGCCGCGCGACGTCGGCCCGATCGCGTTGTCGAGCTTCCACATCCTCGAACATCAAGAACCGGAGCGGCCGGCACAGCAACGCTACCTCTCCGAGCTGCCGTTGCCGGCCGCGCTGGCCCACACCGTGCGCAGCGACCGCGCCTTCCGCGGCGACGATGCGTTGCGCATGAACGGCCTGCTGTTCCGCCGCGGCCTCGGCGTCGGCCCGGCCAGCCGCATCGACCTGCGCCTGCAAGGGCAGTGGCGCCTGCTGCGCGCCGACCTCGGCATCGACGATGCCTGCCGCGCCGCCGGCGGCCTGCAATTCCAGGTCTGGGGCGACGGACGCCTGCTCTACGACAGCGGCCTGGTGAAAGCGCCGGGCGTGGTCAAGCCGGAACTGGACATCCGCGGCCTGTCTTCCCTCAGCCTGCGCACGCTCGGCGCGCAGGGCAACCAACCCGCCCAGGTCTGCGCCAACTGGGCCAACGCCGTGCTGATCGGCCAGGAGGGCGATACGGCCAGCATCCTCGCGCCATGAACCCACTCGACCCCGCCGCACCGAAAACGTAACACCGCTCCTCCCCCCGCCATACCGACTGCGGCCGTCCGGCCGCGGCCCGGGATCGCTGTTGCCTTTCGTCCGCCATCCGCGCCGCAGATCCTGCCAGGAGAGTTCCGATGTTGCCCGCTAGCCGCCGCCCGCGCCGTCAACGCGCCGACCGTCCATCCCGCTATTCCGCCACCCCGTTGTCGCTGGCCTTGGCCGCCGCGCTGTTGGGCCACGCTTCGTTCGCAGCCGCACAGGACGGATCGGCCGACGTCGACAGCGCCGGCGGCTCGGACAAGACCACCGAACTGTCGCGGGTCGAAGTGACCGGCTCCAATATCCGTCGTCTCGATGTGGAAACCGCCTCGCCGGTGCAGGTCATCAGCAAGCAGGACATCGAGAACATGGGCGCGCGCACCCTGCTGCAGGTGCTCGACAATCTGCCGGCCGCGCGTCCGGCGCAGCAGGACTCGCGCTCGCTGTTCACCGGCTCGGACGGCGCCTCGCAGGCCAACCTGCGCGGCCTCGGCGCGCAGGGCACGCTGGTGCTGTTGAACGGCCGTCGCCTGTCCTACTACGGCGCGCCGGCCGGGTTCCAGACCCAGTTCGTCAACATCGACGCGATCCCCGCCGCGGCGATCGAACGCATGGAAGTGCTGACCGACGGCGCGTCGGCGGTGTACGGCACCGACGCGGTCGCCGGCGTGATCAACGTCATCACCAAGCGCAATTATCAGGGGGCGGAGGTCAGCGCCACCACCGACATGTCCTCGCGCATCGATTCCTACGGCGAGCATCAGGCCAGCATCACCGCCGGCTTCGGCGATCTCAACGAAGACCGCTATAACGTCTACGGTTCGTTCAACTTCTATCGCCGCGATGCGATCCCGCTGAGCGACTTCTACGACAAGCGGCCCGATCAGTACTACGTCAACAACCCCAACTATCTGAAGAACCTGCGCCTGGGCACCGGCAGCAAGCCGGGCGAGTTCAACCCCGGCACTTATTTCGCCTTCAACCCCCGGACCGGCGCACGGGTGCAGGAAGCCGCACCGGGCTGCAACAACGTGCTCACCGGCGAAGCCGCCGGCCCGCGTTGTATTTGGCAGACCTGGATGAACAACGAGATCGACGCCGGCGCGCAGACCGAGCGCATGACCGGTTACGTCAACGCTCACTTCCTGCTCGGCGAGACCACCGAAGCCTTCGCCGAGCTGACCTATACCGACATCGACCTGCGCGCCAACGGCGGCACGCCGCGCGCCTTCAGCACCACCACCGGGAACCCGACCAGTTGGTTCTCGCGCGACACCGGCACCACGGTCAACCAGTTCCGCTATCCCTTCCTCGGCCCGAACAACGAGTACAACCGCGCCAGCCCCGAGCTGAAGGCGTTGATGGGCGGCGTGGTCGGCTTGCAGTACTTGCTGCAGGACGCCGGCGGCAACTACTTCGGCCAGCGCAACACCGACAAGAGCTACCGCGGCCTGGCCGGCCTGCGCGGCAGCTTCGGCGACTGGAACTGGGAGACCGCGTTCGCCACCGCCGGCACCCACTCGGTCACCTACCAGACCGTCAACGTCAACCTGGAAGGTTTTCGCAAGGCGTTCGGCCCGTTCACCATCGATCCCGGCACCGGCCGCGTGATCATCTCCGATCATCCCGCGTACAAGTTCGGCGAGATCAGCGAGGCCAACGCGGCCTTGCTGCGCGAGGCGTATCCGACCTTCGATATCCAGTCTTGGACCCGCCTGCACACCCTGGACGGCAAGATCGAAGGCCCGCTGGCCAATCTGCCGGGCGGCGAAATGCGAGCCGCGTTCGGCTTCAACATCAGCCGCGAGACCTTCTATACCCCGGGCAACGAGGACGCCGCCAACGGCCTGATCACCCAGCAGGGCGGATCCTGGTTCGACGGCAAGCGCAACACCTACGCGCTGTTCGCCGAAACCGTCGCGCCGCTGACCGACAAGCTCGAACTCGACGCCGCGCTGCGCATCGACAAGTACCCGAACTTCAATGCCAACCTGGCGCCGAAGATCGGCCTGAAGTATCAGGTGCTGCCGGAGCTGCTGCTGCGCGGCACCTATTCGGAAGGCTTCCGCGCTCCGAGCCTGGCCGAAGCCGGCACCGGCGGCGTGTTCGCCCAGCTCGGCGGCTATCGCGACGAAGTCCGCTGCGCCGAGACCAATGCCATCGCCAACCTGTTGCGCCAGTCGCGTCGCAGCGGCGACGTCGACCTGGGCAACTCGCTGCTCAACGCCGACTGCAGCCGCACTGTGGCGCGCATGACCCAGCCCAACCAGGACCTCAAGCCGGAGAAGGCCAAGATCGCCACCCTGGGCTTTGTGTTCGAGCCGCTGGACTGGCTGTCGGTGTCGGCCGACTACTGGTTCATCTACCGTCGCAACGAGATCGCCGCGCCGGACTACAGCAAGGCCGAGGACATCCTGTCCTCGACCCGTTCGCCGATCACCGATTCCGACCGCGCCGCGGTGGCGGCAGTGGCGGCGATGTGCGCCGACCCGGCCAGCGGCGTGCGCTGTCCGGGCACGCTGCCGGGCTACAGCGTCGGCAACGTCGCCAGCGTCGTCGGCCAGTACAAGAACAAGGGCCGCACCCTGGTCGACGGTTTCGACATCGATGCGCGCAGCCGTTTCTCGCTGGGCGAGTGGGGCAGCCTGAACATCGGCCTGGCCGCCACCATCGCGCGCCGCAAGCAGGCCTATCTCGACGATGAGAACGGCTGGTACTACGGCAACACCATCGGCTACTACGGCAATCCGCGCCTGCGCGCCACGGTCAACGCCGACTGGAACTACCGCCAGTTCACCACCAGTTTCTTCGTCAATTACGTCGGCCACACCAAGTGGGGCTGGGACCGCATCGACGCCGAGGACAACAACGAGGAGACCTGCACCGCCGGCCACCTTGCCCTGCCCGAGGCGCAATGCGACGGTGTGCCGTCGTGGTGGACGGCCAACCTGAGCCTGGCCTGGCGCCCGACCGAGAAGCTCAACCTCGGCGTCACGGTCAAGAACCTGTTCGACCGTCAGCCGTTCTACGACCCGAACAGCTTCCTTGGCGATTCCAGCGACTACGCCAGCATCTTCGGCCGCAGCTACAGCTTCACCGTCGGCTACAAGTTCTGACGGGACCGACCGCGCCGGCTGTCGCCGGCGCGGTCGTGCGGCACGAGGCTGTCCTGCGGATGGGAGCCGAACTGGAAGGACAGGGCCGCTTCGATGCCGGAGCGCGCCGATGGCGAACGGACTTCCAACGGCCTAGCGTCACTGCGCGAGCTACCCGTCGATGCGCCGGTGGAACGCAACGCGACAACGCGGTTTACTCGTCTCGGCCAGTAGCGATCGCACCGCTGGTCGTTCAGGCGGCCGCAAGCCGTCCGCTGCGGCCTGACCGCCACCGAGCCGACAGCGTCGATCTTCGTGCAGCCGCTGTCCCGTTCCGCTATCGCGACAGACGAACCCAAGCTCGATGCGATGGTGCGCCGGCCCGCGGCGGACTGCGTTGTAGCCGTTACATGCCCTGGCTTGGCGATGCGTTGGCCCATGCGGTGGTGGGGAGTGCCTCTTCCGGGCTCGATTGCGCGCGATAACGCTGCACCAGGTCGGCCTTGCGATTGCGGAGCTTGGAGCTGTGTTCTATGTGCAGCCGCACACGCCGCTTCAACGCCGAAGACAGGTCTGAGTCGGCGCCGATAGCGTCGGCGACGGCGTTCCACGCGCCAGCGTTGCGCCAACGAAGGAATCTGGCATAGATCTGCCTGGCCCTGAATTGGTTGGCCGATACGTTGGTCCACGGCCGATCGTCGACCGATACCCAGATGATGGAGTCGACGAACCGCCGATAGTCGGCGCTCCGGTTGCGGGCGCGTATGCCAAGGCGCCTAGGAAGGTTATCCAACACTGCGGTCCATTGCGCGTCGGTCAGGTATGACGGTGGCATAAGCGGTGAGGTTCCGGTCGGCGGCATGGAGTTATCCTTTGGATGCGCAAGCCGTAATCCACGAGCTCCCCGCGATCGCGAATTCATCGTGACGCCGAAACCAAGCGCGCCCGCACCGGAATGCAGAAGGCAAGCTACGCCAGGGTTCAATCGTTCGGTCTGGGCGGCACGCTCGACTTGATAATGGTTTCGTTCTCGAGCAATTGCTGGCGAAGGTCGTGGAGAGTAAGCACGATGTGCTGGGTCAGCTGAAGGCTTACGTTCCTGGCGTCGCGCGCCAGCCAGGCGGCCAACAAGTCCCTATGCTCGCGCAGGGCCCTGGCGTCGCGTCCGACGGGCTCGAGATGCATATGAACATAGCGCTCGGCCAACACGTGCAGGCGTTCCACCAGCAAATACGTGACCTGGCGGTTTCCCGGCCGAACCAACGCCAAATGGAATGCGCGATTGAAGGCCACGGTCTGCTGGGGATCGACCCCGGATATGGCCTCCAGCGCCGCCAAAGCGGTTTTCGCCGTCTCGCTCTCGTCGTCGCTGGCTTCCAGGCAGGCTTGAGCCGCGGCCTCGGGCTCGATCTTCACCCGCAGAGCGAAAACCTCCTCGGCTTCCGCGATCGTCAAGGGCGGAACGTAGTAACCGCGATTGATGCTAGAGCGAAGCAATCCGTATTGCTCCAATCGGGTCAGCGCCTCGCGCAGGGGAATCTTGCTGATGCCGAGTTCGGCCGCCAGCGCCTCCTGCCGGAGCAGGGTCAGCGGCGGCATTCGATTCGACAGGATCCGCTCGCGGATGATCTGGAAAGCCTGCTCGGAAAGAGTGCGGTTCACAATGGTCATGCACCCAGTCTAGCGCAGAGTCTTTGTCCGAAAATCCGCGCTCGGCTCCGGCCGGTTCCGCCGGCCGTACGGCCGAACATGCGGCGCGTTTTTCGCTGCGTGCGGTGGCCAGGCCAGGCCGCGGACATCCCGCGCCGATGGACAGATCAGGCCACGACATCGGACAGGCAGGCGCGCGTCGCCGCGGCCGTTTCCACCAAGCGCTTGACTTCGTTGTAGCGCGCTCCCGTCAACGGCATGCGCGGCATGCGTACCCGCTCGCTGCCGCGGCCCATGATGGTTTCGGCGAGCTTGATGGCCTGCACCAAGTCGTGCGCCGCATCGAGATGGAGCAGGGGCATGAACCAGCGGTAGATGATCAAGGCTTGAGCCAGGTCGCCGCGTTGCACCGCTTTCCACAGCGCCAGCGATTCTTGCGGGAACGCGTTGGTCAGCCCGGAAACCCAGCCGCGGGCGCCCAGCAGCAGCCCCTCCAGGGCGATGTCGTCCAGTCCGGCGAACAGCGCGTAACGATCGCCGAAGGCGTTGTGTATATCGGTAAAGCGACGAGGGTCCGGCGTGCTTTCCTTCAGCGCGACGACGTTCTTTAGGTCCGCGAGGGCGGCCAGGGTGCGCATCGTGACCTCGGCCCGATAGGCCGGGGGATTGTTGTAGAGCATGACCGGCAAGTAGGTGCTGGTCGCCACCGCGCGGAAGTGCGCGACCAGTTCGGCTTCCGTCGGTACGTAGACCATCGCCGGCAAGACCATCAGTCCCGATACGCCTATGTCCTCGGCGGCCCGGGCGAATGCGACCGCACGTGCCGTGGTCAGTTCGCAGACGCCTGCGATGACGGGCACCCGCCCGGCGGCCACTTCTACCGCCGCTGCGAGAACCGCGATTTTCTCGTCCGGTTCCAGCGAGTTGTTCTCTCCGACCGTACCGATCGCTATCAGCCCGTGGACGCCGTCGCGGATCAACGCGTCTTGGACGCGTTGCGTGGCGTCGATATCGACCGACATGTCCGTGGCGAACTGAGTCGTCGCCGCGGGCACCACGCCGCGCCATAGAGAGACATCGCGAATCATCTGCGGGCCTTTTGTTGACAGCTGTCACGGTATATCGTATACAAGATACAAATTTTAGTGTCAAGCGTCGGCGAGGGGCTCACTTTGCGTATCCGTGAAGGGGAATCGGTTCTGGCCAAGCACGAGGCTGTACGCCTGGTGCCGGGGGGGACATCGCTCCGCCACGCACGCGGCCGGAATCCGTCGACGTGCGACGGTAAGCGCGAGCGCAGGCTGGGTTCGATCGCGCTCGATCACCTGCCGCAACCGTCATGGCGGTTGCGGAAGTCGCCGCTTCGGCGTGGCTGCGCTCCTGGTCCGGGCATGCGCTCGGCGAGCGCCGGAGCTGGGCCGTGACGACGATCCTTCTGTTCGCTGCGCTGGGCTTGCTGGCCGTATTGTTCCTGATCGTCTTGACGGCGACCGCTTATCAACGATCCGAACTGCGCCCGAACTATGAAGCGATCGGATTGGGCGCGGCGACGAACTTCTTCGATACGCTGGGCATCGGCTCCTTCGCGCCGACGACGGCGTATCTGAAGCTGCGCAAGCTCGTGCCCGACAGCTACATGCCTGCCGTCCTCAACGCCGGCCATGCGTTGCCGACGCTGGTGCAGGCGCTGGTCTTCATCCATTTGATATACATCGACCCGCTGCTGCTTCTGGGTTGCATCGCAGCGGCCGTGAACGGTGCGCTGATCGGTACGCAGCTGGCCACCAAAGTGGCTACGCGTCATGTGCAATGGATGGTCGGCCTGGCGATGCTGATCGCCGCGGCTCTGTATGCGGCGACCAATCTCGATCTGTTGCCGGCCGGCGGCGACGCGTTCGCTCTCGGCGGCGCGAAGTTCGCGGTCGCCGTGATGGCGCATCTCGTACTGGGCATGCTGATGAGCTTCGGCATCGGCCTGTACGCGCCTTCGCTGGTGATTCTGAGCCTGCTCGGGCTGAGCCCGACTGCCGCCTTCCCCGTGATGATGGGAGCCTGCGCCTTCCTGATGCCGATCAGTGGCATGGGATTCGTCCGCTCCCGGCGCATCGATCTGAAAGTGGTGATTGGGCTGGCGATCGGCGGCGTTCCCGCCGTGATGCTGGCGGCGTACGTGGTCAAGCAACTGCCGTTGGCGGCACTGCGCTGGGGCGTGGTCTCGGTGGCGCTGTACACGGCCCTGCTGCTGCTGCGATCGGCGGCCAAGTCGCGCCGAGTCGCGCGCGTGCCGGCAAGTCCGAATTAAGGACGAGAACCGCCGTGCCTAAGTTATCGCCAGCTTCGCGGATACGACCGGGCCGCAATCGGCTCGGGCCGGCGCCGAGGCGCCGGATCGCATCGTCGGACGCGAGCGTGCTCCGCGGAATCCGTCACGGCGGCCGCGAACGAGGGCTGGGAGTTGCGCGCATAACCGAAAGACATGCGGAAAGCGAGCAATTCGCCCATGGACGGTCATCAGACGGAAAGAGGGCGGTCGCGGCGATCGCGGCCGGCCTCTACCGGTGTACCCGGGTTTCTCCGGTCGTCATGTCGCGCCCCTGGCCGACGTGGCGATCCGTTTTCAACCGCACGGCGCAGGACGTACCGCTGCAAGAGGTCGGAAACCCGCCTTTCGATCCACTCCATCACAGGCTCCGGATGCGGGGCCGGTATCACAGGGGGTAAACGATGTTCATGCAAACCAATCCGCTCCGCGACGCCATCGTAGTCGCGCTGGCCTCGGGCGTTTCCGTCTTCTCCTGCGTGGGTTACGCAGCCGAGCAAGGCGGAAACAGCGGCGTAGAAGCCGAAAAGGCGCCGGTGACGGTCAATCGAGTGGAGGTGACCGGGACCCGATTGCGGCAAGTCGACATGGAGACGGCGCAGCCGGTGACCGTCATCGACAGGCAGAGTATCGAGAAGCAGGGCTTCCAATCGGTGTCGGACATTCTCCAGGCGGTGTCGGCGACCGGCGCGCCGCCGGCGAGTCGAGCCTCTCCGCTGTTGTCGGGCGAAGCGGTCGGCGGGTCGTACGTGAGTCTGCGCAATCTCGGCGCGGCGCGTACTTTGGTCTTGCTCAACGGTCGACGCTTGGGCGTGACCACCGGGGGCTTGGCCGACATCTCGTCGATTCCGGCGGCGATGGTGGAACGCATCGAAGTGCTCAAGGACGGCGCGTCCTCCATCTACGGCTCCGATGCGATTTCCGGCGTCATCAACATCATCACCCGCGCCGACTTCAACGGCGCCAGCATTGGCGGATACATCGGCCAATACAGCCAGGGCGATGGCGGAATCACCAACGCCAACTTCTCCTATGGGCATACCGGCGAGCGCTTCTCGATTGCAGTGGGGGGCGAAATCCGCGACGAGGACAGGGTGGCTGCTAGCGACCGGGAATTCAGCGCGTATCCTCGTTCCAATCTGCATCCAACGGACGGTTGGTCTACCGTCAGCGCCGGCGGCGGTTTCGTGACCTCGGCCACCAACCGCATCCCGGGCATTCCCAACGGGACTCGGGTGGTCCTGCGCGACGGCGGCAATCCGCGCACGCCGGCGGACTATATTCGTCAAGACGTAAACACCGGCAGCTGCGCCGTATCGGCTGGCGCCTCGATCAACGGGTGCGTGCCCGGATCGAGCCGGCACAAGAGCAATCCGAACGCCCAGACGGATCTGCGGACCCCGTTGAAGTCCAAGTCGCTCTTCGTCGACGGCCGGTACCGCTTCAGCGACAGCCTCAGCTGGCGGACCAACCTGTTGTACGGCGAGCGGGACAACGCCCGCAGCACCGCCGGCATGCCCATGCAGGCCGCGTCGTTCGCTCCGACGGTGCCCGGCATGTCGGCCCAGAGCTACTTCAACCCGACCTCCGCGCCCATCAGGAGCTGGTGGCGCCGCACGTGGGAAATGCCCCGGATCACCGAAGGCAACCTGAAGACGCTGCGGGTTTCGAGCGCATTGGAGGGCAGCTTCCAATGGCGCGATCGCTATGTGGATTGGGATGTCGGCGTTCTGTACAACGACAACAAGTCGCGCCATGTGGGCTACGGGAACCTCAATACGCCCAACACGCAGATGGCGGTGGGTCCTTCGTTCCTCAACGCGCAGGGGCGAGTCCAGTGCGGCACGGCGGCCGCGCCGATCCCGTTCAGCGATTGCGTGCCGTTCAACCCGTTCCTGGGATACGGCGTGATCGGCGAAGGCGGTCTGACCGGGAATCCGGAACTGCAGGCGTTCCTGTCGCAGCCGGAGACCGCGCGCGGCGAGACCAAGACCAAGGTGGTATCGGCCAACGTCTCAACCACCGTGTTCGACCTGCCTGCCGGCCCGGTCGGGCTGGCCGCGGGCATCGAACGCCGGGTGGAGTCCGGCACCTTCACGCCCTCGGCGGCGGCGATCGCGGGAACGACGACCGCGCTGGCGGCCGGCCCCACCGGCGGACGGTACAGCGTGAATGAGTTCTACGCCGAAACGGAGATTCCGATTCTGGCCGACAAGCCTTTCGCCAAGGAGTTGACGCTCAATATCGCCACCCGCTTCTCCGACTACGATACCTTCGGCCAGACCACCAACAACAAGTTCGGTTTGAAGTGGCGCCCGGTGGCGTCGTTGCTGCTGCGTGCGACCGTGAACGACGGCTTCCGCGCCCCGACCATCGCCGACCTGTACGGTGGCGGGTCGGACACGTTCTCGGCTTTCACCGATCCCTGCGACACCAGTTTCGGCAGCTCGAGCAGCAACCCGACCACACGCGCCAATTGCGTTCGCGACATGGGCGCGAAGGCCAATACCTTCCGCCAGCTCGCGCAGGGGCTGGTGCCGGCGGGAGCGCCGAATGCGCAGACGCCGGTGGCGTTCAGGTCGGAGTCGAACCCCGGCTTGACCCCGGAGGTGTCGAAGTCGCAGACGATCGGGGCGGTATGGAGCCCGGATTTCCTCGACGGGCTGAACATCGCGGTGGACTGGTGGAAGATGCGTATTTCGCAGACGATCGTCGCCGACAGCCCGACCAACATGCTGGCGGACTGCTACGTTCTGGGCATCCAGAGCCGCTGCGAAGCGTCCGCGGGTTCGTCGTTCACCCGCGACCCGGCGCTGGGGTACGTCAATAGCTTGAAGTTCTCCAGCATCAACGCCGGCTTCCGCAAGGTCGAAGGGTTCGATGTCGATGTCACCTATCGCAAGAAGACCGGATACGGCGACTTCGTCGTCACGTCCAACAGCACCTATACGTCGCGCGATTACTTCGTCAGCACGGACAACCCGCGCATTCCTATCTCGGACGTCGGCGTCACCAGCACGTTCCGGGTTCGCTCCAACCTGAACATCGGTTGGGATTGGGGTCACTTCGGAATCAGCTGGTCCGCCCGCTATTACTCCTCCATGAAGGAAGGCTGCACTTACTTCATCGCCGGCGTGAGCGATCCCCACTTGGAATGCAGCGAAATCCGCCTGGCGCCGACCGGGAGCCTGCCGGGGCAGGGGACGGTCACGCAGATCCAGCGCCGGAACCGCCACGGGTCGACGACTTTCAACGATGTCCAGTTCCGCTGGAACACCCCCTGGGACGCATCGGTCGCACTGGGCGTCAACAACGTCTTCAAGCGCTATGGACCGGTCATGTACACGCAGCCGAGCTCGAACGTTTCCTACTACGGCGGCTTCGATGTCGGTCGCTTCGTCTACCTGAAGTACACCCAGAGGTTCTGAGCGAGCGAAAGCTCGGCCGTTCCGCGGGGAGGCGTTCCGAGCCTCCTTGCGGAACGGCAGTCTCGTGGGGCCGTTCTCAGTTCACCGGAGCGCATGAGCGCTTTCGTGCTGCGAGTCGGCCGAAGCAATCCAATAGCTGAGGAACGTCCGTCAATGCGATTCATCGCCAGCTTCGACCCGAGGTCCGTAGCCGCGGCGCTTGCGTTGCTCGCCCTGTCGCCCGTATCCGCCGGAACTCCGGGCGATGCCGACGCCTGGGCGCTGCGCTATGCCGAGTTCGACAAATACGTGCCCGAGCGGGAAGGGGAATGGATCGTCGATCTGGACATGGGCGCGATTTTTGCCGGCGGCGGCAGCGACGTCGTCTTCCACAAAGGGCCCAAGCGCAGTGGCGAAGTCCGGCTGGCGAGTCCGCAGACGCAGTCGAGCAGGGTGCTGGTCGGCGACGGCGCGCTGCGCGCGTCCCTCGCCGCGGCCGGAGCCTTCTCCGACAGGAACGAGGCTGTCGGCATCCAGGACTATCTCGGCAAAAGCGGTGCGTTGATAGTCTCGGTAGGCGACAAGCGCTGGAGATACGACCTGGCGAGCGGAAAAGCATCCAGGGAGCCCGATGCCCGCGTTCAAGGCGTGCTCTCGCCGGATGGGAGGTTTCGCGTGATCTCGCGGGACTTCAACCTGGTGCTGGTGGACACGGGCTCAGGGCGGGAAGTGCCCCTGACCTCCGACGGCAGCCATGACCGCAGATACGGAATTAATTATCCGCGACTGGGCTATCAAGTGAAGGCGGGCATGGAGTCGCCGCCGATGACGGTCGAGGCGTACTGGTCGCAGGATTCGTCGACCCTGTTGACCCACCGTCTCGACCGCAACCAGGCGACTTTGCACGAAGGCGTACAGCCTCGGCCGCCGGGCGGCGGCGGCCCCAAGCGATTCCGTTACGTCTATCCGACCGCTGGCGCGGCGAAATTGCCCCTGTTCCGTCCGCTTCTGATCGATGTCGCGTCCCGGACCACGAAGCTGCTCGATGTGCCGGCACAGGAATTGTTGTTTCCGATATCGCCGTCTCTGAGTTGGCAAGGCGGTCGTGTTCACTACCAGTGGACGCGACGAGGCTACGGCGAATTGAAGCTGATCGAGGTGGACCCGGCCAGCGGCAAGGCCGTGACTCGCATCCGTGAGGCGATGCAGCCGAACGTGACTGCGACCGCCACTTCGATCCGGTCGGCGCCCGCGTTGGGCGGTGCGCTGCTGATCTCCGAGCGCAGCGGCTGGGCCCAACTGTACCTGATCCGGAACGGCGACCCGGTCGAGGGCGGCAGGCGCCTTACCCAGGGCGCCTGGGAAGTGAGCGAGGTGTTGCACGTCTCCGACGACGACGTGCTGGTGAGCGGCGTCGGTCGCGAGACCGGCGTGAATCCCTATTTCAGAATGCTGTATCGGGTGGGGCTGGACGGCTCGATCGTCAATCTGACGCCCGAGCCTCTCGATCATCGAGTGACCGTGTCCGAAGACGGGCGCTGGTTCATCGACCGGATGTCGAGTCCGACTCAGCCGACCCGGACCTTGCTGCGCAGTACGGCGGATGGGCGGATAGCGATGGAGCTTGGACGCGCCGATCCGAGCGCGATGACGGCCAGCGGGTTCACGCCGCCGGAGGTATTCGAAACCCTGGCCGGAGACGGCAAGACCACGCTGTACGCGATGATCTACCGGCCCAGCCGGTTCGATCCAAGCCGCCGTTATCCGGTGATCGATCATCTCTACACCGGTCCGAACACGCACCGGTTCCGCGAGAACTACGAACGCAATGTGTCGGGCATGGCGACGGCGCTCGCCCAGCTGGGCGCGGTGGTGGTCACCATCGACGCACGCGGAACGTCGCAGCGGGGCCGTGCATTCCGCTTGCCCTCTTACAGGAACCTTACCGGGGTGGGCATCGAAGATCACGTGCGCGTCTTGAGGGCGATGCGCGACAAATATCCCTATCTCGATCTGGATCGGGTCGGGGTCATCGGCGGATCGGCCGGCGGCTACGATGCGTTCCGGTTCATGGCCCATCGTCCGGACGTATTCAAAGTCGGCGTTTCCCAGTCCGGGAACCACGACCTGCGGCTGGACAAGGCCTGGTGGCCGGAGGCCTGGATGGGGCTGGCGGACGATGCCGATTGGGCCCGCAACTCCAATCTCACTTATGCCGACAAGCTGCAAGGAAAACTGCTGCTCGTGCATGGCGACATCGACGACAACGTTCCGTTGGAGAGCACGCTGGCGCTCTCGCGCGCATTGGACCGCGCTGGGAAGGCGCACGAGACCGTGGTTTTGCCCAACGTCGGACACCAGATCACGGGCCCGGCATTCAACGATCTGGTCCGGAGCTTCTTCAAGAGAGAGTTGTTGGATCCGGAGCCCGATGGTCGGGCCGCAAGGCAAGAACGGGATCGATCCATGTAAGGGCAGGTTATGCGAAGGCTCGGCATGCGTGGAGTCGTCGGATTCCTTTGCGGCCGCGCGCCTGCGCCGCCCGGTTCTGCCTCGAAAACGGTTTCCGGCGTCGCCTCGCTTGCCGGGCGGCCTGCGGTGGTTCGCACTCGTGCCGACAGGGGACAGAGCCCGTCTTTAGCTGCTGTACGGGCCCGCAGAGCGGCAATCTCACCAAGCTTAACGTTGGCTTAATCGAGCCGGCCGGCCCGTCACAGGCATTTCTATTGTCCATTCAACAGCACTGCGTCGGACCGACGTCGGCGCCGGCCAGTGCTTCTTCGGGGAGTCACGCTGCCCGGGCTTAGAGCGCCGGTCTGTGGCCTTTCCAAGGGATATCGATATGTTTTTTCGCTTGCGGCCCGCTTCTCTCACTCGTCGCTCGGCAACCGTAAGCGACGGCGCCGACGTTTGCGCCGGTGGCTCCTCCCGTGGTCGCCGTTGCTTCCGCGGCGTCTGCATCGGGGCGGCGATCATTCCGCTTTCGCTCTGGGCGGGGGCGGCGCTGGCTGCGACCTATACGGTCACAGGCTTGAGCGATGTCGCCGGAACCTGTTCGGGCACCAGCCCCAACTTCAGCTGCACGACGCTGCGGGCGGCGATCTTGGCCGCGAATCTGACCACGACGGTGGACGACACCATCGTCTTCAGCGGATCCGGCACGGTCAACGTCACCGCCCCCGGACTGCCGGCCATCACCGACACGGTAGTGATAAACGGAGGCGGCGACATCGTCTTGAACGGAGGCGGGGGGAGCTTCGTTGGCCTTTCATTTTCGGCGACGGCCGCGAACAGCCAGTTGCTGAACATCGGCGTTACCAACTTCGCTCAGCCCGCCGTGACGGCTAGCGGCGTGACCAATATGGTCATCAGCGGCAACGATATTTCCAGCCCCGGCACTGGTTTCGACGCCATTCGTTGCCTCGACAGCGACAACTGCACGGTGACGAACAACACGATAACCAACGGCAACTACGGAATCAGCATCTATAACACCGGTTCTATCGCGGGCTACAACGCGACGGTAAGCGGCAACGTGATCCGAGGCTCGAACTTCGGCATCGGCCTGGCCAGCGTCTCCAACGTAACGGTGAGTTCCAACGACATCTCGGGCAGCAGGCTCGCCGGTATCCGATTGATTCCGCAGTTCGGCGGAGCGGGGGGCTTCACGCAGAACAACACGATTTCCAACAACACGATCAGCGCAAATCTCGGCGCAGGCATCGTTATGGACGGAGGAAACTTGGCGGTCGCCACTCAAGTCGCCGCCAACCGCATAGAGAACAACACGATTTCGAACAACGGCGGCGCTGGCATAACGATGGTGGGGACCGCATTGGGGTCGGTCGTTCAGAACACCATCACAGCGAACACCATCACCGGAAACACAGGCGCGGGCGTCCAGGCAACCGGCGCCACCGCCGGGAACAACGCGATCGTCGCCAACACCAATCTCTCCGGGAACGGTGGGCTCGGCATCGATCTGGGCGCCAACGGCGTCACTCCCAACGATGCCGGCGACGCGGACACGGGGCCGAATCAGTTGCAGAACTTCCCGGTACTGGCTGGGATCGTCGGCTCCACCGTGCACTTCACCTTGGACACGGCCGCGAACGCCAATGGCTATCGCATCGACTTCTACAACAACCCGGGTGGCTTGGACCCCACGGGGTTCGGAGAAGCCCAGGTTTGGCTGGGCTCGTGTTCGGTCGCCAGTCCCAGCGCCACGATCCCAAGCAGCTGCACGATCGCCGGAGTCGCGCCCGCTACCCTGCGGATGACCGCAACGCGTTGCCAGAATGCAGGCTGCGCGGAGACCGCCACCACCTCGTTCGGCGCGACCTCGGAGTTGAGCGGCCCGACCTCCGTCGATCTGCGCATCAGCAAGACCAATACGCCCGCCTCGGGGGCGAGCGATCTGGCAGGCGACACGCTCAACCGCGGCCAAAGCACCACCTACAGCATCGTGGTGACCAACGCCGGTACGAATTCGGTCATCGCTGCGGTACTGCGCGATCCGGCGGCGAGCCGCACGGGGCTGACATGTACGACGCCTCCCGTATGCAGCGGTGCCGCCTGTCCGGTCTCGCCTATTTCTCTGGCAGCGCTCGATGCCGGCATCGCGCTCGGGACGCTGGTCGCCGGCGCAAGCGTAACGGTGACCTTGTCGTGCACGGTCAACTGAGCCCGGCGGCAGCCCGCGGCGCAGGGCGGCCGCCAGGACGAAAGCACGGAAGCGATTCGACGACTTGGCGCGAGGTCGCCGGCCTCGGTACCTGGTCGGAGACACGGTGCGATGAGGGAGGTTTCGAGTGTGTCTTGCAGCACTCGGGACGTGCCTGATATCGATACGTATACGTTATACGAATGGCGACTCGGTCGCCGGAATTTGAGGGGGCGGCATGGCACATCGGACATCGGCGGGGCGGATGACGTGGGGGCGGCCGGAACATAGCTCCGATGCTTTGCCGATCCGCAGCAGCGGCAGTCGCTCCAGAAGACGTCCGTTTGCGGGCGCGGCGGACGGATGCTCCGTGGAGTCGATGCCGGTCGGAAAACGCGCGGACGTTGCGGCGCCTGGAACCGGTGGCGCACGCGATGGCTTGCTCCGATACCGGCCGCTCACTGCTGTCCGTGGCTGCGCCCAGGGACTTGGCCGCTGTTCGCCTCCGTTGGGGCGGCGCCGCTGCCGCGGCGGTTTCCTCACGCGCATCTGGAAGGAGGCCATTGCCTATCGACGATGAGCGTTCCTGCAGCGATCGCGCCGACGAGTAGCCGATAAGGCCTGGTGCGATCGATCGCAATCACTGCGGTTTTCAAGCGCCATGGAACCGACCGAAACACGTTACGCATGGAAGTTGCGCATTCGAAGCCGCATCACCGTTGCAGAAGCATGTAAGGGGTGAAACATGTCGCTTGAACGTATCAGAAGAAAGGGGCTGGTTTGCACCGCGATAGCCGCCGTGGCGGCGATATCGCTGCTCGGCGCCGAAGCGGACGGAGGAGTGGGGGGCGTCGGATCGGTCTTTTCGCGCATCGCCGAGACTCTGAATCGCAGCGGTGAACAGTTGGCCGCTGCATCGTCGATGGACAGGGCAAAGACATCAGGACAGCGCGCTACGGCAGCGACCGTCGGAGGAGACGATCGAACGGGCGTTCGCCCGGCCGGTACAGGCGATGGGGCCTCCGATCAAGCGCAGGCTTGGCGCAGAAGGATGGAAGCGGCGCGCCTGTCGCCTTTGACGCCCGAGATGCAACTGAGCTCGCTGCACGGCCAGAGCGGTGTGATCACCGACCCGGCGCAGATCGCGCCGCAAATCGATCCCGCGCTGATCCGGTTGGCCACCGACTACAACAATCCCCTGCAGCCGGGGCAGGAAGTGTTTCCGCGTCCTTCCCGTCGCTTTGAAGAGGGCGCTTCGGCCACGTCAGGGAGCATCGAAGGGGCCGCCGGCGCCGATGGGAGCGCAACGATCCAGGCCGAGTCGGAGTGCGGCGATCCGACGCAGTTCGTAAGCGTCGATGGTGACGAACTGGTCTCTCGCGTTAAAGCTTATGGCCTGCGTTGCTACAACATGCTGACGGGCTTGAGCGATTCGGATACAAGTGCGACATTCGCCGAGTCGAAGATGGTTGCCGTGGCGAATGCGATGGCGGCCGAAGCGGTCAACTACGACGGGACCAATAGCAGCGGCATACTGGGGTTGATGAGGTTCCTGAACACTGGATACTTCGTCAAGTTCCAGGGGCGGCCGGTGGGTCCGTACGGCCAGGAGACGACGAACGCTCTTCGTGCGGCCCTCGATGCGTTCTCGGCCGGTGCCAATTTCGCCCTGGTGAACAACGAGCACGGCGAAATCCTGAGCCAATACCTCAATCTTATCGAAGCTTCCGATCAGACCGTCTACAAGATCGGCGTATACAAGGACTTGTACGCGCGCTACTCCATAAGCTGGAGGCAGTACGAGTGGATGAGTTGGGCGGTCGACACGACATTCCTCGCGCTTTGGCGCGCCCATACCGATGAGAAGAATGCGTTGGTGTCGATGATTCAATCGGACACCTCGATCATTTCGGATTTGAGAAGCTTCGCCAACCGAAATTTCGCCAACCTCTACAACGAGGACTACTACAAGGTGGAAAACGCCGCGCGGGAAATGGCGCGTTTCCTACAGTACAGCGGCGCCGCCAAGTCGGAAGCCTCGTCAGGAATCAAGGAACTTGTCGCCAAATCATCGCCAGCTGTCGGGTCCCCTACGGCCGGAATCTGGGTGGGGGTAGCCCAATTTGTGTCTTGGTTTGACGCCGCCAATTGCTCGGCATATGTCACATGCAACATGAAGGAAAGGCTGATGGCTGAAGTTCTGCCGAGTACGCATGTGTGCAGCCCGACCCTGAAGATCCGAGCGCAGTCGATGCTGGCAGCCGAGCTGGAAGCGACCTGCTCGGAGTTGACGGGGCAAGAGAGCTTCTTCCACGGAAAGCTATACACGAGAAACGTTCCTGTGGCTGGCGACAACAACGCGTCGCTGGAGCTCGTGGTGTTCAACGACTATCGCGCCTACACGACTTATGCCGGGGCGATGTTTGGTATCGACACAAGAAACGGAGGCATCTATATCGAGGGGAACCCGTCCGCCGCCGGAAATCAGGCGCGTTTCTTCGCTCACGAGGCGCAGTGGGAAAAGCCGAAGTTCTCGATTTGGAATCTCAACCATGAGTACGTCCACTACCTGGACGGCCGTTTCGATCGCTACGGAGACTACGGGCTCAGTGTCAAGTACAAGACCGTTTGGTGGATCGAAGGCTTGGCAGAGTACATCTCGCACGAATACATGAAGACCGGGTCGCCCAAGGCGATCGCGGAAGCCAAGCTTGCGACCTATCCGGTCAGCACGATCTTCCAGAACGACTACGCGAGCGGCAACAACCGGGTCTATAGCTGGGGATACTTGGCAGCGCGCTACATGTTCGAGCGGCAGCGTGGCTCAGTCACTTCGATCTTGTCGTACTTTCGGCCTGGAGACTACGCGGGCTATGCGGTCCTCATGGACGGCATCAGAACCAACGCGAACTACGACTACGACTACGATTTCCGTTGGTGGCTGGGTTGTGTCGCCGATGTGACGGCGTCCCGCTGCGCCGGAAACAAGGCGCCGGTGGCGGACTTCAAGTCGATCGACAGCGGCCTCACGGTCCAGTTCATGGACTACTCCACCGATGTCGACGGCCACATTGCCTCGCAGTCGTGGTCGTTCAGCGACGGTACCTCGGCAAGCGGACCGATGCCCATCAAGCGCTTCGCATTGCCGGGTTCCTACAGCGTCACTTTGACCGTCGTCGACGACAACGGTATGGCGCAGAGCAAGACGCAGTCGATTACCGTCGCTGAGCTGCCGACCTGCGCCGACCCGGACGTGCGGCGTATGCGTCAGGATTGCAAACGGACCGTGGCGACCAATCCTAGCGCAGCGTACTTCTACGTGACGGTTCCGAAAGGGGTCAAACAGCTGCGGATTACGCTCGCCGATGGAACCGGGGATGTGGACCTATTCGCGATGGCCCCGCTTTCGACGACGTGGGCAGGACCGAGTGCGTATACGCATCGATCGACCAATCAGGGGAATGGCGAGTCGATTCTGATCGACCGTCCCATGCCCGGCGATGTCGCGTTGATGGTGCGCAACGGTGCGTCGGTCGCAGCCATGGGGGCGACGATTACGTCCCAGTTCGTAATGAATTGAGCTGTCGGATGGGGGCGTTGAGTCGCCCCCGTCCGTTTATCGCACCCGGCGCAAGCGACGGGTGCGGAAACGGCTCTTTTCAAGGGTCCAGTTCATCGTCCGATACACGGCATGGTGCCTATTCCGCGGGGCATCGCGTCGCTTCTTCTGTCGCGGTCCGCTGCAATCGTCGCGGTCTATGCGCTTGGCAATCAGCGAAACAGGTGCGCCGAACGAAATTTGCGCAACCGGCCGTATCGCCGTTGTTGAAATGGGGGGTAAGTCATGTCGTGGACAGGCTCGGGTAGGAAATTGTCGGCTGGCGGCGTTGCCGTGGCCGTGGTTGCGCTTTCGATGCTGGGGGCGGGCGTCGCGGACGAGCGAACCGGAATCGCCAAGGCCATTGTGCACGCTGCCGGCACGCTCGTGGGTCTCGGCGACGATTCGGGCGCAGAGTCGGCCGAAGCGCACACGCAGTCGCGCAAGGCGCGAGAAGTCGCCGATACCGCTGGCGACTTCGATCATGCAAGCGGATTGAAAACAGGCGAGGGGCAGTCCGCCCCGATGGCCTATGCGTTGGCGCAACGGGGCGGGAGGCGGGCGAGCTCGCTTCCGCCGCCAACATTGGCGGCAGAGCTGAGTGCGCTGCATTCGCGTCGCGATCCCGCAGCGACGTTGGATGACATGGAGCCGCAATTGGACCCGACGCTGATCGCTCTGGCTTCGGACTACAGCAATCCCTTGTCGCCGGATCAGGACATCTATCCGCGCCCCTCGCGTCAACTCGAAAAGGCGGCCTCCGTCGACGGAGCGCCTGGCGCCGAAGGCGCCGCAGCCGCCGGGGAGGAAGAGGCTTGCGATCCGACCCAGTTCGCGAGCCTGAGCGGAGGCGAGCTTGTGGCCCGGATCAAGGCCACCACCATTAAATGCCTGGGACGGCTGCAACAACTCAGCGATTCGAACATCAGTGCGACGTTCCCAGAGTCGAAGATGATGGCCGTGGCGAATGCCATGGCTGGCGAGGCGGTCGGCTACGACGGAACCAACAGCAGCGGCATCTTGAATCTGATGACCTTCTTGCATACTGGTTATTACCTCAAGCACTACAACAGGCCGGTAGGGGTATATGGGCCTGAGCTGAAGACGGCCTTCAGGTCGGCGCTGGACCGGTTTTCCGGCAACGCTAATTTCACTCTGGTCAACGATGCTCATGGCGAGATCCTGACTGAGTACATGGTGCTGATCGACAATGCGCACGAGGTGACTTACAAGCTTGCTGTGTACAAGGATCTGTACTCTCGTTACACCGGGATTTGGGGGAGTCAGTCCAATGCCAGCGCTTGGGCCAACTATGCCTGGATGCAGCGGGCGGTCGACGTAACGTTCGGCGCGTTGAGTCGCGTGCATCTGTTCGAAGCCAGTGAGATGGCTTCGCTGGCTCAGACGGATGCCTCGATCGTCAACGCGCTTTACGATTTTGTCCACCGGAACTTCGCCGCGCTGTACTCGGACAAGTACTACGTGGTCGAAAATGCGGCGCTGGAAATGGTCAGGTTCCTGAAATACAGCGGTGCCGCCAGGACGGAGTCATCGGCTCGGATCAAGCAGCTGATTGGGCGTTCATCGCCCGCATTCGGTTCGGCGACCGCAAAGCTGTGGCTGGTTTCTGCTCGATCAGTGGAGGAAAGCGACAGGGCCAACTGCTCCGCATACGGGGTCTGCAATTTCCGTGAATCCGTCATCGCCCAGGTGTTTCAGCCGGTCCATATCTGCAGCCCGACGCTGAAGATCCGCGCGCAATCCATGCTTCCGTCCGAGTTGGCTGAGACCTGCGCGCAGCTTGCAGGCATCGAGAGCTACTTCCACGACAGGCTCAGGACCGGGAAGGTTCCGGTAACGGACGATAACAATGCCGTGCTGGAGTTGGTCGTGTACGACAGCCGGCGTATGTACACCACCTATGCCGGCGTTCTGTACAGCGCCCCCACGAACAATGGCGGCATCTACTTGGAGGGAGATCCTGCGAGACCGGGCAACCAAGCCAGATTCCACGCTTATGAGAATGTGCGGCCGGAAGAGAGGCCGAAGTTCGATATTTGGAATCTCTATCACGAATACGTTCATTACTTGGATGGGCGATTCGACATGTATGGCAATTACGCGCTCGGCACAACCGCAAAGACAGTGTGGTGGACCGAAGGTTTGGCCGAATACATGTATCACGACTACACCAAGGTCGGGTCGTCGCTGGCGGTAGCGGAAGCGAAGCTGGCGACCTATCCGATCAGCACGATATATCAGAACGTTTATGGCGTAGGGGACGCCCGGGTGTACGGCTGGGGATATCTGGCGGCACGCTATATGTTCGAGCGGCAACGCCCCTCGGTGGATTCGATTCTGTCCTACCTGCGTCCCGGCAAGTATGCCGGTTACACGAATTTCATGACCAGCATCGGCACCAGCAACGATGCCGACTTCCGTTCGTGGTTGACCTGCGTGGGCACGGTCGACGCCGAAGGGTGCGCAGGCAATCAGTTGCCGAGCGTCGCTTTTCGAAAGGTTTCCAGCGGGCTGACGGTTCAGTTCATGGACTATTCCACCGACGCCGACGGCCACATCGCCTCTCGGACCTGGTTCTTCAGCGACGGAACGACGGCCAAAGGGCCGCGGCCGGTCAAGCGGTTTGCCGTTGCGGGCACGTACGAGGTCAGCCTGACCGTCGAGGACGATAACGGAGGCAAGCGCAGCACTACGGGAACCGTCACGGTATCGGCTCTCCCGTCTTGCCCCGACGCGGACGTCCGGCGTTTCAGCCAGGACTGCGAACGCAGCTTCGTTACGAATCCAGGGGGCGCCTATTTCTATGTGAAAGTTCCGGCGGGCGTTAAGCAGGTCCGCCTCACGGTGAGCGGCGAAGCGGGAAATGCCGATCTTTACGTCATGCCTCCTAACAATGGGCCCTGGGCCAGCCAGTACAGGTTCATGCACAAATCCGTCATGGACGGCAGCGGCGAAGCGATCCTGATCGATCGTCCAGCCGTGGGCGACCACACGGTGATGATCCATAACAACTCGGTTACCCCATCAACGCCGGTGGCCGGCGTTATTACTGCGCAGTTTTTGATGAACTGAAAAGACCGCACGAAAACGAGCGAGGCGACGATGCCTCGCCCGCGGCGTCACATGGGTAGGGGCGGGGCTGCGCGCTTTACAAGCTAAGCATCGCCATCGAAGCCTGTGAGTGTATCCCTTTCGATTCTGGCGGGTGGGATCCGCTTATTCGCGAACGCGAAACGAGTCGCGGCCCGAGCGCGTTATAGGCAGCTAAGCCGAACGGTACGAGCAAGGACGTCGAGCAGCCAGTGCCGCATCACAGCAGCAGTCGTTGATATGAGGTGATTCATGTCAGTTGGGAAAACGAAGGGCAGAGTGGCGGCCTGCACCGCGATAATCGCGGTGGCCGCGCTCTCGACGATGGGGGGCGGGGCGTCCGGCGAAAGCAATGCGCTGATAGCAGCAATTTCGCGCGCAACCGCAGCGCTGACGGGGCGCGACGCAGGGTCGGTTGGTACGGTCGATAGTGCGCCCAGCCATCACGCTGCCGACCGGCCCGTTTACGCAAGCGCTGGAAAGAATCCCCGTCGCGACGGTATGTCCGGCGACGGAACCGGTCCGGGCGAAAGGGCGTCGCACGATCCCGACCGGGCGCGTTTCGATCCTCGCCGCGGCCCGACAGGCACGTTGGAGATGGAGCTGAGCATGATGCACAGCCATCGCGAAACCACGGAGCTGACGGACCGTGGGCCGCTGGTGGATCCGGAACTGGTGCGGTTGGCTTCCGACTACAATCACCCGTTACAACCGGGGCAGGAGCTGCGCTCGCGCCCTTCGAAGCTGCTTGAAGAGGCGGCCCGGGCCGAATCGGAACGGGCCGAAGGCCCAGCGGGAGCCGGAGCAGAGCTGGCCGCGACCACGACCGCCACCGAAACCTGCGATTCGGCGCAGTTCTCAAACGCAAGCGGCAGTGAACTGGTGTCGCGGATCAAGGCTACCAGCATCGACTGCTTAAGTACCTTGTTCAACCTGACCGGAACGGCTGCGGGAGCGACCTTCCCGGAATCGAAGATGGTGACTGTCGCCAACGCGATCGCGAGCGATTCGGCCGGGTATGACGGGACCAACAGCACCGGCATCCTGAACCTGATGCACTTCATGCAGGCTGGGTACTACGTGCAGTTCTACCAGAAGCCTTCGGTCGGGGAGTACGGGGCCGGCTTGACCGCGGCCATTCGTAGCGCGTTGGATAAGTTCTCGGCCAACGCCAACTTCAAGAAAGTAGACGATGCCAATGGCGAAGTGCTCGAAAAGTACTTCATCCTGATCGATAGCTCGAACTCCGTAACGTACAAGCTCGCGAGCTTCAAGGACATGTATGCGCGGTACGGCAACGCATGGAATCAATACCCGAAGATGCGAGATGCGCTCTACCGCACCTTCTTAGTCTTGTTCAAGAGGAACAAGACTGGCAGCGAGCTAGGGCAGTACGTTCAGACCGATACCTCGATCATTACCTCGCTTCACGGCATGATCGATCGAAATTTCGTCGTTCTCTATAACAATAGCTATTACTATCTGATGCAGAGTGCGACGAGGGAGATGGCGCGCTTCATGCAGCACAGCGGCGCTGCCGAGGCCGAAGCAGCGTCCCGGGTGAAAAGCCTGTTGGCGAAATCGTCGCCAGCGACGGGGTCGGCGAGTGCCGGAATCTGGCTGGAGTTAGCTGCTGCGGTAGGCTACTACGACGCCGCCAATTGCTCCGCGTATAGCACCTGTAACTATAAGGAAATCGTAGCGGCCGAGGTTCTCCCCAGTACTCATGTATGCAGCCCCACCTTGAAGATTCGGGCGCAGTCGATGCTTGCGTCCGAGCTGGCCGCGACCTGCGCCGAACTGGCCGGGGAGGAGAGTTTTTTCCATTCCAAGCTGAAGACGAACAACGTGCCGGTGGCCGACGACAACAACAGCGCGTTAGAGGTCATCGTCTTCAATAGCAAGAGGCAATACGACACCTACGGCGGCCCGCTGTTCAAAATCGATACCAGTAACGGCGGCCTCATGATGGAGGGAGACCCCTCAGCTTCTGGGAACCAGGCTCGCTTCTACGCGCACGAAGCGCAATGGGACCTGCCGAAGTTCTCGATATGGAACCTGAACCACGAGTACGTCCATTATTTGGACGGGCGTTTCAATCGGTACGGTGACTTCAGCGCATCTACGGCATATAAAACGGTATGGTGGATCGAGGGTTTGGCCGAGTACGTGTCCCGTGAGTACATGAAGGTTGGGTCGCCCGGAGGAATTGCAGAAGCCAAGCTGGGTACGTATCCGCTGAGCGCCATTTTCCAGAACGACTATAAGAGCGGAAATGTGCGGGTTTATAGCTGGGGCTATCTTGCCGTGCGCTATATGTTCGAGAAGCGGCCTGGACAGGTAACGTCCATTCTGTCCTACCTGCGCCCTGGCAATTACAGCGGTTACACCAGTTTCATGAACAACATCGGCACCTCGCTCGATGTCGACTTCAAGAATTGGCTGACTTGTGTCGGATCGGTTAACGCATCGGGCTGCCCGGGAAATCAGCTTCCGACCGCGGGGTTCCGATGGATTGGCAGCGGCTTGACGGCTCAGTTCATGGACTATTCGACCGATGTCGACGGAAGCATCGCTTCTCAGGCCTGGTCTTTCAGCGATGGCACCACCGCATCCGGCCTGTTGCCCGTTAAGCGATTCGCCGCAGCGGGAACCTATGGAGTAACGCTTACGGTCGTCGACGACAACGGCGGTTCTCGCAGTATGAAGGGATCAGTGACGGTTTCGGAGTTGCCCGCTTGCACGGATCCGGATACACGGCGCTTGGGCCAGAACTGCAGGCGGACTGCGACCACGGTTCCGTGGAGCGGTACTTACCGGGCGCCGTTCTATGTGACTGTTCCCGCAGGCATCAAGCAGCTGCGCATCACGCTCGGCGGCGGAACCGGCGAGGCGGACCTCTATGCCTTGGGGCCGTCTTCCATCTACCCGTCTTCCGGCAACTGGGTAAGCCAGACCGAGTATATGTACCGTTCCATCAAGCCAGGCAACGGCGAATCGATCCTGATCGACCGGCCTGTGCCTGGCATGCATACCTTAGCGGTGTTCAGCACCGGCGTGGCGAGCGGTATGACCATCACCTCGCAGTTCGTTACTGACTGATCGTTGCGACAACGAAGTGGGGCGTCGCGGCTGCGGCGCCCCGCTTTCGGGAATCCTCGAGAGACGAAGCGCGGTTCAAAGGCGTGCGCCGTCGCCTGTATTACTCATCGGCGCGTTCACTACACGAAACCACCACTTAGACGAACCGGCCCAAGCGCTGCGCATGCGGCGTTTTTTCTGGGCCGCACTGGAGACTGCAATGCGTATCGGCGT
>NZ_HG424494.1 GCF_000336385.2 Lysobacter antibioticus HS124 | reverse complement strand
GACGAACGCCCGCCGCGCCCAAGCTCGCGTAAGGTCCCGTCGGTCCACGTCCCCACCGCCCCCGCCAAGCCGCAAGCAGCGGTTGAAGCGATAGCCACCCCCCTTCGCCCCAATTCAGCGACCCCATCCCGAACCGCGGCATTCGGCAAAGTTCCGCGATTCAGCGGCATCCAACCCCCTTGATACCGTTCAGGTCGCCCCCCACGCTAGAATGGGTGTGGCCAAAGACCAGGCTCGATCCGATCGGGGGCGCACGGCGCCCCCGATTGCGTTTCGGCGACAGCCGAACGCCCGGGAGAGCCGGTCGCTCTGGATTCCTGGGGAACTTGCCGCCGGCGGCGCGCTCTTAGATCGTCCCGCTTGCGCAACCCCGTTCGCTTTACACGGACCCGTTCATGCTCAACAGCTTGCTTACCCGCGTTTTCGGCAGCCGCAACGACCGCCTGCTGCGCCAACTGCAACGCTCCGTCGTCAAGATCAACGCGCTCGAAGCGGAGATGGAAAAGCTCTCCGACGCCCAGTTGCAGGCCAAGACGCCGGAATTCCAGAAGCGCATCGCCGACGGCGAATCGCTGGACAAGCTGCTGCCCGAGGCGTTCGCGGTCTGCCGCGAAGCGTCCAAGCGCGTGCTCGGCATGCGCCACTACGACGTGCAGCTGATCGGCGGCATGGTCCTGCACCTGGGCAAGATCGCCGAAATGCGCACCGGCGAGGGCAAGACCCTGGTCGGCACCCTGCCGGTGTACCTCAACGCCCTGGAAGGCAAGGGCACCCACGTGGTCACGGTCAACGATTACCTGGCGCGGCGCGACTCGGCCTGGATGGGCAAGCTGTACAACTGGCTCGGCCTGAGCGTGGGCGTGGTCTACCCGGGCATGCCGCACAGCGACAAGCACGCCGCCTACGCCGCGGATATCACCTACGGCACCAACAACGAATTCGGCTTCGACTACCTGCGCGACAACATGGCGCTGTCGAAGGACGACCGATTCCAGCGCGGCCTGCATTACGCGATCGTCGACGAAGTCGACTCGATCCTGATCGACGAGGCGCGTACCCCGCTGATCATCTCCGGCCCCGCCGACGAGTCGCCGGAGCTGTACATCAAGGTCAACCGCATCGTCCCGTCGCTGACCCGGCAGACCGCCGAGGACGGCGAGGGCGACTACTGGGTGGACGAGAAGGGCAAGCAGGTGCACCTGTCCGAAGCCGGCCAGGAACACGCCGAAGACCTGCTGCGCAAGGCCGGCATCCTCGGCGACGAGGACTCGCTGTACGCCGGCCAGAACATCAGCGTGGTCCATCACCTCAACGCCGCGCTGCGCGCGCACGCGATCTACCAGCGCGACGTGGACTACATCGTCCGCGACGGCGAGGTGGTGATCGTCGACGAGTTCACCGGCCGCACCCTGCCGGGCCGGCGCTGGTCGGACGGGCTGCATCAGGCGGTGGAAGCGAAGGAAGGCGTGCCGGTCCAGCGCGAGAACCAGACGCTGGCCTCGATCACCTTCCAGAACCTGTTCCGCATGTACAAGAAGCTGGCCGGCATGACCGGTACGGCGGACACCGAGGCTTACGAGTTCCAGAGCATCTACGGCCTGGAAGTGATCGTGATCCCGACCCATCGTCCGGCGCAGCGCAAGGACCATTCCGACCAGGTGTTCCTCAACCGCAACGGCAAGTACCGGGCGGTGCTCAACGAGATCAAGGCGGCGCACGAGCGCGGCCAGCCGGTGCTGGTCGGCACGACCTCGATCGAGGTCTCGGAAATGCTCAGCCAGCAGCTGACCGAAGCGGGCGTGAAGCATGAAGTGCTCAACGCCAAGCAGCACGAGCGCGAGGCCAACATCGTCGCCCAGGCCGGCCGGCCGGGCGCGATCACCATCGCCACCAACATGGCCGGCCGCGGCACCGACATCGTGCTCGGCGGTTCGCTGGAAGCCGAACTGGCCGAACTGGCGGCGCAAAACGGCGGCCAGCCGGTCGACGAAGTCACCCACCAGCGGCTCAAGGCGGCCTGGCAGGAGCGCCACGAGCAGGTCAAGGCCGCCGGCGGCCTGCACATCATCGGCACCGAGCGCCACGAATCGCGCCGCATCGACAACCAGCTGCGCGGCCGCGCCGGCCGCCAGGGCGACCCGGGCTCGTCGCGTTTCTACCTGTCGCTCGAAGACAACCTGATGCGCATCTTCGCCGCCGATTGGGTGCAGAAGGTGATGGCGCGGATGGGCCTGAAGGAAGACGACATCATCGAAAGCCCGCTGGTGACCAAGCAGATCGCCAACGCGCAGCGCAAGGTCGAAGCGCACAACTTCGACATCCGCAAGAACCTGCTCGACTTCGACGACGTCAACAACGACCAGCGCAAGGTCATCTACGGCCAGCGCGACGAGCTGCTGGAAGCCGAGAGCGTGCAGGACAACGTCGACGGCATCCGCTTTGATGTGGTCGCCGACCTGGTCCAGCGCCATGTGCCGGCCAACTCGGTCGACGACCAGTGGGATCTGCCGGGCCTAGAGGCGACGCTGGCGCAGGAACTCAACGTGCACGTGCCGTTGGTCGAGACCGCGCGCAAGGCCGAGGAACTGGACGCCGAGACCGTTGCCCAGCAGGTCCAGGACGCGGTCGCCGCGCATTTCTCCTCGCGCGAGCAGCAGCTCGGCAGCGAGACCATGCGCATGCTGGAAAAGCACATCATGCTCAACGTGCTCGACCAGAACTGGAAGGAGCATCTGGCGCGCATGGACTACCTGCGCCAGGGCATCCACCTGCGCGGCTACGCGCAGAAGCAGCCCAAGCAGGAATACAAGAAGGAAGCTTTCGAGCTGTTCTCGGAGATGCTCGACAAGGTCAAGCGCGAGGTGGTGACCATCCTGGCCCGCGTGCGCATCCAGAGCGAGCAGGAAATCGCCGAGCTGGAGGCTGCCGAGCGCGCCCAGGCCGAGGCGCAGGCGCGGCAGATGCAGTTCCAGCACGCCTCCGCCGGCGGCTTCGGCGCCGACGAAGAGGCCGCGCAGGTCTCCGAAGAGGCCTTCGCCAACATCGGCCGCAACGACCCTTGCCCCTGCGGCAGCGGCAAGAAGTACAAGCACTGCCATGGGCAGTTGGCCTGAGGAAGCGGGGATTCGGGATTCGGGATTCGGGATTGGCAACAGCAAGACCGAACCGACTTCGAGCGACGCGGCGGCCGCCGCCAGCGCCGTCGCTTCCCAATCCCCAATCCCCAATCCCCAATCCCGACTCGTGGACGTCGTCGCCGGGGTGATCCGCGACGCGCGCGGGCGGGTGCTGCTGACCCGCCGCACCGAGGGCCGCGATCTGGCCGGGCTGTGGGAATTCCCCGGCGGCAAGCGCGAGCCCGGCGAGACGCCGGAAGCGGCCCTGATCCGCGAACTGCACGAAGAACTCGGCATCGAGGTCGAACCCGGCGCCGAGCTGATCCGGGTGCCGCAAGCCTATCCCGACAAGCGGCTGGTGCTGGACGTGCGCGAGATCCGCGCCTGGCGCGGCAGCGCGCGCGGGCGCGAGGGCCAGGCCCTGGTCTGGGCGCCGCCGCACAAGCTGGCCAGCTATGCCATGCCCCCGGCCGACCGGCCGGTGGTGGCGGCGTTGCAGCAGGCGCCGTTGTATCTGGTCACGCCGACGCCGGGCGCGGACGATGATGCCTGGCTGGAGGCGCTGAGCCGCGCTTTGGCGAGCGGCGTACAGCGCGTGCAGCTGCGCGCGCCCGAACTCGACGAGGCGCGCTGGCGGCGCTTGGCGGCCTCGGCGGTGCAACGCTGCCGCGCGGCCAAGGCCGAGGTGTTGATCAACGGCGACGCCGCGCTGGCGGCCGCGCTCGGTGCGGGGCTGCACCTGCGCGCAGCGCAGTTGCGCGAATTCGAGCGCCGCCCGCTCGCGGCCGGTCTGCCCCTGGCGGCTTCCTGTCACGACGCCGACGAGTTGCGTGCGGCCCAGTCCCTGGAGTGCGATTTCGCCGTGCTCGGTTCGGTCCAGTCGACCCCGAGTCATCCGGGCCGGTTGGGCATGGGCTGGGAGGCGTTCGCGCGCCTGCGCGAGTCGGTGTCTTTGCCGATCTATGCGATCGGCGGACTGGCCGCGCACGATCTGGCCCAAGCGCGCCGCCATGGCGCCCAGGGCATCGCCGCGATCCGGTCTTTATGGCCGGTTTGAGGCCTCGTCTTCGAGGCCTCGTCTCGAGGTGCCGTTTCGGGCGAGTGTTTGCCGATGCGGCAGCAGCATGAGCCGCTCCTGCGGCCCTTCAGTCCCGCCATCTTTTCGCCTGGTGCCCACTTGTAGGAGCGACGTAAGTCGCGACCACAGGCCCGTAGAAATCCCAACGCCGACGTCATAGATCGAAGCCCGAAACTGTCGCGGGAGTAGGAGTGGCGTAAGCCGCGACCACGGGACGCGCAGAGAAATCAACGCCTTCGCTATTGAT
>NZ_HG424493.1 GCF_000336385.2 Lysobacter antibioticus HS124 | reverse complement strand
AACCCGCCAAGCCGGCCGCTCCGGCCGCCACCTCGGCCAACGACCAGCTGCCGCCGGGCGCGCGCTTCGCCGCCAACGTCCAGGGCGTCGACGCCTCGCAGGTCGAAGGCACCGGCCGCAAGGGCGCGGTGACCAAGGAAGACATCGTCAACTACGCCAAGTCCGGCGGCGTCGGCGCGGCCGCCGGCCTGCGTCCGGAAGAGCGCGTGCCGATGACCCGCATGCGCGCCCGCATCGCCGAGCGCCTGATGCAGTCGAAGAACTCGATCGCCATGCTGACCTCGTTCAACGAAGTCAACCTGGGCAAGGTCATGGCCATGCGCAAGGAGCTCGGCGAGAGCTTCGAGAAGGCCAACGGCGTCAAGCTGGGCTTCATGAGCTTCTTCGCCAAGGCCGCCGCCAACGCCCTGCAGCGCCACCCGATCGTCAACGCCTCGGTCGACGGCAACGACGTGATCTACCACGGCTACTCCGACATCTCGATCGCCGTGTCCACCGACAAGGGCCTGGTGACCCCGGTGCTGCGCAACGTCGAGCGCATGGGCTTCGCCGACATCGAGAAGGCCATCGGCGACTACGCCAAGAAGGCCCGCGACGGCAAGCTGGCGCTGGAAGACCTGCAGGGCGGTACCTTCACCATCACCAACGGCGGCACCTTCGGCTCGCTGATGTCGACCCCGATCGTCAACCCGCCGCAATCGGCCATCCTCGGCATGCACGCCATCAAGGAGCGCGCTATCGTCGAGAACGGCCAGGTCGTCGCCGCGCCGATGATGTACCTGGCGCTGTCCTACGACCACCGCATCATCGACGGCAAGGACGCGGTGCTGTTCCTGGTCGACATCAAGAACCAGCTGGAAAACCCGCACCGCATGCTGCTGGGCATGTAATGCCGAGCCGGGATTCGGGAATGGGGATTCGGGATTCGCAAAGGCAACAGCCCGCGCGGGTGCCCCCCTCTCCCGAAACCTCGGCTTTATCGCAGCACTTTCGCGGGCTTCGGAATTCGCAGCGCTGACGCGCTTTGAACGAATCCCGAATCCCCAATCCCGAATCCCGTGAGCGAATCAATGAGCGAACAATTCGACGTAGTCGTCATCGGCGCCGGTCCGGCCGGCTACCACGCCGCCATCCGCGCCGCCCAGCTCGGCCTGAAGACCGCCTGCATCGACGCCGCGCTCGGCAAGGACGGCAAGCCCGCCCTCGGCGGCACCTGCCTGCGCGTGGGCTGCATTCCGTCCAAGGCCCTGCTCGACAGCTCGCGCCAGTTCTGGAACCTGCAGCACCTGTTCGGCGAGCACGGCATCAGCGCCGACAACGCCAAGATCGACGTCGCGACCATGGTCGGCCGCAAGGACAAGATCGTGAAGCAGTTCACCGGCGGCATCGCGATGCTGTTCAAGGCGAACAAGGTCGCGCCGTTCTACGGCTTCGGCACCCTGCACCCGGGCAACGTGGTCAAGGTCAAGCAACACGACGGTTCCGAAGTCGAGCTCAAGGGCACCAACGTCATCATCGCCGCCGGTTCGGACTCGATCGAACTGCCGTTCGCCAAGTTCGACGGCGACAAGATCGTCGACAACGTCGGCGCGCTGGACTTCACCTCGGTGCCCAAGCGCCTGGGCGTGATCGGCGCCGGCGTGATCGGCCTGGAGCTGGGCAGCGTGTGGAAGCGCCTGGGCGCCGAGGTCACCATCCTCGAAGCCCTGCCCGACTTCCTCGCCGCCGCCGATGCCGAGGTCGCCAAGACCGCGGCCAAGGAATTCAAGAAGCAGGGCCTGGACATCAAGCTCGGCGCCAAGGTCTCCAAGGCCGAGATCAAGGGCGACGAAGTCCACCTGACCTACAACGACGGCAAGGCCGACCAGCAACTGGTCGTGGACAAGCTGCTGGTGGCCGTCGGCCGCCGCGCCGCCTCCAAGGGCCTGCTGGCCGAAGGCACCGGGGTCAAGCTCAACGAACGCGGCCAGATCGAGGTCGACGAGCACTGCCACACCGGCGTCGATGGTGTGTGGGCGATCGGCGACTGCGTGCGCGGCCCGATGCTGGCGCACAAGGGCTTCGAGGAAGGCATCGCGGTGGCCGAACTGATCGCCGGCCTGCCCGGCCACGTCAACTTCGACACCATTCCGTGGGTGATCTACACCGAGCCGGAAATCGCCTGGGTCGGCCGCACCGAACAGCAGCTCAAGGCCGAAGGCGTGCCGTACAAGACCGGCAGCTTCCCGTTCGCGGCGATCGGCCGCGCGGTGGCCATGGGCGAGCCGGCCGGCTTCGTCAAGGTCATCGCCCATGCCGAGACCGACCGCGTGCTCGGCCTGCACCTGGTCGGCGTCGGCGTCTCCGAACTGGTCCACGAAGGCGTGCTGACCATGGAGTTCAAGGGCTCCGCCGACGACCTCGCCCGCATCTGCCACGCTCACCCGACCCTGTCGGAAGCGATCCACGACGCGGCGATGGCGGTGGACAAGCGCGCGATCCATAAGGCCAATTGACGGCCGGGATTCGGGATGGGAGATTCGGGATTCGCAAAGCGGTTCCGACCCGACCGATCCTACGCAGACGCCAGGCCCGTGCCTGGCGTTTTGCGTTTCTGCTTGCTGCCATCCCCGCCCCCGATGTCCGCTTTTACAAATCCCGAATCCCGAATCTCGACTCCCATGCGAACCCTCTGCGTCTACTGCGGCTCCAACTCCGGCTCCAAGCCGATCTACACCGAACGCGCGATGGCGCTGGGCCAGCGGTTGGCCCGGGACGGCATCGCCCTGGCTTACGGCGGCGGCAACGTCGGCCTGATGGGCGTGGTCGCCGATGCCGTGCTCGAAGGCGGCGGCCAGGTCATCGGGGTGATTCCCGAGCAGTTGGTCAACTGGGAAGTCGCCCATCGCGGCCTGAGCAAGCTGGAGATCGTCGGCTCGATGCACGAGCGCAAGGCGCGCATGTTCGACCTGGCCGACGGCTTCATCGCCCTGCCCGGCGGCTTCGGCACCCTCGACGAGATGTTCGAGATGCTGACCTGGCGCCAGCTCGGCATCGGCCACAAGCCCTGCGCCTTCCTCGACATCGACGGGTTCTATTCGCCGCTGATGGGCATGCTCGACCGCATGGTCGAAGAGCGCTTCCTGCACCCCGACCAGCGCCAGGACCTGTGGCACGGCGACGATATCGACGCCATGCTGGGTTGGATGCGCGACTACGTGCCGGCGTCCTCCTCGAAGTGGATGGACGAAAAGCGCCGCAACGCGCTGCGCTGAGCCGCCCTGCCGCGGCACGGCGGGCTCGCGCAGGCGCTGTTCCCAGCCGCGCTCCGGCGCGCGTTTCGCGAAAGCGTCCGCGCAAAGTACCCTAGGAAAATACGTCCGGAAAAAGGAGTTCCGACCATGCGCCGTAACGCATTGCCGCTGACCGTTCTGGCCCTGTCCGCGTTGTGCGCCTGCCAGCCCGCGTCGCGCGGCGGCGGCAACGCGGTCGAGGACACCACCATCGAAGTCGAGCGCAGCGGCGGCGGCGCCGACAGTCCTGTCTATCGGCTGCGCATCGGCGGCAACGGCATCGCCATGTTCAGCGCGCCCGACGCCAGCGGACGTCATCCGCTGCGGCACTCGAACGGCGAGGTCATGGCCATGCACCCGCTCGACGAAGCCCAGCACGTGACCCTGGTCGGACTGCTCAACTCGCAAGCCTTCGCCGCCCTGGCCCCTCGCTACGAGGCAGGAGGCAAAAACGGCGCGCTCACCACCATTACCGTTGCCGGCCGCGCCGGCAAGCGCCGCGTCACCCAATACGCCGTCGCCTGCCTGCGCGACAGCAAGCGCCCCGGCGCCGTGCCGTCGAACGCCATCGGCGCGGGATCGGGTTTCGTTCCCGACGTGTTTTGCGAGGCCGTCGACCTGATCGAGAACGCCAGCTGCGCCGGCTACTGGTCGGCGCAGATCCGCCCGCCGCGCGATCCGTCCGATCCGCGGCTGTCGCCGCCGGAGCGTTGCCGACTACCGACCCAGGGCCGCCCCGGCGGCGCCCCGCCGATGCTCTGATCCCATGCGGCGGCACGGAGGCTTGCATCCGCATGCCCCGCCGTCCCTTGCCGATGCGTCGCCCGTCCAGGGTTTGCCGCTGCGGGCGGCAACCCGCGTCGCCGCGCGCTTCGCGACCCGGTCCCCGAAGCCGCCGACGCGCTCGGCTATCATCGCGTTTCTTCATTCGCCCGCGGCCGCAGCGCCGCGCGCCATCGGACGGACCGACGCCATGCCCCTGCCCGCCTCGTTCAACGCCTTCCGCATCCACAGCGACGCTGCCGGCTATCGCAGCGGCATCGAGGCGATCGGCCTCGACCAGCTCGCGCCCGGCGAGGTGGTGATCAAGACCGCCTACTCCTCGATCAATTTCAAGGATGCGCTGGCCGGCACCGGCGAAGGCAAGATCCTGCGCCGCTTCCCGCTGGTCGGCGGCATCGACGTCGCCGGCCATGTGGTCGCCTCGACCGATCCGCGCTTCAAGGAAGGCGATGCGGTGCTGACCACCGGCTGCGGCCTCAGCGAGACCCGCGACGGCGGCTACAGCGAGTACGCGCGGCTGGAAGCGCAGTGGACGATCCCGCTGCCGTCCGGGCTGAGCCTGCGCGAGAGCATGATCCTGGGCACCGCCGGCTTCACCGCCGCGCTGGCCCTGCACCGCATGCTCGACAACCGCCAGACCCCGGAACTGGGGCCGCTCGCGGTCACCGGCGCCAGCGGCGGCGTCGGCTCGCTCGCGCTGGACATCTTCAGCCGCGCCGGCTTCGAGGTGCATGCGATCAGCGGCAAGGCCGAGCAGGCCGACTACCTCAAGCGCATCGGCGCCAGCCAAGTGCTCGGCCGCGACGCCCTGCAGACCGCGCGGCCGATGGAATCGGCGCGCTTCGGCGGCGGCCTGGACAACGTCGGCGGGCCGATGCTGGCCAGCCTGCTGGCGCAGACCGCGCCCTACGGCAACGTCGCCACCGCCGGTCTGGCCGCCAGCCACGACCTGGCGACCACGGTGATGCCCTTCATCATCCGCGGCGTGTCTCTGCTCGGCGTGGCCTCGGCCGGCACCGCGCGCGAGATCCGCGACGAGATCTGGCAGCGCCTGGGCAGCGACTGGAAACCGCGCCACCTGGAGCGGATCTGCACCCGCGAAGTGCCGCTGAGCGGGCTGGCGGAGGTCTTCTCCGGCATGCTTTCGGGCGGTTCGCTGGGCCGGACCCTCGTCGTGATCTAGTTGGCATTGCAGCGGCGCGGCGCGTCGCTACAATCGGCCGCAGATATTTGGGGGAATCACATGGCGCGCATTCTGATCGTCGACGACTCGCCGTCCCAGTTGATGGGCATCCGTCGCATCGTCGAAAAACTGGGGCACGAGGCCTTGACCGCGGAAGACGGCGCCGCCGGCGTCGAAGCGGCCAAGCGCGAGCTGCCCGACCTGATACTGATGGACGTGGTGATGCCCAACCTCAACGGGTTCCAGGCCACGCGTTCGATCTGCCGCGAGCCGACCACCAAGCACATCCCGATCGTGCTGGTCACCACCAAGGACCAGGACACCGACCGCGTCTGGGGCATGCGCCAGGGCGCCAAGGCCTACATCACCAAGCCGTTCAGCGAGACCGATCTGTCCGAGATCATCGGCCAGTTGCTGCCCTCGGCGGCCTGAACGGCCGGCGCGCCGCGCGCCGGACCGCAAGCGAAAAATCCCGGCCGAAGCCGGGATTTTTCGTTTCTGCGTCCGCCGATGCGTCCGCGGCGGCGGATTCAGTCGCGCCGCCAGTCCTCGCCGAACGCCGCGCGCAGGCCCTGGTAAGCCTCGCGTTGGGCCTCGCTCTCCGGCTTCGGCGCCAGCACTTCCAGCTCGACGATCTGGTCGCCCGAGGGGCTGCCCGGCAGGCCGCGGCCGCGCAAGCGCAGCTTGCGCCCGGCTTCGGAAGCCGCGGGAATCTTCAGCTCGACCGCGCCGCCCAGGGTCGGCACGCTGACCGTGGCGCCGAGCGCGGCCTCCCACGGGGCCAGCGGCAGCACGTGGACGACGTTGCGGCCGTCGACCTCGAACTGCGGGTGAGCGGCGTATTCGATCTCCAGCAGCAGATCGCCGTGAGTGCCTTGGCCGGCCAGGCGGATCAACTGGCCCGGGCGGATGCCCTTGGGCACGCGCACGTCCAGGGTCTTGTTGTTGATCGAAATGCGCACGCTGCCGCCTTCGTAGACGGTTTCCAGCGACACCGCGAGCTTGGCCCGGGTATCGCCTCGCGGCGGCGCGCTGCGACCGGCCTGGCCGCCGAAGCCGCTCGCCGCCGAACGTCCGCGGCCGAACAGGTTCTCGAAGAAGTCGCTGAAGCCGCCGCCGGCGCCGCCGCCGGCGAAGATCTCCTCGAAATCGACCCCGCCGCCGCCGTAGCCGCCGCCGAACCCGCCGGGAGGCGGCTGCACTTCGTCGCCGGGCCGATAGCCGCGCGCGCGCAGCTGATCGTAGGCGGCGCGCTTCTGCGGATCGCGCAGCGCCTCGTAGGCCTCGTTGACGGCCTTGAATTTCTCCTCCGCGCCGGCCTCCTTGCTGACGTCGGGGTGGTACTTGCGCGCCAGGCGCCGATAGGCCGTTTTGATCTCGGCCTCGCCTGCGCTCGGCTCCAGGCCGAGGGTCTCGTAGTAATCCTTGAACTGCATTGCCTGCTCCCGACTCGCAACCGCCAGCGTCAGCGTACTGCGCTCACGCCGCCTTGACGCATCATTAAGCGGACAGCATGGCGGCGCCCGGCGCGATTTCAAGTCGCGTTGACGCGACATTAGCGCCGCCAGCCTAGACTCGACCCCATCACAGGAGAATCCCATGAGCATCCAGGTCGGCGACCGCCTGCCCGAAGTCGTCCTCAAGCGCATCCACGAAGGCATCGAGAGCGTGGACACCCGTGCCCTGTTCGACGGCCGCAAGGCCGTGCTGTTCGCCGTGCCCGGCGCCTTCACCCCGACCTGCTCGGAAAAGCACCTGCCCGGCTTCGTCGAGCACTTCCAGCAGTTCCGCGACAAGGGCATCGAAGTGGCCTGCATGGCCGTCAACGATCCCTTCGTCATGCAGGCCTGGGCCAAGAGCCAGCACGTGCCCGAGGGCATGATGATGCTGTCCGACGGCAACGGCGACTTCACCCGCGCGCTCGGTTTGGAGCTCGACGCCAGCGCCTACGGCATGGGCCTGCGCTCCAAGCGCTTCGCCCTCTACGCCGAAGACGGCGTGGTCAAGCAACTGCACGTCGAAGCGCCCGGCGAGTACAAGGTGTCCTCGGCCGAGTATCTGCTGGAATCGCTCTGAGTCCCCGGCGTCGGCCGCGCGACCGGTTCGCGCGGCCGACGCTCCTCCCTCCACCGCTCCACCGCACGCCGAGGTACACCGCCCCCTTCCCCCGCCGCCAGGAGGCCGCCATGCCTGCCAAGCCCATGCGCCAGAACGACGCTCCCGCGTCCGCGTTCGTCACCGACCTTGCGACCATCCGCGCCCGCGCCCGCCAGCACATCGAGGACGGCGCGATCACCGCCAGCTACACCGCCGACCGCAGCGCGGTGATCAAGCTGCTCAACGAAGCCCTGGCGACCGAGATCGTCTGCGTGCTGCGCTACAAGCGCCACTACTTCATGGCCAGCGGCCTGATGGCCGAAGCGGTCAAGGCCGAGTTCCTCGAGCACGCCAACCAGGAGCAGGCCCACGCCGACCGCATCGCCGAACGGATCGTGCAACTCGGCGGCGAGCCCGACCTCAACCCCGACGTGCTGTCCAAGCACGCCCATGCCGAATACGTCGAAGGCCGCGATCTGCGCGACATGGTCAAGGAGGACCTGATCGCCGAACGTATCGCCATCGACAGCTATCGCGAGATCATCCGCTTCGTCGGCGACCGCGACACCACCACCCAGCGGCTGATGGAAGACATCCTGGCCCAGGAAGAGGAACACGCCGACGAGCTGGCCGACCTGCTCGACGGCTGGACCGGCCAGTAAGCGCCCCTATAGGAGCGGCGTCCGACGGGATTTCTTCCGGTCGCAAGCGGCGGCCGCCGAGGCGGCGTATGCGCGCGACCTTTCCGCAGCCCGGATCGTTGGCGAGTTCTGCCGCTACCGGGCTTCGGATGACACGCTGTCGAACACCGCTTCGGTTGGTCGCGGCTCACGCCGCTCCTACAAGGGCCTGCTCGGCGAACAGGCCGCGGCCGAGATCGAACGCGGTCTGCAACTGCGCGGCAGCCTCGTCCGGGCGGGTGTGCAACAGCAACTCCGAGGTCAGCACGTGCGCGCCGCAGTAGTCGAAAATGCCGTGGTCGATCTGGGTCTTCATCGCCGTTTCGTAGCCATGCTTGGCGTAGGTGCGGCGGCCGGCGCCGCCGACGCCGATCAAGTGCACCTCCAGGCGTTGCAGCTTCTTGACCACCCGGCCGTCGGCCTCGTCGTAGGCCCAGCCGTTGGCGAACACGCGATCGACCCAGCCCTTGAGCAGGCCCGGCATCGACCACCAGTACACCGGAAACACCAGCGCCAGGGCGTCGGCGCGGTCGATGCGCGCCTGTTCGGCGAGCACGTCGGCCGGGGCTTCGGCGCGACGATAGAAGCCCTCGATATCGGCGGCGTTGAAGCGCGGGTCGAAGCCTTCCGCGGCGAGATCGGCGATTTCGCCGCGGTGGCCGGACTCGGTCAGGCCGGCGGCGAGACGGGCCGCGACCGCATGGGTCAGCGATTGCGGGTCGGGGTGGGCGACGACGATGAGCGCGTGCATGGGAACTCCTGAATTGAAATTACTAAAAGTAACCTACCTAAAGTAAGTTACGATCAGTACATTCCCCCGTCAAGCCTCGGATTCGGACCGATTGCGTCGCCTGCCTCGCCCTGGCCGCTTAGACTGCGCGGCGTGGACCGACAAAGCGAAATCGCCCGCCTGCGCCAACGTCTGGAACGCGATCACTGGCCGCGCCTGCAGATGAGCCTGATCGTGCTGCTGACCGGCGCGGTCGGCTTCCTGGTCTCCTACGCCTTGCTCGTTGCCGGCGTGGACGCCATGGCGCTGCGCTATCCGCTCGCCGCCGCCGGCGCCTACCTGGCCTTCCTCGCCCTGCTGTGGACCTGGGCGCGCACGCGCGAACACGATGCCTGGAGCGAGGTCGATCCGACCGAGGTCGGTTTCGACGCCAGCGGCGGCCGACCCGCGGCCCAAACCGCGGACACCGGCGACGGCGACTGGGACGTGTCCGCCGCCGACGCCGGCGACGAAGCGGCCTGGGTGCTGGCGGCGCTGGCGGTGGCGCTGTGCGCCGGGCTCGCCGCGCTGTGGGTGATCTGGATCGCGCCGGCCCTGATGGCCGAGTTGATCCTCGACGTCGCCCTGGCCGGCGGCCTGTACCGGCGCCTGCGCCGGATCGAAACCTCGCATTGGCTGAGCACGGCGCTGCGGCGCACCGCCCTGCCGTTCCTGATCATCGCCGCGATCGCCGCCGGCGCCGGCGCGGCGGGCGCCGCCTATGCGCCGGGCGCGCAGACCTTCGGCGATGTGCTGGCGGTCTGGCACGGCGCAGGTTGAACGCAGCCCACCGCGCGCCGCAACGCCGCTTCATCTAGGAACGACCTAGACCCCAACAGCCGCAGCGACGGACGCAAGCGCGGCATCCGAAGCCGTGGCCATCGATGTGTTTCGGCACGTTCCAAGGCAGTGCCGACGGCTCCGGCTTCGTCGCAACGCCGGCGTACACCACTGCGGTGGTCGCGACTTACCCCGCTTCTACGCTGGAGGACGATCGGCTCTTGCAGGAGCGGCGTCGCGCTCAGCGCAAGACCTTGAAGCGCACCCGCGACCAGGCGCCGGTGTCGGCCAGCGCGGTCAGTACGTGCTCGCCGGGTTCGCCGAAGTCGTGCTCGAAGCGTCCCCTGCCCTGCGACTCGCCGATCAGCCGGCCGTCGAGCAGCCAGCGCACCCGCGCGTCGCTGCCGAGCGCGCGCACCGACAGGCGCAGCGGCGCCTGGCTGCCGGGCGCGCGCGCCAGGGTGGCCTGATCGTCGATGCCTTCCACGCGCAATTCCTCGACCGCGTCGCGGCCGTCGTCGCTGCAGTCCGGCGCCAGCGCCGGCAGTTGCGAGGCGCGCCGGGTCTCCACGGGCAGCCACGGCGAGGCCAGCGCCGGCCAACGGGCGATTTCGCGCGGTTCGCGCCGGTGCGGCCGCGAGCACTCGGCCGACAGGCGTTGGCCGCTGTCGGCATCGGCGTCGAAGCGCTCCACGCCTGCGCTCCACAAGCGCGCGTCGCGTTCGGCGAAGGTCGGCGGCACCGAGCCGTCCAGGGTCCAGGCCTGCATGCGGCGCTGGCACAGCGCCGGCGCCTGCGGATCGGGCGGCAGTCCAAGCGGCCAGCAGACCTCGATCTGTTCGACCCCGCGCGGCGGCGGCCGCAACGCGGCGTCGCCGCGTTGCCGCGGCAGGCTGTCGACCACTTCGAACAGCAGCGGCAAGGCGGTGACCGCGCCGTACTGACCCGGCAAAGGCGTGCCGTCCGGACGTCCGACCCAGACTCCCACGGTGTAACGGCGAGTGCTGCCCAAGGCCCAGGCGTCGCGGAAGCCGTAGCTGGTGCCGGTCTTCCACGCCACCCGCGGCCGCCCCTGCGGGTCGAAGGTCTGTTCGACGCTGCCGGGGCGCGGGTTGGCCTCGAGGATCTCGCGCACGATCCATGCCGCGCCCGGCGACAGCAGGCGCCGGTCCAGGCGCGCCTCGTCGGCGCGGTAACGCACCCGTCCGGCGACGCCGTTGCGGTTGAACGCGGCGTAGGCGCCGACCAGATCCTCCAAACGCGCGCCGGTACCGCCGAGTATCATCGCCAGATTGGGCGTCGCGCCGCGCGGCCAATGCAGATCGATGCCGGCATGGGCCAGGCGCGCGGAGAAACGCGACGGCCCGACCCGCTCGAGCAGATCCACCGCCGGCACGTTCAAGGACAGGCGCAGCGCGGTCGCGGCGCCGACCGGGCCATTGAACGCCGCGTCGAAATTGCCCGGCCGGTAGCCGCCGAAGGCCTGCGGCGCGTCCACGAACAGGCTCTCCGAGTGAATCAGGCCGTCGTCCAGGGCCAGGCCGTACAGGAACGGCTTCAAAGTCGAACCCGGCGAGCGCCAGGCCTGGACCATGTCGACATGGCCCAGCCGCGCGGCATCGCCGAAGGTCACCGAACCGACATAGGCGCGCGCTTCCACAGTGGCGTTGTCGACCACCAGCAGCGCCGCCGACGTGCGTTCGGGCAAGGTCGAGAAGTACGCCGAAACCCGGTCCTCGAGCGTGCGCTGCAGTTCCAGGTCGATGGTCGAGACGATCCGCCCCGCCTTCGGGTCCTCGCTGCGCAAGCGTTGCGCCAACAACGGCGCGTAGCGCGGCGGCTGCAGCGAACGCGCCACCACCGGTTCGACCCGCGCATCGGCGACCTGCGCCGGCGTCCACACGCGCAACGCGGCCATGCGCGCCAGCACCTTGTCGCGGGCGATGCGCGCACGCTCGGGCTCGCGGTCCGGCCGCAAGCGGCTCGGCGACTGCGGCAACACGGTCAACAACGCCGCCTCGGCATGCGACAGGCGCGCCGAGGGCTTGCCCAGATAAGCCCAGCTCGCGGCCTCCACGCCTTCGACGGTGCCGCCGAACGGCGCCCGGTCGAGGTACAGGGCCAGGATCTCGCGCTTGGACAGGTGCGCCTCCAACTGCAAGGCGCGCAGCACTTGGCGCAGCTTGGCGCCGAGGCTGCGCCGGCCCTCGCCGGGACGCGCGTCGAGGATGCGCGCGACCTGCATGGTCAGGGTCGAACCGCCCGACACCACCCGCCCGCTGCGCAGCCATTGCCCGGCCGCGCGCAGCATCGCCAGCGGATTGATGCCGGGGTGTTTCCAGAACCAGCGGTCTTCGTAGTTCAGCAACGCCTGCAGGTACAGCGGCGACACCTTGGACGCCTCGACCGGATAGCGCCACACGCCGTCGCGATCGGCGAACGCGCGCAGCGGCGTGCCGTCGGCGGCGACCACCACCGCACCGGCGTCGCGCGGCTGCGGCAGGGGCAAGGGAAAGGCCAGGTCCAGCAGCATCGTCGCCGTCGCCAACGACAGCGCCAGCAGCAAGGCTTGCAGCACGCGCCGGCGCAGCCGTTGCCGGCGCGGCGGAACGGGTGCGGGCGCAGCGGCGGCGGAAACGGACGGAGCGGACGGCATGACGAAGACGGCTGAGAAAATCAGGCTACGGCAAAACTTCCGGCGAGAAGCGTACCGCTGCGGCGGACCGCAGAGGCGGTGTCCGGCAGGCAGCCTCCCGGCCGGGACACGGCACGGGCGCCGTCAGGCGACAGACGCGGCGCGCCCGGCCCTCGGCCGACGGGCATTCGCGCAACGCGCCGGGCCAGGGCCTGGACACGGAAGCCCCGGCCGCAGAGCCGGCGCATCGCGCGGCCGCCGCGCGACCGGTGGCCTCGCCGGACGCAGACGCCGCGCGAAGGCGAAGCCGGCGCCGTCATCAACCCGCGGTGTTGATCGCGACGATGTCCAGCTTGCCCTCGCTGAGCAACAGCACCAGGTTCTGGCCGCCGTCGCCCTGGCTTTGGGCCACGTCGATGCGCGCATCGATGATGCGATTGTCGTTGCCCTCCTCGCGGTCTTCGTCCGGGTCGAAAACGATGTTCAGGCTGTACTTTTCGCCGTCCGGCGCCGGCACCACGACGCCGTGGCCGCCCGCGGCATCGCGCTTGAACGGTTGGGCGACGGTCGCGGCGATCGCCGCGGCGTACAGATCGGCGCGGTCCTTCGGAAACAGATCCTGGAAGTGCGCCTGCGCGGTGGCGCGGTCGATCTTGCCGCCGGTCTTCTTCGCCACCGCTTCCAGCGGAGTGTCGTAGATCGGCCAGTAGGTCACGTCGAGCGGGAAGCGCAGCGCGTCCAGCACCACGCGCCGGTCGCCGGACGCGAACGCCGCGCCGAGCGGCTTGAGCAGGTTGACCACCCGCTGCTCGACGGTCTCATGGCCGACCTGGGCCAGGCCCTTGCCGTCCCAGGCATAGACGTAATAGCCGACGGTCTTGGGCCGCGCGGCACTGCAGATATCGGGCTCTTCGACGTAGAGCTTGCCGTCCTCGATCTTGCGCGGGAACGCGCAGTAATCCGGCAACCCCGCGCGCGGCAACAGTTGCGCGCCCTGCGGACGCGACATCGCCACCGCCAGGCGCATGTTCGCGGCCATGGTCGCGTCCGGCGTGCCCTCGCCGTAGGCGATCACGACGTCGTCGCTGCCGTCGCCGTCGAGATCGCCGAGCAGATGCGAGTAGCCCAGGCGCTGGAAGTCCGGTTCGGTCTTGCGCAGGGCGGCGAAAGCGCGCTCGGCGATCTGCTGTTTCGACAAGGCCGGCGCGGCCGCAGCCGCAGTCGCATTGGCGGCCGCATCGGCCTGCGCGGCAGCGGCGGGCGCAGCCTGTCCGCCGCCCTGGCAAGCGCCCAGGCCCAGGATCAGCCCCAATGTCGGAATCATCAGCGCGGGGGATTGTCGCATGTTCGCTCCTTGCGTTCGTTGCGTTCGTTGCCTGCGCGGGTCGCGGCGGGTCGCCGCGGCTCGCACGAGGCGAGAAAAACCTTACTCGCTTTCGCTGTCGAAGCCGCTGTGATCGAGCAGGTAGAGCCGGCCCTGGATCAGCAGAAAGCGGACCGAATAGCCGACCCCGTCGCCCTGCGGCCATTCCAGCGTGGCGACCGCATCGTTGACCGTGTCGCCATCGCCGAGTTCGGCCAGTTCGCCTTCCGGTTTCAGGTTCAGGTGCAGCTTGTACTCGCCGCGCACGGCCATACGCTCGTTCGCGCCGAGCTGCCGGAACGTCTGGCCCGACAACGCCTGGACCGCGGCGATGAATCCGGCCCGGCGCGCAGCCTCGTCGAACAGCGGATCGGCCGCTGCGGCGGACGCGTCGGCCGCGGCCGGCCCCGGCCGCAGGAACGCAGCCGCATCGCCGCTACGGCCGCTGCGCAAGGCCTCGGCCAGTTCGCCCAACTGGGCCTGGATCTGCTCCTCGTTGGAGCGTTCGGCGCTCTGGCGCAGCCCCTGCGCCGTCCATTCGTATTCGTAATGGGCGATGGTGCGCGGGAACGGAATCATGCAGGCTTCCAGCGAATCGACCCGCAGCCGGCCGCGGTCGATGCCGCGCACGGCCGCGCAATAACGGAACAAGTCCGGATCGTCGCGCTGCAGCTCCAGGCCGGCGTCGCGCATCAGCAGAATGCGCACGGTGTTGGTGACGTGCCGCGTCGCGCCGTCGGCGCCGATGCCGTACTCGACCGCAACGTCGTCGCGGCCGTCGCGGTCCAGGTCGCCGAAGGCGAACTGGCTGTAGTAGTCGTCGAAATCCGGATCGTCCTGGCGCAGCACCGCTTCGGCCGCCGCCTGCAGCGGCGGCACCGGCGCGGGCGCTTCGACCGGCGCCGGTGCGGATTGCGGCGGGTCGGCGGTCGCCACCGCCACCGCGGGCTCTGCCGGCGCCGGAGCCGGCGCGCTGTCGAGCGCACCGGCATCGGAGCGCGCACAGGCGCTCAATCCCAGCAGCAGGGCCAACGCGCCGAGCGCGACCGCCTGCCGCACGCGCATGCGCGCCGGCGCGACGGGAAGCGCATGGCCTCCCGTCGCCGAGGCCGCCGCGGTCACGGCTGGCGCACCGTCAGCGTCGACGGCACCGCCTTGCCGACCCCGCGCAGGTCGGGACGGTACATGTCCTCGACCAGCGACGGCGGCACCGTGTAGGTGCCCGGCGTCACCGCGCGCACCAGGTAGAACACCCGCGCGGTCTGGTTCTGTTCCAGCTTCAGCGCGGCGACGTAGCGATCGTCGCGGAACTCCTCATGGCGCACTTCGGCGGCGCTGCTGCGCTCGGAGATCTCGATCCCGTCCACCACCACGCCGGCCCATTGCTTGGCGTCGCCGAGGTTGAAGTTCTCGATCTCCAGGCCGGCCGGCAGCAAGTCGGTCAGCAGCGCGTCGGGCATGGCGCGGTGGGCCTTGATCGTGACCTGCACGATCAGCGCCTCGCCCTCGACCAGGCTGCCGCCGCTCCAGTCCTTGCCTTCGGTGGTGTAGTACTTGCGCCCGACCTCGATCTGCGAGGCGTCGGCCGCCGGTGCGCTGCGCGGCACGCCGGCCACTTCCATGCTCGCGTACAGCGGCGGCTGGCCGGTCGGGGCGAAGCTGACCCCGCGCGCCAGCGCCGCATAGTCGAACAGGCGCCCGACCAGCTTGCCCGGATCGGCATCGGAGGCGACGTCGCCGACGTTCCAGCGGCCGCCGATCTGCTTGCCCTGGTCGGCCATCAAGGCCTTGCCCAGCCGCGCCAGCGCGACTTGCTCCTGGGTGCTCAGCCACAGCCAGCCGCTGTTGCGGCGCGCGTCGAGTTCGCGTCCCATCGCCACGCTGCGCGCGTCGTATTCCGGCCGCGACAGTTTGTGCTCGTGGACCAGGGCGATCATCAGCGCATCGTCGCGCAAGCGGCTGCCGTAGTCGCCCAGGTACTCCGGACGATCCGAGGTGTCGCGGGCGAAGCCTTCCTTGATCGCCTTGGCGCCGCGCGTCTTGTCGCCCTGCAGGCTCAGCGCCAGGCCCAGGTGCACCAGCGGCAAACCGGTCAGGCTGTTCTTGCGGTCGTTGTCGTACATCGCGCGCAAGGTGCCCAGCGGCGCCCGGTTGACCCGCGCCAGCACATAGCCGGCATGCGCCTGGTAAGCGAACTTGAGGTGTTCGCGGCGGTCGTAGCCGTAGAACGAGGCATTGCCCGACAGCAGGTCCTCGTTGAGCACCTTCAAGGCCTTCTGCAGCATGGTCTCCGGCACGGCGAAGCCGCCGTCGCGGGCGTCGAGCAGGAACTCGACGATGTACGGCGTCAGGCCCGGGTTGACGTAGTCGCCATCGCCCCACATCGAGAAATGGCCGGAGCCGATCTGCATCGCCGCCAGGCGGCCGAACGCACCTTCCATGCGCGCGCGCCGCTGCTTGGCGTCCAGGCCCTTGGCGCCCAGCATCTTGGCGGTGGCTTCGTCGAGCTCCAGCGCGGCATAGCCCTTGCTGGTGGTCTGCTCGGCGCAGCCGTAGGGGTACTCCAGCGCCCCCTGCAGGGCGCTGGCGAACGGGATCGGCGGCAGCGCGCTGACCACCATGCGGGCATTGACCGAATCCGGCATCAAGCCCTCGGCCAGGTCGGCGCCGAGCTGGACCGCGCCGAGTTCGTCCAGCACCCGGGTGCGCGAACGCAACACCGCCGGCCAGGCCGGCCGCACCGGCACGTCGTAGCGGCGGTCGACCTGATAGCCGTTGCCGTCGACCCGCACCCGCACCTGGGCGGTGGTGTAGCCCTCGCGGGCGACGACCGGGAAGGTCAGGGTCTTCTTGGCCTCGACCCCGAGCGAGAGCTTGCGTTCGCCCTCGCTCAACGCCAGCGGCCCGATGCCCTCGACCTTGACCGAGAACTCGCCGGGCTTGCCGGTGAAGTTCTGCACGTCCAGGGTCACGTTGCTCTTGTCGCCGGGCGCCAGCACCCGCGGCGTGCTCGCCTCGGCCAGCACCGGCGCGCGCACCACGGTCTCGGCGTCGCGGTTGCCGTAGCTGCCGCCGGCATAGACCAGGGCCGAGACGCGCAAGGTGCCGTTGAAATCGGGCACGCGCAGCTTGACCCGCGCATTGCCCTTGGCGTCGAGCTTGACCGGCCCGGCGAACAGGTCGACGGTCTGCACCCGCGCGGTCGGGCGCCGCGCCTGCGGCAGGGCCAGCAAGGCCATGTCGCCGCCGAAGCGGATCTTGGCGGTGTCGCCCTCATAGCTTTCGATCACCCGGCCGTAGACGTCGTAGGCGTCGACGCCGAGGCGGCGCTGGGCGAAGAAGTGCGCGGCCGCATCCGGCACCGCGAAACGGGTGATGTTGAGAATGCCCAGGTCGACCGCGGACACGGTGACGTAGGCGTCCTTGCCGGCCAGCTGCGGCGCGCTGACGGTCACCGGCAGATCCTGCTCGGGCCGCATCAGCTTGGGCACGTTGAGCCCGACCGCGACCTTGCGCGCGCGCCGGTCCATCGGCACGTGGGCGACGCCGACCGCGCGCGCCGGGGTGATCTTGCTCGGCGCGCTGCCGCCGCGGAACACCAGCGCGGTGACGTAGACGTCGTGGCGCTCCCAGTCGGCGGTGACCGGAATCTCGAACTTGCTGCCGGCCTTGGCCTGGATTTCCTGCACGTACAGCATGCGGTCGGTTTCGACCATCAGCAGGCCCGGGCCTTCGTGCGGCGGGGTCAGGGTCACCTGCAGGGTGTCGCCGGCCTGGTAGCCGGTCTTGTCCAGGGCCAGCTTGACCTTGTCCGGACGCGCGTCGAGACCGCGGTTCTGGTCGTCCCAGCTCCAGCCGGCGCGGAACGGATAGCGCGTGGTCAGGCGCGTCGCCGGGTCGTAGACGTCGAGCCGATATTCGCCCCATTCGACCGGGAAATCGATCTTCTGCGGCGCGGCGCCGGCGTCCACGGTACGCACCTGCACGTCCTCGTAGCGACGGGTGAAGTCGTAGTCCCAGCCGCCGTCGTCGTCGTAGTTCCAGTGGTAGTCGCGATGCTCGCGCACCAGGGTCACGCGCAGGCCCTTGCCCGGGCGCGGCTTGCCGTCGCTGCCGACGCGGGCGATCTCGAAGCCGGCATTGCTGTCGGTGGCGGCGCCGTCCTTGTCGTCGAACAACGGACGCACGCCGACCAGCGCATCGGCCGGCCACAACACCCGCTTGAGGCTGCGGTTGACGCTGCGGCCGCCGGTCTCGTAGACGCTGCCGGTGACGATCGCGGCGATGGTGCTGACCGGCTTGGCCTCGTCCGGCAGGGCGATGTCCTGCTCCAGCTTGCCGTCCGGGCCCAGGGTCGTGTCGATCACGTCCTTGGCCTCCTTCGGCAGACTCAAGGTCGGGTCGCCGAAGAAGTAGCCGGGCAGTTGCTCCAGCGGATGCTGCTCGACCGTCACCGCGAGCTTGGCGGTGAAGCGGTTGCCGGCCGCAGGCGCGCCGTACAGATAGGCTGCGTCGACCCCGAGCTTGAACGGCTGGCCCGGGCGCAGCACCTCCGGCGCCTTCAGGTCGAGCTTGAGCCGCTCGGGCAGGAACTCTTCGATGCGCAGGGTCATGCCCTGCACCGCTTCCTTGCTCGCCGGGTCGGTGCGGAACTCGACCCGCCAGCGGCCGGTCGCGGCGTCGACCGGAATCGCCTGGGCATGGCGCACGTAGCCTTGCGGATCGGGCTGCAGGCGGGTTTCCAGGAAGGTCTTGCCGTCGGGCTGGACGTAACGCAGGAACACCGGCTGCAGCGGCTTGCCCTTGGTGTCGACCGGCTTGCCGTCCTGGTCGCGCAGCAGCGCCGACAGGCGCACGGTCTCGCCGGGGCGGTACAGATCGCGGCCGGACCAGGCGAATACGTCGAACCAGGCCTGCTCGCGGCCGGCGACGGCGAACTCGGACAGGTCCAGCGCCGGCTGGTTGAACGGCAGCATCGACACGTCGCTGCCGCGCTGGGCGATCAGCACGTGGCCGGCGTCGAGCCGATAGCCGAGCATGGCGTTGCCGTTGCGGTCGGTCTCGCCCTTCAACGCCGGCTCGCCCTGCGCGTTGAGCACCTTGAGTTCGACCCCGCCGACCGCCTTGCCGGTCTCCAGCGAGGCGACATGCACGAACAGCTTGTCCTTGTAGGCGCGGGCATGCAGGCCGAGGTCGCTGACGGTGAAGAACGCGGTCTCGAACTCGTCCTTGAACTGGCCGGCGCGCTTCATCACCGCGAAGTACAGGCCCGGTTCCTGCAGTTCCTTGATGTCCTGCAGCGGCAGATAGGTCAGCACCCGCTCGTTGGGCTTGCCGCCGAGCACGAAGCGGTTGACGTAGACCGGCTCGGCCAGCTTCGACAGCGGCTTCTTGTCGTCCCAGTCGCGCTCCAGCTCCCAGCTGCCGCGGCGGCCGCCGCGCTGGTACTCGGCGAAGAACTTGGGCAGCTCTTTTTCCTTGACCCGCAAGAACTCGACGTCGACCTCGGGCACGTTGATCGACACCACCGGCAGGCCGCGGCTGTCGCGCGCCGGCAGCACGCTGCCCTGCGAGGCGAAACCGACCACCGGCTCCAGCGGCCCGGTATAGACCTCCTTGCGGATCTCCCGGCCGACGCGGTCGCCGGCCGCGGCGGTCAGCCCCGCCTTGATCGTGACCACGTAGTCCTTGCTGGCCTCCACATGCGGGAAGCGCAGGATCTTGCCGTCGTCGTCCAGCACCCAGCTGCCCTGCACCGCCGCGCCGTTCTTGTCGGCGACCGCGATCAGTTCGTCAAAGCTCTGGGTGCCGACCAGCGGCTGGCTGAATTCCAGCGCGATCGCCAGTTCGTCGCGTTTCTGGTCCGGGTAGGCGGCGACCAGGCCGAAGCCCTTGACCGCCTCGCGCTGGGCCTGGATCGCTTCGCCGCTGGTTTCCGGCAGCTGGCCGCTGGTGTCGCGCTTGCAGCCGGCGAACAACGCGGTCGCGGCTATCAGCAGCGCGGCCAGGCCGCGGGTGGCGGAGCGCACCGCGCTCGGGCGCGGCATCCGCCGCGGTTGAGGTTGCATCGGGGATCCGTCCTGGCCGTGCGAGCGCATCGTGCGTGTCCTTGCAGAAACTGCGACGAGTATAGAGCGGGCTTGGTGATCGACAACCGTCGGCGACCGTCCGCCCGAACGCTCGCTGACGATCGGTTAAGGCCATCGCGCCCGTTGTCGGTTCGACTGCCGTCACTGAACGCAACCGCGCCCGCGCAGCGGCCGTCGACTTGGCACCGCCGTCACTGCCGGCCCGGTCCGCCCTGCCTAGACTGCGCGCCGTCTTGGCGACCCGGATCGACGTCGCCACCGGGATTCGCGATGCGCAAGAGCGACGGCAACCTGGTGATCTACACCCAGAGCGGCCAGGCCCTGTGGTCGTCGATCACCGCCGGCTACGGCCCGAGTTCGGCGATCCTGCAGACCGACGGCAATTTCGTCATCTACAACAGCACCCGCGCGACCTGGAGCAGCAACACCCACGGCCTGGCTTCGGCCCAGTTGCTGATGCAGAACGACGGCAACGTGGTGATCTACACCGCGGCCGGCGTGCCGCTGTGGCATACCGGCACCGGCGGCCACTAAGGCCCGCCCTCCGAGTTCGACCGTCGTTGCGGACCCGCGGCCGAGGCCGCGGGTCCTCGGCCGCCGGCGCGGCGCACGGCGCGCAGACGAATATCGGCGATCGATTCGCCGGCTCATGCCGAAAGATAATGATCCGGGGCTGCGAGGGCGATTGCAGAATCGCCCGGACCCGCATCACAACCGCCTCTGGAAAGTCTGTCGGATTCGGAAACTGCGAAATCGCGCGAATATGCCGCTGCCGCCATAACCGGCGCGAAGCGCGGCCCGGCGCTAAAAAATCCGCAAGATCGCGGCAAACAAGCCCGCGATCACATTGGAAAATCCGATCCGTTGCATAACCGCGCGCGGCCTGGCCGCAAGTTATTGCTGCGACGCAGCATAATATTCGAAACATTATTACACCCGCACTGTGCGAGAAAATCGATCCGCCAAATCGCGCAAAGCCGATGACAGAACGATTTCAGAAGAAATCATGTTGCGGCGCGTAGCGCACAGGTCGCATTCGCTATGTGACCTCCGTAGCCGCCGTTGACGGCTTTTTCGCCCCGCCCCTAGCGTGCCGTCCGCCGCGCGACGCGTCAGCGCGGTATCCGCACGAGGTTCGCCTGCGCAGGCGCTGAGGCACGGACGGCCATGCGCGCCGTCGCGCGACGGGCTACGGGGGAGCGGATGCACGAGCAATGAGAGCCGGCCGCGCCCGCGGCCTCCATCCAACTCGTTTCGGGGGTTACACCAGTGAATCGCTACGTATCGCCCAGCCTGCATGCCCTGTCCTTCGCCCTGTCGCTCGCTCTCGTCTCCGGCGCCGCCGGCGCGGCCCAGCGCGTGGACCTGCACAGCAAGGATGTCGCCCAGCTCAACAAGCAGTACCGGGCCGCGGTCGCCAAGTCCGGCGTCGCCGCCAAGGCCAGCGTCCGCCACGCCGAACTGATCTCGCTCGACGCCGACTCCTCGCTGGTCCAGCTCAAGAGCAGCCAGGACGGCAACGGCGTGCGCAACTACCGCTATCAGCAGACCTTCCGCGGCGTGCCGGTGTTCGGCGAGCACGTGGTGGTCAGCGAAGACGCCCAGGGCAACGTGCGCACCCTGTTCGGCCGCTCGGTCGAAGGCCTGGCCGCGGAACTGCCGGCCGCCGCGCCGAAGCTGAGCTCGGCCCAGGCCCTGAGCCTGGCCAAGAGCGCCGCGCTGGGCAAGCGCGCCTCGGCGCTGCAGACCCGCAACGAAAGCAGCCGCCAGATGATCTACATCGACGACAACGGCCGCGCCCACATGGCCTACGTCGTCAATTACTTCGCCGATGCCGCCCAGGGCGGCGAGCCGACCCGTCCGTTCGTGATCGTCGACGCCAACAGCGGCAAGATCCTCAAGCAGTGGGAAGGCCTGAACCATGCCCTGATCGGCACCGGCCCGGGCGGCAACCAGAAGACCGGCCAGTACGAGTACGGCACCAACTACGGCTACAACGACGTCGCGCAGAGCGGCAGCACCTGCACGATGAACAACGCCAACGTGAAGACCGTGAACCTCAATCACGGCACCAGCGGCAGCACGGCGTTCTCGTACACCTGCCCGCGCAACACGGTGAAGACCATCAACGGCGCCTACTCGCCGCTGAACGACGCGCATTACTTCGGCAAGGTCGTGTTCGACATGTACAACAGCTACGTCGGCCTGCCGCCGCTGACGTTCCAGCTGAGCATGCGCGTGCACTACAGCAACAGCTACGAGAACGCGTTCTGGGACGGCTCGGCGATGACCTTCGGCGACGGCGCCACGCGCTTCTACCCGCTGGTGAGCCTGGACGTGTCGGCGCACGAAGTCTCGCACGGCTTCACCGAGCAGCAGTCGGGCCTGATCTACTCCGGCCAGTCGGGCGGCATCAACGAAGCCTTCTCCGACATCGCCGGCGAAGCGGCCGAGTTCTTCATGAAGGGCAGCAACGACTACCTGGTCGGCGCGCAGATCTTCAAGGCCAACGGCGCGCTGCGCTACATGGACGACCCGACCCGCGACGGCCGTTCGATCGGCCACGCCAGCAACTACACCAGCGGCATGGACGTGCACTACTCGTCCGGCGTGTACAACCGCGCGTTCTACCTGCTGTCCAGGAAGGCCGGCTGGGATACGCCGAAGGCGTTCAAGGCCTTCGCCAAGGCGAACAAGGACTACTGGACCCCGAGCACCGACTTCAACAACGGCGCCTGCGGCGTCGAGAAGGCGGCGACCGATCTGGGCTACACCGTGGCCGACGTTTCCGACGCGTTCCTGACCGTCGGCGTCGACTGCCCCGGCGGCCCGGGCCCGGGCCCTGGCACCACGTACACCAACGGCACCGACTACGCGATCAACGACAACTCCACCGTCGACAGCCCGATCACGGTCTCCGGCCGCACCGGCAACGCCCCGACCAATGCGCAGGTCTCGGTGAACATCATCCACACCTACCGCGGCGACCTGAAGGTCGACCTGGTGGCGCCGGACGGTTCGCTGTACAACATCACCAACCGCGCCGGCGGCAGCGCCGACAACGTCACCGGCACCTACACGTTCAACCTCTCCAGCGAACCGCTCAACGGCACCTGGAAGCTGCGCGTGAACGACAACGCCAACCTGGACACCGGCCGCATCGATACGTGGAGCATCACGTTCTGATCGCGATCGGCGCCTAGCGGCGTCAAGCAAGAGAAACCCCGGCTTCGGCCGGGGTTTTTTTGGTTGGGGATTGGGGATTGGGGATTGGGGATTGGGGATGCGGATGCAGATGCCGGTCGAAGACCGGCACTGCCGCGTCCACAGCACGCCAGATGCCGTCGAGCCTGACGCCAGCCCGCGCTTCCCCTTTTGAAAAAGGGGGCTGTGGGATTCGTCGTTGCCCGGCGTGGCGTGCCGCGCTTGCGGCTCAGAACTGCACGATCGGCTTGAACCCGCCGAAGATCATCCGCTTCATGTCGAACGGCATCGCCTGCGGCCCCATCCCGTCCAGGCGGGGGTCCTTCATCACCAGCGCATTGACCTTGTCGCGGTGCTTGCGCGACTTGAACACGATCCACGAGAACGCCACCGTCTCGTCCGGCTTGAGCTTCACGCTCTGCGGAAACGAAGTGGACTTGCCCGGCTTGACGTCGTCGGCGATCGTTTCGACGTACTGCAGCGCGCCGTGTTCCATCCAGATCTTGCCGGCCTTGCGCGCCAGTTTGCGATAGGCCGCGACATTGGCCTTCGGCACCGGCAGGACATAACCATCGACGTAGCTCATCACTTCCTCCGATCGGGGGAATGCCCCCGTTTCAGGAACAGGACGACGGCACCGCATCGGGCGGTCCGCCACGCATCGCCACCATAACGCCGTGCGCATACGCCGGCCGCGAACTGCGGCACAGCGGAGCGCCGTCGGAGCGGCTCATTGCCACGACGAGCCGGGCACCCGGAATTCGACAGCCCGCGGTGGCCCGCAAAGCAAAACGCCGCCCACGCGGCGGCGTTCGCTGAATACGCGGATCGCGGCTCATTCGCCGGTCTTTACCTCGGCCTTGGCGTCGGCTTTGGCCACCGCCTCGACCTGAATGCGCAGATTCACGCTCATGTCGAAACCGTAGTCCTTGCCCGCGTCCATGCCGAACTGGTCGCGCTGGAACTGCGCGCTGGCGTCGGCGCCGCACAGCTCGCGCTTGAACATCGGGTGCGGGATGCACTTGAACGTGTTGATCTTCAGTTCCAGCGGCTTGGTCACGCCGAGCAGGGTCAGTTCGCCCACCACCCTGGTCGGTGCTCCGTCGCGGAACTCGGCCAGCTTGCCCTTGTAGGTCGCGGTCGGAAACTTGGCGGTGTCGAACAAGTCCGGCTTGTTGGCATGTTCGTTCATGGCATCGAAGCCGAAATCGATGCTGGCGGTATCGATCACAATCTCGACCGTGCCGGTACCGGCCTGCTTGTCCAGGACCACGCTGCCCTTGGACTTGTTGAACTTGCCGCGCCACACCGACACGCCCATGTGATCGGCTTCGAAGCTCGGATAGGTGTGGCTGGGGTCGATCTCGTAGGTCGTCGGCGCGGCGGTGGCGGCGCCGGCGGCGAGCGCGAACGGGGTTACGAGACAAAGCGCGAGCTTGTTCATGAAGTAGTTCCGTGGCGGAAAGTCGCGGGCACGCTAGCACCGCACCGCCGGCCGCCGCAATCGGGGCAGCCCCCGACTGTAGGAGCGGCGTGAGCCGCGACCGCCGAAGCGATGTAGGCAAGCGCGGCGTCCGAAGCCAGGACGGCGCAGATGATCGACGCCGTATGGACGACCTCCGCAAGCGACGCTCACGTAAACCGCTTCGACGGTCGCGGCTCGCGCCGCTCCTACAAGAGCCGGCCCGCAACGAAAAACGCCGCCCGAAGGCGGCGTTTTTCGCGATCGCGCCCGGCGACCGGGCGATCAGGCCTCCGGCACCGGCGAGCCCGCCGCGTCGGGCGCGGCTTCGCCGACCGCCACCGCCGCTTCGCCCTCGCCGCCGTCCTCGCTCTCGTCCAGCGAGGCGTCGACGCGTTCGATGGTCTGCAGGCTCTCGCCTTCGGACAAGCGCATCAGGGTCACGCCCTGGGTGTTGCGCCCGACCTGCGAGATCTCGGCGGCGCGGGTGCGCACCAGGGTGCCGCCGTCGGAGATCATCAGCACCTCGTGGTGATCGCTGAGCTGGATCGCACCGACCAGAGCGCCGTTGCGCTCGGTGGTCTTCAACGCGATCACGCCCTGGGTGCCGCGACCCTTGCGCGGGTACTCCTCGATCGCCGTGCGCTTGCCGTAACCGCGCTCGCTGGCGGTCAGGATGTCGCCGTCGCCGTCGACCACCACCAGGCTCACCACCACCGTGCCGGTGTCGTTCGGGACGTCGGCCGCGTCGGCATCGCCCTCGGGCACCACCGCATCGTCGGCCTCGGACTCGCTGGCCGCGAGCAGGCGCATGCCGCGCACGCCGCCGGCGGTGCGGCCCATCGGCCGCACGGTCGATTCGGAGAAGCGCGAGGCGCGGCCGTTGGACGCGAACAGCATCACGTCGCGGTTGCCGTCGGTCAGGGCGACGTCGACCAGGGCATCGCCCTCGTCGAGGTTGATCGCGATCTTGCCGCGCGCGAGCTTGAACGCGAACTCGGTCAGCGGGGTCTTCTTGACCCGGCCGTTGCGGGTGGCGAAGAACACGAAATGGTCTTCGTCGTAGCTGCGCACCGGCAGCACCGCCTGCACCTGCTCGCCGGCCTCCAGCGCCAGCCAGTTGATGATCGGGCGACCGCGCGCGTTCGGGCCGGCCTCCGGCAGCTGGTGCACCGGCAGCCAGAACACCCGGCCGGTGCTGGTGAAGGTCAGCAGGGTGTCGTGGGTGTTGACCAGCCACAGCTTGTCGATGAAGTCCTCGTCCTTGGTCGCGGCGGCGTTGCGGCCCTTGCCGCCGCGCTTCTGCGCGCGATAGGCGCTGACCGGCTGGCGCTTGGCGTAGCCGGCGTGGGACAGGGTCACGACCACGTCTTCCGGCGCGATCAGGTCGAGGATGTCGAGGTCTTCCTCGCTGGCGCGGATCTCGCTGCGGCGCTCGTCGCCGAACTCTTCCTTGAGGTTGCGCAGCTCGGTGCGGATGACGTCGAGCAGCACGTCCGGGTGCTCGAGGATCTCGATCAGGCCGCGGATCGCGTCGAGCAGCTGGCGGTATTCCTCGGTCAGCTTTTCCTGCTCCAGGCCGGTCAGGCGGTGCAGGCGCATTTCCAGGATCTGGTTGGCCTGGACTTCGGTGAGCTGGTAGCGGCCGTCGGCGAAACCGACGCCCGGCGGCAGGTCTTCCGGACGCGAGGCCTCCGAACCGGCAGCGGCCAACAAGGCGCCGACCAGGCCCGGTTCCCAGGTCTTGGCCAGCATGCGCTCGCGCGCTTCGTTCGGGTTCGCCGAGGTCTTGATCAGCTCGATCATCTCGTCGATGTTGGCGAGCGCGACCGTCAGGCCTTCCAAGATGTGCGCGCGCTGGCGCGCCTTGCGCAGTTCGAAGATGGTGCGGCGGGTCACTACCTCGCGGCGGTGGCGGACGAAGGCTTCCAGCACCTGCTTCAGGGTCAGCAGCTGCGGGCGGCCGTCGACCAGGGCGACCATGTTGATGCCGAACACCGACTCCATCTGCGTCTGCTGATAGAGGTTGTTGAGCACCACTTCGGCCGACTCGCCGCGCTTGATCTCGATGAAGATGCGCATGCCGTCCTTGTCGGACTCGTCGCGCAGCTCGCTGATGCCTTCGAGCCTTTTCTCCTTGACCAGCTCGGCGATCTTCTCGATCAGGCGGGCCTTGTTGACCTGGTAGGGGATCTCGGTGACGACGATCGCCTCGCGGCCGGTGTCCTGGTTGACCTCGATCTCGGCGCGGGCGCGCATGCGCACGCGGCCGCGGCCGGTGCGGTAGGCCGCCACGATCCCGGCGGTGCCGTTGATGATGCCGGCGGTGGGGAAGTCCGGCCCCGGGATGTGCGCCATCAGGCCGTCGACGTCGATCTCCGGCTCGTCGATCAGGGCGATGGTGGCGTTGACCACCTCGACCAGGTTGTGCGGCGGGATATTGGTCGCCATGCCGACCGCGATGCCGGCCGAGCCGTTGACCAGCAGGTTCGGCACCCGGGTCGGCAGGACCGTGGGCTCGAGTTCCTTTTCGTCGTAGTTGGGCTGGAAATCGACGGTTTCCTTGTCGATATCGGCCAGCAGCTCGTGGGTCAGGCGCGTCATGCGCGCCTCGGTGTAACGCATCGCCGCCGCGTCGTCGCCGTCGACCGAACCGAAGTTGCCTTGGCCATCGACCAGCAGGTAGCGCAGCGAGAACGGCTGCGCCATGCGCACCAGGGTGTCGTACACCGACTGGTCGCCGTGCGGGTGGTACTTACCGATCACGTCGCCGACGATACGCGCCGACTTGAAGTGCGGCTTGTTGGCGTGCGTACCGAGTTCGTTCATCGCGTACAGCACGCGACGATGCACCGGCTTGAGGCCGTCTCGCACGTCGGGGAGCGCGCGGCCCACGATCACGCTCATGGCGTAATCGAGGTAGCTGCGGCGCATCTCGTCTTCGAGATTGACCTGGATGATTTCCTTGGCGAGTTCGGCCATCAGGGTTCCGTTGCGGGCGGTGGTTCGACCGCCCCGCGCGGGCCTCGGCGTTCCGGTCGGAACGCCGCGCTGGAAGCCGAAAACAGTACCCCGGCGGGCCTGTCCTGCAGCTCGCTCGGGGCGGCATCAAAGAGACAGGAAATCATAGCACGAAATGCGCTCGCACAGGGCCGCGATTCCCACGCAGAAACAATCACTTGAGCGTTATTTTCAGCTGCGTTGCAGCATCGCGGCGAAAGCGGCGAAAAGCGGCCCATGCGGGAGCCCGCGAGGGCCGATGCGGCCCGGGCCGAACCGCACGCGCGGTGCCGCCCCAGGGCTGCCGGAAACGTCGTGGAGGCATGCCGGAGCACGCCCCCCCGAAATCTCCGCGTGCCGACCGGGACACCCATCCAGGGCTTTGCCGACGTAGGGCGCTGACGTCTCCGCCCCGCCCTTGCGGGGATGACGGCCGCAAGAGTCGCGAGCGAACTCCACGCTGTCATGGCCGCGGATGCGGGCCCGGCGTCCGACTTCCGCGCAGCCGCGCATCCAGGGCTAATCGAGGCGGGATTTCGAAGCCGCCGCACCCTCACCTTCGCCAGGAGGACGGGCCGGGAGATAGCGCCGCGTGCGCGGGCATGACGGCCTGGAAGTTCGCGGCATTCCCGATCGGCCGTCCGCCCCGCGAAGGCGGGATGTCAGGGCGATATCCAGGCGCGAATTCGAAACCGGCGGCCGCGCGCCTGCGGGCCCGACCAGCCCACAGGCGGTCCCGACAGCCGCACGGGCTCAGCCGAACGCCGCTTTCATCGCCGCCGCATCCGGGCGTTCGATCACGCCGCGCTCGGTGACGATGGCGTCGATCAGCTCGTGCGGGGTGACGTCGAATACCGGGTTCCAGGCCCCGATGCGCTCGGCCGCGGTGCGCTGGCCGCCGACCGCGAACAGCTCGCCCGGATCGCGCTCTTCGATCTCGATCGCATCGCCGCTGGCGGTGGCCATGTCCACCGTTGACGAGGGCGCGGCGACCATGAACTTGACCCCGTGGTGGCGGGCGGCGATCGCCAGCTGGTAGGTGCCGATCTTGTTGGCGGTGTCGCCGTTGGCGCAGATGCGGTCGGCGCCGACGATCACCCAGCCCACCTTGCCGCTCTTCATCAGGTGCGAAGCGGCGGCGTCGGCGATCAGGGTCGGGGCGATGCCGTCCTGTTCCAGCTCCCACACGGTCAACCGCGCGCCCTGCAGCCAGGGCCGGGTCTCGCCGGCGAACACCTGTTGGATGCGGCCCTGGGCGACGCCGGCGCGGATCACGCCGAGCGCGGTGCCGAAGCCGGCGGTGGCCAGCGAGCCGGTGTTGCAATGGGTCAGCACGCCGCTGCCGGGCGCGATCAGCGCCGCGCCGAGCGCCCCCATGCGCCGGTTCGCGGCCAGGTCTTCGTCGGCGATGGCCTGGGCTTCGCGGCTCAACACCTCGCGCCAATCGGCGCCGGCCGGCGCCAGCACCCGGCGCATGCGCGCCAGCGCCCAGGCCAGGTTGACCGCGGTCGGGCGGGCGGCATTGAGCCGCTGCATCGCCGGCTCGATCTGCGCCAGCGCCGCGGCGCCGTCGGACGCCTCGACCGACCGCGCCGCCAGCACCGTGCCCCAGGCCGCGGCGATGCCGATCGCCGGCGCGCCGCGCACGGTCAGGGCGTGGATCGCGGCGGCGACCGCATCGCTGTCCTCGCAGCGCACGTACTCGACGGCGAACGGCAGCTTGCGCTGATCGAGCAGTTCCAGGGCGTCGCCGGTCCAGCGGATCGGGCGGATGCGGTCGTAGCGGTCGAAGTCGATGGCGTCGTTCATGGGGATAGTTTAGCGGATGCGTGTCGCCGGCCATGAGCGTGCAGGCCGTGAGGGCGCACAGGCTGGCGGGAGACAGGAGAACGCGGCCGCCGGAAACGGCGACGCCTCCGCTGCGCGGCAGCGGAGGCGTCGCGGGTCGCTCGTGTCAGGCCCGATCGGTTGGGCCTAATCGGTCGGGCCCGATCAGTTGACCATGAAGCGGCCGCGGCAACCGTTGGAGACCCACACGCCGTTGCGGTCCCAGCCCCAGGTCTGGCCTTCCACGCACGGCGAACCCGAGTTCTGGCGCAGCAGGCGCACATCGCGGCGCACGGTCATGTTGCAGCGGTTCTGGCGGTTGTTGTTCGACTCGCAGCTGATCTCCTGACCGCCGCCGCCCCAACCGCCGCCGCCGCCGCCCCAACCGCCGCCACCGCCGTTCCAGCCGCCGCCGCGGCCGGCGACGAATTCGCCGCGGCAACCGCCGCTGACCCAGACCTGGCCCGGGCGCGAGCCCCAGGTCTGGCCCTCGATGCACGGCGAATTCGACAACTGGCGCTGCAGGCGCGCGCGGTTGCCGGAGATGCTGCAGCTGCGGGTACGGCCGCTGTCGGATTCGCAGCGCACGACGTCGCCGCCACCGCCACCGCCCCAGCCGCCGCCACCGCCGTTCCAGCCGCCGCCGCGACCGGAAGCGAATTCGGCGCGGCAACCGTCGGTCACCCACACGCCGTAGCGGTCGTAGCCCCAGGTGCGGCCCTGGATGCAGGACGACTTGGACAGCTGGCGTACCAGCTGCACCCCGCCGCGCGTGTCGGCGTCGCAGCGCTGCTGCCGGTTGCCGTCGGATTCGCAGCGGAAAGTGCCGTCATTGCCGTAGTAGTCGTCGTACTGCGGCGCGGCCTGGGCCACGCCGGCGGCCAAGCCGAGGCCGATCAACAGACCGAATCCGGAAACGATGCGTGCGGACATGTGCGTGCTCCTTGTCAATGTGCCGAGGACTCTAGCTGAACCCGCTTAACGTCAGCTCAAGATTTGGGGGACCGGCGATGCGCGAAGTCGGCGCGTTGCGGCCCCGTTCACTCAGCGCCTAGTGTGCCGCCAATGGCGCACTGCGCCATGCGCCGTCGGTCGCAGAGCCGGAGGCCGGACCACAGTACCGGCGCGGCTATCGCTCAGCCGCCGCCGCGGCGGTAGTCCAGCTCGAACTCGGCGCGGCAGCCGTCCTCGACCCAGACCCCGTGGGCGTCGTAGCCCCAGCTGCGGCCCTCGATGCATTCCGAATTGGACAGCTGCTTGACCAAGCGCACGCCGAGGCCGGTATCGCCCTCGCAGCGGCGTGCGCGGCGGTCCTGCGATTCGCAGCGCAGCAAGGCTTTGCGCGGCGGCTCCGGCGCTGCGGGTACCGCAACCGCCGCCGCTTCGCCGCCGATCAGGCGGAACTCGGCGCGGCAGCCGCCGGCAACCCAGATGCCCTGCTCGTCCGCGCCCCAGGTCTGGTTGCGCAGGCAAGGCTGCTTGGACAATTGCTGGGCCAGGGCGACGCCGTCGACGATGCGCGCCGGACAATGGTTCCAGCGCCCGCCGCGCGATTCGCACTTGATCACCCGCGCGCCGGAGGTGCTGTCGCGGCCGCGGCCGCCCTTGCCCAGCACGAAGTCGGCCGCGCAGCCCTGGGTCACCCAGACGCCACCGCGATCGGCGCCCCAACTGGTGCCTTCGACGCAGGGTTTGCCGGACGTGCGGCGGATCAGCCGCACGCCTTCGCGGGTATCGGCCGGGCAACGCACCACTTCCTCGCCGCTGGAGGCGCAGCGCAACAGGCGCCCGCCGTACAGGCGCTCTCCGACCGGTTCGGCACGCGCCACGCCGACCGCGCAGGCCACGCCCGCGAACGCCAGCAGGTGGATCGCGGCTGTCAAACTACGCATGCATGGCCCCCCAGACCCAATGCGATCACTCTAACCGCGTCGCATTAACTTGCAATCAAAACGCGGCGTCGGCCCGCAACGTGAAGCTGCACGGTTCAGGGGGGTTCATCGCCATCAAGCACGCGTGAAGTCGAACGCCAGCGCATCGGCGATGCGGCCGGTGCCGAGCATCGCCATCAGCAGCCGGTCGACGCCGAGCGCGACCCCGGCGCAATCCGGAAACCCCGCCGCCAGCGCGTCGAGCAAGGCCTGATCGCGCGGCGGCGCCGACTCGCCGCGCTCGCCGCGCAGGGCGCGGTCGCGATCGAAACGGGCGCCCTGCTCGGCCGCGTCGGCCAGCTCGTGGTAGCCGTTGGCGACTTCCAGCGGCCCCAGGTAAAGCTCGAAACGCTCGGCGACCGGATGGCCGTCGCCGTCGTCGCGCAGCCGCGCCAAGGCACATTGCGAAGCCGGGTAGTCGCATACGGCGAGCATGCGGTCGGCGGCGAAACCCGGCTGCAGGCGGTGGGTCATCAGCAAGTCGAGCCAGTCGTCGCGGGTCAGCCCCTGCGGATCGATGACCACCTCGCCCAATGCGGCGCGCAGTTGCCCTTCGTCGGCGACGAACGGGTCCAGCCCGAGCCGGTCGCGGTACAGATCGCGGTAGCGGATCGTGTCCAGGGGCGCTTCGCGACCGACCAGGGCCAGCGCGGTGCGCACCAGGTCGGCGGTTTCGCCGATCAGCCGGCGATGGTCCCAGCCGACCCGGTACCACTCCAGCATGGTGAATTCGGGGTTGTGCCGGCCGCCGGCCTCGCCGTCGCGGAACACCCGCCCGAGTTCGTAGCAATCCCCGAACCCGGCCGCGAGCAGCCGCTTGAGCGGAAACTCCGGCGAAGTGCGCAGCCAGCGGATGCGCGGCGCGCCATCGGTGCGGCCGCTGAACTGCAGCGAGAACGAGGCGATGTTGGGATCGGTGTTGCCGGCCACCGACATCACCGGGGTCTCGACTTCGGTCACCCCGCGTTCGGCGAAGAAACCGCGCACCGCGGCGTTGAGCCGCGCGCGCAGGCGCAAGGCCTCGAACGAAGCCGACGGCCGCCACGGCGTGCCGGCCGCGCTCATTCGTGTTCGGCCAGGAAGGCCAGCAGGCGCGCTTCGTCCCAGACTTCGACGCCCAGCTCCTGGGCCTTGTCGAGCTTGGAACCGGCGGCCTCGCCGGCGACCACGAACGCGGTCTTCTTGGATACGCTGCCGGCGACCTTGGCGCCGAGCGCCTCCAGGCGCGCCTTGGCCTCGTCGCGGGTCAGCGCGGACAGGGTGCCGGTCAGCACCGCGGTCTGGCCGTCCAGCGGTCCGGCCGCGGCGGTCGATGCGGCGGGTGTCAACGCGTCCAGCTGCGCCAGCGCCTCGCCGACGCCGATCAGCAACTGCGCGTTCTCGTCCACGCTCAGCCACGAGGCCAGCGCTTGCGCGCTGTCGGCCGGCAGGCCGGCGGTGATGTAGGCGTGTTCCGGGGCATCCAGCAGTTTCTGCGCATCGCCGAACGCAGTCGCGAGCTGGTCGGCACGGATTTTGGTGACCTTGGGGATCTCCATGTCGACCAGCAGCGTCGCCAGGTTGAGGCCTTCGCGCAGCTTCGGCGAGGGCGCGTGGGCGTCGCCGATCTCGACCTTGCGCGCGAGCAGGTCGTCGATCACTTGCTGGTTGCCGGGCTGGTCGAAGAAATGGCCCAGCGAACGCGCGACTTCGCCGCCGATGTCCGGCACGCGCTTGAACAGCGGCCACGGCAGGCGCCGGATCAGTTCCAGATCGCCGAACCACAGCGCCAGCGCCTTGGCCGTGCTCTCGCCCACGTGCTGGATGCCGAGCGCGAACAGGAACCGCTCCAGGGTGGTGCGGCGGCTGTGGTCGATGGCCTCGACTAGGTTTTCGGCCCACTTGGTCGCGATCTTCTTCCTATTCCACTCGAAGCGAACTGCACGATCACGCACTATTCTAATGACGTACTGACGCCCATCCGTACGCCAGTCGTTACTATCGGCATCGACCAACACCTCGGGCCGAAACGCCGAGGGAGCTTCGAAGAGTTTTGCAGCCTCCTCGTTCTGATTCGCCGACAAGTGCATGCGCAACGACATCTCGACAGTAGAAGGACTGGCGTCGAGCACAAGCTTGACCAGGATCAGGTCGTCCAGAGTAAGCGCATAGATATCGGCCGGAGATTTCACGACCTCGGTTTCGACGAATAGGTCGATAAACCGTTCGCCCAAGCCTTCGATGTCCATCGCCCGGCGCGAGGCGAAATGGCGGATCGCCTCCTTGCGCTGCGCGGCGCAGGTCAGCTCGCCCGAGCAGCGCCACACCGCTTCGCCCTCTTCGCGCACGATCTCCGAACCGCACACCGGACAGACCTGCGGCATGCGCCATTCCGGCGCGTGCGGGTTGCGGCACTCGGGCACCACCCGGACGATTTCCGGAATCACGTCGCCGGCGCGGCGCACGATCACCGTGTCGCCGATGCGCACGTCGAGGCGGGCGATCTGGTCGGCGTTGTGCAGGGTGGCGTTGGTCACCACCACGCCGGCGACCTGCACCGGTTGCAGCCGCGCGACCGGGGTCGCCGCGCCGGTGCGGCCGATCTGGATGTCGATGCCTTCCAGTACCGTCGACTGTTCCTGGGCCGGGAACTTGTGCGCGATGGCCCAGCGCGGCGCGCGCGAGACGAACCCCATCTCGCGCTGGCCGGCGTAGTCGTCGAGCTTGTAGACCACGCCGTCGATGTCGAACGGCAGCGAGTCGCGCCTGGCGCCCATCCGCCGGTAATAGCCGAGCAGGCCTTCGGTGCCGGCGACCACGCCGCTCTCGGCGCTGACCGGGAAGCCCCATTCGCGCAGCTGCTGCAACGTCGCCGAATGGGTCGGCGGCAGTTCGTAGCCCTCGACCACGCCGACGGCATAGGCGTAGAACGCCAGCGGCCGCTGCGCGGTGATGCGCGGATCGAGCTGGCGCAGCGAACCGGCGGCGCCGTTGCGCGGGTTGGCCAACACCTTGCCGCCGTCGCGCAGCGCTTTTTCGTTGTAGGCCTTGAACGCGGCCAGCGGCATGTAGACCTCGCCGCGCACCTCCAGCACCGGCGGCCAGCCTTCGCCGCGCAGCCGCATCGGAATCGCCTTGACCGTGCGCAGGTTGGCGGTGACGTCTTCGCCGGTGGCGCCGTCGCCGCGCGTCGCGCCCTGGACGAAGTGGCCGTCCTCGTAGCGCAGGCTGATCGCCAGGCCGTCGAGCTTGGGCTCGACCGAGAACGACGGCGCCTCGACGTCCAGGCGTTCGACGATCTTGCGCACGAAGTCGGCCACTTCCTCGTCGCTGAAGGCGTTGCCCAGCGACAGCATCGGCACCGCGTGACGGACCTCCTCGAAGTGGCCCGCGGGCGTGCTGCCGACGCGCTGGGTCGGCGAGTCGGCCGAGGCCAGCTCGGGATGCGCGGCCTCCAGCGCCTCCAGCTCGCGCAGCAGACGGTCGTAGTCGGCGTCGGCCAGGGTCGGGTCGTCGAGGACGTAGTAGCGGTAGTTGGCGTCTTCGAGCTGGGCGCGCAGCGCGGCGACGCGTTGCGCGGCGGAGTCCGCGGAGTTCTTCGTGGTCACGGGTCGGCGTCCTGGCACGGCGTGTGCGGCGGGGCGGAGGGCATTTTGAACGGGAAACGCGCAATTGTGGATGGCGGGCGTCGCGGAGCGCGCGACCGGACCCGGGAACGGGCTGGAGCTCCTTGCCCGGTTGGGAAGAGCGCGGCATCGGCTTCGGCGGCCGGCGCTGCGAGCGAACGGCCGGGCATTGACGAGACCGCCGCGCGGCGCTTGCAAGGGCGACGCGGGCCGCGACAGTCGCAGCGGTGCGATGCCGGGCAAGGCCACGAGGCGACGAACGCCCCTTGCCGTGCAGGGAAACGACGCCGGACGCCGGAAATGCAGAAGCCCGGAGGTCCGGGCTTGGGCGTGGCGCTGGCGGGCGTCGCGTCGGCGGTCGCGGCTTACGCCGCTCCTACAAAGCCGCTCCTACAAAGCCGCTCCTACCAAGGGGATGGGCCGCTCGTGCGATGCGGCGCTTACCAGCGGGTCGGCTTGCTCAGCGGCGGGGCTTCGCGTTGGCGGTCGTAGGCGCGCAGCTCGTCGCGCAGGTGGGCGATGCGCTGGCGGCCCAGGGCGTTGCGCTGTTCGTCCAGGACCACGCCGTCGAGCAGTTCGGCCATGCGCTGCGCGGTCGGCAACATGGTCTCCCATGCGTCCAGCGCCGGCACCGGCGCCGGCAGGGTCAGGAAGAAGGCGATCGCCGGGGTTTCCAGCGATTGGATCGCCGACATGTCGAAGCTGCCCGGCTTCATGATGTTGGCGACGCTGAACACCGGACCGCGCTCGGGATGGCCTTCGACCAGGCGGTGGTAGACGCCCATGTGGCCGTAGACGAGGCCGGCCTTTTCCGCCGCGACCACGATGTCGGGGCCGTGCAGCTTCTGCCCGGCGCGCGCGGCCAGGTACAGGGTGACGATCTTGTCGAACTCGTCGCTGACCCGGCGGCCGAGCTCGCTGTTGGCGCCGCCTTCCAGGGTGCGGTCGAACAGTTCCAGCTCGGCCTGGGTGGTGGCCTCGCCGGCCACGCCGGCGTTCTGGCCGAGTTCGTTTTCGAGCTGCTCGCCCAGGGTCGGCTCCTGGCGCGGGGCCTTGCCCGCGCGCGCTTCGTCTTCGCGGGCGATGCGCTTGCCCTGCCCCGGCTTGCGCGGGCGGCCGAAGAACAGGATCGCGCCGATCAGGATCAGGCCGGCGATGAAGATGCCGATGCGCATCAGGGTCAGGTCGGACATCGGAGGCTCCTTGTGCTGCTGGCGTCGTTAGCGGGGCTCGGGCCGGGCGCCTGGGCGGCGCCGCGCTGGACCGGGGTTCCGCTGCGACTGCGTCGATTCGGTTTGAACGGTGAGGGATCGAACGATGGACGGTCCATCCGGGCGCTGCCGCGCAACGCCCGCCGGCCTCAGGCCGCGCCCGCCAGGCGCGCCGCTTCGGCCAGGTCGACCGAGACCAGGCGGCTCACGCCGGGCTCGCGCATGGTGACGCCGGACAACTGGCTGGCCACTTCCATCGTCGCCTTGTTGTGGGTGACGAACAGGAACTGTACCTGTTCGCTCATCTCGTTGACCATCGTCGCCAGGCGACCGACGTTGGCTTCGTCGAGCGGCGCGTCGACTTCGTCGAGCAGACAGAACGGCGCCGGGTTCAAGCGGAAGATCGCGAACACCAGCGCCACGGCGGTCATCGCCTTCTCGCCGCCGGACAGCAGCGAGATGTTGGACACGCGCTTGCCCGGCGGCCGCGCCATGATCGACACGCCGGTGTCGAGCAGGTCTTCGCCGGTCAGTTCCAGATAGGCGTGGCCGCCGCCGAACAGGCGCGGATACAGTTCCTGCACGCCCGAATTGACCCGATCGAAGGTGTCCTTGAAGCGGCCGCGGGTCTCGCGGTCGATCTTGCGGATCGCTTCTTCCAGGGTGTCCAGCGCGGTGGTCAGGTCGCCGTGCTGGGCATCCAGATACTCCTTGCGCTGCGCCGCCTCGGCATGCTCGGCGATCGCCGCCAGGTTGACCGGTTCCAGCCGGCGCAGCTTGTTGTCCAATTCGGCGACCGTGCGCTCCCAAGTCGACGCGTCGGCGTTTTCGTCCAGACCGTTGACCACGTCCTCCAGCACCGCGCCGGCCTCGGCGATCGCCGTGGTCAGGGTCTCGGCCTTGAGGACCAGGGCCTGCTGTTCCAGCCGGCGCTGGCCGATCGCTTCGCGCTGCTGCAGCGCCTGTTCGTCGCGCTGCTGGCGGGTCTGCTCGAACTTGCGCAGGTCGTTGTCGATGCCGTCCAGCGCGGTGCGCGCGGCGGTCAGGTCCTGCTCGGCGATCACCCGCTGCTCCAGCGCGACCTGGCGCTGTTCCTCCAGCGCGACCACCGGCTGGTCGCCGTCGTCGAGCTGGGCGGACAGTTCGCTCAGGCGCGAATCGAGCTGGCCGCGCTGGCCGCCCATGCGCTCCAGGGTCTGGCTGAGGCCGGCGATCTGCGCGCGCTGGGTCTCCAGGCTGAGCATCAGCGCGTGCGCCGCGTCGCGCGACTCGCGCGCGGCGTTGCGCGCGGCCTCGCGGGCATCGGTCAGGCTGCGGCGCTCCGACTCCAAGCGCAGGCGCGCGTCCTCCAGCTCGCCCATGCGCTCGACCGCGGTCTCCTGGCGCAGCCGCGCCTCGCGCGACTGCTCGCGCGCGGCGTCCAGCGCGATCAGCAACTGCTCCAGGTCGGCGTCGATCTTTTCGATCCGGGTGCGCGCCGAGTCCAGCCGGCCCTGGTGGCTCTGCAACTGGCCGGCCAGTTCGGACACCCCGCGATGGGCCATGTACAGGCTGCGCTGGGCGTCTTCGCGATGCTGCTCGGCGGCCAGCGAACGGTCGCGCAGCTGGATCTGGTTTTGTTCCAGTTCGCGTTCGCGCTCCTGCAGGGTCTCGATCTCGACCCGCAGGGTCTGGATCTCGCGCTCGCGCAACAGCGCGCCCTGCTTGGCCGCACCGGAGCGCAGCACCCGCACCCAGCCGGCGCCGAGGCGCTCGCCGTTGCGGGTGATGACGGTTTCTTCGGCGCCGAGCGTGGCCTGCAGCGCGCGCGCCGCGGCCAGGTCGTCGGCGCCGTGCAGGCGCGACAGCAGGCGGCGGATCGCGGCCGGGCCCTGCACCTTGGCCGCCAGCGAAGTCGGCGCATACGTCGCGTCGTCGCGCTCGGGCGAGACCAGGGTCAGGCGGCCTTCGCCGAGTTCGCCGATCGCGTCGACCAGGGTTTCCGGGGCTTCGACCAGCACGCCTTCGATGAGCTGGCCGAGCGCGCTTTCGACCGCGTTTTCCCAGCCCGCCTCGACGCTCAGGGTCTCGCCGACGCGCTGCGCCGAATCCAGCCCGCGCGCCTTCAGCCAGGCCAGGGCCGCGCCCTGCTCCTGGCCCAATGCCGCGTGCTGCAAGGTCTCCAGCGAGGACAGGCGGCCGCGCGAGGTCTGCGCCTGCTTGCGTACCTCGGCGAGCTGGTTCTGGGTCGCCCGCTGCTGTTCCTGCAGATCGGCCACCGCGCTCTTGCGCGTTTCCAGTTCCTCGCTGAGGCTGTCCAGCGATTCTTTCTGCAGTTCGTGCTGGCTCTGCAATTGTTCGAACGCGTCGGCCAGGGCGTTGACGTCCAGGCCGGTGCGCTCGGCGGTCAGCGATTCGCGCCGGCGGTCGGCGTCGAGGATCTGCCGGTCCAGGCCTTCGATGCGGGTGCGCTCGACGTCGGCCGCGCGCGCGGATTCGGATTGTTCCCGGCTGTGCGCGTCCCAGCGCTGCTGCCAGTCGTTGAGCCGGGCCTCGGCGTCGCGCAGGGCCTCCTGGCGCGCCTCGTCGTCCTCGCGCAGCGCCTCGATGCGCGGTTCGGCGTCGGCGACCGCGGCCAGCAGCACGTCCAGGCGGGCCTGGTCGTTGCCGATGTGCTCGCCGATCTCGGCCAATTGCGCCATCGCCTCGTCGCGCGCCTTGTGCAGGCGGCTGGAGAGTTCGCGCTGATGCTGGATCTGCTGTTCGATCCGGGCCAGCGCGCCGCCGACCTCGTAGCTGGCGGCCTGGGCCTTGTTCAAGGCCTCGGCGGCCTCTTCGCGCCGGACCCGGCCGGTCTCCAGCTCGCGCTCGGCCTCGCGCTGCTCGGCGATCAGCTGCTGCAGCCGGGTTTCCTGCTGCGACAGCTTCTCCCGCTGGGCCTGCAGCTTCTGGTCCAGGGCGCGGTATTCCAGCGCCTTCCACTCCACGTCCTTGATCTTGCGCTCGGCCTGGATCGCCTGGTACTGCTCGGCCTGGCGCGCCTGACGGCGCAGGTGTTCGAGCTGCTTGCCGACCTCTTCGCGCAGGTCGTTGAGGCGGTCGAGGTTTTCGCGGGTGTGGCGGATGCGGGTTTCGGTCTCGCGGCGGCGCTCCTTGTACTTGGAGATGCCGGCGGCCTCCTCCAGGTACACGCGCAACTCTTCCGGCTTGGCCTCGATGACCTGGCTGATCATGCCCTGCTCGATGATCGAGTAGCTGCGCGGGCCCAGGCCGGTGCCGAGGAACAGGTCGGTGATATCGCGACGCCGGCATTTGGCGCCGTTGAGGTAGTACTGGTTGCTGCCGTCGCGGCTGACCGTGCGCTTGACCGAGATCTCGTTGAACGCGGCGTATTCGCCGGTGATGGTGTGGTCGGAGTTGTCGAAGATCAGCTCGACCATCGCCTGCGACACCGGCTTGCGCGCCGAGGAACCGGCGAAGATCACGTCGGTCAGCGAGTCGCCGCGCAGGCGGCTGGCCGAGCTTTCGCCCATCACCCAGCGCACCGCGTCGATGATGTTCGACTTGCCGCACCCGTTCGGACCGACCACGCCGGTCATGTTGGTGGGCAGGTGCAGCGTGGTCGGATCGACGAAGGACTTGAAACCGGACAGCTTGATCGTGGAGAGACGCATGCGGCGGTGTGGCCTCTGGCGCGCCCGGGGGCGCAGCCGTGAAATTAGGTTAGATAGCTAAGCCAAGTGATTGAATCCACTGGGCCGCACACGGTGGCGACCGCGCTTCTTCGCGAGTATAGCGAACCCCGGCCGAGCCCGCCGTCGACAACGGCGCAGCGCGGTCCGCCGCCGATCGCCGTGCCGGCGGCGCCGCCGCGGCCGGCCAAGGCCCGGCCTTGCCCAATCGGGTCGGCGGCGACCGCGGTTGGCAAGACCGGCCGCCGGGCGTGATAAACAGTCAAGCGTGCTCCGCCCGAGCCGCCCCCACTTCTACCGAACCGAGCCCGCCGCCCCGCATGAGCCGACCGCGCGCCTCCCAGCCGCCCCGCAAAACCGGCGCCCCCCTGACCATGGCCGACCTGGCCGAGCTGGCCGGGGTTTCGGCGATCACGGTGTCGCGCGCCCTGCGCGACAGTCCGCTGGTCAACCCGGAGACCCGCGCCCGGATCAAGGAACTGGCCGAACAACAGGGCTATCAGTTCAACATCAGCGCGCGCAACCTGCGCCTGCGCCGCAGCATGACCGTGGCGGTGGTGGTGGAAATGAAACCGACCGTCGAACGGCAGATGTCCGGCTCCTACCCGCTGGATTTGCTCGGCGGCATCAGCCAGGAACTGACCTCGGCCGGCTACAGCGTGCTGCTGACCTCGCTGCAGGGCGGTTCCCTGCCCAGCGTGCAGGCCGCCGACGGGGTGATCCTGCTCGGCCAGGGCGCGCACGAGGATGCGATGCACGAAGTGCGGCGCTGGGGTCGGCCGATGGTGGTATGGGGCGCGGTCAGCCGGCACGAATCGCAGATCGTGGTCGGCAGCGACAACCAGCGCGGCGGCAAACTCGCCGCCGAACGCTTCCTGGCCCTGGGCCGACGCCGGCCGGTATTCCTCGGCGACAGCGCCCACGGCGAGTTCGCCGAGCGCCTGGACGGCTTCCGCTCGACCCTGGCCGGACACGGCATCGAACCGCTGACCCCGGTGGTGGGCCATTTCACCGTCAGCGCCGGCGCTCAGGCCGTGCATGCCCTGCTCGACCAGCACCCGCAGTTCGACGCGCTGTTCGCCGCCAGCGATCTGCTCGCGATCGGCGCGATCCGGGCCTTGATCGAACGCGGCCGACGCGTGCCCGAGGACGTGTCGGTGATCGGTTACGACGACACCCCCCTGGGCGCGACCTACCTGCCGCCGCTGACCTCGATCCATCAGAACTTCGTCGACGCCGGCGTGTTGCTGGCGCGCAAGATCCTGGCCCTGATCGAAGGCCGCCCGGCGCAATCGGAAATCCTGCCGACCCATCTGGTCGCGCGGGTCACCTGACTCCGTCGTATCCGCGATGCCGCCGAGCGCTGTCGCGGTGCGCGCACATCGTGACGCATCGCGCAGGACGTGCGCAGCGTCATGTTGCGACGCAACGCGCGCAAGGCGTTCGCAGGCTCGCGCATGACGCGCCGCAACATACGGCTAAGCAATTGATCCGATTCGTTCGCACAACGTCCGGACGGCCCTGAAAGCGGTCGCCGAGCAGCCGTCGAGAGCACATTGAATCGCAAGACTGTTATCGATAACTTGACATCGATAACAGTCGATCCCTAGGGTCCGCGCAACGCCGCTCCAGGACCCGCCCCGCGTGACCCAGCCTCAAACCCAGTCGCCCTCCCCCGATGTCGTCGCCGATGCCTGGCTGTTGCAGCAGCGCGGATTCGACCCGGCCCGGCGTCGTCGCGACGAAACCCTGTTCGCGCTCGCCAACGGTTCCCTGGGCGTGCGCGGCGGCTTCGAAGAGGCCGCCGGCGGCAGCGACGGCAGCTTCCTGGCTGCGGTCTACGAGAAGCACCCGATCCACTACCACGAGCGCTTCCCCGGTTTCGCCCGCCACACCGACACCCGCCTGCCGGTCGCCGACGGCCAGCGCATTGCGGTCTGGCTCGGCGCCCAGCGCCTGGAGCCGGACCGGGCGCAGTGGCTGGACTTCGAACGCAGCCTCGACCTGCGCCACGGCCGCAGCGCGCGCCGCCTGCGCCTGCGCACGCCGCAGGGCCAGACCCTGCAGATCCATGCCGAACGCGTGCTGCCGTTCGACAGCGGCCACGACGGCGTGGACTTGCTGGCGATCCGCTATCGGGTCGAATCGATCGACTACAGCGGCCCGTTGAGCCTGGTCTCGGCGATCGAATGCGGCCATCAGGCCGCCGAGCAAGGCGACGACCCGCGCATCGGCGTGGCGTCGGCGGAAGGTTTGCAACTGCTGTCGGCGCACGCCGACGCACACGGCGCGCACGTCCTGCAATCCACCCGGCGCAGCAATCTGCGCGTGGTCTGCGCGCAAGGCCACCGCATCGCCGCCGGACTCCACGCGGCGCAGGCCGGCGTCGAGGGCGACGCCGTCCGGCAACGCTACGAAGCGCAGTTGCAACCCGGGCAAAGCGTCGGCCTGGAGAAGTTCGTCGCCTACCTCAGCCACAACGACGAGGCCGGGCTGGTGCAGCGCGCGCAAAGCGCGCTGGAACAGGCGGCCGCGCTCGGTTTCGACGCGCTCGCCGCGCGCCAGTCCGCGGCGCTGGCGCACTTTTGGCGCGGCGCCGAACTGTCGATCGACGGCGACGCCGCGGCCGAGCAGGCGCTGCGCTTCAATCTGTTCCACCTGCTGCAGTCGGCCGGCCGCGACGGCGTCAACGGCACCGCGGCCAAGGGCCTGACCGGCGAGGGCTACGAAGGCCATTATTTCTGGGACACCGAGGCCTTCATGCTGCCGGTGATGGTCTACACCGCGCCGGACGTCGCGCGCGCCATGCTGCACGCGCGCTACGCGGCGCTGGAGCCGGCGCGCCGGCACGCGCGCGAGATGAACCACCCGCACGGCGCCCTGTTCCCCTGGCGCACCATCACCGGCGGCGAATGCTCGGCGCACTATCCCTCGGGCTCGGCCGCCTACCACATCAACGCCGCGGTCGCGTACGCGATCGGCCTGTACTTCGACGCCACCGAAGACCTCGACTTCCTGCTCGAAAGCGGCGCCGAGATCCTGTTCGAAACCGCGCGCATCTGGCCGCAGGTCGGCCATTTCGACGCCCGCCGCGGCGGCGCGTTCTGCATCCACGGCGTCACCGGCCCGGACGAGTACACCGCCCTGGTCGACAACAACTTCTACACCAACCGCATGGCCCAGCAGCATCTGCTGCGCGCCGCGCAGGTCTGGGAGCTGTTGCAGGAACGGCGCCCCCACCAGGCGCAGGCGCTGGCCGCGCGGCTGGGCGTGCAGGCGCACGAGCCGGCGCTGTGGCGGCGCGCCGGCGAGACCATGTTCCTGCACTACGACCCGGCCTTGGGCATCTACGCCCAGGACGACACTTTCCTGAGCAAGCCGCGCTGGCCGTTCCCGCGCCGCGAGGGCGAGCATCGCCCGCTGTTGCTGGATTTCCACCCACTGAGCCTGTACCGGCACCAAATCTGCAAACAGGCCGACGTGGTCATGGCCCTGGTCCTGGCCGGCCACGGCATTCCCGCCGACATCAAGCGCCGCAGCTACGACTACTACGAAGCCGTCACCACCCACGACTCGACCCTGTCGGCATCGGTGTTCGGCATTCTCGCCAGCGAAGTCGGCCACCCCGCGCAGGCCGAACGCTTTTTCAACGACAACCTGCGCGTCGACCTCGACGATCTGCACGGCAACACCGACCACGGCGTGCACATGGCGGCGTTGGCCGGCACCTGGCTGGGCCTGAGCGCCGGTTTCGCCGGGCTGCGCAGCCACGACGGACAGTTGAGCTTCGCCCCCACCCTGCCCGCCGGCTGGCGCGGCTACGGCTTCGGCCTGCGCTGGCGCGGCCGGCGCCTGCGCCTGAAGATCGATCGCGACGGCGTGGAGTACCGCCTGCTCGACGGCGCGCCGCTGAGCATCGAGCACGCGGGCCGGCGCATCGGATTGCGCGTCGACGAACCGCAGCGCGCGCCCCTGGCGGCGCCGGGCGGCCCGGTGCGGCAGAGCTTCCCGCGTCCCGCGCAAGCGCTGATCTTCGATCTCGACGGGGTCCTGACCGACACCGCCCAGACCCATTACCGCGCCTGGAAGCGCATGGCCGACGAAGAGGGCCTGCCGTTCGACCGGCACGTCAACGAACAGCTCAAGGGCGTCGACCGGATGGCCTCGCTGGAGATCATCCTGCGCCACGCCGGACGAGTGCTCAGCGCCGAAGCCAAGCAGGCCCTGGCCGAGCGCAAGAACGCTTACTACGTCGAGGCGATCGCCGCCGTTACTCCGGCCGATCTGTTCCCGGGCGTCGAGCGCCTGCTCGAACAGGCGCGCGCCCGCGGCCTCAAGCTCGGCCTGGCCTCGGCCAGCCGCAATGCCGCCGCCCTGCTGGAACGGCTCGGCATCGGCCGGCGTTTCGACTACATCGCCGATGCCGCGCGCATCGCCCGCGCCAAGCCCGAACCCGACATTTTCCTCGACGTCGCCGCCGCCCTCGCCGTGCCTCCGGCGCAATGCATCGGCATCGAGGACGCCGCCGCCGGCGTGATCGCGATCAAGCGCGCCGGCATGGCCGCAGTCGGCATCGGCGCCCCGGCCGCCCTGTCCGGCGCCGACGCCTGCCTCGACGCGATCGCCGGCTTCGATCTGGACGCCTTCGTTTCGCCCTGACCGCGCGCGGCATGCACCGCCGCGGCAGACCCGACCGCCAACCGCAATCCGAGCAAGAGAACTTCAGATGAGTGGGGAGAACACCATGCAACGCGCATCGTCCAAGCAAGCTCGCCTGATCCGCTACGCCCTGTCCGCGGCGATCGCCGCCGCGCTGGCCCCGGGCGCCGTCCTGGCCCAGGAAAGCGCGGCCCAGCAGCCCGCCGCGCCGGCCGCCGCGACCGCCGACGGCAAGGAGTCGGCCACCACCCTCGACGCGATCGTGGTCAGCGGCACCGCGCGCTTCAAGGGCCTGCGCAAGCGCGACGCCAGTTTCTCGATCACCACCGCCTCGCTGGAGCAGATCCAGGAAGCGGTGCCGCTGAGCACCGCCGACGCGCTCAAGGTCGTGCCCGGCGTGTGGGCCGAATCGGCCGGCGGCAGCACCGGCGCCAACATCTTCGTGCGCGGCATGCCCTCCGAAGGCGACGCGCCGTTCGTAACCGTGCAGATGGACGGCGCGCCGCTGTATCCGCCGCCGACCCTGTCGTTCCTGGAGAATTCGACCCTGTTCCGGATGGACGACACGGTCGAGCGCATGGAAGTGCTGCGCGGCGGCCCGAGCCCGATCTTCTCCAACGGCCAGCCCGGCGCGACGGTCAACTTCATCCAGAAGAAGGGCGGCGAAGAGCCGGCCGGCAGCGTGCGCATCGGCCTGGGCAGCGACAACTTCCGCCGCGTCGATCTGTTCAACAGCGGCAAGCTCGGCGAAGGCTGGTACTACAGCGTCGGCGGTTTCTACCGCGTCACCGACGGCGTGCGCGACACGCAGTTCCCGGCCGACAAGGGCGGCCAGCTCAGCGCCACCCTGACCCACAGCTGGGACAGCGGCGAGGTCACGGTCTACGCCCGCCACACCAACGACAAGAACGCCTTCTTCACCCCGATTCCGCTGCTGTCGCGCAACAACGGCAGCAGCTTGTCGAGCTTCCCGGGCCTGGACGCGCAAACCGGCACCCTGCTCGGCAACGACTTCCGCCACGTCGACATCCCCACCGGCCCCGGCACCCGCATCCGCCGCGACTTGGCCGAGGGCCGCGGCATCAACCTCGACGTGTTCGGCGCCTCGATGGATTTCTACGTCGGCGACTGGACCATCAGCGACCGGGTCAACTACGTCAGCGGCAGCGCCCCGACCAACGGCCTGTTCACCGGCGCCAGCCCCCGGCGCATGGCCGACTACATCGCCGGCTTCGGCAGCGCCGGCACCGCCACCTACGTCAACGGCGGCGGCGCGGTCGATCCCAACCAGCAGGTGCTGACCGCCGGCTTCTGGGTGGTCGACAAGGAGCTGGAGTCGTTCACCAACGATCTGCGCTTCAGCCGCGACCTGTTCGAGGGCAATACCTTCACCGCCGGCGTCTACTACGCGCGCTACTCGTCCAAGGACACCTGGTATCTCGGCAACAACATGCTGCTGACCGCGCAGAACAACGCGCGGCGGATCGACCTGCGCCTGGCCGACGGCCGCCAGGTCACCCGCGACGGCTTCGTCGGCACTTCGTTCTTCTCCCTGCGCGGCGACTACGACGGCCAGAACACCGCGGTGTTCCTGGCCGACGAGTGGCAGATCAACGAACGCCTGCGCCTGGACGGCGGCGTGCGCTACGAATGGCAGCAGGTCGACGGGACCGTGCACGACACCGCCACGGTCGACCTGGACGGCAATCCGAACACGCTGTACGACAACGCCACTTCGATCTCGCTGCCGACCAGCCGGCGCATCGACCAGAACGATCATCACTTCTCCTGGACCCTGGGCCTGAACTACAAGCTCAACGACACCAGCAGCGTGTTCGCCCGCGCCAACTCGGGCTACAAGCTGCCGGCGTTCGACAACCTGCGCGACGGCAACACCAAGACCCAGGAAATCGACCAGTACGAGCTCGGCTTCAAGTCCGGCAACAACGTCTACGACCTGTACCTGACCGCGTTCTACAACAAGTTCACCAACTCCCCGTTCCAGGCCTTCCTCGACGACGGCACCAACTTCACCACCGTCGGCGACTCGCGCGCCTACGGCGTGGAAGTGGAAGGTGCGGTGCGTCCGATCGGCGGCCTGGAACTGACCCTGACCGGGATCTGGCTGGACGCGCAGTACGAGAACTACCGCGAGTTCACCGGCAACCAGGTGATGCGCCAGCCCAAGCAGCAGTTCCGCTTCACCCCCAGCTACTACTGGACCCTGCCGTTCGGCGACCTGAAGATCTTCGCCACCTACTCGCGCATCGGCGACCGTTACGCCGACCTGGCCAACACCCAGAAGCTGCCCTCCTACGACACGCTCGACATCGGCGCGAACCTGCACGTCGGCGAAAACTGGGAGTTCGCCTTCACCGGCAGCAACGTCACCAACGAGTTGGGCCTGACCGAAGGCAACGTGCGCGTGCCCGGCGCGGCCACCGGCGGCGTGTTCATGGGCCGTCCGATCGCCGGGCGCTCCTACCTGTTCTCCGCCGCCTACCGCTGGTGATCCGGTGCCCGCGCCGCCGCCCGGCGGCGCGGCCCGGCCCGGGACCGCGCCACGCGGCCCCGGGACCCCGCCCTGACCTCACCGTTGGCGGCGGCTGGAGCTCGCGGCAGTCGCCCTGCCCCTCTCTCCGGCGTCCGCACTTGGCAAGCCGCCGCGAACGGTCTTTTATTCGCTTGATCCGGCCCCGCGCCGGAGCGCCCACCGGAGCCACGCCCGCATGAACCGAGGCCGCACGATCCTGGCGATGATCCTCACCTACATGGTGTTCGGGATCCTGCTCAACAGCGTCGGCACGGTGATCCTGCAGTCGATCCAGGGCTTCGGCATCGACAAGAGCCAGGCCAGCATCCTGGAAGCCTTCAAGGACCTGCCGATCGCGGTCGTCTCGTTCCTGACCGCCGCCCTGATGCCGCGCCTGGGCTACCGCCGGGCGATGATGCTCGGGCTGGCCCTGGTCGGGGCCGCCTGCGCGCTGATGCCGCTGCTGGCTTCGTTCTGGATGACCAAGCTGCTGTTCGCCGCGACCGGCGTGGCCTTCGCCCTGGTCAAGGTTTCGGTGTACTCCTCGATCGGCCTGTTGACCGAGGGCAAGCAGCAGCACGCCAGCCTGACCAGCATCATCGAAGGCTGGTTCATGGTCGGCGTGCTCGCCGGCTATTGGATCTTCGCCTGGTTCATCGATCCGCAGTCGCCCGGCGATCCGGTCTGGCTGCGGGTGTACTGGCTGTTGGCGGCGCTGTGCGCGGCGATCGTGCTGCTGCTGGCCGGCTCGCGCCTGGACGAGCGGGCCGCGCGCGACGGCCATGCCGCCGGCGAGTCCTTCCTCGACATGTTCCGCTTGGTCGCCCAGCCGCTGGTCGCGGTGTTCCTGGCCTCGGCCTTCCTGTATGTCTTGATCGAACAGAGCGTAGGCACCTGGCTGCCGACCTTCAACCGCGAAATCCTGCACTTGCCGACCACCATGAGCGTGCAGGCGGCGAGCATCTTCGCCGTATCGCTGGCGCTGGGCCGGCTCGGCGCCGGCCTGGCCCTGCGCCGGGTGCCGTGGCACTGGCTGCTGATGACCTGCGTGGCGGCGATGGCCGCGCTGGTGGTGATGGCTCTGCCGCTGGCCGCAGACGCCCGGCCCAACCCGTCCATGACCTGGGCGCACGCGCCGCTGGCGGCCTACGTGTTCCCGCTGATCGGCCTGTTCATGGCGCCGATCTATCCGGCGATCAACTCGGTGGTACTGAGTTCGCTGCCGAAGTCGCGGCATGCGGCGATGACCGGCCTGATCGTGGTGTTCTCCGCGCTCGGCGGCACCACCGGCTCGTTCCTCACCGGCCAGTTGTTCGCCCGCCTCGGCGGCGGCACCGCGTTCTACCTGTCGCTGCTGCCGATGGCGCTGTTGCTGTTGGCGATCGCCTTGCTCAAGCGGCACAGCCGGCGCGCCGAAGCCGCGGTCGCGGCGGCGGCGTGAACGAAGGCTGGGTCTTTGCCGCCGCCGGCTTCCGGGCCCGTCGTGCCCGCGAAAGCGGCGGCCGGGGGCGCTGGAGTCGCGCCGCGATGAGCCCCGCAGCCCGCGTTCGCGGGGATGACGGCAGCCAAGGTTTCCGGCGCCTTCCGCCGCCGTCGTGCCCGCGACCGCAGGCGACGGCAGACGGCAGACGGCGCGGGCTTACTCTTCCAGCAACACGTACTCGCCCTTCGTGCCCCAGCGCTTGCCGACCCGCGCGCACAGCTTGCCGTCGCAGCGGGTCAGCGTGCCGGTGCGCGAGGCCTCGAGGATGTCGGCGCCGAACTTGGCGCGCTCGATCTCGCGCATCGACTTGCGGGCGAAGTACGCGCTGGCGCCGACCGCCAGCACCGAGCCGACCAGCAGCGCGATCACGCCCTTGTACAGCAGATGCTGCTGCGAACGCTGCAGCGACTTGCGCTGTTCCTCGATCGCCTGCGCCGCGCGCTGGGCGGTCTCGGCGCTTTCGCGCAGTTGCGCGCCGATCGGAGCGAAGGTCTGTTCGGCGCCGCGGCCGATGGCTTCCTGGGCCTGGGCGCGCACCGCCTGGGCGATCTGCTGCGCCAGCAGTTCGGCGCCGGCGCCCATGCCCTGGGCGGTGCGTTGCAGCTCGTCGGCGCTGCGGTCGACGTGCTGGACCGCACGTTCGCTCTGTTCCTGCAGATGCTGGGCGAAAACCGCCAGGTCGGCGGCGAGGCGTTTCAGGTCTTGCGCGTCCTGCACGAGGATCTCCGTAAGCGTGCTCTTGAAATCGTGTTCTGGAAAAAACGTGCCGTTGAGTAGCGTGGCTTCAAAGGCATGCCTTTAAAAGCGTGCGCCGGAAAACGCGCTTCGGACCACCGTGGGTGAAGCGCGTTCTTTACATTCCCGGCAGGCGCGGCGCGGGCGGCGACGGGGATTGCGGAAGTTGCTGGGTCGGTGCCGGCGGCTGAGCCTGTTGCGCCGGCGGAGCCTCCTGCAGCGGCGGTCGTTCGGCCGCGCGCGCCGGGTTCTGATCCTGTTGCTGGCGCTGCTGTTCCTGCTGCTGCCGGTACTGCTCGCGCCCGCCCTGCAACCAGGCCTGGCCGGATTCGGACTGGGCGTAGTCCTGGGTCGCGGCGCGGAAGCCGGCGCTGTCGCGGTTGCGCGCGGCCTCGACCATGCGATCGAAACTGCGCTCGACCTCGTCGCCGCCCGGCCCACGGCCGCCCTGCGCCGGCCCGCCTTGCACTTGAATGGGCTGGCCGGCGTCGAGCGCGCCCAAGCGCACCGGCGCGGCGCCGATCGGCACGCCGCGGCGCTCGAAGCGGGCGTCCAGTTCGGGATCGATCGGCTCCTTGCGGTAGGGATCGGCCACCGAACCGTCTTTTTGCTGCTGCTTGCTCGCGACCAGATCGATGCGGTCGCGTTCGCCGTCGCGGAAGCTGCGGGTGGTGTAGAAGAACTGATGTTTGTCCGAGCGATGGACCACGTTGAGCGAGGGATCGTCCGGTTCCACCCGCTTGTCCAGCAGCGGCCGGTCGCTGAGGCTGTTGAGGTAATCGGTCATCAGGTTGCCGCTGCGGATCGACAAGCCGTTGAGCTCGTAGCTGCCGCCGATGTTGCTGTGCGCGCCGCCGACGGTGACGTTGAGAAAGCGCGAGTCCTCGGTGAAGCCGGGCCGCAGCAGGCTGGTCGACTTGAAATGGTCGCGGCGCTCGTCCTCGGCGGTGATCTGGAACCCCGACACCACCGACGGCGGCAGGCGCCGGTCGTGCAGGCGCGGCTCGCCGGTGCCGACCGGATCGAACAGTCCCACGGCCTGGGCCACCTGCCCGGGCGGCACCAACGGCGGCTTGGTGTACTCGACCCCGACGATGTTGCGGGCGCTGTCGTAGCGATACTGCGCGCCGCTGGGATCCTGGATGCCGCGCTCGTGGACCAGGCGCGCGAACGCCGCTTCCTGCTCGGCGCCGCGGCTGAAGCCGATCCCGGCGACGCTGATCTGCGCCTGCGGGTCCTCGCGCAGCCACTGCTTGGACTGTTCGGCGAACTGTTGGTACATCCGCTCGACGCGCGGCTCGAACGTGCGGCCGGTGGCCATGTCGCGGGTGCTGGCGAACCAGCCGTCCTGGGTGCCGGGGCCTTCGACGTAGCCGAAGCCGACGTTGCGGTGCAGGCCGGCTTCCAGCTGCTGGACCACGTTGGCGACGTTGGTGTGGTTCTTGGGGTCGTCTTTGTACATGCTGTTGCCGGTGCCGTCGAACGCGGCCACGAACAAACGCGCATGCGGGTTGTTCGAATCCAGCAGCAACGGCGCCTGCAGCCGCGCCAGTTCGGCGCTGGCCTCGCGGTAACTGTCCAGGTCGTGCCGGTCGGCGGGATAGGTCTCGACCCCGTCCGGATGCTTTCCACCGCCCATCGCAAACTCTCCTTAGTCCTGCGGCCCGAACGGGCGGTCAGTAGCTGCGGCTGAATACCTTGATCAGATCGGCGCGGTAGTCGCTGTGCGGATTGCCCGGGTCCATCGGCCGCTTCAGCGGAATGAAGCAGCGGCTGTAGACGTTGATGGTGCGGTCGTCGACCTCCAGGATGATCTCCGGCTCGCCGATGCTGGCGCCCTCGGCGATGTCCTCGCGCGCGACCTCGTGCCGCACCAGCTGGTCGCGGAAGATCTCGGCGATGTCGATCCGGGCCTCGTGCTCGGTCTTGTCCTTGGAGCGCCAGCGCACCTCGGCCGGACCGGGGAAATTACGGATGTCCAAGTGCCCGCCCTTCATCCGCTGGCGCAGATCGTCGCCATAGGACGCGGCGGACGGACTCAAGGTCTCGGGTTCGGAGCGCCCGTGCGGGAAGCCGTTGTAGACGATCTGGCAGCCCCAGGTGTCGAAGCAGTAGGCGCCGAAGCGATGGCGCTGGAAGCGCAGCGGCCATTCGGCCGAAGTGCCGGCGGCGGCCGAGGCGGCGGAGCTGGAAGCGGCGGACGTGGACATGGCGGTTTGACATCCTGTGGCGGCGAATAGGACCAGCGCAGCGGCCGCGGCCCGGGCGGCACGGCGCGTCTGCGCGGCGGTCCGGGGCGCGGCTGCGGTGCGGCGGCCGGTCGCGGGCAGACGATCCATCGGGGTCCCTCCTGGAAGCTGAACGTTATCACTCCCTGCCCGGCCCCGCCCACTGTACGGATCGAGCACAGGGCGTATCGACGTACCGCACCGCCGCCAGCCTGCGCGACCGCAGCCGCGCGTTGCGCAGCAGCAAGATCCGGGCCGTGTCGAGAAAAAAACGGACGGCGTTCGCGCCCGATTCTGCGTTATGCGTAGCAAATTCCGACATTCGCCGCGGCGGCCGCGCCAGACAGTGCGCGCCGGCGCGATTTCACCGTCGGGCGCTGTGCCACATACGGCGACGTGCGTTGGAACAGCCGTTTGAAACCCGTACTCAAACATCCAATCGAGCCGACCTTCAAATCGCCCCTTCAAACGTTCCTTCAATGCCGCCCAAAACGCGCGTCCGACCGCCCCGCCCACGGGCGCCGCCGCGTCCAGCCTCCGAGCGCCGATGAACACACGACCGCTGCTGCCCGGCAATACCAAGGCCCGCCTGCTCGAGGCGGCCGAGGCTTTGTTCATCGAACACGGCTACGAGGCCATGTCGATGCGCCAGATCACCGGCCGCGCCGTGACCAACCTGGCCGCGGTCAACTACCACTTCGGCAGCAAGGAGGCGCTGGTCCAGGAGTTGCTGCAGGAACGCTTCGACCGCCTCAACCAGGAGCGCCTGCGCCTGCTGGACGCTTGCGAACAACGCTACGGCGCCGAATCGATGGACGCGCACGCCGTGCTCAGCGCGCTGTTCGTTCCGGCGCTGCGCATGGGCCGCAACAGCGCCAACGGTCCGGCCTTCGTGCGCCTGCTCGGCCGCGTCTACAGCGACCCCTCGCCGTTCATCCGCGGCTACCTGCGCGAGCATTACCAGCCGATCTTCGGCCGTTACTTCGAAGCCTTCGCCCGCGCGCTGCCGTACCTGTCACGCAACGAACTGGGCATGCGCCTGCACCTGTGCCTGAAGGCGCTGGCCGGCGTACTGGCCGGCGAGAACATGGACGAGCTGATCGCCGCGCTGTGCATGGGCGAGGAAGTCAGCGACTCGTTGATGCTGGCGCGCTTGATCACCTTCATCTCGCCGACCCTGACCGAGCCGTTCGGCAACGCCGAACAGATCGGCAAGGTCGAGCGCGTGGTGCTGCTCGCCGACGCCGCGGCCCAGGCCGCCGATGCGCAGGCCGCGGCGCGCAAACCCTCGGGCATCCTGCCGCCGTGGGCGGTCGAGGTGGTGGAGGCGTGATCCCGCCGGGACGCGCTCCGCCTCCGCGGCGGTAAAGACCAGCGAATAGCGTCGGCCCAGGACCGGCGCCTGCGGATCACCGGGCGATGCCACGCGGGCATCGCGACGCTCCCGGCGGTCCGCCCCCAGCCTCCGCCGCATGCGTCGCGGCGCGGCCGTCCTGACCCGTCGCGGCACAGCGCTCGCGGCGACACGGTGCTTTGCACCTCCCCTTCCAGCCTGTTTGGAGACTAGCTCATGCCCGCAATCCGAACTTTCGTGTTGGGCTCCCTGATCGGCGTCGCCGCGTTCGTCGCCACTACGGCGTCGGCGGCGTCGCTCACCCCGGTCAACAGCGGCTTCAGCGCCAGCGGCCCGACCAACCTCACCGGTCCCGGCGGCGTCGGCGGCCCCTGCACGTCGACCTTCTACGGCAGCATCGACGCTTTCGGCAACGGCACCATCAACGGCCCGGCCTCGACCTTCGTCGGCAGCTCGCTGATCTGCAGCGTCATCAAGGGCCAGAACACCTGGCAGTTGGTACCCACCTCGCCCACCACCGGTGAGTTGCGCAACGTACGCGTGGTCGCTCTGGGCCTGATCGCTTGCCAGGGCACGGTCCGCGGCACCCTGGTCGGCGGCGTGTTCACCTTCGACACCGTGCTGCCCGGCAATTGCCGGGTCAGCGGCACGCTGAGCACCTGGCCGACCGTCGGCATCGTCTGGCCGTAAGCCTGCGCGGTTGCGCAAGGCTCCGGACCTTGCGCAGCCGCCCGCGGCCGCCGCAGCCGCTCCAGGGGAAGGCCCGCGGCCGCATCCGTCGTCCATCCGTCGTCCGTTCGCCGCACGCCTTGCGCGCAGGCCGGTCGCGTCCGGGCGCGCCGCGCGCAACGCCATTCGCCACATCCACGAGGGGATACCCGATGCCGTCAACCCATCCACGCTTCCGTCCGATGCCACGGCGGCGCGCCCTGCTGCTGGCGCTGCTGTCCGGCCTGGCGATGCAGGCCGCCGCCCAGCAGGGCGCCGCGCCCGCGCCGGAGGCGGCGCCGCCCGGCCAAACCGCGAGCGCCGACGCCACCACCCTGGACGCGGTCATCGTCACCGCGCAGAAACGCGCCGAACGCATCCAGGACGTGCCGATCGCCTTGTCGGTGTTCAGCGCCCAATCGCTGGACGAGCTCAAGATCGAAGGCGGCGCCGAGCTGTTGCGGGCGACTCCGAACGTGACGTTCTCCAAGAGCAACTTCGCCAGCTACAACTTCTCCATCCGCGGCGTCGGCACCAAGGCCTTGTCGGTGACCACCGACCCCGGTGTGGCGGTGAGTTTCAACAGCACGCCGCTGATCCGCAATCGACTGTTCGAGCAGGAGTATTTCGACGTCGACCGGATCGAAGTGCTGCGCGGCCCGCAGGGCACCTTGTACGGCCGCAACGCCACCGGCGGCGTGGTCAACATGATTCCCAGCCTGCCCAGCCTCGACGGTGTCGAGGCCAATCTCAAGGGCGAGATCGGCAACTACGACAGCCGCCGCGTCGCCGGCATGGTCAACCTGCCGGCCGGCGATACGCTGGCGTTCCGCCTGGCCGGCGCCTGGACCCGTCGCGACGGCTACGACTACAACACCGTCACCCGTCGCGACGTCAACGACCGCGACCTGTGGTCGGCGCGCGGCTCGGCGCTGTGGACGCCGAACGAGCGCGTACGCGCCAGCCTGGTCTGGGAGCATTTCGAAGAGGACGACCGGCGCTCGCGCACCGGCAAGCAGCTGTGCCATCGCGACCCCGGCCCGGAACGGGTCGGCGCGACCGCGACCGATGCGCCGTTCTATCGCGAATACCTCAGCCAGGCCTGCCTGCCCGGCTCGCTCTACGACGAGGGCGCTTTCGGCACGCCCAACGGCGCCAGCCTGCCGCAGATGCTGGTCGCGCCGGGTTTCGTCAAGCTCGGCTGGCTGCCGGACTTCAGCGACTTCGTCTACGCCTTGCGCGGCGGCGTGACCGCGCCGATCGACCCGTTCGGCGACGTCCGCCAGTCGCGCGACCTGCGCGAGATCGCGACCACCTACGACCCGCGCTTCAAGGCCGAGAACGACGTGGTGCAGCTCAATTTCGACTTCGACCTCGGCAACGGCCTGAGCCTGGTCTCGCAAAGCGCGTACTCCAAGGACGACTATTACTCGACCCAGGACTACGGCCGCTTCGCCTCGGTGCCGATCTTCAGCGACTCCGGCGACGCGGTCGACGACGAGGGCAATCCCGCGTTCGCGCTGACGCCGGGCGGGGTCTATACCGACCCGCAACTCGGCCCCTCGAGCGGCTACCTGGCGGTCGATCTCAGCCGTGCGCGCAGCAAGCAGTGGTCGCAGGAACTGCGCCTGCAGTCGGATTTCGACGGTCGCTTCAACTTCAACGTCGGCGCCAACTACCTGGATTTCGAGATCGACGAGGACTACTACGTCTTCAACAACATCTTCTCCCTGCTCGCCCAGGGCTTCTACAACCAGGACGCGCTGCGCGGCATCGCCGGCTATCCGCCGATGGACTGCCCGCAGAACCTCGACCCGAGCCTGCCGTTCTACCTGCAGTGCGTGTACATCGACCCCAACCCGATCGACCGCATCGACGGCCAGGGCCACAACTACTTCCGCAGCCGCAACATCGCCCGCACCCGTTCCTGGGCGGTGTTCGGCGAGGGCTATTGGCAGCTGTCGGACACGGTCAAGCTGACCGCCGGCCTGCGCTACACCGACGACACCAAAATCACCACGCCGGTGCCGAGCCAACTGCTGCTGGCGCCGGGGCTGCGCGGCGGCGGCCTGGTCAACAGCGGCTACCCGGCCCTGCCCGATGTGCGCCAGAGCTGGGGCAAGTTCACCGGCCGGCTGGTGCTGGACTGGAAGCCGGACCTGGCTTTCACCGACGACACCCTGGTCTATGCCTCGCTGGCGCGCGGCTACAAGGCCGGCGGGACGAATTCGCCGGGCATCGGCGCCGATCCGGAATTCCTCGGCTTCATTGCCCGCGACACGACCTTCGCACCGGAGTACGTGAACGCCTTCGAGATCGGCACCAAGAACAGCTTCGCCGGCGGCAAACTGCAGTTCAACGCGTCGGCGTTCTATTACGACTACCGCGACTATCAGGTCTCGCAGATCGTCGACCGCAGCGCGTTCAACGAGAATTTCGACGCGACGTCCTACGGCCTGGAGCTGGAGCTGGCCTGGAAGCCGACCGAACGGCTGCGCCTGGACGCCAACCTGGGCTGGCTCAAGACCCGCATCGCCGACGGCGAACGCTCGATCGACGTGATGGACCGTACCCAGGGCAATCCGGACTGGGTGGTGGTGCGGCCTTGGCTGCAGCAGGCGTCCAACTGCGTCGCGCCCAAGGACTATGTCGAGCGCATCCTGGCCGTGGCCGGCGATTACAACATCGCCCCGACCATCCTCAACAACTTCTGCAGCCCCCGGTTCTTCCTCGGCGGCGATCTGCTGCCGGGCGGGTTCTACGAGTCCTTGCTGGGTTTCAGCTACGACCCGCGCACCGACGGCCCCAACGGCGGCCAGGGCTTCTACGCCGATCTCGGCGGCAACGAGCTGCCGAACGCGCCGCGGCTGACCTTCAACCTCGGCGCGCAGTACACCTTCCTGCTCGGCGAGCACTGGGACCTCACCCTGCGCGGCGACTACTACCGCCAGAGCAAGAGCTATGCCCGGGTCTACAACACGGTCAACGACCGCCTGCGCTCGTGGAGCAACGCCAATTTCTCGTTGACCCTGAACCGGCCGCAGTCGGACCTGAGCGTGCAGTTGTACGTCAAGAACGCCTTCGACAAGACCCCGATCACCGACGCCTTCGTCAACAGCGACGACAGCGGCCTGACCACCAACGTGTTCACCCTGGACCCGCGCATCGTCGGGCTGAGCGTGCGCAAGGGGTTCTACTGAGCGTCGGTTCCGACGCGAATCGAGTCAGTTTCGCGGCCTGCGTCGTGCCCGTCTCCCCTCTCCTGCGGGCACGGCGCGGGCCGCCTTCCGGGCGTCCGGCCGCCGCAGGGGGACGGGAGCGGCGCGAGCCGCGACCGCGCAGCGAACGGAGCGCGGCGGCATGCAAACCCACGATCGCGGCTTATGACCGGAGCCGATTCCTGCGGCAGGCCGCTCCTGCAAGAGCGAGGCGCAACGCGGGCCCGGGATGCAGCGGCGGCCTAAGGCATTTCGCGGTCGCGGCTCGCGCCGCCCCCAATCCCCAATCCCCAATCCCCAATCCCCACTCCCTACCCCCGCCCCAAAGCCAACTCGCTGACCGGGTCGAAGAAGTGCATGCGCTCGGCCTCGTAGGCAAGATGCAATTCGTCGCCGACCTTGGGCAGATCGTAGGGCGGCAGGCGCACGACGATCTCGTCGCGCCCGCAGCGCAGGTTGAGGAAGGCTTCGTTGCCGACCGGTTCGACCACTTCGACCCGGGTCGCCAGGGTGGCGGCGCCGGGCGCGGCCGGGCGCAGGTGCTCGGGGCGCAGGCCGACGATCAGTTCGCGGCCGACATAGCCGCGCAGGGTATCGGCCAAGGCACCGGACGCAGGCAAGGGCAGCTCGATGCCCTCGGCGACCCTCGACACCAAGCCGTCGCCGCGCTCGTCGACGCGACCGGACAAGGTGTTCATCTTCGGGCTGCCGAGGAAGGTGGCCACGAACAGATTCACCGGCCGCTCGTACAGCGCCATCGGCGTGTCGATCTGCTGGATGTGGCCCTGCTTCATCACCACGATGCGATGGCCCAGGGTCATGGCCTCGATCTGATCGTGAGTGACGTAGATCATGGTCGTGCCGAGCTGGCGATGCAGGCGCGCGATCTCCACCCGCATGCCCATGCGCAGCTTGGCATCCAGATTGGACAGCGGCTCGTCGAGCAGGAACACCTGCGGTTGCCGCACCAGCGCCCGGCCCAGAGCGACGCGCTGGCGCTGGCCGCCCGACAGGGCCGCGGGCTTGCGTTGCAGCAGCGGCTCCAGTTCCAGCATCGCCGCCGCCGCGCCGACCCGCTCGGCGATCTCGGCCTTGCCCGCGCCGCGCAGCTTGAGGCCGAAGCCGAGGTTCTCGGCCACGCTCATGTGCGGGTACAGCGCATAGCTCTGGAACACCATGGCGATGTCGCGGTCCTTCGGCGCCACCTCGTTGACCCGACGCTCGCCGATGCGCAGTTCGCCTTCGCTGATCGTCTCCAGGCCGGCGACCATGCGCAGCAGGGTCGACTTGCCGCAGCCGGACGGCCCGACCAGCACCAGCAGTTCGCCGTCTTCGATCTGGAAGCTGGCATCGGCCACGCCGACATAACCGTTCGGATAAACCTTGCGCAGACGATCCAGGGTGACCTTGGCCATGAACTCTCCCGACGAAGACGAACGCGGCGGTGCAATCGGCGCCGCCCTGGGCTATTCTGCCATGTAACCGTTTTCATGCACGCCCCGACGGCGTGCCGCGATCCTGGGAGCGCTCCATGTCCGCCCCTCGCCGCCGCCGCGCCCACCGTACCCGCACGCAGGGTCGCGCGTGAACCCGCTCGCCGCTTCATGCCGTCGCCGATGCTCGTGGCCCCTCCGCATGGCCCGAGCCCGCCACGCCATGGCGCTGCCCGCCTCCCACGCCGCGATCGTCGGCGACGATGCGGAACGCCGCCGAGATGTGCCGACAAGAATGCGCCGTCGCCGCGCCCGGCGCGCGACGCGCGGCAGCGATCGGCCGCTATGTCGCGCGACGCCCCGGCGGCGATATGCTTGACCCCGTCCCGGCGCCCGCGCCTGCGGCACCTCGCAAGGCGCACCGCGATCCTTCGAGTTCCCCCTTCCCCCTTTGGTCCGCGCGTTCCATGCACGACACCCTGCTGTTGTTCGGCGCCACCGGCGATCTCTCCCAGCGTTATCTGTTTCCGTCCCTGATCCATCTGTGGCGCGACCGGCTGCTGCCGACGACGTTCCGCATCGTCGCGGTCGGCCGCCAGGAACTGAGCGACGACGAATTCCGCGCCTGGCTGCGCGACCGCATGGCGGCCGAGGTCGCCGACGACGCCGGCGTGGTCGAGGACCTGCTGGCGCGGATCGCCTACGTCTCGGTCGACCTGCGCGACGAAGCGGCGATCGCGCAGGCGCTGTCGGCCTACGCCGACCGCCCCAGCGTCAGCTATTTGGCCACGCCGCCGGACCTGTTCGTGCCTTGCGCACAGGGGCTGAAGGCCGCCGGCCTGCTCGACGGCGAATCGCGGCTGGTGCTGGAAAAGCCGATCGGCCGCGACCTGGCCTCGGCGCGCGCGATCAACGCCGCGCTCAAGGCATGCCTGGACGAGTCGCGGATCTTCCGCATCGACCACTACCTGGGCAAGGCGGCGGTGCAGAATCTGCTCGCCCTGCGCTTCGGCAACACCTTGCTGGAGGCGGTGTGGCAGCACCGCTGGATCGAGTCGGTCGACATCCTGGTCGGCGAGACCGCCGGCGTCGACGGCCGCGAGGGCTACTACGCCCATTACGGTGCGCTGCGCGACATGGTCCAGAACCACATGCTGCAGTTGCTGGCGCTGATCGCGATGGAACCGCCCTCGGCGCTGGACGCCGACAGCATCCGCGACGAGAAGCGCAAGGTGCTGCGCGCGCTGCGGCCGATGAGCGAAGCCGACGTGGCCCAGCACACCGTGCGCGGCCGCTACGGCGCCGGCGTGGTCGAAGGCCGCGCGGTCAAGGGCTTCGTCCATGACGAACCGGTGGAGACCTTCGTCGCAGTGCAGACCTGGATCGACAACTGGCGCTGGGCCGGGGTGCCGTTCCGGCTGGTCACCGGCAAGCGCCTGGCCGAGCGCGCGACCGAGGTGGTGGTGTCGTTCCGCCCGGTCGCGCACTGGCTGTTCGACCGCCCCAAGCGCGGCCGCGAGCGCCCCAACCACCTGCGCATGCGCCTGCAGCCGGACGAGACCATCGAGTTGGGCCTGATGGGCAGCCTGGCCGCGCCGGAATGGGGCGCGCTGGAACTGCGGCCGATGTCGCTGGACCTGTCGATGTCGACCTCGCCGCAGCGGCGCATCGCCTACGAACGCCTGCTGGTGGACGCGCTGCGCGGCAACCAGACCCTGTTCGTACGCGACGACGAAATCGAAGCGGCCTGGCAGTGGATCGACAGCATCGAACAGGCCTGGAGCCGCAACCGCCAGCCGGTGCTGGAGTACCCCGCCGGGTCCTGGGGCCCGGCCGAAGCCGAGGCCTTCCTGCCCCCGGTCAACGGTCAGCGCGGAGGTCGCGCATGAGCGGCGCCCTGCTCGCGGACATCGGCGGCACCAACGCCCGCTTCGCCCTGTCGACGACCGACGGCGCACGCCCGCAGTTGTGCGCGGACAGCGTGCAGATCTTCGCCGTCGCCGACTTTCCCTCGCTGGCCGATGCGGCGCGCCACTACCTCGACCGCACCGGCGCGACGCCGAGCCACGGCGTGTTCGCGGTCGCCGGCCGGGTCGACGGCGACGAGGCGCGGATCACCAACCACCCTTGGGTGATTTCCGCCGAGCGCACCCGCCAGGCCCTGGGCCTGAGCCGGATCGACCTGGTCAACGATTTCACCGCGCAGGCGATGGCGGTGTCGCTGCTGCAACCCACCGACGTGGTGCCGATCGGCGGCGCGCGCTGGAACGGCTGGGACGACGACCGCGACCGCACCTACGCCATCATCGGCCCGGGCACCGGCCTCGGCGTCGGCGGCCTGCTGCGCCGCGACGGCCGCTACTACCCGCTGCAGACCGAAGGCGGCCATGTCAGCTTCGCTCCCGGCACGCCGGAAGAGATCGAAGTGCTGCAACGCCTGTCGGGCGAATTCGGCCGGGTCTCCAACGAACGCCTGATCAGCGGCAGCGGCCTGGTCAACCTGCATCGCTCGCTGAGCCAGATCGCCGGCGAAGATCCCGGCCCGCTGCAGCCGGCCGACATCACCGCGATGGCGCGCGAAGGCGACGAACGCTGCCTGCGCGCGATCGATCTGTTCTGCGCGGTGTTCGGCGCCGCCGCCGGCGACCTGGTGCTGACCCTGGGCGCCTGGGACGGCGTGTTCCTGCCCGGCGGCCTGGTGCCCAAGCTGATGCCGTGGCTGGCCCACTCCGGCTTCCGCCAACGCTTCGAACACAAGGGCCGGTTCTCGCCGACCATGGCGCGGATCCCGACCCTGGCGGTGACCCATCCGCAGCCGGGTCTGCTCGGCGCCGCAGCACTGGCGGCGCAACGCGCACCGGCGCCGGCGGTGTAACGGCGAGCGGCGAGGTCCCCAACGGCCGCGGCTGACCGCCCGGCCGCTCGTCTCCACGCCGGACCGTCCAGCCGCGGCGGCCGCGACTGCGACGACGGCGCGCTTCCGGTTCCGGCGGCGACGGTGCGGACGTTCGTGCGGCCCGCCCGGACCGCTGGCCGGCGCCCTCGCGCAAACGCCGTTTTAAAGAACGCCGTGCGAAGATCCGCCCATGCTCGAGGACACCCAGCCCGTCCCGCACGACCCGGCCCAGACCGTGGCCGCGCCGTATCGTTGGCACGAGCACCGCAGCGTCGATCACTGGACCTGGGCCTGCGCGGTGGCGATCGCCGCCGAGCTGCGGCGCGAGCTGCAACGGCGGCCGCGCGCACGGTTGCTGCTGTCCGGCGGCACCACGCCGGCGCCGGTCTACCGCGCCCTGGCGCGCGCGCCGCTGGATTGGGCGCGTGTCGACGTGGCCCTGGTGGACGAACGCTGGCTGCAACCCGGCGATCCGGACAGCAACGCCTGGCTGGTGCGCCAGCACCTGCTGCGCGACAACGCCGCCGCCGCGCGTTTCGAGTCACTGACCCGGCCCGGACAGCGCATCGAAGAAGCGGTCGCCGCCGCCAATGCGCACGCGCTGCAACCGGCCGGCGCGGTGGTGCTGGGGATGGGCGAGGACGGCCACACCGCCTCATTGTTTCCCGATATGCTCGGCCTCGAGCGCGCCCTGGCCTCGCGCCAGGCCTATGTCGCGGTCGATGCCGAAGGCTGCCCCGGCGCCCGCGACTGGCGCCGCCGCATCAGCTTGACCCCGCGCGGCCTGGCCCAGGCGCAGGCGCGGTTCCTGCTGATCCAGGGCGAGAGCAAGCGAGACGCCTTCCTGCACGCACTGGCCAGCGGCGACGTGCAACGCTGGCCGGTGCTGATCGGCCTGCAAGGCCCGAATCCGCTCGACGTGCATTGGTCCCCCTGAGCGCCGCCGCCCTCCTGCAGGAGCGGCGTGAGGCGCGACAAGGAACGCGCAGAGCCCGATGCCGTCGCCAATGATCGACACCGAACACCGCCGCAAGGGATAGGAGCGGCGCGAACCGCGACCGCGCACCTGCAGGCAACAACGTGGCGGTCTGGTGGCCTCGCAACCGGAAATCGCGTGCGGCCCCTGAGACGCCCTCACCTATCGCCGGAACCGCGCGTACGCCTCAACGCACCTCGACCACCACCTCCGCCGGCGCACGCTCCAGCTTCAATTCGTCGCCGTTCCACGTTGCGGCCTTTCCATTCACCCTGGTCGCTCCCGGCGCGTCGGCATACGGCCACTTCAGCACCGCCCCGCCTGGCGGCAGGTCGAGCCCGGACGCCAGACTCAGCCGCAGTTGCTTGCCGTCGCGGCGCAGTCGATAGCCCAGCGCGCCGTAAGGCGTGCGCAACCCCTCGACCGACACGCCCTCGCCCGCCAGCCAGGGCCCGGGCACGCCGGCGCCGATCACCAGCGCATGATCGCGATCGCGCGTGTACGCGAACAGATCCAGCGCCGAGCGCACATAGTCCGACTCGACCCAGGCATGCGGCAGATCGCCGACGAAGAACGGCGTGCGCGGCGTGCGCGACACCACTTCCGCCCACTGGTTCCAGGCCCGCGGCTGCTGGTCCTTGAAGAAGAACGCCAGCGCTTCGTGCGCGCGCTCGCGCCAGCCCAGGCGGACGAAACTGCCGATGGTGCGCAGCTCGTACGGGGTGTAGTCCTTCCATTGCCGGCGCCCGTCGCGGCGTTCGACGAACTCCTTCCAGTAGCGCTCGAAGGTGTTGCGCAGCAAGCGCTCGGGCAACAGCCCTTGCTCGCCGCCCGGCGCCAGCGCGATGGTGGTGGAGGTCGCGTCGAAATCGCCGAGTTCGGCCGCGCCCGGCAGATAGTCGATCCGGTGCGCCTGCGCCGCGGTTTCCAGCGAACGGTACAGGTCGGCGCGGAACTCGTCGCGCGATGCGGCGAAGGCGCGCGCCTGCTCGTCCTTGCCCAGCCACCGGGCGATGTCGACCGCGTCCTTGTAGCCGCGCAACGCCCAGAAATTGTCCCAGTACGAATGCATCGGCTTGGCCGAATAGCCTTCGTGGCTGATCGACGCCGGCATCATCCCGTAGAAGGCCGGGTTGCGCGCGCGGTTCGCCTCGGTGCGCTCGCTCAGGCGCAACTCGTCCATGTAGCGCACCGCGCCGGCCACGTGCGGCCACATCGCCTCGAGCAGGGCGCGGTCGCGGGTGTAACGATAGACCTCGGCGACGGTGAAGATCAGCTCGCCGTGGCTGTCGTTCTCCGGCACCGGGTCGCTGCCGCGGTCGTCGACGCAGCACGGCACCTTGCCGTTGTCGAACTGGTACGGCGCATACCAGCGCAGGAATTCCTCGGCCACGTCCTCGCGCCCCATGCGCAGCAGGCCTTCGCCGATCATCGCGCCGTCGCGCACCCAGGCGCGCGCGTAAGAGCGCGTGCCTGGCTGCAGGCGCGGGCCGACCCGGCTGATCAGCATGTGCGCCAGGCCGGTGCGCAAGGTGTCGACCACGTGCTGACCGGCTTTGGGAACGCGCAAGCGGACCTTGTCGAGCTTCTCGCGCCACAGCGCCGCCGTGCGTTGCTGCCATTGCTCCGCCAGCGCCGGATCGCGTTGCGGCCAGAAGCCGTCGCCACGCCTGGGCAGCTCCACCGCGACCTCGCGGGTTTCGCCGGGCGCCAGCCGCATCGGGTACAACAGCACCGCCGACGCCAGCCCGGTCGGATCGTCGACCCGGTCCTGGTCCGGCCACGGCGCCGGCGAGCGCAGGCGTTCGACCGCCTCGCCGCTGTGCAGGGCGGTGGCGAAACCCGCCGCGACCGGGCTCAGCGACTGCAGCGCCGGCCGGCCGTCCGCGCTCACCCGGCCCGCCGCCAGATCGAGCTGGATCGTGCCGATCGCGCCGACGCCGCCAGTGGTGCTGAGGAACTGGGTCGGCGGATTGACCTGCAAGGGCCGCAGCGCCAAGGCCAGGGTCGCATCGCGCGCCTGTGCGCCGTCGTTGCGCAATCGGTAGCGGGCGACGATGCGTTGGTCCTCGCCGGGGGCGCCGGTTTCGGGCGCGAACGCGACGATGTCCAGGCGCAGGCCATCGGCCTGCCACGACACGCCGGGGATCGGCAGATAACCGTCCTGCAGGTTCTGGCCGATCTGGGCATCGGCCCAGGTCAGCAGCCGGCCGTGCGCCGAAACGCCCGCGCCGCGGTCGGTCAGCAGGAAGGGTTCGACGCTGAATCCGCCCTTGTTCGGCTCGATCGCGCCGTCCTCGCCGATCAGGCTCTGCACCGCGCCGCCATCGGTTCCGAACAGGGTCCAGTACGGCTGCTCGCCGATGAAGCCGCGCGGATAATCGCCGCGCGGCGCGCGTTGCGCCCATTGCCGGACGTAGTCGTTCGGCGTCGCCGCGAACGCCAATGGCTGCACGCTCATCTCCGCCAGGCCGAAACCCGGACCGCTGCCGCGCAGCGGCCGCAGGCGCAGATAGCGCGCCTCGCTCTCCGGCAGCGGCAGCAGATCGGTGCCGCCGTTGCCGGCGGTCACCGCATAGGCTTCGCGCCACCGCTTGCCGTCGTCGGACAGCTCGATCCGGTAATCCGAGGCGAACCCGTCGGCCGCCCATTGCAGCGCCAGGCCGCCGAATTCGCGCACCCGGCCCAAGTCTAGGGTCAGCGCCGGATGCGGCGCAGGCTGGAAGCCGGCACGCCAGGCGGTGGCCGGATCGCCGTCGGCCGCGAACGCCGCGCGGCTGCCCGCCGCGCTGGACGTCGCCGAGACCGCACCGGTCAACGGCGCGCCGTCGTCTTTGGGCAGGGCCTGGAAACGCAGTTCGTCGAAGCACACCGAGCCCTTGCCGCCGACGCTGTTGTAGACGGTGAATTCGAGCTTGGCGCTGCGGCGCAGGAGCGGATCGGGCGCCGGCCCCCAGGCGCGGCCGATGTGGCGTCGCTTGTAGGTCACCGGCGTCCACGACCTGGGATAGGCGTAGCGCGGCTTGTTGACCCACCACACGTTGTCGCCGCTGGCATCGACCAGTTTGAACTGGAGGTCGTTGTCCGGCGAATCGCCGCGCAGGCGGACATCGAAACGGTAGTTGTCCGGATACTCCAGCGGCAGCTCGCGCTGCAAACCGGCATAGCCGGACACGCCGTTGAAGTCGTAGTCCAGGCACAGGCCGCGCCCTTCGGCACCCTCGACCGGGCGCAGACTCGCGCTGACCTGGTTCGAGGCCACCACCGTCCACGGCGCCGCCGATTCGAAGCCGTCGAGCAGGCGTGAAGCGGCCTGCGCGAAAACCGGCAGCGGCGAGCACATCGCGATCAGCAGCGCCGCAGCGCCGATCCGCAGCGGCCGCACCGCGGCCGGGCGCGCGGCCGCCGCCGCGCTGCAGGGTTTCGCCATCGTTCGCACCTCTGGGCCGCGGCCCGCGCGGCATGTTTCGCGCACGCGGCGCGGTCGCGGCAGCGTCGGCCTCAGCCCTTGACGCTGCCCACCAACAGGCCCTGCAGGTAGTAACGCTGCAGCGCCAGGAACAGCAACAGCACCGGCACCACGGTCACCACCGAACCGGCCATCATCATTTCGTTGTCCTGCACGTGCTCGCGCGACAGCGAAGCCAGCGCTACCGGCAGGGTTTGCAGGCTGTCGTCGCTGAGCACGATCAGCGGCCACATGAAATCGTTCCAGGCGCCGAGAAAGCTGAAGATCGCCAGGGTCACCAGGATCGGCCGCAGCACCGGCAACACGATCTGGAAGAAGATCCGCCATTCGCCGGCGCCGTCGATGCGCGGCGCCTCCAGCAGTTCGTCGGGAATCGAACGCGCGTACTGGCGCACCAGGAAGATGCCGAAGATCCCGGCCATGCCCGGCACCACCGCGCCGGCATAGCTGTTGATCAGGCCCATCTGCTTGAGCATCAGGAACAGCGGCATCATCGACACCTGGGCCGGGATCACCAGCGCCGCCAGCAGCAGCCGGAACACCCGTTCGCGCCCGGCGAAGGCGAGTTTGGCGAAGGCGTAACCGGCCAGCGTGTTCAGCAGCACCGCGATCGCCGTGACCAGGGTCGAGATCAGGAAGCTGTTGAGCAGGTAGCGGCCCATGCCCATGCGCGAGAACAGCTCGGCGTAGTTGTGCAGGGTCGGGCTCGCCGGCAGCAGCGGCGGCGGAAACGCGCTGGCCTCGCCCGGCTGCATCAGCGACACCGCCAGCATCCACAGCAGCGGCGCCACGCTCAGCGCCGCCAGCGCGATCAACAGGCCGTTGACGATGGCCCGGGCCAGCCAGGCCGGCATGCCCGCATCGTTCATTCGACCCCCTTGCGGCGCGCGATCCACATCAACGCGCTGGTGGTCGCGGTCATCAGCACGAACAGCAGGAAGGCCACCGCCGAAGCGTTGCCCAGGTTCCACCACTTGAAGCCTTCTTCGTACATCAGGTACAGCACGCTGACCGTGCTCTGCAGCGGGCCGCCCTGGGTGATCACGTAGGGCTCGGCGAACAGCTGGAAATAGCCGGCCAGGGTCAGGATGCTCACCATCAGCAGCACCGGGCCGAGGATCGGCAGGGTGATGTGGCGGAACTGCCGCGCCGGGCTGGCGCCGTCGATGCGCGCGGCCTCGTACAAGTCCTCGGGAATCGCCTGCAGGCCGGCCAGGAAGATGATCATGTTGTAGCCGAAGTTCTTCCACACCGCGAACAGGATGATCGCCGGCATCGCCCAGTCCGGATCGCCCAGCCAATCGACCGGGTCGATGCCGAGCTGGGCCAGGCCCCAGTTGATCAGGCCGTAGCGGGTATGCAGCAGATACCGCCAGATCACCGCCACCGCGACCACCGTGGTCACCACCGGAGCGAAGAACGCGGTGCGGAACAAGGGCTTGAACCAGGCCAGGCGCGAATGCAGCAGCAAGGCCGCGCCCAGCGACACGGCGATCGACAGCGGCACGCCGACCGCGACGAAGTACAAGGTGTTGCCCAGCGCGCTCCAGAACAGCGGATTGCGCAGCAGGTTGAGATAGTTGTCGAACGCGACGAAGCGCAGGTTCTCGATATGCGCCAGGGAATAGATGTCGAAATCGGTCAGGCTCAGCGCCAGCGCCGCCAGCACCGGCACGGCGAAGAACACGCCGATCACGCTCAAGGCGGGCGCGGCGAACACCCAGCCGGCGGTGGACGGCTTCATCCGCCCTCCCCGGCCGCTTCGCCGATCGTGTGATGGTCGAGCATCCAGCGCCGCTTCTCCAGGATCCGGTCGGCGCGGCGGTCGAGCTCGGCCGCGGCCTGGTCGACGCTGAGGCGGCCGTTGGCCAATTGCTCGCCGACCAGTTTGATTTCCATCGCGATGCGCTCCCACTCCGGCACTTTCGGCGTCGGCCGCGCGCGCTCGAGCTGGTCGCGGAACGCGCGCGCGTACGGGTCGGCGAGCAGCGCCGGCGCGTTCCAGGAGGCCCGCCGCGGCGGCAGATTGCCGCTCAGGCCGTGAAAGCGCACCTGCACCCCGGGTTCGGACAGATAAGCGATCAGTTTCCAGGCCGCGTCCGCGCGCTGGGAGCCGCGAAACAGCACGAAGCTGGCGCCGCCGGCCACCGACGCGCCGGGACCGTGCTCGCCCGGCAGCGGCATGGTCATCCAGCGGTCCTGCAGTTCCGCCGGCAGGCGCTTCCTGAACTCGGCGATGTTCCAGGGGCCGTTGACGTAGAAGCTGAAATAGCCGCGGCCGAATTCGTTCCAGACATTGGCGATCTGGGTGTTGCTGGCCAGCGGCGCCCACTTGCGGTCGAAGGCCTCGCGGTAGAACGCCAGCGCGCGCTTGAAACCGGGACTGCGGAAGTTGCCGTAGCGGCCGTTGTCGCGCAGCAGCGGGTCCGGCGACTGGATGCCCAAGTTGAGCAAGGGCTCGGGCTCGTTGAGCGGAAACAGCACCGCGTAGCGATCCGGCCCGACCTCGCGCTTGATCGCCGCCATCGCCTGCTGCCATTCGGCCCAGGTGGCCGGCGGCCGCTCGACCCCGGCCTGAGCGAGCAGATCCTTGCGGTAATACGGCAAACGGGTTTCGACGTACCACGGCACCGCATAGGTGCGGCCGTCGATCACGCCGGTGTCCCAGGCGCCGGCGAAATAGTCGTCGCCGCGCAAGGTCGCGGTATCGGCCAGGCGACGATCCAGCGGCTCCAGCGCATCGAGCAAGGCGAATTCGGAGATCCAGGTGTTGCCGATCGCGCCCACGTCCGGCAGCGAATCGCCGGCGAACGCGGTCAGCAGCTTCTCGTGCGCGGCAGTGATCGGCAGCTGCTGCACTTCGACCCGCAGCTGCGGATTGCGCCGTTCGAACTCGGGAATCAGGCGCTGCACGACTTCGCCTTCGAAGCCCATCGCCCAGAACTTCACCACCGTGCGCCCGTCCTCGCGCGCCGAGCAACTCCCCAGCAATATCGCCAGAACCGCCGCCGCAACCGCGCGCAACCGTCCCGTCGCCGACGCCGCCCGCCCATCGCCTGCTCGCCGTCGGAACAGCCGGGCCAGAGGAGCGCGTATTTTGCGTGACGCGTCACGTCGCCCGACGAGCGCCGGACCGCCCCCCCACCCGACGCTTGCCGCGCCCGCGCTCACGTCTTCATTCCGGCTTCGGCGCATTCTGCGTCGCCGGCGCGTTGCCGCGATTGGCGCGCGACTCCGCCTCGCCCAGCGCGCGCGCCGTGGCCGGGTCGATGGTGCCGGAGGGCTTGGCCGCAGGCGCCGGCTTGGCGTCGCCGGGTTTGGCCCCGTCCTTGCCCGCCTCGGCGTCCTTCGGCTCCAACCAACCGCCCTTGAACCCGGCGCGTTGCAGGCCGGTGCGGATGTAGGGATTGCGCTTCATCACGTTCCACACGAACTCGTTGCGGTAGTTCGTGATCATGGTGAGGATCGGCCCCTGGTCGATGCCGATGTAGTCGCTGGCCACCCAGCCCTGGTCCGGCACCAGTCGCCCGGTCTTGAGCGGGATGTCGTACTTGAAGCTGGGGTTGAACGAATCCAGGAAGCCGTAGCTGGAATAGATGAACTCGCCGTAGCGCTCGTGCATCGACACCGTGGTCGGGATCACGATCTCCGGCGCGAACGGCAACGAGGCGATCGCCGCGGTCGGGGCGATGGTGCCGTCGTCGAAGTTCTCGCGCAGGCCGGCGCCGCGCGCCGAGTAGTGGCGGAACTGGCGCTGTTCGCCGCGATACTCCTGCAGCGTTTGCTGCGGGCCGTCGCTGGCGGTCAGGCCCCATAGCTCCGGGCCGTAGTCCTCCCACTTCATCGGGTTGGCGATCGCATAAGCGCGCTGGGCGTAGGCGGCGCGGCGGCTGTTCTCGAAGTAGTCGATGCCGCGTTCGCGCATGTAATCGTCCTGGATGCCGCGGAAATCGATCCAGACGTGGCTGTACTGGTGGCCGAACAGCGGGCCGAAGGCCAGGAACTCCTCGCCCTGGTACACGCCCCAGACATCGTTGTAGGTGCGCGTCCACACCGTCCACGCCTCCGGCTCGACCGCATGGGTCGGCGAGCCCAGCGCCAGCACGTACAGCAGCATGGCCTCGTTGTAGCCCATCCAGTCGTGCTTGATGAAGCCCGACTCGGGGAACCAGCCCATCGAGATCAGCGGCTTGTTCTGCTGCAGCCACTGCCAGTCCACGCGCTTGTACAGGGTGTCGGCGATCGCCCGGATTTCCTTCTCGCGAGCGTCGTCGCGATCGTAGTAGGACTGGGCGAACAGCACGCCCATCATCAGCAGGCCGGTGTCCACGCTCGACAGTTCGACCCAGCTGTCGTAGCGCTGGCCCTTCTGCATGTCGAGGAAGTGGTAGTAGAAGCCCTTGTAGCTGCCTTTGCCGCTGGCCTGCGGGCCGCTGGGCAGGTCGCGCAGGAACTTCAACGTGGTCAGGGTGCGGTCCACCGCCTGGGTGCGGCTGACCCAGCCGCGCTCGATCCCGATCGGGTACGCAGTCAGGGCGAAGCCGACCGAGGCGATGCTGGCGAACGGCCGCGACGGATAACGGTCCGGCGTCAGCCCGTTCTGCTCGTTGCTGGTGTCCCAGAAGAACTGGAAGGTGCGCTTCTCGATGTCGCGGAACAGCGGCGGCAGCTCCAGCCGCTCCTGCTTCAGCGGCTCCACCACCACCGGCTCCGGGGTCACGATGGGCTGGGTCTGCGACTCGGTCTCGGGTTTCTTGCAGCCGGCCAGCGCGATCAACAGCGTGCCCAGGATCGCGAAGGAAACTGCTCGTGTTGCCGGCTTGACGCGTCGCATGAAAAACCCAAGACCCCTGTGTCTTTGATTGAATCCAAGTCGGCCGCGCCGCGACGGCGCGGCGCGACCGGGCGACGCCGGCCGCATCGGCGGCCGGCGCGCGCGGTTTTACCAGCTGAAGCCCATCGACAGCTTGAACATCCGCGTCGGCAGGATAATGCCGTCCTGATGCTCGCCGAACTTGGCGTTCGGCGCGCCCAGGCGACCGGCGTAGGTTTCGTACTGGTTGTAGTTGCGTTCGTTGGTGACGTTGAGCAGGTCGCCGCGGATGCGGAACTTGATCCCGGCGCCGGTATCGAATTCCTTGCTCACCGCCAGATCGAGCTGTTTGAAGCCGACCGTGTCGTCGGGCTTGAACTGATCGGTGAAGCACTGGCCGTCGTTGCCGGCCGGCGCCTGCGAGCAATTGACGAAGTAGTAGCCGGTCGGGCTGGCCAGGGTCAGCTTGCCCGAGAACGTCAGCCCCCACGGACCGTCGTAGATGCCGGTCGCGACCAAACGGTGGCGCGGCACGCCCTTGGCGTCGTGCCAGCCGAAGCCGGACAGGCTGGGATGATCGAGCGAGAACGACTCGCCGTTCTCGCGATTCTCCTCGGCATCGGTCAGGGTGTAGGCCAGGGTCACGCCCCAGCCCGACTCGCGCGTATACGGCTTGTCGACCTTGACCAGCAGCGAATTGGCCCGGGTCTCTATGCCGTTGACGCCCAGAATCAGGGCGCGACCGAAACCCGGGATGCCGTTGCCGAACGGCGCGCCCCAACGGGCGCCCGCCGGATAGAACGAACCGTCGGGGCGGCGGTTGCCGAGCAGGAAGGCGAAGCCGTCCTTGCTGACGATGCGCGACAGGCCGATGTCGGTCTGCCATTCGGTCTCGCCGAGGGTGATCGCGTTGCGCATGCCGATGCTGAACTGATCCGAATACGGCGTCTTCAGATCGTTGTTGAGCAGGAACACTTCGCGGCCATTGTTCGGATCGGCCGCGACCAAGGCTTCCAGCGCCGCACGATCGAAGTAACGCGGATCGAAGGCCAGACAGTCGCCGACGCCCGGCGTACAGGCGTGGCCGGGCTGGTTGAAACGGAACGAATAGGTCGGGAACGTGCCCTTGGTGGTTTCCAGCTGCAGGTTGTTGAAGATATTGCGATCGTAGGCTCGGCCGGCGCCGCCGTAGATCACGTGGCGCTGGTCGGCGTTGAGATCATAGGAAAAGCCCAGGCGCGGCTGGAACGCATCCTTGAAATTGCTGCGCTGGCGGCCGTTGCTGATGTAGTCGTTGAGATCGATGCCGCCCCGGGCCAGGGTCTGACGATAGCTCTGCCCGGCGGGCGCGCGCGGGTCCTGGCTGTCGAGTGCGGCGATCACGTCGGCCGGGGTGCGATAGTCGGTGTAGACGTCGCTGGTCTCGTAATCCCAACGGATGCCCAGGTTCAGGGTCAGCTTGTCGTTGACCTCCCAATCGTCCTGGATGTAGATGCCGAACTGCTTGTTGCGCGATTCGACGCTGCCGTCGGCGATGCCCGGCAGGCCGGCGCCGAAGCGGACCAGGTAGGGCGCGCCCAGATCGCGGTCGATGTCGTAGAAGAACTGCGGGTTGTAGGGGATCTGCTCGGCCGCGCTGATGTCGATGACCTTGTACTTCACCCCCATCTTCACCGTGTGGTAGCCGTGCCACTGCAAATCGGTGAGCGTCAGATCGTCCTGCAACGACCAGCCCTTCTGCGCCTTGTTCTGGAAATTCTCGCCGGGGCCGGCGTTGAGCACGCGCTTGCCGCCGTTGGAATCGATGTCGGCGCGCGTCAGCACATAGCCGTTGCCGAAGGCGTTGGCGCGCGGGTTGTAGCTGGCGTCCTCATAGGTCAGGTGGGCGTCGTTGAGCCAGCCTTGGCCCGTGAACTGGTAGCGCAGGTCGACGCGCTTGTCGGTGTTGTCCTTGGCGGTACCGAACGGCACGGTGCTGATGCCGTCGACGCCGGTGATCTCGGTCTCGTCGCGGTACTTGCCGGTCAGCTCGAAATAGTGGTTCTCGCCGAGCAGCCAGTCGATCTTGGCGAAGTACAGGTCTTCCTTGAACGGCGCGTTCACGCCGCCGATCAGCGATTGGAACTGGGCCGGCAGCTGCGCCGCGCTGACGCCCTCGCCCGGCTTGATCGTGAACGGCGTGTTGTACTCCTTGGCCTCGTAGGCGACGAAGAAGTGCGCGCGGTCGCGCAGGATCGGGCCGCCGAAGGAGACACCGTACTGCTCTTCCTTGGAATCGGTCTTGCGCCCGGCCTTCTCCTCGGCCGGGGTCGGCGAGCGCCACTTCTCGGAGGTGTAGTCCCAGAAGAAGTCGCCGTGGAATTCGTTGCCGCCCGAGCGCGTCACCGCGGTGATCGCAGCGCTGCTGAGCTGATCGAACTCCGCCTTGTAATTGGAGGTGATGACCTTGTACTCGCCGATCGCCGACTGCGGGAACGGGTTGCCGCGGGTGTCGTCCTGGCCGCTGACGCCGCCGGGCAGGACGTAGTTCTTCTGGCCGACGCCGTCGATGTAGACGTTGACGCCGTTGGAACTCTGCGCGCCGCTGCGGATCGAGGTCGAGCCGTTGCCGGACTGGATGAACTGCACGCCCGGCACGGTGTCGGCGAAGGCAAGGAAGTTGCGCGTGCCCTGCGGCAGCGATTCGATCTGCTTGGTGCTGATGTAGGTCGCGTTCTCCGAGGTGCGCACCTCGGCCAGCGCTTCGCTGGTCACGGTGACCTTGTCCAGCTCGGTCGCTTCACCCGCCGGCGCGGTCTCGGCGAGACCGCCGGTGGACACGTTGAGCGTGGCCGACTGGCCGACCGCGACGGTCACGTTGCGCGAATTGGTCTTGCCGCCCGCGTCGACGTCGATGCGATACGCGCCCGGCGGCAGGCCGGCCAGGGTGTAGTTGCCGTCGGCGCCGGTCTGCACCTTGCGGCTGAGGCCGCTGGCGAGGTTGGTCGCGGTCACGCTGGCGTTGGCGGCGGGGCCGGCGTCGCCGCTGACCACGCCGCGGATGGTCGCGGCGGTGCTTTGCGCCAGCGCGGCCGGCGCGGCCATCGCCAGGCAGCCGGCCAGGGCGCAGGCCAACAGGCTGCGGCCGGGGCGTTGCATCGGGTAACGCGGGGTGCTTCGGTTCATATGCTTTCCTCCCTCCAAGGAGCACGTACTGCAAGTCGTTGCGGTGGAGCGGCCTTTATGTAATCGCTTACAGCCGCAGCCAAATTTTTTTCCGCGCGGATCAGCCGTCGCCCCCTCGACGCATGCCCGATTCGCGAACGATGAGTTCCGGCTGCAGCAGTTCGCTTTGCCGCGGTTCGTCGGTGTCCGGCGCCGCTTCCTGCGAGGCCTGTTCGGCGGTGAGCTTGCTCAACAAAAGGCGCGCCGCCCGCGCGCCCAATTCGGCGATATTGACCCGCATGGTCGTGAGCGTCGGGTGCACATAGCGGGCCAAGGGAATGTCGTCGAAGCCGGCCACCGCGACGTCGTCGGGCACTTTCAGCCCGGCCTGGGCGAAGGCGAACAGACACCCCAGGGCCATCATGTCGTTGGCGGCGAACACCGCGTCCGGGCGCTGCGGCGCGGCCAGCAAGGCCAAGCCGGCGCGATGCCCGGAAGCTTCGTCGAACTCGCCCGGCAGCACCCATTCGGCAGCCTTGGGCAAGCGTCGCGCCAGCGCTTCGCGATAGCCGCGCAGGCGCTCATGGGCGTCGTAGTTGGCTTCGGGGCCGGCGATGAAGGCGATGCGGCGATGGCCGCAGTCGATCAGATAGTCGACCATCGCCTGTGCGCCGCCGTAATTGTCGATGCTCAACGACATCGGCCCCGGCACGGCGCATTGCGAGTTGATCAGCACCACCGGCAAGGCGCTGTCGAGCTCCTCGGCGACCGTGCTTTGCGCCTGCGCGTACGGCGACATCACCAGCAGGCCGTCGACCCGGCCGCGCATCGCGCGCAAAGCGGCGACCTGCTCTTCCGGACAGCCGTGGTAGCTCGACACCAGCAGGTGCAGGCGATGTTCGCGCGCGATCTGATCGACGCCGCGCACCAGTTCGGAGAAGAATTCGCCGTGCAGGTCCGGCAGGACCACGCCCAGGGTCTGGGTGCGCCGGCTGCTGAGGCTGCGCGCCGCGGCGTGGGGCGTGTAGCGCAGATCGCGGGCCACGGCGAGCACCCGCCGGCGCACCTCTTCGGCGACGTTGCCGTGGCCGTTCAAGGTACGCGACACGGTCGCTACCGACACCTGCGCCGCGCGGGCGACGTCTTTGATCGTCACGCTCACCACGTTCCTGGACCGCCCCTCTCGCGGTGGGAAAGTGGGCCGACTGTAAACGTTTTCAGCCGCGAGTGTAAAGAGCGCGTTAGCCGCGCTCGATCACGGGCATTATGCTGCGCCGCGGCAAACTCGTCGACCGCCAGAAGCAGGCTCATCCGGCCCTTCTAGCGGAATCGGGCGCAGCTTCGCACCCCGCGCCACCGCTGCGCTCAGCGCGCGGCCTCTTCCGGCGTGCGCGCGCTGATCGCCAGCGCGTGGATATCGGTGTTCATCAGTTCGCCGACCGCGGCATAGACCGCGCGATGACGCGCGATCGGGCTGAGTCCGGCGAAAGCCTCGCTGACCACCGCGACGCGGAAATGCCCGCGCCCGTCCTGAGCCCCGGCGTGACCGGCGTGGCGATGGCTTTCGTCTTCGATCTCCAGCGCCTGCGGCGCCAGCGCGGCCTCGATCGCGGCGCGGATCGCAGCGACGCGCTGCTCGCGCGGCAGCGGCCCGGCGCTCACGGCAGCACCTTGCGGAACGGCCGCACCTCGACCCGCGCGTACACGCCGGCCTCCACGTACGGGTCGGCGTCGGCCCAGGCGCGCGCCGCCTGCAGCGATTCGAACTCGGCCACGATCAGGCTGCCGCTGAAACCGGCGGGACCCGGGTCTTCGGCGTCGATCGCCGGACACGGCCCGGCCAGCAGCAGGCGGCCCTGGTCGCGCAGCGCTTCCAGCCGCGCCAGATGCGCCGGGCGCGCCTGGCCGCGCTTGGGCAGCGCATCGGCGACGTCGTAACCCTCGATCAGATACCACATGGCGACCAGCGACCTCGTAAGCGGCGTGAGGCCCGCATTCTAACGGCGTCGCAAGCGCGACCGACGATGCCGGATGCGGCGCATCGCCGCGCCCCCTCATCCGTCCCTTCGGGGCACCTCCCCCCGCAAGTAGAAGGGCGGCGCAGCAGAACGCAGTTCTGTCCCGCTCGCGGGAAGAGCCTGTTACGCCGTCCGCCGCCCGTCCCCGCATGCGGGGAACCCACCGCCACGCCGCCTGAGCCTCCTCCCACATGCTGGGAACAGACCGCCGCGCCGCCTGAGCCCCTCTCCCGCTTGTGAGACAGGGGTTGGGGTGAGGGCCGCCCTGTTCCAAACGACACGGCCCGCATCGTCGCCGATGCGGGCCGCGCTTCATCGCGAGTGCGACGAACTCAGGGCCTCAAGCGGTCATCGGCCGCTGCGCCTGCGCCTGGCTCGGCTGGGCGACCTGCGGCGCCATCGCCGGCACGTCCTGCTGCAGCTTCTGGGTCGATTGCTCGACCGTCTGCTGCACCGCCTGTTGGCGGTCGGCGAAGGCGCGCCGATGGCTGGGGTCGGTCGGCTCGCCCTGGACTGCGAACAGGCCGGTGCCGCTGGCGTTGGGCACGACATGGTCGATCCGGTTCATGCCGCTGACCCGCGCGTCGTAAGTCAGCGTCGCCGCGGCGCGTTCCAGATCCTGGTGATTGCGGAAACCGCCGAGCTTCTCCAGCCCGGTGACCGCCTGCCGGTACATGGCGTTGTCGGGGTGGTTGGCGTCGGACAGCAGCGGCGAGCGCGCGGCGTCGGCCGAACGCGCCGGCGCGTCGGCGCGCTGGGCGTTGCGCAACGCGTTGAAGGTGTCGCGGCCGACGATGCCGTCGTCTTCCAGGCCGTGCGCGCGCTGGAAGGCCTGCACGGCCTCCTTGGTGCGCTGGCCGAACTTGCCGTCGGCGGTCAGGGCGTGGCCGGCCGCATCGCGGAAGCCGAGCTGGTTCAGGCGGTCCTGCAGGTTCTGCACCTCCGGGCCGCGCTCGTCCTTGCGCAGTACGCCGTCGGCCATCGCGTTCGGGCGCGGCTGCGAACCGTTGCCGCCGGGGTTGTGCACGCTGCGGCCGTTGCCGGACACGTCGCTGACCTGGGCCCGGCCGGTCAGGTTGTCCTGCGCCGCCGGACGTCGGTCGGTGGTGATCGCGCCGCTGTCGATGTCGCGCACATAGCGCTCCATCTGCGGCAGGTAGCTGGTGTTGATGTCGATGTGGACGTGCTTGCCGAACGCGCTCGGGTTGCCGTTGTTGAAACCGCCCTGGATGCCGACCGACTGGCCGTACTCGATCCGGTCGCCGGCCTGCAGATGGGTGTTGCGCAGGTCCAGGTGACGGTACTGGGCGATCATCTCGCGGTTCGGGTCGCTGGCCGGACGGTCGTAGATCTGGACGATGCCGTCGCTGGGGTCGACCCGGCCGATGTAGCCGCTGGCCACCGCGGGCACGGCCACCGAGCTGGAGCCGCCGGCCTGCAGCACGAAGTCCTTGGAGACGTAGTAATCGCCGTCGCGGGAGACGGTCGGGGTGCCGCGGTAGTTGCCGAGCAACTCTTCGCGCTCGCCGTTGACCGTGCCGTAGACGCGGCCGCGCTCGTTGCCGCGGCTGGGGTGGTGGCGTTCGAGGTCTTGGTAATCGTGGACGTGTTCCACATTACGGCCGACCGATTCGACGATCGAATATCTGGGCATCTAACTTCTCCTTGTCGATGGTGGTTCCGGGCTTCCGCTGCCGTTGCCGGCGACAGCGGCGGCAGGCGTCAACGCAGCTGTTGGCTCAGCTGCCAGCAGCCTTGTTCGTACTTGAATACATAGGCTTCGGGCGCGCCCTTGGTGTTGGCGACGTCGTCGTCCGGGGTGAACTCGGCGCGCACGTAGTCGACCCGCATGCTGTCGCCGTCGAGCGTGCGCCGGCTGTCGATGCGTTCGAGCTGATCGGCGTCCTTGCCCGGCTCGTCGTAGACCCATTGGCTGTCGACCAGGGCGATCCGGAACGGGCCGGCCTGGTCGCGCGGCATGGTCTGCATGGGCTTGGCCGGGTCGCGCAGGTCGCCGATCTGCAGTTGCGCGGCGGTATAGGCCTCGCGCACCGCCGGGTCCTGGACGAAGCGCTCGAAGAAGGCGCCGAAACCGTCTTCGCTGCGCTGGCAGGCTTCGGCCGGCAGGACCATGCGCGCGGGAGTCGTGGCGACCTCCGGGGACGCCGGCGCGGCAGCGGCGGTGTCGGCGGCGGGCGGCGGCGCGGTTTGCGGGGTCGAGCCCTGGCCGCAGGCGGCCAGGCTCAGCGCCGCGGCCAGCGCCAGGGCGAGCGTGGTGACTTCCTTCATCTCAGTACCGGTCCGTAGGTTATTCCCCGCGGCACAGTCTAAACGCAGTAAGGCTCGCCCGGGAAACCCCGCCCCGCCTGGCCCGGCGCGCCCGCACGAACGCAGCGGCGTTCAGGCCGGACGCTGGACAGTACCGGCCCCAGCCCTTACCCTAACTGTCAATTGCCCCAAGGCCAGCTGCAGCGGCCCGTCGCGACCGGCCCCACCCCGTCGCCACGTTCAGCATCCGTACTCCCACGCACACCATCGGTGCGCCGGTACGCCATGCCAAGTTGCAGCCCACAGGCCGGCGCCCGCAACCTCCTCTGCCTGAGACCGTCGCCCCGCGCGCCGGCAGGCCGGGACCGTTCGGGCCAAAGCACACGACTTTTACAGTGGTCCGTAGCACCCGTAGGGAACCCGATCCGGTCTTCGCACGACCCGGGGCGGCCTCCCGATGCGGCCCTGCGCCGCAAGCCTCGTCGCAACTGCAGTGCCCACGGCCCGGAGGGGCCGGCCTCGAATGACCAACGAATCCGCGCCCGCCGCGCCCGAACCCACGCCAGCGCCGATGCCGCCGCAGCAGCAGGAGATGCCGCTGGCGGTGGTCCACGGCCAGCCGGTTCTGCAGATCCCGCAGGATCTGTACATCCCGCCGGACGCGCTCGAAGTCATTCTGGAGGCCTTCGAAGGCCCGCTCGACCTGCTGCTGTACCTGATCCGCCGGCAGAACCTGGACATCCTCGACATTCCGGTGGCGGACATCACCCGCCAATACGTCGACTACATCCAGGCCATGCACGAGATGCGTTTCGAGCTGGCCGCCGACTACCTGGTCATGGCCGCGATGCTGGCCGAGATCAAATCGCGCATGCTGCTGCCGCGCGCGCCCAACGAGGAAGGCATCGAGGAAGACCCCCGCGCCGAGCTGGTGCGCCGGCTGCAGGAGTACGAGCGGTTCAAGAAGGCGGCCGAGGACATCGACACCCTGCCCCGCCAGGACCGCGACACCGCGCCGGTGCAGGCCTTCGTGCCGGACCGGGCCGCGATCAAGCTGCCGCCGCCGGTGGAACTGCGCGAGATGCTGCTGGCCCTGCACGACGTGTTCAAGCGCGCCGAGCTGTACACCCAGCATGCGATCAAGCGCGATGCCCTCAGCGTGCGTCAGCGCATGGGCGAGCTGCTCACGCGCATGGCCGACGGCGTGTTCCACCGTTTCGAGAGCCTGTTCACGGCCGAAGAGGGCCGGCTCGGGGTGGTGGTGACCTTCCTCGGCCTGCTGACCCTGGCCAAGGAACAGTTGATCGAAATCGTCCAGGACGGACCGCTGGCGCCGATCTACGTCAAGTCGCTGGCACTGATGACCGATCCCGAGGAAATCGAGCTCAGCAGCGAGTTCGACGACGCGGCCAACGACGAGAGCGCTTCGTGACCGCCGTCGGCCGGCCCGCCGCGCGCCTTCGCCATTAAGGTTCCACCGTTTTTCCAATCCCGACTTCCGACTCCCGAATCCCGGCCCGAATGGACCAACTTCTCGTCACCCGCATCGTCGAAGCCGCCCTGCTCGCGGCCAACCAGCCGTTGACGCTGGCGCAACTGCATGCGCTGTTTCCGGAAGACCAGCCGCCGCCGCCGGACAGCGTCGAGACCGCGCTGCAGACCCTGCGCGAAGGCTGCGCCGGGCGCGGCGTGGAGCTGGTCGAGGTGGCCTCGGGCTTCCGCTTCCAGGTCCAGGCCGACGTGCACGCCTGGGTCGCGCGACTGTGGACCGAGCGCCAGACCCGCTACACCCGCGCCACCCTGGAAACCCTGGCCCTGATCGCCTACCGCCAGCCGATCACCCGCGGCGAGATCGAGCAGGTCCGCGGCGTCGCGGTCAGCAGCAACATCATCAAGGCCTTGGAAGAGCGCGAATGGATCCGCGTCGTCGGCCACCGCGACGTACCCGGCAAGCCGGCCCTGTTCGGCACCACCAAGGCCTTCCTCGATTACTTCGGCCTCAAGCGCCTGGACGACCTGCCGCCGCTGTCCGAAATCAAGGACATCGGCGAACTCGAGCCGCAGCTGCCGCTCGACGGCGCGCCGATCGCCGCCGGCGGCATCGCCACGGCCGAGGGCGAAGCCGGCAACGATGCCGACGGCGACGCGCAGGACGCGGCCAATGCCGACAGCGCCGCGGACGAACCCGCCGCGGCCGGGCACGAAGCCGGCGGCGCCGCCGAACAGATTCACCGAACCGACGCCGCCGGCGACTCCGCCGACGCCGTGCAAGACCCCGAACACACCGTCCTGTCGGACGACCCCGAAGCCGCGCCGGGCGAGCGCGCGGCGGACGCGAACGATCACGAGCAAGACCAACACGCCGTCGAGACGACGACCGTTCCGGAACTTGAGGCCGAGTCCGAAGACGACCGGCCGGAGCAAGAGAAATGACTGAAGAAACCCGCCGCAAGCTGTCCCTCAAGCGCGGCAACGACAGCGTCGCCAACGAGGCGCCGCGACTGGAAGAACGCCTGCACAAGGTGCTGGCGCAAGCGGGCCTGGGCTCGCGCCGCGCGCTCGAGCAACGCATCGCCGACGGCCTGGTCAAGGTCAACGGCGAAGTCGCCCAAGTCGGCGTCAGCATCAAAAGCGGCGACAAGATCGAGCTCGACGGCCGCGGCTTCGTCGCCAGCGCCCTGACCGAACCCTCGCGCGTGCTGATGTACAACAAGCCCGAAGGCGAAGTCACCACCCGCGAAGACCCCGAAGGCCGCCCGACCATCTTCGATTCGCTGCCCGCGCTCAAGGGCGCGCGCTGGATCGCGATCGGCCGCCTCGACATCAACACCACCGGCCTGCTGCTGCTGACCACCGACGGCGAACTCGCCAATGCGCTGATGCATCCCTCCTTCGAGGTCGAGCGCGAGTACGTCTGCCGGGTGCGCGCGCCGGAAGGCCAGGAAACCGTGCCGGACAACCTGGTCGACCGCCTCGCCCGCGGCGTCGCCCTCGACGACGGCCCGGCCAAGTTCGACGAGATCGAACGCATCGGCGGCAGCGATTCGCACGACTGGTTCCGGGTCGTGGTCAAGGAAGGCCGCAACCGCGAAGTACGCCGCTTGTGGGAGTCGCAAGGCTGCCAGGTCAGCCGCCTCAAGCGCATCCGCTATGGCAAGGTCGCGCTGCCGCGCGAACTGCTGCGCGGCCATTCGCAGGAGTTGGCGGCCGACAAGGTCGAGGCCCTGCGCAACCAACTCGGACTGGAAGACGGCACTCCGTCGGCGCTGACCCTGCAGCCGGTGATCGGCCAGCGCAAGGCCACCAAGTCGACCGTGCACCTGTCCGGCGGCGAGCGCTCGCACGGCTATGTCGGCGGCCACAACACCGCCGACGAAGGCCGCGAACTGCGCCGCTTCGATCACGTGCGCGAAGACCGCAACGGCCGCGGCGGCCCGCGCAAGCACGGCGGCCTGACGGTCAGCGGCGAAGCCGCGGCCAAGCAGTCGCACAAGCCGTTCAAGCAGCGCAAGGAAAAGGGTCCCAAGCCGCTGCCGGACGGCAACCCCGCCGCATTCCGCACCTGGTACGTGCCGGAAGGCGTGGAAACCGGCCCCAGCGGTCACCGCAATCCGGACGGCCGCGGCAAGAAGCCCTATGGCGGCAAGGCCGGCGGCGGCGGCGGTCGCGGCCGTGCGGCCGGCGGCGGCGCGGGCGGCTTCGGC
>NZ_HG424492.1 GCF_000336385.2 Lysobacter antibioticus HS124 | reverse complement strand
CGCCGAGCGGCAACGCTTCTTCGGCGGGGACGGCCGGCGCGGGACGCGCGACCCACCAGGCGGCGACGCCGATGTTGAGCGCGATCAACAGAACGATGAGAGCACGAGCGAGCATGCGCCGATTCTAGCGTCAGCCGTCACGCCGGAGTCTCGATGCCGGCCCAGATCGCAAGGCCTTCCAGCACCAGCGCCGGTTCCTGGGTCGATGCCGGCAGCCACCGCGCCAGGGCTTCGCTGCCGCCGCCGTGCAGCAGCAGCCGCGGCCGCTGGCCCAGGCGCGCCTGCGCGCGCTCGAGACTGCGCTCGATCAGGGCCAGCGCGGCGCCGTTGGCGCCGGACGCCAGCGCGTCTTCGGTGTCGGCGGCGAAATCGAGCGTATCGCCGCCGTCCTCGGGCAGTTGCGGCGCGCGCGCGTGCAGCGCTTCGCGCATCAGGGTCGGCGACGGCGCGATCAGGCCGCCGTGGTGCAGGCCCTGCTCGTCGATCAGGTCGATGGTCAGCGCGGTGCCGACGCCGCAGATCAGCGCCGCGCCACGCTGCTGCGCGTGCGCGCCGAGCAGGGCCAGGAAACGGTCGACGCCGAACTTGCGCGGATCGGCATAGGCGATGCGCACGCGGCCGAAGCCGTCGCGGGCGAAGCCGGCCTGGGTGCGCGCCAGCGAGATCCGCCGACAGCGCGCGGTCAGCGCCTGCAGCACCGCCATGCGCAAGGCCGGATGAGCGACGCTGGCCAGATAGGCGGTGTCGATGCGCGCCTGCGGCAGGGTCTCGCCCAACGCCGCAGCGACGTCGTCCTCGCGGTGCGGCAGGGCGCAGACCGGCCCCGGACGACCGTCCGCGCCGAGCGGCGCGCACTTGAGCCGGGTGTTGCCGAGGTCGAACAGCCAGGCCGTCATCGTGCCGGCTCCGCGCGGCGCACGCTGACTTCGCCGGCATGGAAACGGCGCTCTTCGCCGTCGTCCAGGCGCACCCGCAACGCCCCGTCGTCGGCCAGGCCGAGGGCGAGGCCGTCATGGCGCAGCTCGGCGCCGTACACGCTGACCGGTTGGCCGGCGAGTGCGTCGAACGCGGCGTAGCGATCCAGAAACGGCTCCAGCCCGGCGCGGTCGAACTCGTCCAGCGCGGGCAGCAAGCGCGCCAGCACCGCTGCCGCCACCGCGTTGCGCGACAGTGCGCGGCCGGGCGCGAGCCCGGCCAGGTCGCACCAGGGCTGGTCGATCGCGGCCGCCGCCTGCGCCGGCATGCGCACGTTGAGGCCGAGGCCGATCACCGCGCGCGCCGGCCCGGCGTACTCGCCGCCGCCTTCGATCAGCAGGCCGCCGAGCTTGCGCAGCCCGGCGCCGTCGGTCACGACCAGGTCGTTCGGCCATTTCAGCCGCACGTCGGCGTAACCCAGCCCCTGCAGGGCTTCGGCCGCGGCGATGCCGGCGACCAGGCTCAGGCCGCCCAGCCGCGCCAGGCCGCCGCCGAAGCTGCGCGCCAGCGACAGGTACAGATGCGCCGCCAAGGGTGAGGCCCAGACCCGGCCGCGACGGCCGCGGCCGCCGGTCTGGCGTTCGGCCAGCAGCACCAGCGCCCCGTCGGCCGGGGTCGGCCGGCGCAACAGTTCGGTATTGGTCGAGTCCAGGCTCCAGGCCACGTCCAGCTCGGCCAGGCGCGCGCGCGACGTGGCCGGCAATGCGGCGCGGATCGCCTCGGCGTCGAGCAGATCCAGCGGTTGCGCCAGCGCATAGCCGCGCCCGGGCTTGGCCTCGATCGCGACCCCGGCCTCGCGCAGGGCTTCGATCCGCTTCCACACCGCGGCGCGGGTCTGCCCGGCCGCGCTGGCCAGCGCATCGCCGGTCGCCGGCCCCTGGATCAGGCGTTGCAACAAAGCGCGGTCGTCCATCAGCCGCGCCGCCAGCGATGCAGCAGCCGCGCCCGCGCGAACCGCGATTCGGTGCCGGCGCGCAGCCGGGCCAGATTGCCGCGGTGGGTGAAAGCGATCAGCAGCGCCGCGGCGATCGCGAAGCACCAGCGCGGCAAACCGGCGTCGCCGAGCCAGGCCAGCAGCGGCAGGCAAGCCGCCGCCAGCACCGTGGCCAGGCCGACGTAGCCGCTGATCACCACGGTCGCGCCCCAGACCAGCAGCAGCCACGGCACCGCGAACGGCCACAGCACCAGCAATGCGCCGACCACGGTCGCCGCGCCCTTGCCGCCGCGGAAGCCGTGCCAGATCGGCCAGATATGCCCGATCACCGCGGCGAAACCGGCCAGATAGCCGTGCGCGGTCACCGACAGCGCGGTGCCGACCGGGGCGTAGCGCAGCGCCAGCCAGGCCGCCAACGCGCCCTTGCCGATGTCGATCGCAACCACGCCGAGGGCGAAGCGCCAGCCTTGGGTGCGCAAGGCGTTGGTCCCGCCGGCGTTGCCGCTGCCTTGCTGGCGGATATCGACGCCGCGCCGCCGGCCCAGGACCAGACTGCCGGAAACCGAACCGATCGCGTAGGCGGCCAGCAACAAGGCCCACGTCGCCGGAGCGAGGTCGGTCAGGGCGGGCGTGGAGGCAGTGGGCAGCATGCGCGGATTATGCGCGAGGCGACCGCGATCCGAGCCCGACCCGGCCGGTTTCGGGCCGCGCCGGCGGCGAACCGCCGCGGACGGTCAGTCCTCTTGCGCAGGCGCCGGCTGCAGCGAGACCAGCAAGGCGCCGCGGCCGGCGTGGGCCCCCAACGCGGGGCCGGTCTCGACCAGCCAGGCCTCGCTCAACGCCAACCGGCGGCGCAGTTCGGCCAGCAGGCGCTCGCCGTCCCCGACCGCATCGCAATGGCCGACGATCGCCCGCCAGCGCTGGCCGGCGGGCAACTGCCGTGCGACGTAGCGGGCAAAGGCCTGCGCCGCGCCGGCGCGCGCGAACAGGCCGGTACGCACCCCCAGGCGGCCGTCGCCGCGCATCGCCGCGACCGGGGTCAGGCCGGTCCAGCGCACCAGCGCGCCGGCCCAGGCCGGAATCCGACCGCCGCGTACCGCGTGCGTGATGTCGCGCGCCATCGCCCAGGTCCGGGTCGCCGGGCGCAGGCGTTCGAGTTCGGCGACTATCGCCGCGGCGTCCCAGCCGGCCTCGGCCAGCTCCGCCGCGCGCCACGCCAGCAAGGCCTGGCCGCCGGCGGCGTTGACGCTGTCGAACACCCGCACCCGTTGCGGATCGGATCGGCTGGCGGCCTGTTCGCCGGCCTGCAGGGTGCCCGACACCGCGCGCGACAAGCCGACGTACAGCACCTGCGCGCGATGGCCGAGCAGGAAGTCGAAGCAGCGGCGGAAATCGCCCGCCGGCGGCTGGCTGGGGCGCGGTAGGTCGGCGCTGACGGCCATGCGGCGATAGAACTCGGCCGTGCTCAGCGCGGTCTTGTCCAGGTAATCGCGACCGTCGATCGACACCCGCACCGGCACCACCTGCAAGGCGTGGCGTTCGGCCAGTTCGTCGGGCAGGTCGGCGGCGCTGTCGGTGACCACCGCCACGCGCTGGTTGCGCTCGACGCTGCGCTGCTGCTGCAGCATGTCGTCGGCCTTCATGCCGTCAACTTCGCCGTGCGCGGCGCAGGCGTCGAACAATCGCTGCGGCGCACCGACGTGAGCGTGCACGCGCAGCCGCGCGGCGCCGCCGGCCAGCACCACGGAATCGGCATCGAGCGCTTCCAGCGCCGCGGCCAGGGCGGCGCGATCCATCGCGTCGCCGGTCAGCAGGCATTCGCAACACCAACGCCGCTGCGGGTCGACCGCGTCGTGGACGACCGGCACCGCCGCGGCGGGAGGCCCGGCGCAAGCGTCGTTGGCGGCGCCGTGCGCGCCGCGCATGCGCAGCGCGCGCGGGCCGCCGTCGACGAATTCGGCGATGCCTTCCAGCAGGTCGACGAAGCCGCGCGCGCCGGCGTCGACCACGCCGGCGCGCTGCAACAAAGCCAGTTGCTGCGGCGTCCTGGCCAAGGCGCTGCGGGCCTGCTCCAACGCGGCGGCGAAACCGGCGCGCGGGTCGCCGCCGTCGGCGCCGGCGCGGGCGGCTTCGTCGAGGGCGTCGGCGAAGGCGTTGATGACACTGAGGATGGTCCCTTCCACCGGATGCGCCAGCGCCGCGCGCGCCTGCTCGGCGCCGTGCCGGACCGCTCCGGCCAGGGCGGCGGCGTCGAGCGCCGGCTGGGCGCGCGCGTACTCGGCGACGCCGTACAGGAACTGGGCCAGGATCGCGCCGGAGTTGCCGCGCGCGCCGTCGACGGCATCCTCGCCGACCCGTTGCAGCAGTTCGCCGATGTGCCGGCTGCGCCGGCTCAGCGCCCCGTTCAGCAGGCTGCCGAGGGTGTGGGCGAGGTTGTTGCCGGTGTCGCCGTCGGCGACCGGGAACACGTTGATCCGGTTGAGCCGGTCGCGCCCGGCGATGACCCGGCGGGCGCCGGCGATCAGGGCCCGGCGCAGGGCCGGAGCGGTCAACGGCGGGCGGGCATCGGGCATGGCGCGAGTCTGGCGCAAACCCGCGCCGGCGCTTGCTGCGACGCAGCACAACGACCGCCGGTCGCACACCGCCGAAGGGCCGCCGACGCGGTCCCGGTTTCGCGCTATAGTCGGCAATCTCCCGTGGCTGGACGCCGGCCGGGACGACCTCCAAGGGATTCCGCCATGTTACGGATCTGCCTGTGCCTGCTGTTCGCCTTCGCCAGCGCGACCCTGGCCGTTGCGGAGGTCGGTGCGCGCGAGGTCAACAAGCTCAGCCCGAACGACGCCTGTTCCAGCAACGCCAGCGCGCCGCGCAAGGACACGGCGGCGCGGTCGGGCGGCCGCACGGCGCCGCCGCCGACCGCGCGCGACACCAAGGCCAAGCCCAGCGTGCACAGCGACTCGGAGAGCAACAACCGCCTGCAGTCGCCGCGCTGGCACAACTTCCTGCCGGGCATGTTCCGCTGATCCGCTGACGGTTCGCCCTTGTTCGATTTCCTGCGCCGGCTGCGGCGCCTGCCCCGCCCCATCGACGACGCCGTCTGGCGCGACACGGTCGCGGCCCTGCCGTGGGCGCAGGCGCTGGATCCGGCGCGGCAGCAGCGGCTGCGCGAACTCAGCGCGCGCTTCCTGCACGAGAAGACCATCAGCCCGATCGGCGAACTGAGCCTGGACGGGACGCAGCGCGCCCGGTTGGCCGCGCTGTGCTGCCTGCCCTTGCTCGAGTTCGGCGAAGAGGGCTTGCGCGGCTGGTCGCAGCTGATCGTCTACCCCGACGCGTTCCGGGTGAACCGCAGCCACACCGACGCCGCCGGCGTGCTGCACGAATGGCAGGACGAACTGATCGGCGAAGCCTGGGAGCAAGGCCCGCTGATCCTGTCCTGGGCCGACGTCGGCGCCGACTGCGAAGATCCGCATGCGGGCTTCTGCGTCGCCGCTCACGAAATGGCGCACAAGCTCGACGTGCTCGACGGCCTGCTCGACGGCACCCCGCCGCTGCCGCGCGCCTGGCAGCGGCAATGGGCGCGCGATTTCCAGCGCACCTACGACGCCTTCGTGCAGGAGGTCGACGCCGGCCGCGAAACCGCGATCGATCCTTACGCCGCCGAAGCGCCGGAAGAATTCTTCGCCGTCGCCACCGAATACCACTTCAGCGATCCGCAATTGCTGCGCCAGGAAATGCCCGAGGTCGCCGCGCATCTGGAGCGCTTCTACGGCCCCTCGCCGTTCGCCTGAAGCCTCCCCTGTAGGAGCGGCGTAAGCCGCGACCACGGACCGCGCAGAAAAAACGGCGACGACTCCAGCCATCGAGACTACGCTCTGCCGCGGGTAGAACGGCAGCGCAGTCGCGCCAACGCCTGCCTCGTCCACGAACGCGGTACGGCCCAGGGGTAGGAGCGGCGCAAGCCGCGACCCATCGCCGCGGTCTCGCTTCGTCCGTTCGCGGTCGAAGCAGAATCGATGCGCAATGCAGGGCACGGCGCGAGATCGATGCATCGCGGTCGCGGCTTACGCCGCTCCTACAGGAAGCCGGGCGGCTTAGCGCGGGCGGCCGGCCGCGCTTACAAGCCCGGCGGCAGCTTCACTTCGAAGCGCGTGCCGCCCAGCTCCTGCGACGGCGTCACGTCGAGCGTGCCGCGATAGCCGCGCACCAGATCCTGCACGATCGCCAGGCCGATGCCGTGGCCGTGCACGCGTTCGTCGCCGCGCACCCCGCGCTGCAAGATCATCGCCACCTTTTCCGGCGGAATCCCCGGGCCGTCGTCGTCGACCGCGATCAGCAGGCCGGGCCGGCGGTTGGCCGCGGTCTCGCCGGCCTGCACGGTCAGCAGCACCCGCGAGCGCGCCCACTTGAACGCGTTCTCGAGCAGATTGCCGAGCAGTTCCTGCAGATCGCCCGGTTCGCCGTGGAACTGCACTGCGTCGGCGAGTTCGAACTCGCACAGGATGCCCTTGTTCGCATACACCTTCTCCAGCCCGCGCACGATCTCCTCGGCGTGCGGCTCGATCGCGATCGGCGCGGCGAACAAGGCGTGGCCGCCGGACGCGGCGCGGGCCAACTGGTAGGACACCAGATCGTTCATGCGCCGCAACTGCACGTCCAAGTCTTCGCGCAGGTCGGCGTCGATCGGCGCGCCGCCGTTGCGGTCGTCCAGCCGCGCGCGCAGCACCGCCAGCGGCGTCTTCAGGCTATGGGCGAGATCGGCCAGGGTGTTGCGCTGACGGTCGAGGTTCTCGCGCTCGCTCTCGATGAAGGCGTTGATGCTTTCGGTCAACGGCTCCAGCTCGCGCGGATGGCGCTCGCTCATGCGCGAGGCCAGGCCGCGCTGGACCCGCTTGAGCTCCTCGATCACCCGCCGCAGCGGACGCAGGCTCCATTGCATGATCAGCGCCTGCAGCAGCAGCAGGATCACCCCGGCGCCGCCGAGGTAGTTCCACAAGGCCTTGCGGAACACCGCGACCTGGGCGCGCAACGCGCTGGTGTCCTCCAGGATGTAGATCGTGTACTGGAATTCCGACTTGCTGTCGCCGTCGACGCTCCAGATCAGGCCGCGGCCGTAGCGGTAGGCCTCGCCGGTGCGGCCGCTGATCTCGGTGATCGGCAGCGGCCCCTCGAAGGTCTCTTGGGCCGGCTTGAGCATGCCGCCGTCGGGCAGCACCGGCCCCTGCGCCGACATCGAATCCCAGTGCCCGTTGGGCAGGATCACTTCGGCGTACAGACCGCTGCCGGGCCGGTCGAAACGCGGGTCGGGCGGGTCGTAGGGCGGAATGATCTCGCCGCCGCGGCCGAAGTCGGTGTCGGCGGCATAGGCCAGCGCGTAGCTGGTCAGGCGCTGGCGCAGATTGCTTTCGGCGGTCTCGAGGAAGGCGCGGTCCAGCGCATAGCCGGCCAGGGCCAGGAAAGCGAGCAGGCCGAGGCTGGCGGCGAGCAGCTGGCGGGCGCGCAGCGAGCGCGGCTGGCCCCAGCTCATCGGGCCGCAGGGGCCGGCGGGCCCGCCTCGATTGGGGACGCGGGCCGCATGGGTCGGGTTGCGCTCCTGGATCCGGTTCTGGGTCCGGGGCGAACATCCGCCCCGCCCGCTTCAATCGCCGCAACGCGGCCTGTCTTCAAGCGCCGCTGCGGGGCGTATCGTCCACCCCGCGCACGCGCGCTGTCCACTCTCCCCGCCGCCGGCGGGGAGTCGGGCTCAATCCCCGCTGCGGGGGATCGCGAAACGGTAGCCGCGGCCGCGCACGGTCTCGATCGGCTTCAGCGCGCCGTCCGGGTCGAGCTTCTTGCGCAGCCGGCCGATGAAGACTTCCAGCACGTTGGAGTCGCGGTCGAAGTCCTGCTGGTAGATGTGCTCGGTGAGATCGGCCTTCGAGACCAGTTCGCCGGCATGCATCATCAGGTATTCGAGCACTTTGTATTCGTAGCTGGTCAGGTCTACGTTGCCGCCGTTGACGCTGACCGTCTGCGCCGCCAGGTCGAGCATGACCGGGCCGCATTCCAGGGTCGGCTTGCTCCAGCCCGCGGCGCGGCGGACCAGGGCGTTGAGCCGGGCCAGCAGTTCTTCGACGTGGAAGGGCTTGACCAGGTAGTCGTCGGCGCCCTGCTTGAGGCCTTCGACCTTGTCCTGCCAGCTGGAACGGGCGGTCAGGATCAGCACCGGGAATTTCTTGCCCTCGTCGCGCAGCGCCTTGATCAGCTCCATGCCCGACATCTTCGGCAGGCCCAGATCGATGATGCCCAGGTCGAACGGCACTTCGCGGCCCATGTACAGGCCCTCCTCGCCGTCCTGCGCAGCGTCGACCGCGAAGCCCTCGCGCTTGAGGCGCGCGGCCAGGGTCTCGCGCAGAGGCGCTTCGTCTTCGACCAGCAGAATTCGCATGGGCACTCCCTAGATGATTGCGGCGCCCCGACAGGATCGTGAGGGCCGTCGAAGCGAAGATTAGTCGTTATCGCTGTCTTCGCGGCGTGTAGGACGGTCGTTCTCCCGTCCGCCGCGCTGCTGCGGGTCGTCCATGTAGACCCGGACCCGGCCGCTGGAATCGACGACCTTGACCCGGTTGACGTCCCGCCCGTCGAAGGGGATGCGTTCGGCGCTGAGCACCTGCCCGCCGCCGCTTTCACGCTCGACCCGGCGGATCGCGTCCGACAGGGAGCGATGATCGTCGCGCCGGTCGTGGCCGCGCCACTGCCGTCCGTCGCCGTCGTGCTGGGCCATGGCCTGGCCGGCCGCCGCCAGCGAGGCGACGAGCAGCAGCGAGGACAGGACTCGGGCGGAGCGGATGCTCATGACGTTCGGCGAAGACCCCTGCGCAACAATAATGGACGAACTTAGCGGCGTGTCGGCATTTTCGAAACGCAGCGGTGAATCCGATCTGAACTTTTCCGCGCAGCGGTGGCCGGTGTTCAGCCCGAACCGACGCGCGTCACAAGCCGCGCCGAAACCGGTGCGCGGCTGAGAATCATTCCCGCCCCCGTCCCGGCCCGGATTCTTCCCGGAAGTCCTCAAGACCACTAGAAAATTTCGCCGACGCAACAGCGCAGGGAACCGCCGCCAGCCTCGATCGCGTCCAGCTCGACGGTGACCACCGCGAACCCGGCCGCGGCTAGGGCCGCCCGGCTGTCCGCGCTCAGCGCGCGCCCGGCGCCGGCGCTCATCCAGACCCGATAGGGCGACAGCGCGATCGCATTGGCTGCGAACGCGCCCTGCTCGGCCGTCGACAGTACGATCCCGTGCGGCGCATAGAAAGCCGCGATCGCCGCCGCCGTCGCCGGGTCGGCGAAGCCGGCCGGCGCGACCAGGGCCGCCCGCCCGGCCAGCACCGCCAGGACCACATTGGCGTGGTACTCGCCCGGCGCCAGCTCGAACAGCAGGCTGGCGCGCAGGCCCAGGGCCTGGTGGATCAGTCGCGCGCCGGCCTCGTCGCAGCGCTCGGACAGGCCGATGTAGCCCAGTCCCCGGGCGCGGTCGATCACCGCCGAGCCGGTCAGTTCGCAGGGATGCGGCTGCAGCGACAGGTCGACCTCGACATAGCCCAGCACCTGGCCGAAGAAGTCGCGGATGTCGGCGCGCGCGGCCTCGCGCTGGCGCACCGGGTGGCGCATGCGCCCGACCAGGTAGCGCGCCGGCGCCGGATCGCCGGCGGCGTCGGGCCGGCCGGTAGCGAAGACGTTGTTCGGGAACAGGGCATCCGGGGTGTCCGGATCGCCGGCGAAGCACACCGTCGGCAAGACCTCGGCCAAGGAGCGGTGCAGTTCGCGATGCTGGGCGCTGGCGCGCCCGGGGTCGAAGCCTTCGGCGGCGGCCATGTAGCGATTGTCGCCGGCCGACTGCTCGGCCCGGGCGAACCCGTCCGGCGCGACCAGGAAGGCAGCGCGCGCCACCGGCGGGCCGAAATCGGCGGCCAGGCCGCGGGCGTGGGCGAAGAAGGCCTGCGGGTCGCGGCTGATCATGCCCGCACCCGGCTCAGGCCGCGTCGCGCGCGGCGAAGGATTCGGTCACGTCCAGGGCGCGCTCGATCAGCGACCAGTCCGCGCCCGGCTTGTGCGCGCCTTCGCTGAGCACCTGGCGGAAGGCGCGGCCGCCGCGCTCGCCGTGGAACAGGCCGAGCATGTGCCGGGTCATGTGCTTGAGGAACACGCCGCGCTCCAATTGCGCCTCGACATAGGGGCGCAACGAGCGCAGCAACTCGGCGCGGCTGCGCAGCTCGCCGCCCCACCAGGCCACATCGAGCCGGTGCAGCAGGTAGGGGTCGTGATAGGCGGCGCGGCCGAGCATGGCGCCGTCGGCATGGTCCAGGTGGACCGTCGCCTCGTCCTGGCCGGCGATGCCGCCGTTGACGATCACCTGCAGCTGCGGCCGCTCGCGCTTGAGCCGGTAGGCCCAGTCGTAGCGCAGCGGCGGCACCTCGCGGTTCTCCTTCGGCGACAGCCCCTTGAGCCAGGCGTTGCGGGCGTGGACCACGAACAGCCCGCAACCGGCCTCGGCGACCCGGTCGACGAAGGCCTGGAACACCTCGTAGCGGTGATCGTCGTCGACCCCGAGCCGGCATTTGACCGTGACCGGCACGTCGCAGGCGCCGATCATCGCCGCCACCGACTCGGCCACCAGCCCCGGCTCGCGCATCAGGCAGGCGCCGAAACGCCCGGCCTGGACCCGGTCGGAGGGGCAGCCGCAATTGAGGTTGATCTCGTCGAAACCGAGCTCGGCGCCGATCCGCGCCGCCTGCGCCAGCAACGCCGGCTCGCTGCCGCCCAACTGCAACGCCACCGGATGCTCGACCGGGTCCATCGCCAGCAATCGCGCGCGATCGCCGTGGATCACCGCATTGGCGTGCACCATCTCGGTGTACAGCCGCGCATGCGGCGCCAGGGCGCGGTGGAACACCCGGCAATGGGTGTCGGTCCAGTCCATCATCGGGGCGACGGACAGCTTAAGCGCCTGAGGATCAATTATTTTTTCTTTCACTTCAGGCACTTACGAAGCCCCTCAATCCCGACCGATCCCTAAAAAGCCCGCTAAATCCGGCCCCCGATGTACCATTAGTGTACCTATGAGCTGACTGAACACCTCAAGAAAGATGCGTAGCAGCGCGACGGAATGCCAACCAGGATATTCGCTCAACTTTAAGAAAAGGACGACTAATGGTTAACGCCGAAGACAAAGACCAAGAGCCTGAAGAACGCAGCCAACTTATCCCCGATAGTCAGCAGGAAGATGAGGACGACCTCGGGAAAGTATCATTTCAAGATACGGTCGTAACAAATGCGGATTGGACAATCGAGTCCATCAACTTACAAATTCGAAAAGGCAATATTGATCTACTCCCAAGCTTCCAGCGCCGATCCGCATGGGATCACGTCAGAAAGAGTCGCCTGATCGAATCGATTATCGTCGGCATGCCAGTACCGAACGTGGTGTTAGCGGAGAACCGAGAACATCGCGGCCGTTTCATAGTCATCGACGGCAAGCAAAGGCTCATATCCATCCAAGATTTTCTGGACAACAAATATCCTCTTCGCGGCCTCGACTTGCGAAGCGACTTGAACGGCAAGACTTTCGAAGCGCTGGACAACGCCGACAAAGAGCGACTTGAGAATAGCACGCTGCGCTCTACGTTGATTCGAAACTGGAAAGACGAAAACTTCCTTTATGCGGCATTCTATCGGCTGAATGCAGGCTCTTTGCCGCTGTCACCACAAGAACTTCGAAAAGCCCTCATCGGCGGAAATTTGATTGATGCGATAGAAGGCTACTTGGAGAAGAGCCAGTCATTCCATAGCGTCTTCGGCGCCCAGCTCGACAAGCGAATGAGAGATTCCGAGCTTGTTCTGCGTTTCATTGCCTTTGACCGCAGCTTAGAAACCTATCGTGGAGATTTCAAAAAATTTCTTGACGACACGACGCGACATTACGAACAAGATTGGAACCAAAGCCAAATCGAAGTCGGCGAGCGCTTTGCCAGACTCGATCTTGCACTAGCCACTGCTAGCAATATCTTTGGCGAATATGTTTTTCGCAAGTGGCTGGGCTCCCGATACGAACGAGTAATAAACCGTGCAATCTTCGACTGCCTGGTGCGCTACTTCGCCGATGAGGCCGTGGCGAAAAATGCAGCTGCTAATAACGGGAAAGTCATAGAAGCTTTTCAACGGGTCTGTGGGGATAACGCATTCAAGAATGCTATTGAGAAGTCCACCAAAACGCAGGAGGCAACGAACAATCGGCTGTCGATCTGGGGGCAAGCACTTGCCGAACAGTTGGACATGGCGTTCGACCCCACCACTTTTCGTATCAACTAAATCATATGGCGTGCGTACACTTTGAGTATTTGCAAAAAAGGATTGACGCTCTCAAAGCAAAGTTTGTGCAGGCTCAGCTAGAAGAGGAGAACAGAGAGCCGTTGAGCTACATACCAGACACCGATTCACTCGCAGCATTCCGATTGCTCGCACACGCAGAGATTGAAGACTACCTTGAGCGCAAGGCAACACAGGGGCTTAGCCGCATCGAGTCTGATTTCAGCGGCGGTCGGAAAGCGATACGGGAATGTATCGACATATTAGTTGTGGCGCTCACCCTCATCGACACCCTTAAGCAAATGCCCCGACTTGAGTCTCCACATTGGGAGAGTGATGTGGCGCGTACAATTAAGCACGCGAGAGACTCGGTGCGCGAGAACAACGGCATCAAGGAATACTCTTTTGCTCGGCTGGCCGTATTTGCTGGAAAAATGCCGGATGAGATCGACAACGCTTTGGTCGCAAGTCTGACGAGCTATGGGTCCAGCCGAGGCGATGTCGCACACCAGAGCGCCGCACGCGTCACCACGATATTAGCCCCTAGCGCAGAGGCGAAGGCCGTTGACGACATCCTCAAACAGCTAGAAGGCTATTTCAGCTAAGACGCGTCACTTCTATTGCACCGGCCCGCTCCAACTCCCAAAAGGTTACGAAGATACAGGAGCAGACTTGGGCTCACCTCCCCAGATCGTAACGAATTTTGCCACGTTATCTTCGAGATCCTCTAGCAGCTCTTCTATGCGGTTCGCCTCCAAAAGAAAATCGGCATGAATTTCGAGAATCTCGGCAGGTGACGATTTCATTACCCTAGCGTGCAAATTATCGACACGTTGCCGAATTGATGCAACTAACTTCGATGTACGCTCAAAGAGCGGCTCAAATTCAGCCAGCGCTTGACCAACAGCTTGGGTCAAGTTGCCTTCCACACGCCTACGAATGCATTGCTCGGCTGACTTTATCGCCTTTTCTGATGCTCGTGATACACGCGCGCCAATCTTGAAGAAACGCTCGTTCAAGGCCGCCTTAAGCTCAGAGGCCTTCACATTCCGATTGAAACGGCCTATTGAGTATGCATAAGCCGAGCTAGCGATTGAAACGATCAGCGCTATGACCGACATGACGTCCCTGATTTCCATAGACTCAACAGACTCCGGGCTTAAAAATACTTTCGGACGGGATAGACCGCTCTAGGTCTAAGGCCAGCCACCGTACTCCCCGCCCCGCTACCCCGCAACGCTGTCGCTCGGCGATCCGATCACAGCATTTTTGCAGCACGCGTCAACTTAACTACGCTTACCACAGGCCACCCGCCGCTGCATCTGAGCATGCTTCGGAGATCGGTAACTTCGGTAACCTATAAGAAAACCCGCCACGTTTCCCAGGTCTGTCAGGGCTTAGCCGTCATGGTCTTCGGTAACCAATGCGGTCCAGGAAGTAATTAGTTACCTTTGGGCGGACAATGGCTGCGATTCCTCCGCGCGGGCCGCAATGTTGCGCCCGGCATGGCTACTTCCCGTCGCTGCCGCTCCCTGGACCCAAACTTGCGGCGCGCGCAGGGATTGTCGCGACGACGGGCACGCCGGGAATCGAGCCGGACGCAGCGCGCGCATCCCGCCCCGCTGAGCGACGCCGAGCCGCGCCTGTCGATCCCAAGGACTGTCGCGACGCCTCGCCGTCGGCACCCACCAAGCAGGAACAGGTCATCGTTCGCGCCGCGATGCGAGTCGGACGCATGCGGTCTCTCGCCGCCCCTTGTCGCTCGCTGCGCCTCGATACTCATGCTTCGATCCAACCCCTCATCGCCTGGCGAAGAGGACGTCGAATCGATCTGTGACGCGCCTCGCGATCGAAGCACGCGCCGCAGCCGAAATGCGGCACGCGACCGAAAGTCCGGCCGCTACGGCGATCGCGAAGATTATTCTGGGGTCAGTACGAACCGCGGTGCGATACGCATCGTCCTGCCACGCACGGCCGGCGCGCGGTCGCGCGCTCCGATATTGCTGCCGCATGGCGCTCGTTCGCGCTGCGTCGCGACGACCATAACCGGCACCGAACGCTCCGCACGCAGCGCCGCAGCGCCGCAGCGGCGATGGTTGAACTTTCCGCCGGCCGCCACGCTCAAAACCGAATCGAAACAGGAAGCTACGATGGGAAAGAACGACAAGAACAATGTGATCGAACAGGTCGAGCGGGAATTCGTGACGCCGGAACACCGCGCCGCGATCGAAGAAGCCTCGCGCAAGGGAAATTTCGCCGTCAGCTTCAGGGCGGCGGGCGCGGCGACCCTGGCCGCGCTGGAGCAAGGGGCGGCGGCGAAAGGACACGACATCCTCGAGAAGACCATCAAGGCGTCTTCGATCGCCAAGGCTTATCCGGAGAACTCGGCGGACATGCTGCAGAAAGTCCGCGATGCCGGCATCGAGGGCTATGTCGGCCACTGGGACAAGACCAGCGGAGAACTCAAGGGCCTCTACCTCAGCAGCGGCCACGGGCTGGGCGATCAGGTCAAGGACAAGATCTACCCGCTCGACATGAACCGATTGGACGAGTCGCTGTCGGCGCTCAAAGCGCAGCCTGACTGGAAGGCGCTGCCGTTCACCGGCGACTACGACATGCACGACATGCTGACCTTCCGCGGCGCGGGCCGGCCGCATACCCCGCTGGTCGGCTCCAAGGAAGAAAAGCAGATCATCGACAAGATCAACGAGGAAGTGGCCAAGGTCGACGGCAGGCGCCCGTTCCGCGACACCGAGCACAACGTGATCCGCCATGGCCCGCAGGTCAATTTTCCCAGCTACATGATCGATCACGAAGCGTCGGTGGTGAAAAAGGACGGCGGATTCGTCGGCGCCGTCGCCAAGCCGGGCGAATTCCCGGTCGCGTTCGTGAATCGCGGCAAGTGGGCGGTGCTGAACAACGCCCAGGAGCTGTCCGAGTACTACACCAAGTCCGGCGCGGTGCTCAAGGAAACCTGGAAGCCGGACGGCGTCAGGTCGTTCGCCGATGCGGACAAGCCGGGCATGGTGAAGTTCGGATGGAGCAGCGACCTGCCGCCCAAACCGCCGGTCCCCAAAGCACCGAACCCGGCCCAGGACATCTCGCAGAGTCTGGATCGCATGCTGTCCGCCGCGCAGGGCGGCGATCGCGAAGCGCTGCGCCAGGCGACCCAGCAAGCCGCCGCCGCGGCGCCGGGCCGCGAACTGCGCAACGAGGCGGTGGCGACGGTCGACCGACAAGAGCAGCAGGCGCGCATCCAACAAGCCCCTCAGCAAGCGCCTCAGCAAGCGACGCAGCCGCCGGATCCCAGCGCGCCCACGCGCACCGGGCCGCGCATGTGAGCTGATCCCCGCCCGGGCCCGAACGCTGCGCCGCTCCGATCGGGCGGCCAGCGTTCCGATGGCGCCGCTTCGGGCATCCGCGCCAGCGAATGCCATGCCCACCCCGATCTCGCCCCGCCTGGCCGCGATCGTCCGCGCCCTGCCCTTGCGGCCTGGCCTGCGCGTGCTGGAAATCGGCTGTGGGCCGGGCGCGGCCGCACGCGCGGTGCTGGAGCGGATCGGCGACGGACGGGTGCTGGCGATCGACCGTTCGGCCAAGGCGATCGGTCAAGCGCTGGCCGGATCGGGCGCATCACTGGCCGGAGGGCGGCTGGAGTTTCGCCGGATCGCGGTGGAGGACTTGGTGTTGGAGGACGGCGAGGCGCGCTACGACCTGGCGTTCGCAGTGCGCGTCGGCGCGCTCGACGGGCGCCATCCCGAAACCGCAGAACGGGCGCTGGCGCGGATTCGTGCCGCGTTGACCCCGCAGGGGCGCTTGTTCGTCGACGGCGGCGCCCCCTTGCGCGAGATCCGGCTGTCGGCGCAGCGGCGTTCGATCTGACCGGCTGCGCCGTTCGACTCGGCGACGGGGAGCACCCCCACGCGCTTGCCGAGCGCGCGCAGCGGCGGCTCCCTGTATCGATCGCGCGGCGCGACGAATCAGCGCTGCGCTTTGTCCAGTCGCTCCTGTTCCTCGCGGCAGTTCGGCGACACGTAGTGGGTGTAGACCGCGCGCTGCTGTTCGCCGACGCCGCGCGACTGTTCGGAGGCCTGCTGGTATTGCTGCGCGCATACCGGCGACAGCTCGGCCACGCCGCCACCGGCGCCGGTAGCGCAGGCGGACAGAGCCAGACACAGGCTCATCGCCGCGGCGCCAAGGAGAATTCGGATCATGACCGTCTTGCTCGATCTCATCGGGACTGAGACCCGATCTTAGGTCATGCGCCGATCTTGGCCGGCCGGCCCTGCGACCGGACCTCAGTCGTGGTTCACCCTCGCCCCCCCGGCGGGCAAACAACGCAAACCTCGCTGCCGCAAACGGTCTGCATCGGCATCGCGCGGCCCCCTGTGTGCGCCGCGCGACCGCACCGACGCGTACGGCCGACGGCCGCAGCCAGGCCGCGATGAACGTCACGGATTCGATGTTTTTCCGCCACGCCTAGGGTCACCCCTGAATGCGCGCCGCCCGCCTGTCGCCCTAGCCTGCCCTGCATTGCGGTACCGCACCGCGCCGGCGCGCCGCGAGCGCCGCCGCCACTTTCGCCAGGAGCTCCCCCATGAGCAGCGTCGACTCCGCCGTATCCACCGCCAAAGACCGGCTCAGCCAGGGCTTGCTGGACTGGGACGTCAGCAAGGGAGACCTCGACGCGATCAGCGCCGAGGTCGACAAACTCTCGCCGCAAGAACGCAACGAGTTCATCAGCAAGCTCAGCGACGACGACATCAAGAACTGGACGCAGGAAATCGACGGCATGATGGGCTCGCTGAGCAAGGGCGAGCGCAGCGATCTGTTCAACAAGCTCGCCGAAGGCATGGACGCGACCCAGACCGCGCGCTTCGTGCGCGCCTTCGACGGCGACAACGGCGGCCGCGAAGCGCTGGCCGACGCGATCGCCAGCCACGGCAGCAGCGACGCCAAGACCGGCTTCATCGACGCGGTCAAGGGCGATATCGGCGACGAGTACAGCGCCACCCAGGGCACCTGGGGCAATGCGGAGACGGTCGCGGTCGGCAAGGTACTGGCCAGCCTCGGCAACGACCCGGCCGCGTTCCAGGAAGCGGTCGGTTCGCTGAGCAAGGAACAACTGCAGGACGTGATGAGCGTGGCCATGGGCCGGCGCCATATCGTCGACTTCAGCGGCCGCACGGCCGGCACCAACCAGTACGACCCCAGCGCCCTGACCGGCATTCTCAATGCCGCCCAGGGCGCCGACCTGCCGACCCGCACCGCGGTGTTCGAAGCGGCGATGCCGCAGCTCAAGACCATGCAGAACGACGACGTCGGCCTGCTCGGCGCCGGCGCCAGCATCGACGGCGTGGCCCAGGCGATGGGCAAGGTGCTGAGCATGGAAGAGGCCTCCAAGGCTGGGCTGATCAACGTGCCCGAAGCGCCTCCGGGCGTGTCGATGGACGCCAACATCGCCGACACCCACAAGCACGAGTTCCCGAACCCGGGCGACATGCTGTGGTTCAAGGAGCAGGTACAGGGCGGCGGCCCGTGGGACTTCAAGACCCAGGGCGCGCAGTACGAGAACTACGGCAACTTCCACTTCGGCGTGATCGCCGCGGCGATGGACATCCCCGAGCAGATCGGATTGCGTGGCGCCGGCTACGTGCAGATCGAATCCAACACCACCCAGGACGGCTGGGGCAAGCCCTACGACCTGGGCGACAGCAGCTACGGCGACGATCCGCGCGACCAGGCGCAGATCAAGGCCGGCTACGAGTATTACAACTCGGGCATGTGGCGGGTGTGGTCGGATTGACCGCAGCGCCGGCCGGATCGGTTGCGAAAACGCCGGCCCAGCCGGCGTTTTCGTTTCGCGCCGGCGGCGCCGCACGTGCTCTATGCTGGCCGCACCGATGCCGCGCGGCATCGCCCTGCACCCGAGACCGTTCGCCATGACCACGCTGCATCGCCGCTGGGCCGCCGTCGCCGCCTTGTCGCTGGCGCTGATCGCCGGCTGCGCGCGCGATCCGGCCGCAGCCGATGTCGAAGTCGCGCGCGTCGCTTCGCCCGACGCGCGCGCCGATGCGGTGCTGACCGAGGCCAATCCCGGCGCCACCGCCTCGTTCGTGTACCGGATCCGGGTGGTCGCCCACGGCGCAGACTGGCGCGCCGCGCCGGCGCTGGCCGAACTGCACGGCGCCACCCGCAACGCCAGCGCTTATGGCGTCGACTTGCGCTGGCAAGGCGCCGACACGCTGTACGCCGACTACCTGAAAGCGCGCCTGGTGATCGCCCACAAACCTACGGCCGCGGTCGCCGGCCGCACCGTCGCCGTGCGGCTGCGCGCCGGCGTCGCCAACCCGGCCGCGGCGGCCGGCGGCATGGCGCCGCGCACGCCTTGACCGCGCGCTCCGGCGCGACGGCGAACGCCGCCGCGCCTTCATTGCGCTCAGGACTGCACCGTCACTCGCCAGACATCCTCGGCCTCGCGCGTCCAGTCGATCTCCACCGGCAGGAATTTCTCGATCAGGCGGGCATTGCTCGCCAGGTGCGCACTGATCGCCGCGGTGGTGAACTCGCCGCCGCCGGCCAAGGCCATCGGCAACAGCAACTGGTCCGACAGGTGCTCGCCGACCGCGGCCGGCGAAGCCAGGTAGGCCGAAACCTGCCGCGCCAGGCCGGTAGCGACCTGTTCGGCGCTGACGCCGCGCTCGCCGAAGGCGGTGAACAACTCGGTGTGCTGGTCCTCGCCGCTGACGCGCAGACTCAACACGTTGGCCGGGCTGTGCGCCTGGGCGACGCGGCGCAGTTGCAGCTGCGCCTCGCCCAGGCCCCAGCGTTCGCCGAGCACGCGCAGCTCGCGCTGGCCGATTTCGTCGTGCAGCGCCGACAGCAGCACCGCCGCCTCCAGGCGCGGCGCCGGGTCGCGCCGCGCGAAGGTCTGTACCTGCAATTGCGCGCAGGGGCGCACCAGCGCCTGCACGCTGCCGCCGCCGGCCGGGTAGAAACCGTAGCTGCGCAGAGCGAAGTCGACTTCCACGCCGAACCGACGCAAGGCCGGCAAGTAAGTCGTAGCGATGAAGTCCGCGCTCGGCGCGAGCGGGTTGTGGGTGCCGCCTTCGATGCTCAGCTCGGACGGCTCCGCGCAGCGCCACAGCGCCGGCAGCACGGTCTGCAGCACCAGCGTCGCCGAACCGGCGGTGCCGATCGAGAAGCGGTAGCGGCCGGAACGCACTTCGCCCGGAATGAAGCGCAGCTCGGTCGCGCCGAGCTGGGCGCCGTCGACGTGGGCGCGGCCGACCTGCGCCGCCGCGCCGACCGCGGTCAGATGCTGGCGCATCAGGCCCGGGCGCGAGCGCTGGGCGCGGATATGCTGCATGTCGAAGGCCGTGCCGGTGCACAGGCTCAGGCTCAGGGCGGTGCGCAGCAACTGGCCGCCGCCTTCGATGCCGCTGATTTGTATCGTTTCCATCTTGCGGTCCATGGCATCCGGGCGGCCGTCCGGCCGCCCTTGCTCCTTGTTTCTTCTTGTCGTTCGTCGTGCCGCGCGCGCCGGGCGCGCCGGCTCAACCCTTCACGCACACCACCTGGCGCAAGGTATGCACGATCTCGACCAGGTCGCTCTGCGCGGCCATGACCGCGTCGATCGACTTGTACGCCGCCGGCGACTCGTCCACCACCTCCGCGTCCTTGCGGCATTCCACGTGCGCGGTGGCCTGGGCGTGCTCTTCCAGGCTGATCCGCTTCTTGGCCTCGGTGCGGCTCATGACTCGGCCGGCGCCGTGGCTGCAGCTGTGGAAGCTGTCCGGGTTGCCCAGTCCGCGCACGATGAAGCTCTTCGTGCCCATGCTGCCCGGAATGATGCCCAGCTCGCCCTTGCGCGCGCTCACCGCGCCCTTGCGGGTCACCAGCACGTCCTTGCCGAAGTGATGCTCGCGGTTGACGTAGTTATGGTGGCAGTTCACCGCCTCGGCCTGGGCCTGGAACGGCTTGTCGATCGCCCGGCGCGCCGCATCGACCACGTGCCGCATCATGATCTCGCGATTGCTGCGCGCGAACTGCTGCGCCCAGTCGACCGCGAACACATAGTCGGCGTAGTGGTCGCTGCCTTCCGGCAGGTAGGCCAAGTCCTGGTCCGGCAGGTTGATCATCCAGCGGCGCATGTCCTGCTTGGCCAACTCGATGAAATGGCTGCCGATGGCGTTGCCGACGCCGCGCGAACCGGAGTGCAGCATGAACCAGACCCGGTTCTCCTCGTCCAGGCAGACCTCGACGAAGTGATTGCCGGTACCGAGGGTGCCGAGGTGGTTCAAATGGTTGCTGCGCTCGAGCCTGGGGTGCTTGGCGACGATGCGCTCGAAGCCCTCGTGCAAGGCCGACCAGCGGTCGAGCGACGCCTGCGGCGGGTTCGCCCAGGCGCCCTTGTCGCGCACGCCGCGGCCGGCGGTGCGGCCGTGCGGCACCGCCTTCTCGATCGCCGCGCGCAGCGGGCCCAACTGGTCCGGCAGGTCGTCGGCGTGCAGGGTGGTGCGCACCGCGATCATGCCGCAGCCGATGTCGACCCCGACCGCCGCCGGCACGATCGCGCCCACGGTCGGCACCACCGAGCCCACGGTCGCGCCCTTGCCCAGGTGCACGTCGGGCATCACCGCGACCCAGCGGTGAATGAAGGGCAGCTTGGCGATGTTCTGCAACTGGCGCCGGGCTTCATCTTCCAGCGGCACGCCGCGGGTCCAGTGCTTGATCGGCACCGCGCCCTGCTCATGGATGACGTCGTACTGGCTGCTCTGGGTGTTCATGGGGTTCGCTCTCTTCGTTGCGGGCGTCCGGCCCAGGCGCTTGCGAGCCCTGATGGGGATGCTGCCTGTCCGTACTTGCCCTGTACTAGAGCAATCGCCGTGCCAACCTGCCGACATAAAACACAAGCTGTTGATTAACAACATATTTCATGCAAGACCTATCGATCGATTGGCGTTCTATCCGGCCGCATTCCTATACTTTCAGATACGAACTTATACTTTTGGATAGCCCATGAAACGCCAGGTCGTGGTCGGCATGCTCGGCACCCAACTCGATGCGGGCTCCGGGGCCGGGCGCTGGGAAAAATGGCGGCCTACCGTGGCCCTGGGCATGCACGAGGACCTGTTGCTGGACCGGGTCGAGCTGCTGCTGGACGAACGCCGCTACGGCCGATTGGCCGACTTGGTCGTCGCCGACCTCGGCCTGGTGTCGCCGGAAACCCAGGTCCGCCGGCACGACACCTTCCTCGCCGATCCCTGGGATTTCGAGGGCGTCTACGGCGCGCTGCACGACTTCGTCCGCGCCTACCCCTTCGACACCGAGCGCGAGGACTACTACGTCCATATCACCACCGGCACTCACGTCAGCCAGATTTGCTGGTTCCTGCTGGCCGAAAGCCGGTTGTTCCCGGGCCGGTTGCTGCAGACCGCGCCGCCGCGCAAGCAAAGCGGCCAGACCCCGGGCAGCTACGCGGTGATCGACCTGGACCTGTCGCGTTACGACCGCCTGGCCCAGCGTTTCGCCGAGCAACGCCTGCACGACCGCGAACTGCTCAAGAGCGGTATCGCCACCCGCAACGCCGCTTTCAACCGGATGATCGAGCAGATCGAAACGGTGGCGACGCGCTCGAAGTCGCCGATGCTGCTGATGGGTCCCACCGGCGCCGGCAAGAGCCAGTTGGCCAAGCGGGTGTTCGAGCTGAAAAAGCAGAAGCACCAGTTGCCCGGCCGCTTCGTCGAGGTCAACTGCGCGACGCTGCGCGGCGACGGCGCGATGAGCACGCTGTTCGGCCACATCAAGGGCGCCTACACCGGCGCCTCGGCCGATCGCGCCGGCCTGCTGCGCTCGGCGCATCAGGGCCTGCTGTTCCTGGACGAAATCGGCGAACTGGGCCAGGACGAACAGGCGATGCTGCTGCGCGCGCTGGAGGAGAAGCGCTTCCTGCCGGTCGGCGGCGACAAGGAGGTCGAAAGCGACTTCCAGTTGATCGCCGGCACCAATCGCGATCTGCAACAGGCCGTGCGCGAAGGCCGTTTTCGCGACGACCTGCTGGCGCGGCTGAACTTATGGACCTACCGCCTGCCCGGCCTGGCCGAACGCGCCGAGGACATCGAGCCCAACCTGGAGTTCGAACTGGAGCGGCATTCGCGCGAGCATCGCCACCGGGTCACCTTCAGCCGCGAAGCGCGCGATCGCTACCTGGCGTTCGCGCTCAGCGGCGACGCGCGCTGGAGCGGCAATTTCCGCGACCTCGGCGCCTCGATCATGCGCCTGGCCACGCTGGCCGACGGCGGCCGTATCCGCACCGACCTGGTCGAGGAAGAAATCCAGCGTCTGCGCCGGCAGTGGCACGACGGCGAGCAGGGCCCGGGACCGGGCGGACCGTCGCTGCTGCAAGACCTGCTCGGCGCGCAGGCCGCGGAGCTGGACCGCTTCGACCGGGTCCAGCTCGAGGACGTACTGCGGGTCTGCCGCGGCGCGGCCTCGCTGTCGCAGGCCGGACGCGAACTGTTCGCGGTCTCGCGCGCGCAACGGGCCAGCACCAACGACGCCGACCGGCTGCGCAAGTACCTGGCGCGCTTCGGCCTGGATTGGGAACGGGTGCGCCGCCGCGACTGACGTCGGCGCGCACCCTCTAGATCCGCCGGCTTCGGAGCCGACCCGCCGAGCGGCCGGCCCGCCCCGCAACCGGCACGGCTCAGAACACCCGCGCCTCGCGCAGCTCGTGGTTGGCCAGCACAGCGGCGGCGTTCTCCGGCAGGGTGCGCGGCCCGGTCACGCAGCTGACGAACACCATCTGGCGGGTGCCGCGCTTGATATGACCGACCAGCCAGCGCACCGCTTCTTTCTTCTCCTGCATCACCACCGAACCGCTCTTGGCCGAGACGATCAGATCGTGCCGCCACGGCATCGGCCCGAACGGCGCCGCGCCGAACGAGCCGACCACCACGCCGGCAGGCTGGCGCAGCGCCGAACGCACTTCGGCCATGGCCTGGCGGTCGACCGGCAGTTCGCTGCGGAACAGCCGCTGCAGGAAGCCCAGTTGCTCGTTCGGCGAAATCTTCAGCGCGCCGTCGTTCCAGAACGCGCCCGCGCCGCGGCCGACGTCGGCGTTGCCGTAGCCGAAACGATTGAGGTACTCGCGCTCGCGGGTCGGGCCGAGGCGGCCGGCGATGCCGATGAAATAACCGTCGGCCGAATAGCGCAGCAGGCTTTCCACGCCCGGATCGTTGCCGCTCGCGGTCGCCTTCATCAGGCCGGCATCGAGCGCGGCCAGGGCATGGGGAATGTCGAACGTCGCGGCCGGGCTGACCTGACGCTGGCAGGCCTGGGTCGGCGGACGGCCGATGTTGCCGGCGCTGAGATCGTAGAGCAGGAAGCAGGACTGGGTCCGCGGCTCGGCATCGGCGGCCCGCGCCTGCGGCGCGGAGGCGAATGCGGAAACGGCCAATACGGCGGCGGCGGCGACGGCTCTCATGCCTGCGAAGCTCCTTGCTGGACGGCGGGATTGAACGGCGGGCTGGAACGCTGGGGCTGAGGCGCCGCGGCCCCGGACCACGGCGCGAACGGCTGCCCCGGCGTCGCCGCGGGGCCCAAGAATGGCATGTCCGCCGGCCGCATTCGACCCCGGCGGCGTCCGCGCTTGACCTCGAGCACAGTCGAGGTCCTATGCTGCGCCCTTCCCTCGCCGCCGCAGGACCGCATGGCCGCCGTTCCTCCCGTTCCGGACCCTCTTGCCGATACCGACGGCGCCGCGCCGGTCGATCGCGCTGCCGGCCGCCGCGGCGAATGGTCGGTGATCGCCTCGCTGCTGCCCTATCTGCGCCCCTATGTCGGCCGCATCGTGATCGCCCTGGCGATGGTGGTCGCGGCCAAGCTGCTGAATCTGTACGTGCCGATGGCGCTGAAGCAGCTGATCGACCGGCTCAACATCCAGCCTACTCCGCTGCTGCTGCCGGTCGGCCTGCTGTTGGCCTACGGCGCGGCGCGGGTCGGCGTCACCGTGTTCACCGAACTGCGCCAGGTGGTGTTCGCGCGGGTGATGGCGCGCAGCTCGCGCCAGGTGACCTTGCAGGTATTCCGCCATCTGCACGGGCTCAGCCTCAAGTTCCACCTCGCCCGCCGCACCGGCGGCGTCGCCCGCGACGTCGAACGCGGCGGCAGTGCGATCGGCGACCTGCTCGACTGGACCATCTACACCATCATCCCGGTGCTGTTCGAGATCGTGATGGTCACGGCGGTGCTGGTGTGGATCTACGATTGGCGCTTCGCCGCGATCGCGCTCGGCACCCTGGCCGCCTACGCCGCCTGGACCTTTTCGGTGACCGAGTGGCGCACCCGCTACTACCGCGCCTCGGTCGAGGCCGACACCCGCGCCAACGAGCGCGCGGTCGATTCGCTGCTGAACTACGAGACGGTCAAGTACTTCAACAACGAGCAGCACGAAGCGCTGCGCTACGACGACAACCTGCGCCACCTGGAGAACTCCCAGGTCATGGCGATCAAGACCCTGGCCGTGCTCAACCTCGGCCAGAGCCTGGTGGTCGCGCTCGGCGTCACCGCGATGATGTGGCTGGCCGCGCGCGGCGTGGTCGCCGGCGAAATGACCGTCGGCGACCTGGTGCTGGTCAACGCCTATCTGCTGCAGTTGTCGGCGCCGCTGTTCATGCTCGGCATGATGTACCGCGAGGTGAAGCAGGCGCTGACCAACATGGAGCGGCTGTTCGACCTGCTCGACGAGCGCCAGGACGTGCGCGACGCTCCCGATGCGCAGGTGCTGGACGCGCGCCGGCCGACGGTGAGTTTCCGCGGCGTGCGCTTCGGCTACGACCCGCGGCGCGAAATCCTGCAAGGCATCGACTTCGACATCCCGGCCGGCGCCACCGTGGCCGTGGTCGGCCATTCCGGCTCGGGCAAATCGACCCTGGCGCGGCTGCTGTACCGCTTCTATGACGTCGACGCCGGCGCGATCGAGATCGACGGCCGCGACCTGCGCCAGCTGACCCAGTCTTCGCTGCGCGGCTCGATCGCGATCGTTCCGCAGGACACGGTGCTGTTCAACGACACCATCGGCTACAACATCCGCTACGGCCGGCCCGAGGCCAGCGACGCCGAGGTCGAGGCCGCGGCGCGCTCGGCGCACATCCACGACTTCATCGTCCACCAGCCCGACGGCTACGACACCCCGGTCGGCGAGCGCGGGCTCAAGCTGTCCGGCGGCGAGAAGCAACGCGTGGCGATCGCCCGCGCCCTGCTCAAGAACCCCTCGATCCTGATCTTCGACGAAGCCACCTCGGCCCTGGATTCCAAATCCGAACGCGCGATCCAGGCCGAACTGGACCGGCTCGCGGTCGGCCGCACCACCCTGGTCATCGCCCACCGCCTGTCGACGGTGATGGACGCCGACCAGATCCTGGTCATGGACGCCGGCCGCATCATCGAACGCGGCAGCCATGCGCAATTGCTCGCGCTCGGCGGCGTCTATGCGCAGATGTGGGAACTGCAGCAGCGCCAGGCCGACGTCGCGCCGGCCTGATCCCTCTAATCGCCCGCGGCGTCCGCTTCCCAGACCATGTACACGTCGGCGCGCCGGTAGTGCGAGCCCGGCCGCGGCGCCGGGCGGTGGCGGAAGCCGACGCTTTCGTACAGGCGCAGCGCCGGGCCGAGCTTGGAGCTGGACTCCAGGAACAGTTCGCGCCCGCCCATGTCGTGGAAGGCGGCGATCGCGCCTGCGATCAGCTGCCGACCGATGCCACCGCCGCGCAGCGCCGGCTTCACCGCCATCTTGGTCAGTTCGACCAGACCATCGTCGTAGCGCTTCAGCGCCACGGTGCCGAGCACTCGGTCGCTGTCGTCGACCGCGAACAGGATCCGACCACCGTCGGCGAGCAGATGGGTTTCCGGGTCGCCGAGCACTTCGCGGTCGATCGGTTCGACCGAGAACCAGCGCTGCAGCCATTCGATGTTGAGGCGGGCGAAATCCTCGCGCCAGCGCGGCTCGAAGCCGACCACGCGGACATTGCCGGCGATCGAGAGCGGCGCCGGGCCGGGCCCGGGCGATGCGTCGTTCATGACCGCATCATAGACCGGGCGCGAACCGCCCGGCCGCTGCGCAGGAGACCACCGCGCATCCCGCCTGCGCGGTCGGCGGTGTCAGGAGCGGCGCTCGTTCTTGGCCGGCGCCTTGGCGCCCTTGGCGGCCGGCTTGCCCGGGTCTTTGGCTTTGTCTCGGCCCTTGCCCGTCGCCGCGGGCGGCGGGTAATCGCGATACGGCCGATTCGGGTAGTCGCGGCGCAGTTCGCGGTCGATGGTGATCGGCCGGCCCCAGCGGTCGTAGGTCGGCACGAAGCCGCGCTTGAGCCGATGGAACTCGGCCGAACCCGGCTTGATGCCCAGCCGCTGCGCCACTGCGCCCCAGCCTTGGGCGTGGTCGCGGTTCCATTCGTCGACCACGTAGCGACAGGGTCGGCCCAACACTTGCGCCAAGGCGCAGGCGTAATAGACGTCGCCCGGCGTCCAACCGCGATTGCCTAGCAAGTCGCCGACCAGTTCGCGCGGCGCGCCGTAGTAGCGCACCATCTCGTCGACGAAGGGCTCGCGATAGCGGGCGCCGTAGCGGTTGATGTCGCCGAGCCAGGCATCGACCCAGACGTCGCCGCTGCGCGGGCTCCAGCCGCTGTCGGCTGGCTGCGCGGGCAAGGGGCCGGCGCCGATCAGCGCGGCGACCGACGCGGCGAGCGCGAAGAAACGGCGTTTGAAAGCGTGGTTCATGGCGGACCTCCCGAGGTCTTGCGCCGGTCCCGCCCGCGCCCGCCGGGCGCGGCGGTTCAGCGCGAAATCGTGAATTTGCCGAAGGCGACGCCGACGTCCCAGCCCTGGCCGGTGCCGGCCAGGGCCAGCGAAACCTCGCCCTTGGTCATGACCTGGGCCTTGCTCGAACGCACCGCGCCGGCATGCGCTTCGGCGCTGGCGTAGCTGCCCAGGGTCTCGCTGATGTTGCGCACGCCGGAGAACTCGCCGGTGCCGTTGACGATGCGCGACTTGCCGAAGCTCAGCCCGCCGCCCTTGGCGTTGATCTTCACCGCCATGCTCTGGCCGTTGCTGCAGGTGATGGTGCCGTTGCCGGAGGCGGTCTTGTAGAACACCGACCAGCCGGCCATGTTGAACTTGAGCTTGCAATCGACCGAGCCGCCTGCGCTGGCGGCGCCCGGCAAGGCGGTCGCGGCCAGCGCCAGCGCCGCGGCCAGGCCCAGGCGGTGACGGAGGTTAACCGAACGACGATGGTTGGAATGCGGCATGGCGGGCCTCGCGGAAGTGGACGACCGTCGGTGGACGGCTCGAAGTGGACAGCTCGGGATGGAACGCGGCCGGCAGCGGCTCCGGGACGGCAGCGTCGCGGCGACGGACCGCGAGCGGCAGGCTAGCACCCGCCGGCGCCGGCGGTCGGCTCGCGCCGTGGGGCGGCCGCGACTCAAGCGGCGACGGCGCCCGAGGGCGCCGTCGCGAGAGGCCGGACGACGACGGACTCAGTCGTCGTCGCGATCGCGCCAGCGGCGGCCGTCGTAACGGTAGTCGCGGCCGTACCGGTCGTGGCGATCGTGGCGGTGATAACGGTCGTCGTAACGGCTATAGCGCCCATCGTAACGGCGGTCGTAACGCGGGTCGTAGTAAGTGGTCCGGCACTTGCCGTTGTGCTTGCAATCGCGGTTGTAGTAGCCGTGGGCGACGCCGTACGGCGGGCCCGGACGATAGCGATAGTCGGCGTAACGCGGCACGTTGCGGTAGTACGTCGGACGGCCGTAGCGGTCGCGGACCACGATCAGGCGGTCGTTGTAGCCGAAATTGCCGTAACGGTAGTACGGGGTGTTGTTGCGGACGATGACGTCGGCGATGTCGACGATCACTCGGGCGAGGTCGTCGGCGCGGGCCGGCGCCGGCGCCATGGCGACTGCGCCGAAACCGGCGGCGAGTACGAACGGTGCAAGCCAGCGGGACAGGACGGTCATGGCAGTCTCCTCATTCGGGGGACCTGCTCTGCGGCAGGTACGGTGCGAATGTGCCTTCGCCACGGTGAACCGGCTTGGAACAATTCCGGGGTCGCCATCGGCCGCTCAGTCGCGGTTGGGACGGGCGCCCCGCAAGGCCTGCAACCGCCTCCCGCCGCCGCTCCAGGCAGGCGCCCGGCCCGCCGGTCGCCCACGAAGCATTCAGGCATGCGATTCGAAACCCGCAGGGGCTGGCGGACCGTCGAACCCCGTCCGCACGCACCGCAACGCGAACGCAATGCCGGCCTCGTCGCCGGCTACACGGTGCCCCATCCCCCGGCGCGACGGTGCCGAAAGCCCCGCCCCCGCCAACCGCGCCCTCGAAACGGCCGGCGGGGGCCGCGGGCGCGAGCGCGACACGCCCTGCTCCGCCCGCCCCACGCCAGGCACGGTTCAGCGCCGCGGCCGCACCGGACGGTATTGCTTGTCCTCACCGTAGGCCCGCCCCTTGAGATCGACGTTCGCGCACAGCCGTCCATCGCACAGAGACACGTCGGCCCGGTTATAGGCGCGCAGCAGGTCTGCCCCGACCCGCTGACGTTCGATATCGGCCCGGTAGCGCGACGACAACCAGCCGCCGCCGGCCAGCAACAACAGCAGGCTGCCGAACGCCACGGCGACCACTTTCCAGACCAACTGCCGGTGCAGCCACTGCAAGCGGGCGATTTGCGCCGCCAGCCCTTGGGAACCCTCCTGCAGCAGCGTTCCGGCCTTGCGCAAGCGATGTTCGTAAGCCGCCACCGGTTGCGACAGGCCGTCCTCGACCTTGCCGGTCACGGCCCCGGACAGATCGCGCAAGCTCTCGTCCGCCGCCTGGCAAACCGCCCACACCGCGCGCTGCGACAGCTGCTGCAACTGCTCGCACAGCGTGCGTTGATGCGCCTCGATTTCTTCGCAACGGCGCTCGAACTGCTCCATCAGGATCGCGGTCCTGCCGATCAGCGCGGTCAACTCGTCTTGCTGCATCACGGCGTTTTCCGACGGCGGTTCCGCATTTGCCCGATCCCGGCTCCGATCCGGACCCGGCACCCCATCGGCGCCGGATCGCGGATGCCCGCTCAACGCACGCGCGGCTGGCTCGGGCCCGGCAGCGCCTGTTCGACGGGCTGCGGTTGCGCCGTCGCTTGAGTCCGCGACGGCTCCTGGCGGTCGACCGACGCCGCCGCCTCGTTGCGCAGCTCGCGCCCCGGCGCCGCTGCGGCGGCCTGCTGGGTTGCCTGCCGGAACGCTTCGCGGTCGCCGCCCTGCGCGGCCGTCAGCATACGGTCGAGCACCGCGGAAGGCTCGTTGCCGGCCGGCTTCGGTGCGGCGGGAACGGGCGGTTTCGCGGGCGTTTCGTCGCGCCGGCCGTACTTCACCATGCCCGGCTTGTCCGCATCGGCGAAGGTCCTGACGCCGTCGGGATTCCAGGTTTCCTTGATCTGCGCGCCGACGCTCCGGTAGTAACCGGCCAGCTGGTTCGAGTCGTTGATGATCGACCATTTGCCGCGGTCCACCATCGCCACCGGAAACTCGCCGGGCCTGGCGACCACGCCGAGGAAGCCGCCGTCGCGCTTCACCACTCCCGCTTCGCGGTCGAGCATATAGCTGGAGAAGTTCACTTGCGGGCCGTGGCGGATCACGTTGTGTTCGGTATCCGCGACCGGGCGCCGGGGGTCGACATCGGCGACCGCCTGGTTGATTCCCTTGCGGATCGCAAGTTCCTCCTTGGAATCGACCAACGGCGTATGCGGCCGACCGGCACCGCGGAACGTCAGCATGTCGTGCATGTCGTAGTCGCCGGTGAACGGCAACGCCTTCCAGCCCGGGTTCTGCTTGAGCGGGGCCAGCGATTCGTCCAGCCGGTTCATGTCGATGGGGTAGATATTCCCCTGGACCTTGTCGCCCAAGCCGTGGCCGCTGCTGAGATAGATGCCTTTCAGCTCTCCGCTGGCCTTGTCCCAATGGCCGACGTAACCCTCGATGCCGGCCTCGCGCACCTTTTGCAGCATCTCCGCGGCGTTGTTCGGATAGGCCTTGGCGAGCGACGACTGCTTGATGGTTTTCTCGAGAATGTCGTGCCCCTTGGCCGCCGCGCCTTCTTCGAGAGCGGCCAACGTGGCGGCGCCCGCCGCTCTGAAACTGACCGCGAACTTGCCTTTGACCGAAGCCTCTTCGATCGCAAGCCGGTGCTGCGGCGTCACGAATTCGCTTTCGACCTTGTCGATGACATCCCCATTGCTCTTGCCGCCGGCGTTCTTACCCATGTAACTCTCCTGTTCGAATTGCGGCTTTCCGCCCAAGACTGTTTGTCCTGCGACCGCCGGGCCGTCGCCCTGGGCTGCGCGTAAGTGTTGGGCCCTCGGCGGCTCGTCCGCCTGCCGATATGCATTAAAGGCCGTTGCGCCGGATGTGGGCACGGGGAATGTTCTTAGTCGCCGCCGCCGACCGCGCGCACGATGCGGTCGCGCGGCGTTTTTCGAGGCGGATCGCGCACGCGAACGATGCTCCGCGCATCGTCGGCGGCGCGAAATTCGGCACAGTTTCGGCGTCGAACCGGACGACGACGCCCGCCTTGCGCGACGCGAATGCAGCACACAACACGGCGCATCCGCATGTCGCCATCGCCGGGCGACGTCCGCGACAGGCGGACCGATAAGGTCGGACGCTGCTGGAGAAAATCGCGACCGCAGCCGCGATTCAGGCCGGTGCGCTGGACCCGATCCGGTCGAAAACGCTCGCGCGCCCGTCGTTCGCCCGGTCGAGTGCTCGCCGGCGATCGCAGCCGGCGTCCATCCGGCCGGAGGCGAGCGGCCTCAAGCCCCGCGATCGAAGCGCGCGATCGCTTCGGCGATCGCTGCGGCGCCGCTGACCGTCTGCAGGCGCGGATGCTCGCCGCTCATGCCGTGTTCCATCTCGTGCGCCCAGGTCACGTGGTAGGGCATGTGCACGCCCCAACCGCCGAGGGCGACGACCGGCTCGATGTCCGAGCGCAGCGAGTTGCCGACCATCGCGAACCCTTGCGGGGCGACGCCGAACTCGGCCAAGACCCGCGAATAGCTCGCCTCGTCCTTCTCCGACACGATCTCGATGCGGTGGAACAGGTCGGCCAGGCCGCTGAGTGCGACCTTCTTCTCCTGATGGAACAAGTCGCCCTTGGTGATCAGCACGATGCGGTGCTCGCGCGCCACCGCCTCCACCGCCTCGCGGATGCCGGGCAGCAACTCGACCGGATGATCGAGCAGGTCCTTGGCCAGAGCCACGATACGGTGGATGTCGGCCGCGCTGATCCGCGACTGGGTGATGTCGATCGCCGCCTCGATCATCGACAAGGCCATGCCTTTGACGCCGTAGCCGAACAAAGCGAGATTGTTGCGCTCCACCGCGTACAGGCGCTGGCGGATGGCGGCGTTGCCGATGTCGACCCAGGCCGAGAGGATGCGTTCGAACTCGACCGCCGCCTCCTGGTAGTACCCCTCGCTGTGCCAAAGCGTGTCGTCGCCGTCGAAGCCCACCAGTTGCAACATAGTCCCGCCCTGATCGAAGGCGGTCGGCCAGCGCCCGCCGGAAGAGGACCCGCCGCCTACCGCGGATCGGATCGCAAAGCGGCGATTATCGCCCAGCCCTGCCCCGACCGCCTGTGCGGCCCTGGGTGGATGGCGCGGGCGGCCGGACGGCCGAACCGGGCGAAGCAGGCGGGCCCGCGCCCGAACGGCCGCCGGAACGCCGCCACCCCGTACGGACAGCGCTCCAGTCGGGGCCGGCCAGGCCGCACCGCGGACCCGCCCGCATAACGCGCAACGCCGGTTCAGTCCTCGCCGTCGAGGCGAAAATCGTTGCGCCGGCCGAGCTTCTGATGTCGCTCGACCTGGGTTTTCACGTAACGCGAAATCATCGTCGACAGCTCGCTGTCCTGACCCAGCGCGCCGATCACGGCCTGCCACATGCCGCGATAGATCCAACGATTGCTGCGTACGTAGTTCTTGCGCCAGGGACCGTAAACGGCCTGCGGCAACTCGGTCCAGAACCGGCCGGTCGCCATTACCCACAACGCGGCTTCGACGAAACGCCGCGCGTCCTCGGTGTCGGTATTGCGGGTATAGACCGTACGCGGCAGCACGGCTTCGATCGCCGCCCACTGCTTTGCGTCCAGCCGGGTGTAGATGGATTCTTCGTGTTCGTCGGGAATCATCGCGGCGATCTCCGTTTGATCCACGACATCGTCAACATGATCGTTATAAGGATGGATAGTGCACACGGCGTTCTACTTATATTTCGAGGTCTTATGGGGGAATCCGGCCGCGCAGCGGCGGGCGATATCCCGCACGCGATACGGATCGGACGACTGGACGCAGTGCATGACCTCCCTGGAATCGGACTGCTTCGATTCGGGCAGCGGCCGACTTCGGTCGGCGACATTCGCGATGGCCGGCACCTCCAGGGCCGGCATGGACGTACGGGCTGCGCCCGCCTTCCGTGGCGCTTTTTCAGTTGAGCCTGCCGGCACCGACGTGTATGGGAGATTCCTTCCCCCGTGTCGCGGCCGGACCCACTGATCCGTTTTCCTCACGGCGTCCAGCGACGGCTTCGGCGACAGGGGGCTCCCCCCGATTCCGCCCACTGCGCTCGTTCGAATCGACCATCGAATCGACGAAGCCTCGCTGCCCGTACCCTCGCCGGAGCGCGCTCCGGTACGCAACGCAGAATTGAACGAACTTCCGATTGCGAGTGAGAAATCGAAACCAAGCCGCGAAAGCCTGCGTTCTGCCGGAGGCGATTCGAAATGAAAAATTGATATGTGCATCGACATGCGCATGTTCACAAGTATTTGACGCCGCTGTCTTTCACAAGGCAAAGCGACACCGTGAATACGGCATCCGGCAGGACGCACGTACTCTTAGGGGATTGACAACGATTACCAGACGCTACCGTTCTTTATCGGCAAACGGGTAGGAACATTCGTCCACACGCCGTCGTCGTTTTTTTCGCGCGCGAATCCAGCTCGATTCGAGGTTGCGACTCGCGTGGCCGATGCGCGAACCGAGGCTCGACACAGACCGGCGCGAATCCTCTCGGACACGCCGCTCGCGCAGCCGAAAGTAACGCAGACCAAGCATCGAGCCCGCCGAATCAAAAGCGAACCCGATCGCACTGTCGCCGTGAAAGAACGAACCGATGCCACGGTTCGCGCTGCTCCACACACGGCCGACGCCACGCACCGGCGCGCTCACGCCACGGCTGCGGGCGCAGACGCGAAGCGATGAGATCGACGATGGAAGCATTGGACGCATCACGTTTTGCAGATTGTGCTGATATCCATATCACTGCAAATTTTGTGCCAACCGTCACAAGATAGAAGCAGCCCCAGTCATAAATCCGACACAGACCGGTGAAACGTTTACATCGCCGATTGCCGCGTGCGGCGGTGGGAAAAACGTCGTTTTTCGATGGCCGAACGGCATCGGAACTTAATCTTCTGAACGCTGTCGGTCGCTAATTGACCGTGCACGTCAGTATTTTGAAGCCGGCCCGCCATCGCCGCCGCCGCAATCGCGGCGACGACAGCCGAACCTGCGCGCGTATCGTTCGATAATGGTCTTGCAGGACCCGGCGACTGCCACGCCGGGCCCTGCAAGAAGTAGACGAATGTGCCATCACATCGCGAAACGCTTCTGACGTAACCACCGCTGCGATGGTCGTCGCGGATGAAGCCGGCAGTGTGTCGCGACGGAATACGGGTCGGCCCCGAGGGCCAACGGTTGCGCCCGGCTTCAGTTGACGCTGCAGCTCAGCGTCACCGTCACCGACGCGCCGTTCGCCAGGGCGCCCAGCGCCACGCCGCTTTCCAACTGGGCCAAGGTCAATCCCGCCGGACAGGCGGTACCGGTGCAGACCGGCGGCGCGGTGCAGCTCAAGCCGCTGCGATTGCCGGCCGGATCGCTGAGCACCGCGCCGTTCACCGTATCGGGCCCGTTGTTGGTCACCACGATGGTGTAGGTCGTCGCCGCGCCACGATTGAGCGTGTCGTTGCTCTGATCGGACGGCCCCGATACCGGCGTATTGGTCTTGGTGATCGCCAGATCGGCCAAGGGCGTGCGGGTATTGCTGAAGGTGCAGGTGAGATCGTCGCCGGCCACTGCGGTGAGATTGAAACTGGCGCCGCTGCCGCTCGGGGCCTGGCCACCGGCCAGGGCGTTGCTGCAGCTGTAGGCGCTGGCGTAGTTGGCGAGGTTGGCGCCGGCCGCGCCGGCCTCGGACAGGGTGTAGGCCGCGCCGATGCTGCCGTTGAGCAGCGCTTCGCCGCTGGCGGTGGTGCCGCTGCCGGTGGTGGTGGCGCTGACCGGTCCGCCGGTGCCGGCGATATCCAGTTGGAACTGATCCGCGGCGACGAACCGTCCCAGCGGCAGCGCCTTGCGCAGGCGCAGGATCGGCTGCTTCTGGAACACCAACGGCCCGCTGGTGGTGTCGTTGGCAGTGTTGTAATCGTTGTTGGTCGCATCTGCGTCGCCATCGGGCACGCTGCGGCCCAACGCGGCATTGGCGGTGTAAGCGCCGCTGAGCGTGGGCGAATTGACCGTCACCGGAATGGTGAAGCCGATCGTGCCGCCGTTGCCGCCGGGCGCGGCCGAGCCGGTCAGCGGGGTCGGGTTGAGCGCGCAGGTCACGACCGTGTTGGCGCCGTTGGCAGTGCAGTTGGCCGGCAGCGCACCGGCCGTCCAGCCTGCCGGCAGGGTCGCGACCACGGTGAAGCCATCGTCGCCATCGGTGGCGCCGGGCCCGACGTTGGTCGCGGTCAGCACGATGTTCTGCAACTGGCCGTAGTTGCTGTAGGCCGGCGTCGGCGTGGTCAGCGCGACCGCGATGTCGGGCAGGCCGGTCACCACCAGCGGGCAGGCCAGGTCCTGTTCGTCGGTGCGGGTGGCGTTGGTGCAGGGAGTGGTCACCGCATAGGTGTTGGCGGCGATGCCGGCCGGCGCGATCGGGGTGGCCGAATAGCCGGCGCCGGGGATCACGTAGAGCTCGTTCGCGCCTTCGAACTGCGTGAGGTCGTTGACCCCCGCCGGCCGCGGCGTGCGTACCGCCATGTTGCCGCTGGTGTGGGTCAGCTGCGCGTTCCAGCCGGCGCCGCCGAGGGCCGTGCTCCAGGCGAAATCGACGAAGTTCAGCGCAGCGGAAAAGCGCGCCTGGATGAACTGCCCGCAACGCTGCTGGACACCGTCGATGCCCTCGCCGCCCAAACGCCCCAAATAGCCGACTTTCACGGTATCGATGGTATCGGCGCAGAACGGGCCGCGAAGCGTATGCACCGCGTAGGCCTCGTTGTTGCCGATGAGTTGCGTCGCGGAGGCGGTGCCGGAGCGCTTGACCCAATCGTTGGCGTCCAAGACCAGGGCATAGCACACGTGGGTGACGGAACTGGTCCAGGTTCCTTGGGCGAGGTAATCTCGATCGTAACCGCCGCCCCGACCGACGACCTGGTTCGCGGCGCAGGTGTTCTGCAACGTGACGTCTCGTTGGTCGTAGGTCGGGAAATCGGTAAACGTGGCGTCGTTGGCGACCGTGACGCTCACGCCGTCGGTGCTGATGCTCCCGCAGCGCAGATCGTAGTCGACGGTCATGCCATCGGCGGAATTCGCCGGCCCTATCGCCCGGTCCGTATGGCGGCCGCCGACAACGACGGTATTCGCGGCGCAGTCCCGATTGGCCGTGTTGGGGTGCGCGGACCCGATCAAACCGGGAGCTGTCGCCACATTTCCGATGCCGATGCCCTGTTGGGCCGCAACGCCGCCGCTCGCCAGTCCAAGGCCGACGCAGACCACCACACGGGCGCGAATTCTCATGCCACCGTCTCCAAGTATCTCTGAGTCGCCGACCGCAGGACCGCCGGTCGCGACAAGTTCATCGCGACCGACGGCCCCTTGGCTCACGCGTCGGAGACCGCATCGTTTCGCGGCAATCGGCGCTATCAGTACGTCCCCACCAGGTTCAAGAACCAGCCCTTGTGGTCGTAGTCGAAGTTGGTCAGGTCGTCGCT